>CAMAUV010000024.1 GCA_945861415.1 Akkermansia muciniphila | reverse complement strand
AGTAGGCAGTCAGGGATTCGAACCCTGGACCAACGGCTTAAAAGGCCGCTGCTCTACCGACTGAGCTAACTGCCCGTATCGCTTTCCATCCGCTAAGATGGAGAAAGTGTTCACTACTTTAGAAAATCAGGTGTGCAACTGTTTTGTCGTGATGGTTTTGCTGGGTGCAGTGCAGGACTTCCGCCGTCGGACGTGAATTGTTAGGGTCGCGGAAAATGTGCCTGAAGGCCAAAAAAGCGTTTGCGTAGCGCAGACCGCCATTCTAATTTCTGGCATAGTAGCCAGTAGCAAGTGGCTCTCCTGTTTTGCATAAAACGGAGCGGTAGCTCAATTGGTTAGAGCGCTGCCCTGTCACGGCAGAGGTCGCGGGTTCGAGCCCCGTCCGCTCCGCCACTTGCCTTCTAAATAATGCCCGGTGTTTCGGTGTGAAACACCGGGCTTTTTTGTGCCCGCAAGTCGCCGAGCTCACTTGCCAGTCTGCTTCCCTTGCTGCACATGGAGGCATGACCACCGTCAAAGAAGCCCTCCACAGCACCGCCGCCTGCGATTCCATCTTCCTTGCAGGCTGGGTGCGCACCCGGCGCGACTCCAAAGCTTTTTCCTTCCTCGAACTCAACGACGGGTCCTGCCTTAAAGGCATTCAGGTCGTCGCGGATGCGGGCATTCCCGGCTACGATGACATTACCAAAATGACCACAGGGGCATCCGTGCGGGTCGAGGGTAAGCTCATTCCGAGCCAGGGTGCTGGGCAGGCATGGGAAGTGCAGGCGCAGAGCCTCACTCTGGTGGGGTCGGCGGATGAAAGTTACCCACTGCAAAAGAAGGGCCATACGCTGGAGTTCTTGCGCAGCATAGCCCACCTACGTGCGCGCTCTAATTTGTTCGGCGCGGTCTTTCGCACGCGCAGCCGCATGACCATGGCCGTGCATGAGTTCTTTCAGAGCCGCGGGTTTGTGAATGTCCACACGCCCATCATCACCGCAAGCGACTGCGAAGGGGCAGGGGAGATGTTCCGCGTCACCACGCTTGGGCAGGGCTCCGCAGCCAAGCCGGAGGGGGACTTCTTCGGTAAAAACGCCTACCTAACCGTTAGCGGGCAACTTGAGGCCGAGACTTTTGCCTGCGCACTTGGGAAAGTCTACACCTTCGGTCCTACTTTTCGCGCGGAGAACAGCAACACTTCCCGCCATGCTGCAGAGTTCTGGATGATCGAACCGGAGGTCGCCTTCTGCGATCTACACGGCGACATGGATCTCGCCGAAGCCCACGTTAAGCACATGGTCAAAGTCATGCTCACTGACTGCGTGGAAGACCTCGAGTTTTTCAGCAAGTTTGTGGACAAGGAACTCATCGCCCGGCTCAAGTTTGTGGCGGAGCGCCCATTCCAGCGTGTGACCTACACCGATGCCGTCGAGATACTGCTCCAGAGCGGCCAGCAGTTCGAATATCCCGTCGAATACGGAGCCAACCTTCAGAGCGAACACGAGCGCTACCTCACAGAAAAGCACTTTCAGTGTCCCGTAACCGTCTTCAATTATCCCAAGGAGATCAAACCCTTCTACATGCGCCTCAACGAAGACGGTAAAACTGTGGCCGCCATGGATCTATTGATACCGGGGATCGGTGAACTTATCGGCGGCAGCCAGCGGGAGGAACGGCTGGAGGTGCTTCAGGCCAACATGGAGCGTCATGGCGTTAAAGAGGAAGACTACTGGTGGTATGTGGACCTTCGAAAATACGGAACCGTCCCGCACGCCGGCTATGGCATGGGCTTCGAGCGTCTACTCATGTTCGTCACCGGCGTAGGCAACATTCGCGACGTCATCCCCTACGCCCGCACCCCTGGCAGCGCGGAGTTTTGACATCGATAAAACCTGGCTGGCGACGGACTTCCTCGAACCCATTGAGTCCGCCGCGGATGTTTCCGCCCGTTGATTTTGGCGGGGGTATAATCAGCTTGCCTTAGGCGGCGCTTTGAAAACGGCGCTTGGGACTCCCGGGGCAGGCGGAAGTGTCGGCTCTCGTCGGGCGTTTTTGGGCCTGTCTCGGAGCGACAGGTCATGGGCAGGCTGGATATCCATAACGCGGACAACTGCTAAGCGCGTTCACTCAGCCGGGTGATCCAGCGGAGCTTGGCGCTGGAACTGCGGGGGTTGTCGTGGAGTTCGGCGGCGGAGGGCCGGCGCGGCTGGTCTTCTGCGTAAAGTTCCCAGCCGCCGTCGCCGGCCCATGCAGCAAAGGCCTTTTTCACGCGACGGTCTTCGCCGCTGTGGAAGGTGAGGATGGCGGCGCGGCCTCCGGGGCGCAGGCACTGTGGCAGCACACGCAACAGGGTATCGAGCGCAGTGAACTCTTCATTCACGGCAATGCGCAGGGCCTGAAAAACGCGGCGCACGGTTTTTTCCTCCTGGTCTTCCGCGTCCGCACGCAGACGCAGGACGGGCTTCATCACGGCGCGAATGGCCGCGGCGAGGCTGCGGGTGTCCGGCTGTGAGACACCTGCGAGTGCAGTGGCAAGGATTGCGGCGTGGGGCTCGTCAGCGTTTTCCTCCAGCAGGGTTTGGAGCTTGGCCGGGTTGGTCTTTTTCAGAAGTTCCTCTGCGGTCACGCCCCGGGATGGATTGAGCCGCATGTCGAGCGGGCCGGTGGATTTCCATGAAAAGCCGCGCGCGGGATCGTCGATCTGCATGGACGAGACGCCGAGGTCAGCAAAAAATGCGTCCACGCCGTCGGTGAGTCCCAGCCCGACAAGCACGCGGGGCAGTCCGGCGAAGTTGCTCTGTTGTGTGCTGAGCGCGTCTTCGCCAAATCCCTCTCTGCGCAGGCGCTCCGTGGTGCGGGGAAGCTGAAGGGGGTCCACATCTAGGGCAATGACGTGGGCTCCGGCGCGCAGAAATTCCGTGGTGTGCCCGCCATAGCCCAGCGTGCCGTCGGCGATGGTTTCGCCGGTTTGGAGCGCGAGCACTTCCAGCACCTCGGGCACCATGATGGGACGGTGGCGACCGGCGGGAGTTTTGCCGGAGGACTCCACCTTGCTAAGGGTGTCTTCATCGCCGCGGTGCTCCTTATACTTATCCTCGAAGCGGCGGGGATTGTTGCCAGAGTAGCGTTTGCGGCGGGGCGGGCGGGTAGCGGAATCGTCCATGGATCAACGTTTCCCGGTGGCGGCGATTTTGCCGTTAATAATGACGCCGGTGCAGTGAGTGACGGTCTCCAGCGGATCCCCGCTGTAGAGCGCGAGGTCGGCATCTTTTCCGGGCTCGAGACTTCCGATGCGTTTTTCCAGTCCGAGGATTTCGGCCGGGCGAATGGTGATGGCTGCCAGCGCCTGCGTCCGGGTGAGACCGTAAGCCGCGGCCATGCCTGCTTCAAAGAGTACCACGCGCGTCTTGGGCACATAGGATTCGAATCCGCTCTGAAGAGCAAAGGGGATGCCTGCGGCGAGGAGTTTGGCGGGCAGGGTAAATGTCGTGTTTTCCCGCTCTCCGGCGGGCCGGCCCATGACCGGATGCACAAGGACCGGGACGCCCGCAGCTTTGATCGCGTCCGTCAGTTGATAGGCCTCCGATGCTCCATCGAGGATCAGGCGGAATCCGAATTCTTCGCGAAGCCGCAGGGCCGCACTGATGTCGTGATGGCGTTCGGCGGTGATGAGAAACGGGACCTCTTTGCGGAGCACGGCTGCTAGGGATTCGAGACGAAGGTCGCGCTCCGGGCGTTTGTCCGGCTCGGCCTGCCCCAGCTTCTTCACATAGGCCTGGGCTTTGATCAGTTCCGCACGCAGCATGGCTACTGATTTGGCTCTGGTACCGGGCGCGCCGCCGCCGCCGAAGCCTCCCGAACCAAGGGTCACGGCTACGGCGGAAAAGGCCGAGAGGGTATCATCCGTGCGGGTCACTGAGGGCACGTTCGTCTTTAGAACCATGAGTTGACCGCTGATCAGAGCGCCAGGAGCATGGCCAGTGTGGATGGTGGTGATTCCAAGTTCGCGCACCCATGTCACCAGAGGATCGCGGCCGTTGAAGGCATCAATGGCGCGCAGTTCCGGCTGGATCGGGGCAGAGGGTTCCAGTTGT
This sequence comes from Akkermansia muciniphila, assembly GCA_945861415.1. Lineage (GTDB taxonomy): Bacteria > Verrucomicrobiota > Verrucomicrobiia > Verrucomicrobiales > V1-33 > V1-33. The sequence goes on along the minus strand of CAMAUV010000024.1, from coordinate 61,838 downwards.
TCCTGATCGCGCCGGTCCCAGTTGAGGGCGCCTGAGAGTCCCACCGTGGTGCGGGCATCGATAATGCCGGGGATCGCCACTTCCGCCTCTATGACCTTCCATCCTTCGGGGATGGGCACCTCTGCTGCGGGGCCGCTGCGCTGGATTTTTCCATCGGGCCCGCAAAGCACCACCGCCTCTTTGATCGGCTGCAGGTCTCCCGTCATGGGAAAAAGTGTCCGCGCTTTCACGGCCAGCTGAGCATGGGCCGAGATGGCTGAGGCGAGGAAGAAGATTGCGCGTTTCATAAGTGCGGCCGACAGTTCGGTCGGTGAGTGCAAACCCGCACTGCCGCGCGCATCCGTCAAGCTGAACAGCGCGGAGCGGTGGATCCACCCGGCAATTTCATTTTCCGCGAGACGGGGTCGCCGGGATGGCACAGGGAACGGAATGAAATTGCTGCCGACAGGAACCTTGCGGACGGCTGCTTTCCGGGGCTGGCTGGCGGCAGTCGGTGGTAGTGCTGGCATGGATGGTCTGGTCGCAGCCTTTCTGGCTCGAATCGCGCCGCCCGATTGGAGGACCATGCGATGGAGGAGGTGCAACGCATTTTTCCTGAAGTTGCCTTGCTGGCATCCGGCCCCGGGGCTTTTTCGACAAGTGCTGCACTAGGGGGGCACGATATTTTTGGTGCGCCTTGCACGGAAGGAGTAGCGAAAAGTGCGATAACTGCGGCTGTCGCAATTACCCCTATGGGCAGTAGTGTTTTCATTGATGAGCGGGAGGCTTGCTTTGGAGCTTTGGGGGCCGAGGGCAGTTTTCGCAGACCACGGGTGATTTACGTGAGGGAAAATTTGACTTAAATGTTGCCTAGCTACGATGACTATTGAAGTTTCGCTTTTATGGTCCATAAAATCTCCCGGGCCGAACCCTCCAATGACATCGCGTAACAGCATCCGGGACGTTCTCGTCCGCATGGGCCGACTGGGCATCGCCCGGGATGACCTTGAAGAATCCTTCATGCGCGGCAGCGGCCATGGTGGGCAGAAGGTTAACAAAACTTCCTCCACCGTGCGGCTGAGGCATCAGCCCACCGGACTGGAGGTGAGGTGTCAGGAGGAGCGCAGTCTCTCCCAAAACCGCTACCTTGCCCGGGTGGCGTTGTGTGAAAAACTCGAGACCCGGCTCCGGGAGCAGCGGCTGGGACAAAGCGCCGCCGTTGCCCGAAAAAGGCGTCAGAACGCCAAACGCTCGCGAGCTACCAAAGCCCAAATGCTGCGCGAAAAACGCTACCGGAGCGTGACAAAAAACCTGCGCCGCAGGCCGCTAGGTGAAGACTGACTGCATCTCATGAAAATCGAAGTATCTGTTCCTGACCAGCGGCTGCGCCTGCTCGATGGCCTTGGCGGGGTGCTGAAAGAGTATCTCTGCTCGACAGCCCGCAACGGGATCGGCACGGAGCCCGGCAGCAATTGCACGCCGCCGGGTAGGTTCGCCGTTGCGCAGAAGATAGGCAGCGAGGCGCGAGAAGGCACGATTTTTAAAAGCCGGGAACCCGTGGGTCTCTGGGACGGCAGGCCGGCAGAGGAGGACTACGTGCTTTCCCGCATCCTTTGGCTGGATGGACTGGAGGAGCATAATGCCAATACCCGCGACCGCTACATCTACATTCACGGAACCAATCAAGATGAATTTATTGGCAGCCCCGTGAGCCACGGTTGTGTGCGGCTGACCAATGCGGATGTGATTGATCTCTTTGAGCGCGTGGAGGAAGGATGTGAAGTGGAAATTTTGACGTAGCGCTTGCGGCAGGGCAGGGGATGCGCCCGCATTAAGGACGATGCGAAACGGAAGACCATGCGTGCTCTTTGTCGCGCCTGCGCCGCCGCCGGTGCATGGCGGCGCGCTCGCCATGCAGTATTTGCTGGAGCAACTCAGGGACTGCCAACTGGAGGTGCTGCATGTGGACAGCAAGTTCGCCGCAGGGCTTGATGACATAGGGAAGTTTGCGCCGAAGAAAGCCTTGCGCATCTTCACCTATGCGGGGCAAATGCTCCGGCATGTTTGGCGCGGCGGCGTGGACCTTGCGGTCCTGACGCCCACTTTTTACTTCAAGCCATTCCTCAAGGATGCGATCCTCATCTGGTGGAGCACGCTCGTGCTGCGCCGTCGCACAGTTGCATGGCTGCACATGGACTACCGGGCCATGGGCTATGACCGTCTGCCGGCTCCGGCGCGGTGGCTGGTGAGGGTCACTTTCCGGCGCTGTGCGGGATATGTGATTTGCTCGCCGGGACTGCGCGATTTTATGCCCGGCTGGTTGCCGGCTGACCGCACCGTGGCGCTGCCCAATGGAATCCCCGCACCTATTGCGCGGCGATCCCGTGCAGAGGATGGCCTGCTGCGCATACTCTATCTATCAAACCTTGAGCAGGCCAAAGGCTGGCAGGTTTTGCTGGAGGCTGCGCGGATGATTTGCCGGGAGCATCCCAAGGTGGAGTTTGTCTTTCACGGCCGGCCGGCCTTTGGGCTCACCGAGCAGGACGTGCGCGGGAGCATCGCGACTGACGACGGGAGTGGGCGTATCCGGTATCTAGGACCGGTTTATGGTGAAGACAAGTGGCAGGCGCTCGCCGACGCCGACGTCTTTGCTTTTCCATCTTTCCACGAGGCCTTCCCGCTCTCGGTGCTGGAAGCGATGGCCGCAGGCCTGCCCATCGTGGCCACCATGGTTGGGGGAGTGCCGGATGCGGTGACGCAAGGCGAAGGTGGCTGGATCGTGCCGCCGAAGGATGCCTGCGCCATGCGGGCAGCGCTGGAGAAATTGATCACGGATGCCTCGATGCGCGCGCTCATGGGCGCTCGGAATCGCCGCCGCTACCTGGAGAATTATACCGTGGAATCCTACGGCCTCCGCTGGCGCGACTGGCTTTTGAGTGAAGCCGGGGCCGGACGGTGAGGCGACAGCCAAATGGGTTGCATTTCAGGGCAGGCCGCGGACATATTCTCTTGCCAGCACTTCCTGCCGGGCTCCGATTTCTTTCTTATGAGACATATCTTTCCCATCGCCTTGGCGACCTTCGCGGCGGCCATGTTTTTGAGTGGCTGCGGCAAGCCCGAGATTGCCCCCATCGTGGACAAAGAGGGTAGAGTGGAAAAGGGTGGGGCGCTGCCAGCCAGTGGCATGGGCAGCCGCTTAAAGAATGAACAGTCTGCATTTCTACGCCGCCACGCCAACGACCCGATGGAGTGGCATCCATGGGGGGACGAAGCTTTCGCGAGGGCGAAGAAGGAGAACAAACCGGTGCTAGTGGCAGTGGGCTACGCAAGCTGCCCGTGGTCACAAAAGATGACGGAGGAGTCCTATACCAATGCCAAGACGGCGCGGATTGCCAACAAGCACTTCGTTTGTGTGCTGGTGGATCGGGAGGAGCGCCCTGATATCAATACCGCGCTGCTAAGCTATGTATTCTGGAAAAGCAGCGGAAGTCAGAGCGGATGGCCCCTCCATGTGTGGCTGACGCCGGACGGCCTGCCGATGGAGAAGGCTGTCTATATTCCACCGGTCTCCACCGGAAATTCGCCCGGCTGGGGTCTGCTGCTGGAAAATACAGCCAGTCGCTGGCTAAAGGACCCGGCTCATGAAGCGAAGGTGGCGCTGAAGGATGCCAATGAGTTCAAACGCAACTACCGAATCCGCTGGCAGGGGCCGATGATGGAGGGCGACGTTAGTTCCAAAGTGGCCAAGGCTTTCCTCGGAAAGTCTGAGGATGATCAGTTGAATGAAATCCTAACAGCGAGTTCCGATTGGCTGCAGAACGCGGTCTCGCATCTGCCGGCGGCAAAGCTGGAGAAACTTTGGAAACGAATGACTCCGGAGCAGAGCAGCGGCCTCGTGGCGCGTCTCAGAGGAATGCCGGCGGCTGTGCTCTTCGCCAAACTCAGCGGTCCCACTCGGGTTGCAGCGCAGCAGCAGTATCTCGCAGAAGTGCGGAAAGACTCCTTTGCCAAGCTCCGCAGCACCTTCGACCCGTCCAATGGTGGCTTTGGCCCCCCGCCGAGGTTTGCCCCCCACCAGTCGCTGGAGTTTCTGCTGAATTACGCCGTTCGGCACAGAGGTAGCCAGTTCGGCGCTGACAAAGAAGCCGTGGACATGGTGCGGCAGACGCTCGAAAAGTCACTTCGCGGCGGCATATTTGACCATCTGGCGGGAGGATGGCACCGCTACAGCACGGATGTCTACTGGATGGTCCCGCAGTTTGAAAAAATGATTTATGATCAGGGCTATATGGCCTGCGCACTGGTGGCGGCCTATCAGGTGCTGGGTGATCAAACATGCGCCCGCGCTGCGGTGGAGACGCTGGGTTATGCCTCTGCGGAACTATCCCATCCGCAGGGTGGATTCTATTGCGCGGAGGGAAGCAGCAGTGCTGGAGCCACTGACGGTAGTGCGGCGATGGTGGAAGGAGCCCACTACATATGGAGTGAGGCAGACTTTAAGACTGCCGCCGGAGACAAGACCCCTTTGCTTAGTGCCGTCTTTGGGATCGAGGAGCGGGGGAATTTGCCCATGGACTCCAGTATGAGGAACCGGCTTGGAAACACTAACGTGCTCGCCATCCGTCAGACGCCGGAGGACGCTGGCAAGGCCCTAGGTGTGAGTGCCGCCGCTGGCCGAGCACTCTACGACGAAGGACGGAAGAGGCTTCTCGAAGTCCGCCGCAAACGGCCCCGGCCAATGCTGGACGATAAAGTCCTCACCAGTTGGAGCGGCATTGCCTTGTCCGGCTTTGCCCGCACCGGTTTCGCCCTAGCTGATGAGTCCCTCGTGAACCGGGGTATCAAGGCCGCGGACTTTATCCTGACAAAACTTCGCTCAAAAGATGGTGCCCTGCTGCATGCCTACCTCGACGGTCCCTCCCCGCTGCCGGGCTACAGTGAAGATTATGCCACGTTCGTCGGCGCGCTCATTGACCTCTATGAAGCCACTGGCGAAGTCCGCTGGCTGACTTCCGCGGTGGAACTGCAGGACAGACAGATCAAAGACCTGTGGGACAAAGAAGATGGCGGTTTCTTCGACGGGCCTGAAACGCCCCATCTCTTCTTCCGCATGAAGAGCATGGACGAATCCAGCGAAATTTCCGCCGGCTCCAGCAGCCTCATCAACCTCGTCCTTCTGAGCGTCTCACTGAATAACGCGGACTATCGCGATAAGGGCCGCCGAGTCGTCGAGCGCTTTGGCTCGCAGGCCGCATTCTTGCCCACCGCATTTTACCGGTTTTTGCGTGCCGCGGACGTCCTCGGGGACTCGTCCCGCCAGATCGTGATCAGCGGAGCGCCTGACGCTCCCGGCCGCAAAGAACTAATCGCCGAGTTACGCAAGGTATTCCGTCCCGGGGTTCCGCTGCTCTACATGGACGGAGGCGAGGGCGAAAAATTCCTGACGGCTAAAGTTCCAGACCTCAGCGCCCTAGCCGGACAGCCGGGTAAGGCGACTGTCCACCTGTGCAGCGCCTTCAAACCGGAGAATTCTATTTCGGACCCGAAGGAACTGGCGGCTGCGCTCAAGGCGACCTACGCGTGGCCGTAAGCGGGGAAGTGTGATTAATTCTCGTTTATGGAATTGTTTGGGCCTTGCGGCCCCTGCATGCTCACCTACTATTTGCTATGAATAGACGCTCCTTTCTTTCCGCCTCTGCTCTCTCGCTGCCTGCCGCCAATGTTGCTGCCGCGGAGACAACAGCCTCTAGTGCTCCTGAGCCAGTCGTTAAACCGCGCTCTTCCCGGCCGGTGCTCCTTTCGTGCAAGATGGGCATGATCTCCCACAAGCGCGGAGAGGAAAAGCTCACCATCGCCCAGCGTCTCAGCATGGCTGCCGAGGCCGGATTCGACGGTGTGGATTTTGACGAAGCCGGTGGGGTGACTCCAGAGCAGGTGCGCGATGCCGTGAAGCAAAGCGGCGTGTTTGTCCACAATGCGATAAATCACACGCACTGGGGTGTCCGGCTCACGGATCCCAATCCAGAGACCCGCGCCAAGGCCCGCGCAAACATGGACCACTGTCTCCGCGTTTCTCACGCGGCTGGCGGCAGCGCCATCCTGATTGTCATCGGCCAGGCCGGGGACGGACCGGAACCGGAAATTGAAGAGCGCTGCCGGGTTGAGATCAAAAAAAGCATCCCGCTCGCCGCCTCGCTGGGGCAGCGCATCCTTTTTGAAAACGTCTGGAACAAGATGCACTATGACCATGACAAGCCCCCGGAGCAGACGCCGGAGCGATTTATCAGATTCATCGACAGCTTCCAGAGTCCGTGGGTGGGACAGTATTACGACATCGGGAACCACTGGAAGTATGGTCAGCCGGGCGAGTGGCTTAGGGCATTTGGGCCCCGGGCAGTTAAGTTCGACCTGAAGGGCTACAGCCGCGCTAAACAAGACTGGGCGGACATCACCGGCGAAAACGACGACCTCCCTTGGGATCAGGTGCGCAAGGCCATCTCAGACATCGGCTGGACTGGCTGGACGACGGCGGAAGTGGGCGGCGGCGATGTGAAGCGCCTGACCACTGTGCGCCAGCAGATGGAAAAAGCCTTCGGGCTCTAACTTTCTGTGCAGGAGAAAAACCGCTCGCAGACTGCCCGGCCCTACTACTTGGATTTTTCCGCAATCTCCGCGGCTACAGTTCCTATCGCCTCCTTTATGACACTCCCGCGCATTCTTGCAGCCCTTGCTTTTTCCACTCTGGTCACCGCCCAAGAGGCGATCACACCTGCGGAACAGAAATTTGACTTTCAGGCACTCGCGGCTGGCCCCGTGCCAGATGAACTCATGCCCACAGACCAGGAGGCAAAGTTCAGCATCGTCGCAGACGGGGAAAACAAAGTGCTCGAACTGGCCGGCCAGCCAATCATCGACGGTGGAGTGCTTCTTGGGAAATCCGTCAAAGGAGGTGCCCGGGTAAAAGCCAAAATCAAAGCCGCCGGCAAGCGCCGCACGCAGCCCAGATTTGGAGTCGGCCTCCACGGGGTGAGCGGCCCGCGATTGATGCTCATGCCGGCCTCCAAAACCATCGAAATTGTACGCAACGTGGAGAAGGAGGAAACAGTGGCCAGCGCCCCCCTGGATTGGAAGAGCGGCACGTGGGTCTGGGTCGAAATCAATCTCACGCCCTCGGCTGACGGTAAATCCGCCACCATTGACGGCCGGGTCTGGGCCGAAGGTCAGCCGCGCCCCGAGCAGCCTTCGGTTAAATACGCGTCCGCAGATGCAGTAGGGCAAGGGAAGGCGTCGGTCTGGGCTACGCCCTATGCTGAACTCCCCGTGCAGTTCGACGATGTGGAAGTGATACCCGTGGCCGCCAAATAACCACGCGGCCGCGGAAAATTTGTTGTCGAGTCTTCGGCACTCTGGCCGCAGTATGTTGCGTAACCATGACCGCCGAAGAAATCACTGCCTGCCTGCTGCGCGAACGTCTCGCGCTGGTGGGCTTCATTTCGTCGGTGACGCGGGATTTTCATATCGCCGAGGACATTTATCAGGATGTCTGCGTTAAGGCTGTGGCGCGGGCCGCGGAATACGAGTCGCCTCAGCACCTGATGAACTGGGCGCGTCTCACTGGTCGCCGTTGTGGCATTGATGTGCTCCGGTCTCGGGACGGAAAAGTGGTGGGGCTCAGCGAAGAGATGCTGGCCGCCCTTGAGCCCGTCTGGCCGGTTGCTGATGACACCGGGTCGCCGGCGATGGAAGCGCTGCGGAAGTGCCTTGAGCGACTGACGCCCAATAATCAGGAAATCGTACGGCTGCGCTATTTTGAAGGTCGTGCTGGCGCCGCGGTGGCGGAGAGCATGGGGCGCCAGCTCAATACCATTTACCAGGCGCTCGCGCGCATTCACAAAATCCTTGGCGATTGCGTTAAACAACGCCTCGCCGCAGAGGAACACTGAGCCCATGAAAGACCATGACACATCCTCCGAAGACTTCCTCCAGCGCGTGATCCGCTGGCAGGATGGGACTTTATCCGGACAGGGAATTGCGGCCCTCGAGGTGGAAATGATGACCAGTGAAGAGAAGCGCCGGACTTTTGCAGAAATGCAAATGAGGTCCCTCATGCTGAACGAACTGCTGCGCCGGGAAGCATACGCCCCCGTGCCGAAATCGGCACCGAAGCCCAAAATCCTCTATCGCTTCCGCTGGGCTATCGCTGCGGCCGCTGCCCTCATTGTGGCGGGATCGTTGACACTGATTTTTCGTCCGGGGAATGTTGAGGCCGGTGCTGTGGCCAGTGTCACTTTCGATGAAGCGGCAGAATGGGAAAATGGGCCGGTGGATGGTCAGTTGGCCCCGGGTGCATACTCGCTCGCTTCCGGAACAGTCCGCCTCGCCATGGCCCATGACGGGACCATCGCCACCCTCGCGGGACCCGCAAGGTTTGATCTCACTGCTCCCGGCCACATCCGGCTGCATGAGGGCCGGCTCAGCGCTCAAGTTTCAGAACCGGAGAAAGGTTTTACGGTGTTCACCGATGCGCTCACCGTGCTGGATCGCGGCACAGTTTTCGGTGTGGATGTAGCGCCTGACGGCGAAGCCCTTGTATCCGTGCTGGAAGGCATGGTGGATGTGATGCCTCCCGGCGGCAGCCAGATGCAGCGCATTGAACAGGGCGGCACTATTCGCGCCCATGCTAGGAAATCTCACGTTCTCCAGCCCGGCCGTCCGGCCCGCAGCTTTGAAGACCTGTGGCCTCTGACCCTTGGCATTGATAACCTCTCGCATCTGGTGGAGTTCATCGTACCGAGCCCTAAACACAAATGGAACGATTACCACAGCGATACCCGGCTCTTTCTGATGCCGGAGCGCCAGAGATTTATCAGCGACGGCACCTTTGCGGTGAATCTTTTGCCTGCCCCCGGACCAGGGGTTGCTAAAGTCGCCAAAGGGCCGCACCTGCTGGCTAAGGGTAAAAAACTGCGCAGCTACATGCTCTTCTTCCGCCCCTCTGATGGCGGAGAGCCCGGCCCTCACACCATTAGCGGCAGCATCGCCTTTGCCCAGCCTGTCATCGGAATCATTTCTGACAGCGCTCTGCTTCAGGCCACAGATGAAGCACTGGGCCACCCCCGGGTCCATTACCGAGATAAGCCGCGGCGCGGCATCGAAAAGCCCAAAAAGATTCCAGGGGAACGTGACATGCTCCGCATCAGCCGCGACGGGCGCCGGCTCTTCTTTAACCTGAATTCGGATACAGATTCGGATGAGTTCCGCGTCCTTGTTTCCGTCCCCTAACCGATTCCACCATGAAACGCTCGATTCTGCTCCTCACCATCGCTTTGGCCGCGGCACCAATCGCGCTCATGGCCGCTCCCGCCAACAAGAAGAACAAGCGTGCACGCGCCGCAGGGACTCAGGTCGCACCAGTCGTTCCGCCGGGCGCTCCTATGCCCTCACGGCCTGATGAATGGCACACATGGACCAATGCTGCGGGAACTGCCGTGGAGGCAAAATTCATTGCGCTCGAATCCGGTATTCTGACAGTCGAGTCTAAAGCCGGGAAGTCGTTCCGCTTTCCGCTCACCATGCTGAATGCGGGGGACCAGCAATACGCCCGGGTCTGCCGGGAACTTCTTCCGCGCCCGGCGATGGCTCAGGAGGTGGTTGAGCGCGCAGCGGCCAGACTGGACGGGGTGATCAATGCCGGACTCAAGGCCGGCGCTGTGGCCCCCAACGCCACTACGACGGATGCTCAGTTCCTGCGGCGCATTTATCTGGACGTAACCGGGCGCATTCCCACCCAGGCCGAAGCGGAGAATTTCCTCGCTGACCGATCCCCGGACCGCCGCGCCAAACTCATCAACGCCCTGCTCAATTCCACGGGCTACACTATGCACATGTTCAATTACCTCGCGGACATGCTGCGGGTGAAGGACGATTACTCGAAAGGTGCGCGCAGTTATCTCTACGAGGACTGGTTAAAGGACCAAATCGCCATCAACAGGCCGTGGGACGGAATGGTGCGCAACATGCTCACGGCTGATGGTGGGCTCACAGAAAACGGCGCCGCGGGGTTTTTGTTGCGGGACGCGCAGATGCCGCTCGACGGGGTCTCGAACATGCTCACCACTTTCCTCGGCGCGGATGTTTCCTGCGCCCAGTGTCACGATCACCCCTTCGCCGAGTGGACGCAGAAGGACTTCTACGGCATGGCTGCGTTCTTTGGTGCGACCGACGGGTATCATGAGGACCGCTTCAAACAGATCCGCAGCATCGCGAAGAAGGGGCTCGTAGGTGTCGAGAAAGGTCAGATACAGCGCCTGTTGGGCTCCAATCCCTTCGACCTCGTGGACCTGCCGCAGAACAGACTGCGTTTTCCCGAGGACTATAAATACGATAACGCGAGGCCAAATCAGCCTGCCCTACCGGAACTTATCAACTGGAGCAGTATGGATGTCTCCAGTTCCATCAGTAAGGTGAACACGGCCAACGCTGCGGCACTGCGCGATGAGTTTGCAAAGTGGATGACGCACTCGGATAACCCGCGCTTTGCCACCGCAATCGCCAACCGCATGTGGAAGAAAGTGTTCGGCATCGCCGTGCAGGAACCCGTCAGCGATATCGACAGCCCGGAAGGAGCCAGCAATCCTGAGCTACTGCAGCACATCACCACCTACATGAGGCAGGCGAAGTTTGATTTGCGGGAATTTCAGCGGATTCTTTTCAATACGGCCGCCTACCAGCGCCAGTCCTCGCCGGAACCCGAGGACTTTAAAAAGTTTAGATTTCCAGGGCCGCAGTTGCGCCGGATGACCGCGGAACAAGCATGGGATTCGATTCTAACTCTTGCTCAGGGACCGGGGATTGATCAATCGTTTCTGCGCCGCGGTGACGAGGTGCGTCTCGGTGACCTTCCGGACGGAAAGATCACACCGGAAGTGGTAAAAGCGGTGCTGCAAAAGGTGCGCGACAGCAGTGTGGTGATGAGTAAAGGCGGCGGAAAAAAGAATAAAGGCAATGCGAAGGTGAACGTCCGCGCTTTGGAATCTGCCTACGAGGGAAGAATCCCAGCGCAGCGCTCCGGCATGGTGCTGGCCCGCGCGAGCGAACTGCCGCAACCGGCGCCTGAGAGCCACTTTTTGCGACTCTTTGGTCAGAGCGACCGCCTCGTTGCCGACACCGGCACCACAGACGGCAGCGTTCCTCAAATCCTCCAGCTCATGAATGGTCCGGTGCAGGAGATTTCTACCAGTGCAAGTTTTGTGCTGGCGGAGGCAGCAGGGTCAAAAGACGCAGTTGTGGCCCTCTATCATGCCTTCCTCGCCAGACCCCCATCGTCTGAGGAGGCTCAAAAAGCGGCCGCCGCCATGACCGGCGAGCTCAGCGCCGCCGATCTAGCGTGGGTGCTGCTCAATTCCCGAGAGTTCCTTTTCATTCAGTAATTTTCCTACCAGAATCCTCCAGCCAGGTATCCAAGCTATGAACGATCTTTTCCGCGACGAGCTCTCCCGCCGCACATTTGCAGAGCGGCTCGCCCGCACTTCCCTTGGGCTGACCATCCTGCCTTTTCTTCCCGGTTCCGCAGCCAAAGCTGTGGAGATTAAATCGCCAGTGCCAGCGGGAGGCCGCGCGCCGGGATTTGGCTCTGCCCGGGCAGTCATCATGCTACAGCTCTCAGGCGGCATGAGCCACATCGACACTTTCGATCCCAAATCCGGCCGTTCGAAGGGACCTGCGGATGCAGTGAAGACGAGCGCTGATTTTCAGGTCACCTCGTATTTGCCTAACACAGCAAAAGTGGCGAACAAGCTTTGCGTCATACGCAGCATGACGGCCAAAGTCGGTGTTCACGAATCGGCACGCTACCTCATGCGCACCGGTTATGAAAAGCGCGGCACCATCGTACATCCCACCCTCGGCGCTTGGGCGCAGCATTATCTCGGGGACAGCCATCCCACTCTGCCCAGCAGCGTGTGCGTAAATCGCAACTCCAACAGCGGAAACGGATTCTTTCCAGCCACTATGAGTCCGCTGCCCATCCTCGCTCCAGACGAGGGACTGAGGAACTCGACGCCATCAGCGGAGGCCGCACGACAGGAAAAACGCCTCGCCATGTTGGGTGAACTGGATGCCAAATTTTCCAGCAATCAAAAGGCCCCGGCAGTCAGCGCCTATGATGACTTTTACCAGAGCACACTCCGCCTCATGAAGGGCAAGGATCTGGAAGTTTTTGACCTTTCCAAAGAGACCGCCGATCTGCGCACGAAATACGGCCAGAACCGTTTCGGTCAGGGCTGCCTGCTGGCCCGCCGCCTTGTGGAGGGCGGTGTGCGCTTCGTCGAAGTAGAGAGCGGCGGGTGGGACATGCACAAGGATATCGAAGGCGGCATGGAGGATCGTGGAGCGGAATTTGATACGGCCTTTGCCGCGCTGATCAGCGATCTCGAAGTAAGGGGACTTCTGGACAGCACGCTGATAGTCGTGGCCACGGAGTTCGGCCGGAAGCCGCAGTTCGAGGGTAGTGGCCGCGGACACCATCCGCTGGCCTTCACGTCTGTGCTGGCCGGCGCGGGAGTGAAGCGTGGCATTGCCTACGGTGCCAGTGATGCCGACGGAGGGCGAGTGGCTTCGGATCCGGTGACCGTAGGCGACCTCCATGCCACCATCGGCTGGGCGGCCGGCCTCCCAATTGATAAGGAAGCTACGAGTCCCAGCGGCAGGCCTTTCAGTGTGGGAAATAGAGGAAAGCCGGTGTCTGCGGTGTTTGCCTGAGCGGCCCGCGAGCTGGTTCGGCCGCGGGAATGTTCCACTCCGGGTTTAAAAAACACCTTGTTGCGCTGCCGCTGCCGCGGTTTGATAGTTTGACCCGCTTTTCCTTATGGCTTCACAAACATTACCTCGCCGCCCGCGCCTTATCGGCCCGCGCAAAACCTTCGCTATCGTAGCCAGTATGTACAACGAGGCCTGCATGGCCGGGCTGCTGGAGTCGACGAAAAATGAGCTGCTGAGTATTATGCCCAGCGCCAGCGTGCCGCTCTTCCGGGTGCCGGGCGCGTGGGAAATTCCCGTCTGTGCCGAATACGTCCTGCAATACACCAATGCGGACGCTATCATCGCTCTGGGCGTGGTCATCCGGGGAGAGACCGGTCATGCGGACATCATTACCAACTCCGTGGCCAATGAACTGCAGAAAATGGCGACCCGGCACCTTACGCCTGTCATCAACATGGTGCTGCACGTCAACAGTGAGCAGGAGGCCCGAGAGCGCTGCTTTGGAGACCGGATGAACCGGGGTGTCGAGGCTGCCCGAGCCGCGCTCAATATGGCCGAACTCTTCACCAAGCTCCACACAGCCTACCCTACGCCGAAAAAGGAAGAGGATGAGTAAGCGCCGGGAGGGAAGGGAAACAGCCGTACAATTACTTTTCAGCAGTGAATTTGCCGGAAAGGATGAACACGATGTGGAGAGCTTTTTCCAGCTTCACAGCGCAGACAAGGCAGTGCGTCGGCATGCCGAGGAACTTTACAGCGGCGTCACCGAACGTCGTGAGGAAATTGACGGTATGATCGTCCCAGTGCTGGAAAATTTCAGCATGGACCGGCTCAGCGGCACCGACCGGAACATCCTCCGCGTCGCCGTTTACGAAATGCACCATTGCCCGGAAGTGCCACCGATTGTCGCCATAAATGAAGCCGTGGAAATCGCCAAGCGTTTTGGCGGCATAGACAGCGGCCGTTTTGTGAATGGTGTGCTCGACAAACTCAAACAAGGCCTGACAAGACCGCTCCGGGAAGCCGTGCCGGGCCAGACCGCATAACGGCGCTCGACATAATTTACTCCTAGCGCAGTCCCGACATAGTGTTATACTTTCCATAGATGAATTTGCCACGCGACTCGAATGAAGCCAGCTCCGGAGCCGGCGAGGCCACCCCCAAAAAAGAGGGCGATGTTTCCTTGAAGTCGGCCACCCGGACGGAGGGCGAACGGCAAACCGAAAATGATGATGAGCTTGAACTTGCTGAGCCCGTTTTTCGGTCGCGGCCGAGTCCTGTGCCGGTCTCGCTCCCCCTTCCCAACAACGGTGTTTCAGCCCCGAAAGTTCGCAATCGAGCGCCAGCTCGCGCTGAGGAGGTCACAGAGAATACCCGGAAAAATATGCGGATTGAGAAGAAAAACGCAGTCAATCTAGGGAGCTCTAAGTTTAACCGCTTTGGGCCACGGCCGGAAGTCGCCCTGGCTGCCCTTCCGGTGTCCGAATCTCCTGCGGATTTCGAAAGATTACCGCAGGGAGGTGGGGGGATTGGGGGAGATGGTCGCAGCGGGCGCGGTTCACTGACCTACCGACCCAATAAACTTTTTGGCGTTCTGAACAGCATTTATCTGCATTCACCGCTCAAGTGGCTCGATACCATGGACCGCGCCGGACCGCGACTCATTGTAATATCCGTAATCCCGCTAATTATTATGGGCTACGTTGGCTGGATTTTTTTCCAGTCTCTCAAAACCGGCAGACCATCTTCAGTGGTTGAAGAGCAAGTCCAGAAGCTCAGTGCCACAGAGCGCGTTGAACGGGCGACGAAAGCAGTGCAAGAACTCTTTCAGGATTTCGCGGGTGCGGTAAGCGTTGATTCCCGGCTGCGCTGGATCATTGCGCCGGATCAGGCACGGGCCAAGATGGAAACTTACTACGGTCAGCAACGGGGCGCCGACCCGAAAATTGTTTCATGGTCTGTCGGTTCTCCTATCACCGGGCCACAAGGTGATTACCTTCCGCTCACGATTGAAGACAGTATGGGAACGTCCACTACCCTCGTGATGGAGGAAACTGTAGAGGGGGTGCGGATCGACTGGGAAAATTTCATCGGTTATGGGGATCAGAACTGGCAGAGTTACTGCGCCAGTCGACCCATTCCACCGGCTGCTATGCGGGTGCAGATGCGCAAATCCGAGCATTACGAGGGAATTTACAGCAAAGAGAAGTATCAGGCCTACGACATGGAGCACCGCAGTGGTCCTCCCCGGCTCACTGGCTATGTGCTTCTGGCGGACCGGGTCGCTCAGAGCTTAGCGGATCTCTGCAAAGATGATCAGTGGCATGCGGCCAACGTCTGGTTGCATTTTGAAGGCGGAGCCGGCATTGTTAATATAGTGCGTATCGATGATTTGACAGCCACACGATGGCAGGATCAGGCCGTAAAGTGGAAGCGCCGCGAATAGCGCAGCGGGCCATACGCACGGAGTTCCTCTCTTTTTATTACTGTCTCGACGGCGTTGTTTTTGGGGCTGCAGCAGGAGGGCTCAACGGCTGCACCTCCTTGCCAAGTTTGGTATATCGAAACAGCGCGTCTGTCTCAAGGTCGCCGAACTTCATCGGCATGCGCGCCTGCCTGATCACCGCGCCTTTGCCGCTGAGTAGAATCCAGTAGTCGCGCGGCTGAGATTTTTCGTCCGGTACTTCAGTGCTGAATCGGTAAAGAGCTTCACCCTCCACTGATTCAATACCGCGAAAGAAAAATAGATAATTCTTGTGCACATTTCCCGTCAACGGTGCTTGCACGCTGCGGCAGAGCCCTTCGGTTGTCTCCTGCTTATCCTCACGCTGCCATGTTTTCCCCTCATCAGTGCTGACAAAAAAGCCATCCTTGCTAGCGTTACGAAATTGTTTGGCTTGATCGAAACCCGTGAGCATGAGATCGATTACGCCGGGGGCCAGCACCGCTTGGATCGTCGAGCTCCGGCCGTCCTGGGCGGTGAACCGGGCCAGAGCTTCATAAGTGGGTAGGCTCTCCATGTTCTTCAGCGCGGCCGCCATCACTTCACTCGGTGCCTGAGCGACCGTAAACGCCGTCTCCGCGTCCTCTAGAAGTGATGAAATATCGCTGGCCATCGTCAGCACCGTCTCCTGCACTTCCGGCAGAGTCGCTTTCTTGTGTACCTGCTCGACCATTGGTTTATAAAATGGCCGGGGCAATTTCGCTTTTTCTGCTTCTGTCGCGGCAATCACGGCAAGCCGGGACGCGGTCTCCTCCCCGGGAGTGTAAAGCAACATCAGCGCATACGCGTGCAGGATCGCCTTCGCTGCGGGTAGAGCACTTTCGAATGACGGGGGGGCGCTGGTAGGGCGGGGGACTGTGGCGATCAATTCGGGCGTCTGTTCAAGAATAAGCTTCACGAGTTTTTCGCCAAAAACCTCGTCATTCTCCTTAGTCTGCTCCGGTATCTCCGGAAGAGTAATGTTTAGTAGCGAGGCCAGAGCTTTCGCCTCGCGCAGCAGTGGTTCATAACGCCACTTCGGTGCGGCGTGCAGCTTGAGGAGGCAAACCTGTCCCATGTTCGCCGCAAAATCAAACATCCCCTGAGATCCCGATGGGATCACCTGCCGTTTGAGCGCGATCACTTTCAACCCGCTCCCGCCTTTCACCGGTTCATGCAGCGTGAGGGTTTCCCTCCGCGGTCCTGATTCATATTCCGAAAAAAACCGGAGGGTAATGTAAGTCCCTGGCTGGCCCGTAGCCAGTCCATCCGGATCAATGGCGCAGCGATCCTCCAGAAGTGCGGTGTATGCCAGTTTTCCCAGTGGCGGCGTGGTAA
Organism: Akkermansia muciniphila; assembly: GCA_945861415.1. Taxonomy (GTDB): domain Bacteria; phylum Verrucomicrobiota; class Verrucomicrobiia; order Verrucomicrobiales; family V1-33; genus V1-33. The sequence goes on along the minus strand of CAMAUV010000024.1, from coordinate 45,280 downwards.
AGCGCGCCAGCGTTTGCTCCTTTGTCACCCGGTCAAAGGCCTGATACCCCCAGAGGTCCGTTCCTTTCTCCAGCGTGCCCGCCTTGACATGATCCTGCCACTTCAATCCGATCGCCGCTGCTTCCGCGAGGCGCTGATGCCGCGACACATCCAGTTTCTGCTGGTCCGGAGGCACGGTTGGTGGCGCCGCAGGAGCGGTCGCTGAAGCTGTCTTTGGTTCAGAGGCTGGCCGGGGCGCAGGCTGCTGCGCGAGCGCAGGGGAGCTCAAAATCAGGGAAAAGAGAGCTAAATTGCGGGGGAGGAGAGTCATGGCGATGTATTTATATAGTATGGACATCGGCTATGTCTATACGCGATTTGGCTGGAGACTCAAACTTCTACGCCTGTTCCGTCTGCGGCAATTTATGACCACGACATCCCTGCCGGAAGAAGCCCGTTCATTCTAATTGCAGCAAAATTTGAGAACTTGGAAACATCGCCTTGCATCCCGCGCCGGGGCAACTACAGGCGCGCCTTGCAATTAACGGGGCGTAGCTCAGCCTGGTAGAGCGCCTGCTTTGGGAGCAGGAAGTCGTCAGTTCGAATCTGGCCGCCCCGACCACTTTCATATTGAAGGGATTGTGGCTCGAATTTGCCGGAGTATCCTGCGCACTTTTCAAATTAGATACTGCCACCGCGATTCTACTAAATCCTGTCTTTGCATGAAGAGCAATCCCGTGTAGCTCCTAGGCGTTGTTCGGAGCTGGGGTGCCGCAAATGGCGTGGCGAACCGCCCGCTACAATCCGGGACGAACCCTGGACCTCCTCAATGAATACGGTCCTCAAAACGAGTTGTTGGCGCAGAACCGTCAGGACTTTATCCGCAAGTGCATTGAGGGAGCCTCCACGAACACGATCAACACGATCGGTAACTGGCTGAACACCCACACCGATTCTCCCTATTACAACGAGGTCGTGGAGCAGTTTTTCCACCAGGTCCGGCCCGTGGATCCAGATGGAGCCAAAGCCTGGGCCAGTGCGGTGAAGGACGAGAGTTTGCGGAGTCAACTTCTCGCCCAATTGGGAGAAGGCGAATCCGATGCCGGAACTTCCAGATAGGGGAAGGAGCGGGGAGAGGAGAACTTGAAACCATGAATTTGGTCCTAAAAGTGATTGACGGACGTATTAACGTCATCCAGGGGAAAGTTGGTTTTCGATTTAACCTCACACCGTGACCAAAATCCTACTCCTCACCCTCGCCCTGACTGCGGTTTGCGGCACCTCTCAGGCCGCTACTACCGTCAATGCCGGTTCCATCAACAACGTGACCGGCCCCGGAAGTGTGGACCTCACGAACATCGTCTATGCCGTCCGTTTCAGCCCCGATGGCCCCCAGACCGTCAACGGCGTGACCTTTGCCACGGACAGCTTGCCGCCGGTGGGCTTCTCTTCATCTGGCCCGAATCTCCTGGGCAGTTGGCAGACCAAGCCCGAATTCGGTGCTACTGCCGACGACAATGCGCTTGAGGAAATTTACCACGACATCCGCTGGACAAATCAGGGCGTTTTTCCCCCGGAGCCAAACCTGACGGCCAGTATGGATGTCACCCCTGGCCAGATGTACCGGCTCTAGGTCCTGATTCCCGGTAACATCCCGGAAAACCGCATCTGGGACATCCAGGTGGAGGGAACGCTCGTGGTGGATAACATCACCTCCCTCGGGGTGGATACTGGCAGCGGCCCTCCGCCGTACAGTCTCAACCGCGGCATCTTGTATTCCTATGACTTTCTGGCCGGGGACTCGACGGTGAATGTTGCGTTGGGGCAGATAGGCGGTGCTCCCTTCCCTGGCGGTCCGGGGACGGATGCAAACGCCATCTGGTCCGGCATCACGCTAGCGACTATCGTTCCAGAGCCGTCTGCCGCCATGCTGGCCGGCCTTGCCGCGCTCGGACTCTTGCGCCGCCGTAGGTAAGAGTGCTAAGTGCGCTGCGTGAGCCGCCTGCATAAACCAATTCCCGTCCGGCCCCTGTTGTTCGCAGCAGGGGCCGTTCTTTTGGCCGGCTGCGGGAAAAAGCCCGAGCCCGGCGCCGCGCCGGTACCCTCTCCGCCGCCCGCGGTCCAGGCGCGCCCGTCCGCGGTGCCGCTGGAGGACATCGGCATGGTCCACAAGGAAGTGCCCGCCCGCCTGGAGGACCACGCATGGGACACGGAGCATCTCAATGACGCCGCGGGGCAGCAGCTCAAGGCTCTGGGGAAGTGGCTGGTGCTACAAACTGCTCAGTCAGATCAAACAGAACTTCCAGCCGTTTTCTCCCCGGCGCTCCAGAGCACCCCGCTCCGCCCTGAGTCAACCACGGTGCTCACGCAGCCACCGCTCACCGTGCAGCGCATGGCGGGCGCCTCTGCGCAGCCGCAGTCGGTGGATGCGGCTGCTTTTGCTGGGCAACTGCGCCCGCTGCTCACGGCGGTGCCGCAGCCGGTGGAGATCACCACCAACTTCAAAATCTTCCGCGTCACCGCCGATCCGCCGGAGACCACCGCTCGCGTCGAGCTGGTCGCCCGCAGCGCCTCGCGCTCCATGCAGCAGATCGCCCACTGGCGCTGCCGCTGGGAAAAGCGCGCAGACGGCGATCCACTGCTCGCCTCTGTCATTGTGGAGTCGTTTGAGGAAACCGTCACCGACACGGCGCGCACCTTCACCGATTGCACCGGCACGCTGCTTGGCGGGGACAAGGCGTTCAGCGAACATCTGGCGCACAGCCTGGATCACTGGGTCGCACGCATGGAGCAGCAATATGTCTTCGGTCCCAGCGGCTGGGAGGGATTTGCGATGGGTGACGCCAACGGCGACGGCCGTCAGGACCTTTACGTTTGTCAGCCCGGCGGCCTGCCGAATCGCCTGCTCGTCCAAAACGCCGACGGCACACTCTCCGACAGGGCAGGGGAGAGCGGCGTGGATTTCTGGGATCAAACCCAGGCGGCGCTTTTCTGTGACTGGGACAACGACGGCGATCAGGACCTCGCTCTGGCCATGATCTGGGGCGTGCTCTTTCTCGCCAACGACGGCAGCGGCAAGTTCCAGCCCGCAGCCAGCAAGCTCAGCCCGGAAGGCATGTCCTACTCGCTCGCCGCCGCCGACTTCGATGCCGACGGCGACCTTGATCTCTACGTGTGCTGCTATGGCAAACGCTCCTCCGGCGTCGAGCACCGCTTTCTCGCCCGGCCGCTGCCTTATCACGACGCCAACAACGGCTCCCGCAATATGCTCCTGCGCAACGACCGCTCATGGCGCTGGCGCGATGTGACGAAATCCGTGGGACTCCATGAGAACAATCAGCGCTTCTCCTTCGCCGTCGCATGGGAAGACTACGACAGCGACGGCGACCTTGATCTCTATGTGGCCAACGACTTCGGTCGCAACAATCTCTACCGCTGCGACCGCACGGCGGACAGCCTCACTTTCAAAGACGTAGCCGCGGAGGCCGGCGTGGAGGACATCAGCGCCGGCATGAGCGCGAGCTGGGGCGATGCCGACAACGACGGGCGTCCCGACCTCTATGTAAGCAACATGTGGAGCAGCGCGGGAAATCGCGTCGCCTACCAGCGGCGTTTCCGCGAGGGCAGCGGCGGGCTGGCCGCCTTCCAGCGTCACGCGCGCGGGAACTCTCTCTTTCAGAACACTGGCGACGGCACCTTCCGCGATGTGAGTGAACCATCTGGCGTCACCATGGGCCGCTGGGCGTGGGGCAGCCGCTTTGCCGACCTCAACAACGACGGCTGGGACGATCTCGTGGTGGCCAATGGCTACATTACGCAGCCCGACGCCGCTGACTTGTGAAGCTTCTACTGGCGCCAGGTCGTGGCGCAAAGTCCCGAGTCCAACACGGACTCCGCCGACGGCGCCTATGCGAAAAGCTGGGATACGCTCGGTGCGCTCATCGCGCAGGGGAAGTCGTTCAGCGGTCGCGAGCGCAACTGCGTTTTCCTCAATCTCGGCGGGAAGGAGGTATCGTTCGCCTGCGCCAGTGGCGCGGTGCATCTTGATCACGCCGATGACTCGCGCGCCGTCATTCCCGTCGACTGGGACGGGGACGGCGATCTCGATCTCTGGTATAGTAATCGTAGCGCACCGCGCGTCCGATTCATGCGCAATGACATGGTCAGCGGCAACGCATGGCTGGCGCTGCAACTCGAAGGCCGCACCTCCAACCGCGACGCCATTGGCGCCCGCGCTGAACTCACACTGACCGCCGCGGACGGGACCAAGCGCACGCTCTGGCGGCGTGTGAAGGCGGGCGATGGATTCCTGAGTCAGGCTCCAAAGACGCTGCACTTTGGATTCCGTGCGGAGGAGAAAGTTGAGCGCCTCGTCATTCGCTGGCCCGCCCCGGGAGTGGACGAAGACATTGTGCCCGTGCCGGATGCCGGACGACTCTACAAACTTACCCAAGCTGCCGCTGCGCATCCGGTGGAGCTAAAGCTACTCGCCCTTGCCGCTGGAGCTGCCACATTGCCCGCCGAAAAGCCGGAAGTCCGCGCCGTACTGGCTAATCGTCTGCCGGTGCCGAAACTGGAATATCTCGACCTTCAAGGCCATGTGAAATCGCTGGAAGGCGCGCAGCCGCAGCCCTTGCTGGTCCTCTTTTGGGGAAGCTGGTGCCCGGTATGCACGGCTGAGATGCATGAAATGGTGAAGCGCGCCACGGAGTTGAGCGGCGTCCGCATTTTGGCGCTGGCCGTGGATACCGCGAAGCCGGAGCCGGAGAAGTCTGCCATTAGCGATGTTCGTGCCGGGCTGAGCGGTCGTGGTTGGAAATTCGACGCTGGGTTCGCCTCCCAGGCCACGGTGCGCGCGCTCGCGATGCTGGAGGCCCGCGCTCTCTATCCGGAGCGCCCGCTGGCACTACCTAGCGCTTATTTGATTGGCACCGACGGCAAACTGGCCTTCATCTACCACGGTCGCGCTGGAGTGGAGCAATTGGTCAAAGACGCTGCCTTGGCGGCGCAGACACCCGCCGACCCGGAGGCAGCCGCGTTTCCTTTCTCTGGGCGCAGTGCGAAAAAGCTTTTCCCGCTGACCGTTGCCGGTCAGGCGCAGACGCTGCGGGATGCCGGTTACTTTGTTGATGCCCGGGCACTGCTGGAGCAAAGCCTGCCCAACAGCGGGGCCGGTGGCTGGCGGCTCATCGCCGACCTCGAAGAATCGGCCGGTCGCTGGGACGCCGCGCTCGCCGCTTGGAAAAAGGCGCTAGCCTTTGCGCCGGACGACAGCGCGACACTCCTCGCAGTGTCTGCTGCCATGTGGAAAAGCGGCGAACACAAGGAGGCCACTGCTCACATGCAGAGAGCTGCGCTGCTAAACAAAGACGCAGCCGATTTCCAGAATCAGGTCGGCAAAGTCTGGCAGGCACTCGGCGAACACGCAAAAGCACGCGACGCCTTCACTACCAGCCTCGCCGCCGCGCCGGAGAATGCCGAGGTGGTCTTTAATCGGGCGGTGGCCTGCCAGTTCACCGGCGCGACCGCGGAAGCCATCGCCGGCTACGAATCGGTATTGAAATTGAATCCTCAACTCCTCGATGCCGCCAGCAATCTCGCATGGCTGCTTGCCACCGCCAAAGACGTCAGCCTTCGCCAACCGGACAAAGCCCTCGCGCTGGCGCAGCAATTAGCCAAAGCCACCGCCGGCCAGAATCCCGCCGTGCTCGACAACCTCGCCGCCGCGCAGGCTTCGACCGGTGATTTGAAAGCCGCCGCCCAAACAGCACAGCAGGCCCTGGCCCTCGCGCGAGCCACCGGCGAGGCGTCGCTGCTTCCCGAAATCGCCCGGCACCTTGAAGCTTACAAGGCGCAACGGCCGTGGGTGGAATAAGCTGCGCTGCTGCTCTCCAGCAATTCGCAGCTTATTCGCTGGGTGGCCAGACCCACTCGCCCTTCATGTTGATGTAGGCGATTTTACAGTCGAAGGTGACTTGCGCGATGCCGTGGCGAAAGCCCCCGTAGACCCATGCGAACTTGCCCGTAATCACCACTTTGCCGGTGCGATCAATGAAGCCCCAGCCATCTTTGCCCAGAGATACTCCTGCGAGCCCATCGGAAAATTCGCTGGCGTATTCAAAGCGCGGAGGAATCACCCACTCCCCGCGCTTGTCGATGAAGCCTAACAACTTGTCTTTGCAGGCGATGGCCAATCCTTCCGAAAAAGCGGAGCCTACATGGAATTTTGGCTCGATTACGACCTCTCCCTTGGCGTTGAGATAGCCCGCCAGATCGTTCTTCCAAAAAGGAATGAGTTCTCCCGGCTCGCCGGTCGCGTAATGCAGCGGAGACGGTTCCGGCACGATCTTGCCGGTCCGGTCAATGAACTCGAAATCGCACTCCACGCCGACATCGGCAATCAAACCGAGCAGCCGGCCTTTGAGCGTCGCAAAACCAACCCGGGCCACGCCATTGCGAAATGGTTCCGCAACATCGAACTGCGGCTCAATGACTACCTTGCCTGCCTTGTTGATGTAGCCCTGTTTATCAGAGTATCGCTTGTGCTGGAAGGTCGCCAGCCCTTCAGAAAAGTGGCTCACGCTGATAAATTGCGGCTCGATAACGATGCGCCCTTTTGTGTCAATGAACCCCCACTGACCCTCCTGCTGGATAGCGGCGAGTCCGTCAGTGAACGGATACGCCTTTTCGAAGGCGGGCTCGATGGCGATTTTACCGTCGCTATCCATAAAACCGTCTTTGCTCTTCACTGTCACGACGAAGAGCGGTGGCCCGACCGGTTCAACTCGCGGTGGAGGGACCAGTTGAGAGAACGAAGCGGAGGGCAGAAGCAGCGTCAGGAGAATCGCGGCGAGTTTTTGAGTTGTCCTCATTAAGGCGCTTTTCAAGCGCTGTTCACCGGCAATGCCAAGTTACAATATTGGCGGGGAGATTGCTTCCCGGAGCCTATTTTGGCGCGTTCAGTTTCGCGGTTAAAGTCACGTCCCAGGAAGGCATGGCGAAAGTAAAGGACCGCTGCTGGGGATGGGCGATGTCGACTACCTGCTCGGTGGCCCAGAAGAGGAAGCTGGCGGCATCGGCGGTGATGGTCACAGTATCGCCAGGTTGTGGAGCGGCGGGTTTGGCGGTGCCTCCGATGACGGTTAGTTTCACGGGCTCGGTGCCGTAGACGGGCACGAGTTGGGCGTCGCCGGCGGCGGTGGTGTAGGTGGCAGTCCGTGCCGCAGGGTCGGCGAATTTACCGATGACGCTGGCCCATTTGACGAAAGGTTTGCCGTCCCGGGTTTTGGGAGCGGTGACGCGGATTACGCTCTCGGACTCGAAGTAGCCACGGCGGGAGTTGTCGCCGATGAAGCCGCGCTCGCCGCCCGCAAATTCGAGGATGACTCCGCCGTCCACCTGCACGAAGTAGTTTGGTGGCGTATCGCAGGATTGCGAGAGCAGCCACTCCATGCGCACGTCTAGATTTCTGGCGTCAGTGTTGGCAGGCCAGTCCAGCCCTGTGCCAGGGCTCATGGCGAATCGCCCATAGCCACCGCCGTCGAGGTGACTCTGGCAGAGAGCAGTGTGCTCGGAGAACTTCGAGTTGGGGTCGGACGGGTTATGATGGGCCCAGACTCGTGTTTTCGCGGTCAGACTGGTTTCCGGGGTGTTGCCGCGCTTCACCTCATCGCAGCTTCGTGCCCCGATGGGCATGATCGCGGCGATCCTGACTCCCGCGCTTGCGAGCTGCCACGCCCCCTGCCCGCCCATGCCGGATCCGACGACGTAAATGCGATCCGCCTGAATGTTCGGGACCTGGGTTTTCACGTGGTCGAGCAACCGCTTCAGCTTGTCCGCCTCCCAATGGGTGCCCTCGTTGACCGGTGCGACGTGGAGGTATCCGAAGGCACGATCATTGCCTGATCTTCCGAAACTACTGGGAATGTTGCCGCTGTAGCCCGGCGCGGACTACGGATTGTTTTGCGAGAGGCGGGCGCCGACCATGTTTCTCGTGCCTTGTTGGGGAAGCTTCATCTCTCCCTCGTGGAGGAAGATGACCACCGGCCAGCTTAGATACGCCGGCTGCTCACGGAACTGCTTCGGCACCTAGAGCGAGTATTGATAGGTGTCCGCCGGGACATTTCCGGCCTCGTGCGAGTAGAGATTGTGCTCCCCTAGTTTCAAGTTGGCGGACGGCACCTGGGCGTTGGCGCAGTTGCCGAGAGAAAGGAGAAGTGTGGCGGAGAGGCGAAGATGCTTCATGGGTAATATGGTGGCATTATTAATGGAATGACAGCTGACATGGCCACGCATTAACGGCCGGCTTGGAGAGGATCGCGGGACTTAAACGCGACCGGTTACAATATCTTGTCATAATCCGCCATTCAGTGACATAGTAGCGGCATCCATGATCACCAAGCACACACTATCCGCCTCCCTCGCCCTCGTCCTCGCTTTGCTGGCTCCCGCCCTGCCGGTCCAGTCCGCTCCCGACGACTGGGAAAAAGAAACCGCTCTCGTCTCGCGGCAGGATACTGAGACGGTGGTGCGGCGCCACGGCAGCGACGAGATCCTTTACAAGAACCCTGATCCGCAACTTGCGATCGAGTGGGGCATGGCCATTGCCCGCAATACGATCGTGCTGGCCGGCAAGTATGTAATGGCCGATCGCATCGATGTTCCGCGGGATGGAGTCACGCACATTATTGATCAAGGCGCCGAGATTTCACCGAAGCCGGAGACCACCTTCACATCGCCAAGTCCGGGGTTTCGCAGCAGCAACGGCATGTTGTATCCGTTCGGCACCGGGATCTACAATCAGAAGAACAACGTCCGCGTGCTCGTGTTTGGCACGATGAAGACAAAAGGCTTTCCCGTGATGTTCGACGGACGGAATGAAAAGGGTGACTGCGGCATTCAGGGCGGCATGATCATGGCCCTCGGGAAAACGGACGAACCCAGCGATATGTAATGGATGAGTGACTCCAGCAAAGTCCAGATCCCGATCATTGCAGTCAAACCCGGTCAGGCCATCTCCATGGAGGGATGTGAGGACTGTCACCTTGGCTTGATTGCAAGTCTGGCGGGAGATCCCGGCGGGATGACGGGCGAGACTATCGATCTCAACTCCCGCTGCTTCAATATGACCATCGATACAATTTTCGGGGAGCGAGGCGAACAGCTCATTGACTGCAATGAGAGCCACGTCGTAGTGCGTGAGATCGTGTCCATCGGTGAGCCGCGGCAACTTATGATGCGCGGGAACCCCTCCGGTCCCCGTCTCACCACCCGCAGGTCATTCAGCACACGTTCCCTCGATGTGAGGTCCACCACCATCATCAGGGATGCGGTGAGTTCCCGACTCATCCACGATATTCCCAAACTGCCCGATGCCCTCCCGAAATTCGCAGTGAAGACAACCATCGAAGTCAATTGCGAGGGTGGCGGGAAAAAACTCTTCAGCAAGGAAGTGACCGTTGACCTCAGCGAGAAATGAGCGCGGGGCGGGGCAGAGCCGTCGGCATGCTTTGGCCATTCTATTGCAAGCATTATGCTGCTAATCCAAACGACTGAGGCAGGAGAATGGGGACAGGAGAATGCTCCAAGGAGCGCAGTTCGAACCCTACTCAGCCACGTTCGATTTCGCAGTGAAAGTCACGTCCCGGGAAGGCATGATGAAGGTGACAGACCGCTGGTGGGGATGGGCGATGTCGATTCCTTGCCCGGTGGTCCAGAAGAGAAAACTGCTGGCGCCGCTGGCGGCTTCGGCGGTGACGGTCACGGTGTCACCGGGTTGTGGAGCGGCAGGTTTGGCGTTGCCTCCGACGACGGTTAGCTTCACGGGGCCGCTGCCGTAGATGGGCATGAGCTGAGCATCGCTGGCGGCTGTGGTATAAGTGGCGGTTCGTGCCGCAGGGTCGGCGAATTTGCCGGTGACGCTGGCCCATTTGACGAAAGGTTTGCCGTCCCGGGTTGCGGGCGCGGTGACGCGGATCACGCTCCCGGGCTCGAAGAAACCGTGGCGTGAGCTGTCGCCGATATGGCCGCGCTCCCCGCTCTCAAATTGCAGGACGATCCCGCCGTCCACCTGCACGAAGTAGTTGGCTGGTGTGCCGTAGGTTTGCGCGAGCAGCCACTCCATGCGCAGGCCGAGGTGCCGGTTATCCGCACTGCCGGGCCAGTCGTGGTGTCCCTTACCGGGGCTCATGGTCAATCGCCCGTAGCCGCCGCAGTCGAGATGGTTCTGGTAGAGTGAAATCTGCTCTGAGATTTTCGAGACGTCGTCATACGGGCAATGCTGGACCCAGGCCGGTGTTCTTGCGGTCAGACAGGTTTCCGGGGTGTTGCCGCGCTTCACTTCATCGCAACCCCACGCTCCGATGGGTATCGTGCCGGCGATTTCGACTCCATCCGCTCCCGCCACCAGCCACGCCCCCTGGCCGCCCATGCTGTATCCGATTACGTAAAAGCGTTTCGCGTCGGTGTTCAGCGTGCCCTTCACGTGGTCGAGCATTCGTTTGAATTTGTCCGCCTCCCAATGCGTGCCCGGTTTGACCGGTGCGACGTGAAGGTATCCGTGCGAGAATTGATTGGGGATATTGCCGGTGTAGCCCGGAGTGGACCATCGGCTGCTCTTCGTGAGGCGATCGGCCATCATATTCCTCGTGCCTTCGCTGGGATGCTTCCGCCCGTCTCCCCCGTGGAGGAAGATGAGTAATGATGCGGCAGGTAGTCCTGTGGCACCCAGAGCGAGTATTGATAGGTATCCGCCGGCACATTTCCGGCTTCGTGCGAAAAGAGATGCTGGGTCCCCGGCGTAATCTTGGCGGCTGGAATCTGGGCGGTGGCGCAGATGCTTAGCGAAAGGAATAGCGCGGAGTTGAGCAGCAGAAGATTTATAGATTAATGCGGGGGCTGAGAGTTAGCATGGTGGCCAAATATTACTAAGACGGTTGAAATGTATCGACTCGTTCAGCCGTTTCTCATAAATCTGGAATGAATTGCCTGCTGTCGTTTATGGCTTCTAACTGGGTTTGTTAGCTTCTCGGTTAGCCGCGGTTCTCCGAGAATCAGATTGTTCACTTCGATGCACATACCATCCGCCTCCCTCACCCTTGTCCTGCTGGCACTCGCCCTGCCGTTGCAGTCCGCACCCGACGAATGGAAGAATGAAACCGTGCTCGTCTCGCCACAGGGTGCAGAAACAGTCGTGCGGCGCGTGGGCAGCGACACGATTCTCTACAAGAACTCCGATCCGCACCTCGCGATCGAGTGGGGCCTGACCAATGCCCGTAATACCATCGTGCTGGCCGGTATGTATGCAGTGGCCGACCGCATCGACGTTCCACGTGATGGCGTCACGCTCATCATTGATCAGGGCGCCGAGATTTCACAAAAGCCGGATACCAAATTCACGCCGGTGACCCCGGGGTTTCGCAGTCGGGACGGCACGCGCACCCCGTTCGGCGCTCTTTTGATCTACAACCAGAAGAACAATTTCCGCCTGCTCTTGTTTGGCACAGTGACGACACCTGGCTTTCCCGTGATGTTCGATGGACGTAATGAAAAGGGCGACTGCGGCCTGAAGGGCGGCATGCTGCTGAGCACGGGCAAGGTCCCCGATGGTTACTGGTTCGTGGACTCCAAAAAAGTCCAGGTGCCACTCGTTACACTCACCGGGGTGGGCAATGCCCTCGCCATGGAGGGATGTGAGGACTGCCACTTGGGAATGATCGCAAATCTGGCCGCTGAGCCGGGCGCGTTGACGGACGAGACGCTCGATCTCAACTCACGCTGCTCTGGCATTTCTATCGAGCGCCTTGTGGGCGAGCGGGCCAAAGAAATCATCGACTGCAATGAGAGCCACGCAGTCATCCAGGAGATGGTGTCCGTGGGAGGGCCGCAGAAACATCCCCGCACTGGAGCGTACCAACTCACGGGCGGCGCGAACTTCTATGGCACCATTGGTGACAGTGGAAAACTCCAAGACGTGGGGTTTGGCCAGAAACCCGTCAAGGGTGTCGCGGTCTCAGGTCCCCGATTCACGAGTCGCGCCCCGCTCAACACGCGCTCCCTAAAAGTGGAGACCACCACCATCCACGAGAAAGGGCTAACTACCCGCCTCATCCACGAGGTTCCACAACTGCCTGATGCCCTCCCGCAATTTACGGTAAAGACGACCGTAGAAGTCACCCTCGAAGGCGGCGAGAAAAAACTTTACGCGAAGGAAGTGAAATTTGACCTTCGGGATAAATAAGTGCGGGGCGCGACCTGTGGTGATGAAATAGCATGAACCCATTGCTCACCATCGCTCTCTTGCTGGTCGGGGTCACCGCTTTGCCTGCCGCTGAGTGGCCTCCGATGGAACCATCCAAAAGCTCGACAATCAACGGTCGCGCGATGGAGACCTTCCAGCATGGCGTTAAGCCGGAGTGGGGGTATGCGGCGGCGCAGGAAGATTCTTTTGTCGTGGTGCATCCAAATACCGTCCGTGAGAACGCGCCTCTATACGTCGTGCTGCACTCCGCCGGTCACGATGTGTTTTCGGCGGTCAACTGTACGAGCACCGTCGGTAACCATGATATTTACCGCGCGCCCGATGATCACTACGCCCTCTATCTCGACTGCCGGAAGAACAAGAAGGACTGGTGGTGGGGCGGCATGCATCCCGGGGATAAAGGGTTGATTGAAAGGAATTCCGGCGGGAACACCATGCCGGTCGAGAAGCGCGTTATGGACACCGTGGCATGGACGATTCAGCGTTTCAAAATTGACCCGAATCGCGTCTACCTCGCGGGCAACTCGATGGGCGGCAGTGGCGTGCTCGGGATTGGCATGAGACACGGCGACGTCTTCGCCGCCATAAAAGCGAATGTCCCTGCCGGCATCGAGCATGTCTCCGAGCGCCTCTTCTTCCCACCAAAGGCCATCCCGGCAGACCTAGTCCTGCCCGATCCGCCAATCTGCATCAACTACTCCGGTCAGAACGACAAATGGTCGCTCGGCCACGACCGTTTCGTGCAGGCGATGCACGACCGCAAATGTGCGCTTTTTTTCTACTGGGGTCCGTTCGGGCACGGAAATAACTCGGCGAAAATCAAGGAGGTGAACGACTTGATTGACTCCTTTGACTGGCTGCAGGTCAGAAAGACCGAAGCCTATCCGGTCTTCACCAATTCTTCGTCCAACTCCATGCTCCCTTGGCCCGATAACCTGCAGAGCACGGAGGCCGGACAGGTTAATGCCTTCTTCCGCTGGAAGACTCTGGAGGACACCGCACAGGAGTTGGAAATGTCGCTCTTTTTGCTCACTTCCACGGACCTGAAGACAAAATTCGAAATCCCCAAGGAAGCCAGCGCCGATGTCAGCATACGACGCCAACAGCAGTCTAAGCTAAAGCCCGGCGCTGCCTTTCGCTGGCACTTCGGCCAGACTCAGGGCGACGGCCGACTCGACACTCAGGGGCTGATCACCGTGCCCCGATTAAAGATATCCAGCACCCCCACAACTCTGCGCATCCTGCCAATCGATGGCTGAGACGAGTTGGGCAGGCGGCGATATGGAAAGGATCGGGTGAGGGTATCCTTCATGATCTTGCGGGGCAGCACCCCGGTGAGCTTCTGGTCGTTGCCCCGGTGTTTTTCCGCCGCCCTAATCCTTTGAAGAAAATAGCGGTTAGAACTCAATCAATTTCTTCTTTTATGGCTCACCTCCTTGTAATACTCGCCCTCTCCGCGCTTCTTCAGAGCCTTGCTTCCGCTGAGGAATCCAATGGGAAGCCGGGCGGTGAGCCCAATGCGTCGGAGAAGAGAGAGGAGAGCAAAGACGAGACAAATGGGGGCGGCAACGAGGTAAAGCCGCAGGCGCGCATGGGTCGCGTCATCCTTAGTGGCCCTGTGGTGGGATGTGCCGCATAGAGCGTGACCATCCCGGTGCTTAAGGACGACGCTACGGTGAAGGCAGATGTGTTCTATGTCTACTGCGCCGTGATCGGCGCCGACAGGAAGCGCCTCGCCGCGAAAACCGGCAGCAATCGGCCGATCCTCTTTTGCTTTAATGGCGCTGGCCGCGCGTCTTCAGCGCTGCACACAAACGAGGTCGCCGCATGGACCCAAGATGCTGCAATTTCTTCGAAAATTTATATCTGTAAAAACTCCCAAGGGTGATACAAATCCGGGGTTGCCTCCGTTAGACAATTCGCCCCATTTTCTATTCCTATAGATTCAGATTGCCCAACTTAGCCATGACACCAAACCGAACGCTGACCCTCACCGTCCTTTCAATCGCCGTCGCTGGCACGCTGCTGGCGGAGGAGCAAGGGTGGAATCCCGATTCGACTTTCCCCACCCTCACTCCAACAGAGCAAATCAAAACGATGGAAATCCCGAAGGGCTACCGACTGGAGTGCATCGCGAGCGAACCGATGGTCGAGGAGCCGGCGAGCTTTGCCTACGACGGAAATGGGGCGATGTATGTCTGTGAGTGGCGCACTTACATGCAGGACGAACACGCCACAAAGCAGCTCGATCCCGTTAGCCGCATTGTGAAGCTGGTGGACACGGACGGCGACGGGATCATGGACAAACGCACGGTGTTTATCGACAACATGATCCTTCCGCGTACGGTGCTCCCGATGCACGACCGGGTGCTGGTGAATTTCACGCAGTCCAATTCGGTCTACGCCTATTTCGATGACAACAAAGACGGTGTCTCGGATCGCCACGAAGTGATCTTCGAGGGCGGGAGAAACGGCGGAAACATTGAGCATCAGAATTCCGGCATGTTGTGGAATCTAGACAACACGATTTGCACGAACGATTTTCGTTATCGCTACGCAGACGGCAGGCTTGTGCCCGGAAAACACCATGTGGGACGCATCAGCCAGTGGGGTCTTGCGCGGGATGACGACGGACGGCTTTTTTGCTCATGGGCGGGTGGGGCGAATCCAGCCCACTCTTTCCAGCTTCCGGCCGGGTATCCCATCCTTAAGGTGGCGGAACATGGACCGAGCTACCGAGTGCCGTATGCCTCTTGCCCTGTGTGGGATGACTCATCGGGCGGTTACCACTTCAAGGAACAACGCATCCTCAAAGATCTGTCGGCCTGCTGCGGGCAGACGGTGCTGCGCAGCCATTTGATGCCGGAATACTACGGACGCGTGGTGACATGTGAGCCGGTGGGACGCTTTCTGCGCATGACCACGGTTGACTGGAAAGACGGTCTCGGCGTGGCGCACAACTCGTTTCCCCAAAACGAGTTCATCCGCAGCACTCACGCATACTTCCGGCCCGTATGGAGCGAGACCGCGCCCGACGGCACGCTCGTATTTTCCGATTTGTATCGCGGCATCATCCAGGAAAAAGCTTGGTTCCCAACGGAGGGCGGAAACAAACCTTGGGTCGACCGCTATCATCGTGTGAAGAAGTGGGGGATGATAAAGGTCGTGCGCCACGGCCGCATTTTCCGCCTCGTGCCCGAGGATAAAAAGCCCGGCCAGCAGCCGCGCATGCTGGACGAGACGCCGGTGCAGCTCGTGGCCCATCTCGCGCATGCTAACGGCTGGTGGCGCGACACCGCGCAGATGCTGATCGTTTCGCGCGGCGATAAATCAGCGGTGCCCGCGCTGACGGAAATGGCTACCAGCCACGCCGACGCCAACGCCCGCATCCATGCGATCTGGGCGCTACAGGGGCTGGAGGCGCTGACGAAGGAGGCCATCCTCGCCGCCACAAAACACGCCAACCCGCGGGTCCGCCGCGCCGCAGTGCAACTCGCCGAACCGTGGCTCATGAGCAAGGACGAGGAAACCGCGGCTTCGCTCACTGCGCTCGTCGCCGACCCGGATGCCCACGTGCGTACCCAATTGGTCCTCGCGAACCATGCCGCCGGGCTGGGTCAGCCGGAGGCGCTCATCACGAGCCAGAGTGCGATCATCCCCCCTCTGATGGAAAAATTGAGGGCTACGTCCGTCCTCGGTAAAGCCGCCACCAAAGGTAAACAAATCTATGAAACTCTATGCACCTCCTGCCACGGTGCCGACGGTGAGGGTGTGAAGCAGGGAGACAAACTACTCGCCCCTGCATTTTCGAAATCACGCTGGTTCAAGCACGACGGCAAAGTGAGCGTCCTCGCCCGTATCGTCCTACAGGGGCAAACCGGACCTATCGATGGCGTGACCTACGGCGAAGGTCTGATGGTCCCGCTGGCGGGAACATACAACGACGAACAAGTCGCCAACGTCCTCAACTATATTGGCGAGCGCTGGCACAAGTGGGGTAAACCCATGACCGCCGCTGACGTCGCCGCTGTGCGCAAAGACACCGCCGATCGCGGGACGCCGTGGACCTACGAAGAGCTGCTCGAGATTTACAGAAAGTGAGCCGTGTTGGCGAATGATTCGATTTCTTCATTTGCTGTTTCTTGCTGCCGGCTCCGCGGCCCTCGCCGTTCCGACTGATTGGACCATAGAGAAAAATCCGAACTTGCAGCCGCTGTCTCCGGGAGCATCGATGGAGCGGTTTAAAGTTGCCCCTAGCTTTCGGATTGAACTGGTTGCGTCAGAACCGATGATTCGTGAACCGGTAGCCCTCTCTTGGGACGGCAATGGGCGCCTATTCGTCGCGGAGATGTGCGGCTACATGCAGGACATCAACGGGACGGGCGCGAAGGAGCCGGTTGGCAGGATTTCACTGCTTGAGGATACCGACTGGGATGGCAAAATGGATAAGAAATCTCTGTATCTCGAGAGGTTGGTCGAGCCTCGCGCAGTCTTGGCCATTGATGGTGGACTGCTGGTAGGAGAGCCGCCGGATCTGTGGTATTGTAGGGACTCCGACGGCGACGGGAAGGCCGACACCAAAGAGCGCGTCGCCGATCAGTTTTCGCGTCGTGACAGCAACGTGTAGCACAAGGCCAACAGCCCGCTGTGGGGAATCGACAACTGGATTCACGTCTCCCAACATGGGCGGCGCTACCAAGTAATAGGCAAGAAGGTTCGGCAAGAGCGCGGGCCAGCCATCGGCCAATGGGGCCTTGCTCAGAATGACGAGGGGCGCCTCATTTTCTCCGGCAACAGCAACCCGGCGAAAGGGGTGTTCGTGGCACCGAGATACCTCGGAGCCGATTGGAATAAGGGTTCTGGCCGTAGTGTGGCAGACCCGGTACGTCCCATGGACGCCTATCACAGCGTTTGGCCTGCCATGGTGACACCGGATCTCCAAAGCGGTCCGGACGGGGTCCGTAAAGACAAGGGCACACTGACTAGCTACACGTCGGCCTGCGGGCAGGCTTTCTTTCGTGGAGACCGGCTGGGCGACGGTATCAACGGCGACTATTTCGTCTGCGAACCCGTCGGCCGTCTTGTGCGTCGCTCAAAGGTCAATTATCCTGACTCTGGTCACGTCGAATTAACCAACCCGCACGAAAACGATATTGGCGAGTTTGTCAGTTCGACTGACGGCAACTTTCGACCCGTGAATTGCTACACCGGTCCTGACGGTTGCCTCTACTTTCTGGATATGTATCGCGGCGTCATCCAGGAACTCAATTTCCTCACCCCCTACTTGCGGGAACAAATCCTTAAGGCCGGATATGACAAGAACATCGGTCGCGGGCGCATATACCGCGTTGTGCGTGAGGGCGTGAAGCCCGGCCCTAAGCCGAATCTTCTCGCCGCCCCGCCATCCGAACTCGTGAAGAACCTCGCGCACCCCAACGGCTGGTGGCGCGATACTGCACAGAGCATTCTCGTCACGCGTGGCGAACAATCGGTCGCCCCCGCTCTGAGGGAGATGGCGTTGAAGCACGAAACTCCTCTCGCCCGACTGCACGCCCTCTGGACCCTTGATGGACTTGGGAAGCTCGATTTAAAGACTTGCCTTGCGCTCACTAAAGACGCTGAACAGCGGATCCGCTCGGCTGCGATTCGCACCATGGAGTCGTTCATCTCCGGCGACCAAAACGCGGCGGAGGTATACAGCCGAATGGACGCCATGCTCGGCGACCCTAGCCCGCAGGTGATTGCGCATATCGTGCTGGCAGTCGGGAAAATGGAAACGGAGCCCGCCGGTAATCTCATCGCGAAGTGTATTGCGAAACATCCGACGCATGAGACGATTTTCCATGCCGTGCAGACCGTGACGCCTCCCAGCCGTCTTGTGGAAATCCTTGTCACCGTCCATGGTCACCCGGTATTCCAAAAAGAACCACTTAGTGCCAACGAGAGCGCTTGGCTGGATCGCTGGCGGCGGTTCAGCATCAGCGGCGTAGTTTCCAGCGGCAGCGTGGAGGCACTTTCCCGCCTCTTTTCGATCGTGGCAGCCACGAAACCCGGGGCCGCCATCCCGATGCTGCAGGTAATTCACAGCGCAGTGTCCGCCAACGAAAACAAGCTCATCATTCTTAAGACAATGCCCGAGGGTCTCAGCGCACTCGATCAACGCCCCGAGCCGGAAATCCGCGAGCAGTTTAACCAAATCTCGCACCTGTTCACGTGGCCGGGACTTCCGACTTACGAGTCGGCAGCAGTCCAAGAGCAGCAGGGTCTGAGCAAGGGAGATCGGGTGCTCTTCGATAAAGGTAAAGTTATCTATAACGAACTCTGCACCGCTTGTCATGGTCCCGATGGCGAGGGGACGAAAGCCCCAGCAGCTGGCGCAGCAATTCTTGGTGCCCCGCTTCCTGGCTCACCACGACTCCAGCAGAACCGCGAGGCGTCGATCCAGATCATGCTGCATGGACTAATTGGAGACCTCGACGGTAAGAAATATGATGCCATGATGGCACCGTTGGGAACCGCGAACACTGACGAGTGGGTAGCCTCCGTCTTGACCTACGTGAGACGCGAGTGGGGTAACACGGGCTCTGCGGTCCAGCCCTCCGAAGTAGCTTCCGCGCGGGAGAGATTCAAAGATCGTAAAACGCCGTGGACCCAGCCGGAGCTTTCGACAAAATGAATCCCTCGTTCTTCACTCACCGCTTCCACATACCCCCAAAACTGAATTAATAAAATCACTCCGCTTCGCTCTTCCTGTCACCTGCCTCGCCGCTGCCGTTTCGCTCTCTATTGGCCAGCCGGGGGCGGATCCCTTTGCCGTTACACCTGAAAAGGTTGAGAAAATCAAGGCCTCGCTGCCAGAGGGCACACCGGCCTCGTTTAAGTCGAAGCATGAGGTGCTGGTCTTCACAAAGACTGCCGGTTTTCGTCACGGTTCCATTCCGGAGGGGTTGGAATGCATGAAACAACTTGGTACGAAGACCGGCCTCTTTAATGTAACACATTCAGAAGACCCGGAGGTGTTCGCGCCGGACAGCCTAAAGAAATTTGGGGCCGTCATTATGCTCAACACCACCGGTGAAATTTTTAAGGGCGCGGCGGCGGGGGAGGACGTCCTCAAGAAGAGCCTCGTCGATTTCGTTCAAAGTGGTAAAGGCTTGGTTGGGATGCACTCGGCCACGGACACGTATCAGAACTGGAAGGAATACACCGATATGATGGGCGGGGCCTTTGCCGGTCACCCATGGAATTCAAAAGACACGGTACGATTGAAAAACCTAGAGCCGAAGCATCCACTGACAGTTGCCTTCAAGGGCGAAGGGCTGACCGTTCAGGACGAAATCTATTTGTTCCGCCCGGATACAGCCCAACCTGATGCACGCCGAATGTTGCTGGCGCTCGACCCCACTGGCCCCAATATGGATAAGGACGATGGTAATAAAGATGGCAAGCCGGACAGGGGCTTGTATCCCGTGTCATGGCTATCCACTTATGGAAAAGGCAAAACGTTTTACTGCTCGCTTGGCCACAATTATGAAATGTTCTGGGAACCGGTGGTCGTCCAACATTACCTCGCCGGCATCCAGTATGCGCTCGGTGAACTTCCGGCTGACGCCACGCCAAAGTCGCAGTGATGATCGTTGCGTAACGATACACTAGTGGCCGGAAACTGACCCTTACGCCCGTAGCCAAACTCCAAGTAATGGAGGTGTTCGCACGAAAATTGCAGAAACTGGAATATCGAAAGTCCGCTACCTTAGTTGTTGGTCTTTCTTACCTCTCGAAGTCAGATAGCGCATCAAATCGACTAGTTCGTCGCGGCGAAGGGGTGCGGTCAGGCCGGGCGGCATCAGAGAAACCGGGCTGGTATCCAGCTTGGCGATATCGCTGTTCTGGACGGGCACGACCTTGCCAGCGGGATCTCGGACCAAATGGGCGTCGTTGGTTTTCCGCTGCAGCAAGCCGGTCACGACGGTGTTGTCCTTGGTGGTCACCATCACAGTTTCATAGCCCTGCTTGATGGCGGTGCTGGGGTTGATCAGCGATTCGAGCAGGGACTCGGGCGTCATATAGCTGCCGACGGTGGAGAGGTCGGGGCCGAGCTGGCCTCCCTTGTTGTCGATCGTGTGGCAGGTCGCGCAGAGCAGATCCTTGCGGTTGTAGATATCCCGCCCGCGGGCGGCATCGCCATTGGTTGCGGCGTCGGCGAGGAGCGTGCGGCGGTCATCTGGGGTGAGTTGCAGGCCAACCGACTTCAGGCTCCCGGCGGTGTTCAGCGCGGCGACGAGCGGCCCGACGTCGCGGCCGGAAGCGTATGCAAGACGCGTCGCGGCGATGGCGAGCGCTTCGGGTACTTTGACGTTGGCAAATCCGCCGGCGAGGATTGCGGGGCCTTCCGCGTGCTGCAGGTAGGCGGCGACGATGGGCTCGGAGAACTTCGCGATGGCTGCTGGCAAGGCTTCGGCGGGTTGCGCTGCGGCCCAAGCGGCGATCGAGGTCGGTGTGTTGATGGCTTTCAGTTGCTCGATCGCACCCAGTCTGGCGAGTGCCACGGCGGCGCTGGCCACGTCCTTTTCGCGCACCAGCTTCACCAGCGGCTCGACTGCTGCAGCAACGCCCCAGCGACCGCAGAGTTCCGCGGCGGCGGAGGCGAGGGTTGCGTCGCCATTCAACAATTCGACCAGTTTCTCGGTCTTGCTGGCTTTGGCGGGATTGGAGCGCGCGCCTTCGGCGATTGCTGGCAGCAGCGCCGGCGGCTGCGTGAGCAGCGCATCGAGGTCTTCGGCAGTGCCGAGGGTGGCGACGGTGCGGGCGGCGTTGGCGAGCTGTTCGCCTTCCAGACCGCCGCGTTTTACGATCTCGATCAGGCGGCCGACTGCGCGGGGGTCGTTGACTTCGCGCAGCGCGTAGTCCAGCCGCGCAGCGTTGCCGTCGAAGACGGGCTTGCCGCTTTCTAGCGCGGGCAGCCAAACGTCACGCAGAGAGCGGACGGTGAGTTCGATGGCGAATTTCAAACCGTCGTCGTTCTCGCGATCGAGGGCCCGCAGGGCGGCACTAACGCCCTCAAGACTATTGAGGCCTCGCAGACCATTCACGGCCTCCAAGCGGACCTGGGGGTGATCGTCTTCGACTGCCCTGGTTAGCAGAGCGAGCTGATCAATATTTCCGGCCTGCGAGCGCCAGTTTGAGACGGCGCGGACGGCGGCAGCGCGGGCGTGGTGGTCGGGAGAGCGGAGGATGTCCTCAACAAGCCTTGGTGGCTCGACCCGGTGGGCCATAAGCACCCAGAGCGCTTCAAGGCGGTGTTGTTCGTATTCCGGGTGGGTGGTGTCGAGTGCGGCGACCCACTCCATGACCTGCTTCGGCAACTCCTGGCTGGGCCGCGTCGCGAGTTCGCGGTTCGCCTGAGTGCGGGTATACTGCTCGGGCGCTTTGAGCAGGTTCAGGAGATCTGGGATTGGAGCCCCGTGGATCTTCGGACGCTCGACCAGCGGGCGGCCTTTGGCTGTCAAACGCCAGATTCGTCCGTGCGACTTGTCGCGCTGTGGGTGGTGGAAATCGACTTCACCGTGGTCGATAATTGCGTTGTACCAATCGACGACGTAGAGCGCGCCCTCGGGTCCCATTTTGAGATCGACCGGCCTGAACGAGCGGTGTTTCGATTCCAAGATCGTCTCCACTTCGGCTGCTTTATAGCCGCTGCCGCTTTCCTGCAGTTCGTAGCGCACGGTGCGGTTGGCGCGGAAGTCATTGCCGAGAAGTCCGCCCACCAAACGCTCCGGCATGTGCCGACCAGAGATGAACTCGGCGCCGGTGTTCTTGGGCTTGCCGGGGACCAGCCCTTTGAGCACCCGGTGAACTCCAACGGCGGTGGGAAACGCGGCGCCAGGGAAAACGTAGTGCGGCCCGGAGCCACCTGCGCCGTCGGTGCCGAAACCCTGCCCCCAAGGGTTCAGAGCGTAACCCCATGGATTGACCATGCCGACCGCGAGGGGATCGAGCTGGCCGGTCTCGGGGCGGAAGCGCCAGATGCCGCTGCCGTTGATGCGCCGGTTGCCCCATGGGGTTTCCACAAAGCTATTGATGTAGATCGACTGCGTGAAGTGAAGGTCGCCCCACGGTGCCCAGCGCAGGCCGTGGATCATGTGGTGGACGTCCGCATTGCCAAAGCCGGAATACACGACGCGGCGCGATTCCGACACGTCGTCACCATCAGCGTCGGCCAGGAACAGAAACTCTGTCGTGCTGCATACATACGCTCCGCCCGGCACCGGCATTACTGAATGCGGCACCAGCAGACCTTCAGCAAAAACCGTGTGCTTGTCAGCGCGGCCGTCCTGATTGGTATCTTCGAGGATCACGATGCGATCGTTCGGAATGTGTCCAGGTTTGATGTGGGGGTAGGTTGTCGAGGTCGAAACCCAGGCCCGCCCGCGAGTATCCCAGTTAAGATTGATCGGGTTGGCGATCATCGGATTCTCGGCGAAAAGATTGATTTCGAGACCATCCGCGACGGTGAACTCCTTCAATTCATTGTCGGTATTCGGCGAGGGAATGTTCTTCGGAACCTCGTGGTCGGGGTATTCCCTCGGCGACTTCCAGCCTCTGCTCTGCTCAAGGCTGTAGCGGTGCGTCCGGGGGACCCGGAGCTTGGCGATCACCTCTTCGTTCTCCTCAGCCAGCCGCTGGAGGTCGTCCAATTCATAGGCCAAGTGCCCCATTTCGTGGCGGCGGAAAAGAAAGATGTAGGTCTTGTTAATTGGGCGCAGCCGCCAGCGGTAGAATTTATTTTTCTTCTCGATCAACTGGCGTAATTCCTCGGCCTGGTCGATGTCCGGGCTGGAGGTGATGGACACGCCCTTGCCCCACTGCTCTCCGCCGGTCTCGGCGCGCATTTCGGCATCGATCTTCAGCATTGTGTCGCCGGTGGCGGCAATGCGCGCCGGAGCGGTCCAGGCGGCGGTGGGAAGTGTGTCAGTCGTGAGGTCGAATCGGAAGCCGCGCTTGGTCTGTTCAACCTCGCTCAGCCGCGATCCGCTGGATTGAAGAACTCTGCCGCCGCTTCCAAAGGCGACACTCGCGCCGTCCTCCTGGAGGCCGAGCTGACGGAGCACCGTTTCCGCCATCCGCTGATAACCGAGCCGGTTTAGATGAACGCCATTATCCGTGAGGCGCTCTTCCTTGTTGCGGGCCACGAGGGAGTCGAAAAGTTCGACGAAGCGGTGGCCGCGCTTCTTCGCGACTTCACCGATCCATGTGGAGACGCGCTGGAGGCGGACATTGTGTTCTGCGGGATCGGGCATCGGAGGGCTGAGCGCCTCGTGCCGCGGCGGCCCCAGCAGAATGATTTTGGCACCGCTCTTTTCCAGAGCGGCCAACAGATACTCGTAGCCTTCCTGAAACCGTTTGAACTCAGACTCACTCGCGGCAAACGCCGCTTCACTGCCGTAGCCAACGATCACGCTCGTGGGACGGGCGTCGGTGAGCTGTTGCATCATGACCGTGTAACCGAACCCCTGCTTTGCGCCGGGCGGTTGCCACCCGCGAGTGTTCTGGTCTGAGCCGAACTCGGAGCGGGCCGTGCCAAATACATCATCCGCCGGCCAGCCAAGGTTGCGGAACGTGAGGTCATGATGCGGCCAGCGGGCGGTCAGGGCGGTTTCTAGGTAGCCGTTCTGATCCATGCCATACATCAGCGTGTTGCCCAGAAAGACGATCCGATTCTGCGAGGGCCCCGGCGCGTGCGTGACTTCGTTGTCGAGATGGCCATCGAGTTTCCAATGGCCCACGATCGCGTGCGCCGCCGCTTCCTTTCCGCCGGCCGCCAGTTCGGCGACTTGGGCATCGGTCAAGGCGCGGCCGTAGACGCGCACGTCATCGATGCCTCCGTGGAACGGCTCTTTGCGTTCACCAAAGGAACCGATGAAAGAGGACGTCGAACTCCCGTGGCCGATTTGGCCAGGGTCCTCACGTTCGGCGACCATTTTTCCGTCAATATACAGCCGGAGCAGCTTTCCATCGAAGGTTCCCGCCACATGATGCCACTGGCCATCGGCGAGTTTGTCGGGCGGATAGGCGGCCGCCAGTTCACGGTAGCGGCCATCGACGCCCAGCCCGAAACACAACCCCCAAACGTCGCCGACAGCTCCGATCGCCAGCACGCGGCGGTTAATTTCTTCCTCTTTGCGGAATACAGTTTGCCATTGTTTTGACGTGACTGACGTTTTGATCCAGGCGCAGATCGTGGTTCCAAGGGTCGGTCGCAACTCGGGATAATCGGAAATGCGGATCGTCGGAGCCCCGCCGCCGAACTCAACCGCGGTGCCGATCTTCCCCTCGATGAATTTCGGCTCCCCTCCTTCGGAGCTTGCGCTGGGCTGGGGCGGCGCGGGCGGTTTCGGGAGGGCCGCTATTTTGATGGATGATGCTTCGCTGAATGCACCAGTGGCGCTGATGTCTGTGCGGATTCGGACCTTCCACCAGACTTCTGACCTCGCGGGCAGGGAGGCACCGCGATAGAGCACATCCGCATTCTGCGCCGAATGCCGCCATCCGCTGTCCCACAGATCACCGACGTTGGCGTCGAGCTTCTGGCGATTGCTCGCCACGAGAATATGGAACGCCGTTTGTTTTCCTCCGGCCGCGGGAAGTTGCCATCCCAGAAAATACTCATCCAGATTCAAGCCGAGCGGGTTGGCGACCGGCTTGGCGACCAGTTCGCGAGGCCCCTCCAGGCGGCGGTTGATTGGGGCGTAAGGGTCCTTCGGGCGCAGCGCCGGATCGACATGCCTTGCCAAATCCCGCGTCGCGATCACCGTGCACTTTTCGTCTTTGAGATACTGCATATACCTCTCGAAGTCCCCCGGATTCGTGCTCACCCACGGATGATCCAATGCCGGAACACCGTGAAAATTCAGCACGCAGATTTTGCCATCACGCGCCTGATCGACGGCCCATTTCAGATCGTCAAAGCCCCACTTCGGTCCGGCATAGCCGGTGGTCGGAATCAGCAGCGGGTGGTCGCTTTTCGGGTCGTAAGCCGGCCCGCGACCGCCTTCGCCGCCGTCTGAAAATTCCGGTCCGACGCCCCGACGCGCAAAATGGAATTGCAGTCCTTCCAGCGTTCGCACCGCCCCGAGGCTGTGGTGGAAGCCCGGATAGCAAAACGTCGTGGGCAGCGGGATGCCATGTTCGATGCACCGCTGGTCGATGTGTTTCAGCGAAGCGGTCAACTGCTCGTGCGTAACCCGGGCGACATTTTCATGAAACTGCGTGTGGTTGCCGATCTCAAAACCCAGATCGTGCAGTTCGCGGATCTCCTGCCACGTGGTGTAGTGGTCCTTATTCTTCAAAAAGCCCAGGCCTTCGGTGACATAAAATGTCCCGCCGAACCCATGCCTCTTCAGCACATCCGCAACAAACTTACGATCCGATTTGTTCGCATCGTCGAAAGTGAGCACGACGAGCTTGTCAGGGATCGGCTGTAATTCCTTCGCGTGCCCCGGCAACATGAAGAACCCTGCGAGCGAGAGAAGGATCGAGGAACCGCGGAAGAGAAGACGTTGCATGGGATTAAGAATAAGGAGATTTGGAATTCCAGAGACTAACTGCCGGGCGTTGGGCTCACTTGGCGGTTGAGACCTTCTTATCGGCTTCGTTGTCGAGATTGCCGTCCAATTTCCAATGGCCCACGATCGTCTCTGGAACCGGTTCACTATTGCCGGCCACAAGTTCGGCCACCTGCCCGTCGGCTAGGGCCCCGGTATAAACACGCATGTCGTCTATGCCACCATTGAATGGCTCATTGCGGCCGTTATAGGCACCGATCGACCCAACCGTCGGCTTGCCGGGGGCTAGCTTCCCCGGAGCCGCAAGCTCGCTGACTTTCTTGCCGTCGATATACAGCCGCATATGCTTTCCGTCAAAGGTCCCTGCGACATGATGCCACTGGCCATCAATGAGTTTCTTGGGATCGTAATCAGTGGAAATTTCGGTGTATGTTCCAGAGATCCCTAAGCCGAACCAAAGACCCCAGATGCCCTTGGCACCGCCGATGGCCATGAAGCGTCGATCCCCTCCGTCCTCGATGCGGAAAACGGTTTGCTTCCCCTTCGTTTCCACGGTTGGTTTGACCCACGCGCAAACTGTGGTCGCTTCAAGCGGACGCAACTCAGAGTAGGCAGGGAGGCGGATCATGGCCGCATCGGGACTGAACTCGATCGCCTTGCCGTTCTTACCCTCCATGAATTTCGGCTCGCCGCCTTCGGCCTTTGCGCTGCGCTTTGGTGCCGGATCCTGCGCCTGCAGGAGCGGTGCAGTCAAGATGGCGGTCAGCGTGAGAACGACAGTAGTGGCGGAGGGACGGAGCTGGATCGTGTGATTTAGCATCGGGGTAGTTAGTGATTGCGAGGATGAGTTGAGCTGCCTGTTCGGGCTCAGATAGGGAGGCATCTGATGGAGTGATCGCCTAGCCGAACAGCTCCAGTACGGGCTTCGTTTTCCCGTCGGGCGTGACGTAGAAGGGGCGTTGCTCGACGTTGTAGTGATGGTCGTGCGGGATTCCGAGTGAGTGGTATATGGAGGCGTGCAACTGCTCAGTGGTTACCGGATCCTTCACCGTGGTGCAGGGACGCTCGTCGGCGGTGACGCCGTGGACGTATCCCTTTTTGACTCCGCCGCCGAAGAGCAGGACGCTGCCGGCTCCGGAGAAGTGCCGGTGCATTCCGTAGTGCTTCATATCTTCGAGCTTGCTCGGAACCTGCACCTGATCCTGGACTTTTTTCTCAGGCTTGCCCTCCATCATCATGTCGCGGCTAAATTCGCTGGCGACAACTATAAGGGTACGGTCGAGCAGCTTGCGGGACTCAAGGTCGAGTACTAGCTGAGCGATGGGCGCGTCGATCATGGCTTTGAGTTCCCTCATGCGGGTGTGGCCGTTCTCGTGGGTGTCGAAATACTTGAAGGGGTAGTAGCCGTGGGTGACCTCGATGAAGCGCGCCCCGGCCTCAGTGAGCCGTCGCGCCAAGAGGCAGCCGAGTCCGAAGCGACCGCCGACCTTGTAGGTATCGTAGCTTTCTTTCGGCTCTAGGCTCAGATCGAAGGCTTGGCGTGCCTTGGGGCTGGAGAGCAGACGGTGGGAGCTGTCTACGGACCTCAGGAGGGACTCGCGCTGGTGTTCGGAGCCGTGCTGCATAATAGGGCTGTCGGCCAACAGCTTCTTGTAGAGCTTGTAGCGGTTGGCAAAGCGGGCGTCGGTCATGCCTGCGGGCGGTTGGACTGCTTGGACTGCTTGGTCTGGTTCCACGAGGAAGAACGGGGAGAACTCGCTCCCGAGGAATCCTGAGGTGTGAAAGGCTTGGAGGGCTTCTTTCTCTCCTTCGTCAAAGGTCTGCCCAATATCGATGAAGGAGGGCAGGTCCGGATTGAGCGGCCCGAGGGTGCGGGCTATCCAAGAGCCAATGTGCGGCGCGGCCACCGACTGTGGCGGTTCGTAGGCGGTGTGCCAGTGGAACTGGTGACGGGCGTGAAGAATAAAACCAAGGTCCGCGGCGCGGTAGGTTTTAATGAGCGTCCCGCGGTCCATCA
The DNA here is from genome assembly GCA_945861415.1 of Akkermansia muciniphila. GTDB lineage: Bacteria > Verrucomicrobiota > Verrucomicrobiia > Verrucomicrobiales > V1-33 > V1-33. Next base: position 17,460 of record CAMAUV010000024.1, on the reverse strand, counting down.
CCGCCCCGATTTTCTCTAGGCCCTCCGTGAACTTGAGGCCGTCCACTGCCGTATTCACTGCGGGGAAGGTAGAGAGAACCCTTGCTGGATCGAGACCCTTCTCAAACGGCGTATACTGTTTCGGATCGAAGGTGTCGGTGCTGGCCATGCCACCGGCGAGCCAGAGCACGATCACGGTGTCTGCCTTGGATTTGAGCGACCCCAAATTCGCGGCAGCGGCAGCGGTGGTTGAGGGATAGCCGGCGGCCAGCGCCCCGAGGGTGGCGGCGGAGGCGGATTTGAGGAAGTCGCGGCGGTCGAGTGGAGTTTTCATAGGCTCGTTTGTATAGTCATTAGTTGATCAGCTGAAATTCGGGGTGCAGTGACAGCATCCACAGGAGGTCTTCGACACCCTGCGCACCGGCAGGGGAACCAACGATCTCCGCAGCAGAATTCTTCTCTTTTTCGGAGGGCAACCGGCCGAGAGCGCTGACGAACAGGGCGTTGACCATCTCCGGGGAGGCTTTGCCCGACCCGAGCCAGGCCTTGCCGCCATGCGCCATCAGGTCAGCCACGGCCTTGCCATTGGACAGTTCGATGAACTGCGCGGTGGTGGCCACGGACTCCCGCTGGGTTAGCACTACGTCACGGTCCGTCCGGCCGAGGGTCCGCAGGAGGTGGTCGACATTGCGAAGGCCTGCCCGGTTGCTGCCAGTCCCACGTGTCCCTTGATTGGCTGCACTCTCACTTGCGGCGAAAATCACTTGATCCAAGCTGTCAACGAACTGTTCGCCGGACATTCTCCTCACGACTGGACCTTGGAAGACGAACTGATCGGCCTTGGTATCCAGCGCGACTGAGGGCCGCAGATATGCCTTCGATGTGAGCATCAGGCTCATAGTGTGCTTCAGGTTGTAGCCATTCTTGACGAAATCGACTGCCAGCCAGTCGAGCAGGTCCTGATTCCATGCCGGATTGTCCATTTCATCGACCGGCTCCACCAGTCCGCGACCGAAGAAGATGGCCCACAAGCGGTTCACCGCCGTGCGGGCGAGGCGGCCGTTCTGCGGAGAGGTCATGATTTCCGCGAGGCGCTTCACCCGCTCGGGGCGCGGGGCCGCGGGATCGACCGTCCCTAGTTCCGGATAAAGGAATGCCGGGGCGGCCTTCTCTCCGGTCGGTTTATCGCAGCGATGAATGTCCATTGGCCGTTCTGCGAAGATGGAAGCTAGGGAGTAGGCTTGATTGAGCGTCCAGTCGTTGATGAACGAGTCGTGGCAGGACGCGCACTTTATATTCAGACCCAGAAACACTTGTGCGACATTTTGGGCGGCCTGCATTTCGGCCACCTGCGAGGCATTAACCGTGCCGCGCCACGCCACGCCCTTGATGAAACCATCGGAGCCATTGACTGGGTTGATAAGTTCCCGCACGAACTGATCGTAGGGCTTGTTTTCTGCCAGCGCTTTCTTCAACCATTCGGTAATCTGCCCCCCACCGCCGCCATGATACTGGCGATCATAGCTATTGCGCAGGCAATCGTTCCAGAAGGTGATCCAGTGCTCGGCGTAATTCTGATTGTCGCCCAGAAGCTCGGCCACCAGCCGCGCGTGTTTCTCGGGAGTCTGGTCGGCGCGGAATTTTTCAATCTCGGCAGCCGTCGGCAATAGGCCGATGGTGTCCAGATAAACCCGCCGGACAAATCCTTCGTCACTGACCTTCGCTCCCGGCGCCACCTTGTTCCTTGCGTAGTCGGTGGCGAGCAAACGGTCGATGGGATTGGCCTCGGGCACGTCGGGAATTACAATTTCACGGGGGGCTAGCGGAGCGTTCTTGACCTTCGAGAAAGTGAATCCCTTCTCCCATTTTAGACCCTGATCAATCCATGCTCGCATGAGCCCGACCTCTTCCAAGCTCAGCGGGTCCCCTTTGGAGGGCATAAGTTCATCCGGATCGCCGCTGAGCACCCGCTTGATGATAAGGCTTTCGGCACTCTTGCCTATGGCGACCGCGGGACCTGTCTCGCCGCCCGCCTGCAGGGAATGCAGGTGGTCCATGCTGAAGCCCCCTTTGCGCTTTCCGCTGGCATGGCACTCGACGCAACTGCGCTCAAGGATCGGTTTGATGTCCTTGGCGAAATCAATTGCTTGGTTGGCCGCGGGTGGCATTTCGCGCGGAGCGGGCTCTGCCGCCTGAGCGATGGTTGTCAGCGCAGCGAAGGCGAGGCAAAGGTGGAGGAGATTCGTGGAAATTTTATACATTGGGATAATCGCTACGGCTCACCATAGAACCTACTATATTTCGTCGGGAAAGGACGCATTCTATCAGATATGAATGGGGGGATCGACAGGCGGGCTGCCCTGCAGCCCCGACTTGACCCGCGGGCATCGCACCCGAAGCCCGCTGAAAAGGCTCCGCGCACGAGTTTCGGCAGGTGCAGCAAAAGGCGGGAAATTTTCCGTGCTTCGCCTTACTTCAGCAGCTCGGAGACCTCATAGAAACTGGTTCGATCCTCGGTTTCGGCGCGGACTTTGGCGACGGTTTTCGGGCTGATGGGTGTGGCTTTGTTGCCAAAGGCGTTGCGGACAAAGGTGAGGACATCAGCAAGCTCCTCATTGGTGAGCATTTTGAAGGGGGTCATGGGGACGGCACCGGGATACTTGACGCCTTTCACCTCAATGGGTCCGATCAAGCCGTGCAGGGTGAGGCGGATGAGACGTTCCTCGCTGCCTTGCACCCACTCGCTCCCTGCCAGCGGGGGAAACTGCGCCTCGGGCAAGCCGTTGCCATCTTTCTGATGACAGGTGCCGCAATGACCATCGCGCAGGAAGACCTGTGAACCGCGGAGGAACTGTTCGTTGTCGGCGCCCGTGAGATGGGTGGCAAACACAGGTGGAGGTTCGGCTTTGATCTTTTGTCCATTGAGGACAGCGCTGGCGGTTTCGTAAACGGGGGCGATCCACTGATCCATGGGGTTGCCATCTTTGCCTTTATAGGCGGCGGCAGCATCGAGGACAGTGTGACCCGCGGTGTTATCCAGCCATGTCGCGGCGATGATCGCTTCGAGCCGTACTCGCCCATGCTCATCGGCGGCGGCGGTTTTGAGCAGTTCCGTTTGGCCGACGATCAAATGTCCATTGTAGCGTAGCGCCCGGACGGCAGCAGCACGGGCGCGGTAGTCCTTGGCCTGCAGGAGGGTGCGCACGAGGGGTTCGCTCACTTGGTTGATTCCCCATGTGACCCACATGGCTTCCACGAGGTTGTGCTCATAGTTGGCGTCGGACTTATTCAAACCATCGACCCACTTCCTCACCCCCGCCAATACTTCGGTAGCCGTTCTGCCCCGCAATTCTCTGCGCGTGCGGTAGCGGGTGCGGTATTCGGGGAGTTCGAGGTTCTTCAACAACTTCTCGATGGAAGCACCGGCGATGACCGCCGGCTTCACCAGCGGTCGCGACGGATAGGTAATGCGATAGATGCGTCCATGGGTGCGATCGCGATTGGGATCACGGGCGCTGTGCTGCATGTGGCCGACCAGGGCATTGTGCCAATCCACCACATACAAAGAGCCATCGGGAGCGAACTCCATATCCACCGGGCGGAAGTTCGGGTCCGATCCCTTCAAGAGGTCCTGGCGGAACTTGCTCACATAGCCGGTGCCTTCGTCGGTCATGGTGTGCTGTTTGGTGCCCTGGAAACCAATCGTGTTATTGATCAGCAGGTCGCCCTGCACCGCACCGGGGAAATGGCGGCTGGAGATAAACTCCAGACCGGAGGTCGGTCGCACGAGGACGGATAATAAATTGGGCGGTGTGGGCGAGAAGCTGCCAAGTGGCACTTGCAGGGAGCCTTGCAACATCCAGCGCACGTGTGGGTCAGAGGTGTCCGAGAAAAAATCCTGGCCCCATTGGTCGAAGGCGATGCCCCAGGGATTCGGGATGGAAAGGCGGACGGTCCTTTCCAGATGCCGACGCCCGGGGTTGTACCGGAAAAATCCGCCATTGGAACTGCGCACCGGTCCATAGGCCGTCTCGATGTGGCTGCGGAGGAAGGTGCCTTCGCCCATCAGGATAGCCCCGGAGGGATCCGCGCAGAAGGCGGAGATGGCGTGATGGGTATCGTGGTCGTCGAAGCCGCTCATCACAATCTCGCGCACGTCCGCCTTGTCGTCGCCATTCGTGTCCTGGAGCAACATGAGCGAAGTGCCCTGCGCGACATAGACGCCGTCGTGGGATAGTTCGAAACCCATCGGCAGATGGAGGCGATCCGCAAAGACCGTTTCCTGATCCGCGCGACCGTCTCCGTCGGTGTCTTCGAGAATGATCAATTTATCGTTTGGAAGCGAATCGCCCGGCTTGTAATGTGGATAGGAAGGCATGGTGGCGACCCAGAGACGGCCCTTGTTGTCAAAGGACAACTGCACCGGATTCGCCACAGCGGGGAACCGGATTTCGTCGGCAAACAGCCCGATCTCATACCCCTGCGGGACGGCTAAGGTCTTCACGGCATCCTCGCCAGAAAAGTATTTGATGTTGGGGTCCACCTTGCCAATCACCGGCAGCACCCCGGTCCTGGCATCAGCTGCCGCGACGTCAAAGGTCTGGCCGGCAGCCGCGGCCCAGATGGCTTGATCGCGCACGTCCACTATCTTCTCCAGCTTGCGCAACTCCGCGGGATAGTTTTCCGGACCAAAGGGGCCATGCCTCCGACCATAGACATGCACGCCGTTGGGGATCTTGTAGTAGGAAAGCCACATCCAGTTACTGTCATCCACGGCCTTCTTGACCGCGACGGGGTTGCCCTTCGCGGTGGGTTTTCGGGAACCAAAGAGCTGGTCGATGAGCAGGGGCGCAAGCCTGGCGTAGCCTTCATCGGTGAGCAAAGCCCCGTCGCGGGTCAAAGGTTTAGCCGCCCTAGTGAACCATGCGCTGGTCGGAGCAAAGAGATTGACGAACTTCAACTGATGCGCGGCGGCGACTTCCTCCATAACCTTGGAGTACAAGGCGAGATTTGCATTTTGCGTAATGCCATTTGGCGTCCCAAAAAGCGCGGACAAGTCCTGAAAGGCGGTCGGCGAGACCAGGGCCAGCTTGGGAACATCCCTGTCGTTGTATCTCTGCTGCAAAGTGTGGGTGACGAAAGCCTCCAACTCAGCCTTGAAATTCGGCAGGCCCGCCGGGCCCTCGAACGATTCGTTGTAGCCGAAAAAGGCCACGATGATGTCTGGCTTCAGTTTCTTGAGCCACGCGTCAGGCTCCGGGAAACGCCCCTCACCCGAATTGCCGCCCCAGTGGTCATTGGACTCCAAGAGGCGGCGGAATTTTTCCGCGCCCGGAAAGGCCCACGGACTCGCCCGGCCGGCGTTCGGACGAAAGCCCGGAGTGTCGCCTTCGTCACAAAGGTTGCGGATCACCAGGTGATCGTCGGGATAGCGCAAGTGCATTTCCGTTTCGAAATGCCCAAAGCGCAGCATCCTCGAACCGAGGCCATTGCCGAGCAGCACGACGCGCGTATCCTTCGGCAGTTCCAGATCCTCGCCTCGCGCTCCGGATGGAGCGGAGGCACCCAGTGCCATGATCACGGCCACTGTGAATGAAATGATGTGCTTTTTGATTTCCCTTGGTTTAGCAATTTGGGTTGGGTGTCTCATTTTAAAATTTCTTTTGGCTGATCTACTTCTTCATCGCCCCTTCTGGAAATACTTAGTGCTCGATCGCAACTTTGCAAAATGTCAACGCAGCGATGCCATTGGCGCCGATGAGCAGTTGCGCTGGTTTGCCGTTCCAGTCGCGCCCGGTTAGGTAAGTGATGGTTTTGGCTGGCGAAGGCGCTGACAGTTTCAATGTCAGCACGTTGCCTGCCACCGAAGCCGAGGCAATCGGGGCCATCGTTTCATCGAAATTGAACGAGCTTTTGACTTCGTCGTTCCACTCCACCGGTTGGCCAAAATCGAGGGCGATTTCATCGCGCGTGGCGCTGGTGAACCGGGCGCTGATCAGGTTCGGCGCTGTGACCGGAACCTTTGAGACTAGGCCGTAGTTGTCCTGCTCCATAAGTGGACTGATAAAGCGCGCGAACTGCGCGTAGGTATCGAGTTCGAAGTGGCACGAGCCGCGCCCGGCCTTCTCCGAGGCTGCACCAATGGTGGACATGGTGTGCAGGTTGGAAAACAGCCGGGGCAGCGTGCGTTGCGCTTCGCGGATGTGGTCGTCTTTTGGCCCCATGCCGCACGGCAGCGGCCAGACCTGAAAGACATAGTAATGCTGGATGTTGGGAAAATCCTGTTTCCACGCTGCCGCCATGTCCACGAAGTATTGCTGATACGATTTGTAGTTCCAGTCGCCGGTGGGCGCGCCCGAACCGCTGTCGTTTTCGCCCTGATGCCAGATGACCCCGCGAATGCCGTGCGTTAATTTGGCCGCTGCCACGCGCGTTAGCAGGCTGCCGTAAATCTTGTAGGGATTGGTGTAAAAGTCGCCGCTGGTGTCGAAGCGATTGGCCGGGTTGGACTGGTGCAGAAAAATCGGCGTGCCACCCACCGCGCCGTTGATGAAACACACCGGGATGCTGTATTTGGCGACAAGTCCAACCGCAAGAGGCATACCCCACGCGCCGATTTGGTGGTCGCCATAGTTTGGCTTGCCCCAAATATGAGTGCGCACCGCGTTGCCCCAGCCGCCTTTGGTGCTGCCTTGATGCTGGTTGCCGTAGCTGCGAATCCACTCGCCGACCGGCGAAACCGGGTCTTCGTCCGGGCCGTTGTTGGGGCCGGTGGCCTCGGCGTTCGATTGTCCTTCGATGATGTAGGCGTCGCCGCAAATCAGATTGCCCACGGCTTTTGCAACGGTTTCGACTCCGCCGGTTTTGGTGCCGAATTCGACTTTGTATTTGATCAGCCCGGATTTGAGCTTGGCGGTGAACGCATAGCTCTTGTCGGCTTTGGGCTTCTGGCTTTGCGTGCTTTGCAGCTTGTCGTCGGCGTAGAGCTTTAAAAACACCTCGCCGGCAGGCGCTGCGAGCGTGCCATTGTAGAACAGCGTGCCCTGGTTTTTGTCATCGCGTGCGAAGAACTGGTTTTCCTCGGGCTGTTCGTCCTTGCCGGGCACGCGTTGCACCCACGGGTCTTTCTTGGGTTCGGTCACCCGAATTGTGGCGGTGGCAATCGAGTCAGCACCGCCGTTGTTGACCGCCGCCTGCACGGTAATGTCGCCCGTGAATTGAGAGCGCTTGAGGATGAGTTTTTCGGGCGCGATTTCCTTGATCACCGCGCCGCCCAGCACCGACCAGGTTGTTTTTATCTCCCCCGCGCCTTTGGCCTGCATGGGGGCGAGGTTGCTGACCGTCGGGATGATTTCGATGGTGTCCCGGCCATTCCATTGCAGCGGTGCTTTCAGAGTGACGGCCGGTTCAGGAATGGCTTCGAGGATCGTCACCGGAATATCCCTGATCTTCGTCCCGTCGGCGAAGACGGCCTTGAATTGAAGCGTCATGGACGTGTCGGTCGTCACGCGACCCGCAGGCAGGGTGAAGGCAAACCGGTCCACCGCCGTGAGCGTTTCCGCGCCATCCTTCTTGAGAATCCAATAGGTCTTCTGCGCACCGCCCGCTTGGGCGGTGACCGTGACGGTTTTGCCCTCATGAATTTGGATCGCCGTGTGGCTGAGCGCGAACTCCGAACCCTTTTGCACGATGGGACCGACCAGCGACTGCATGGCTTTCTGATTCTCGTATTGCAGCTTTATCCAATCGGCGGAGCGGGCGACGCGCGAGACGCGCACTTCGTCGATGTCGCCGACGTATCGGAAGTCTGTGCCCCGCATTCCGCCGATGCTCATCACGATGTCCTTCACGATGGACATCGCCGCCTTGTGGTAACGAGTTCCATCGAGCTTCCCGTTCACGTAGATGTTGCTGGTGCCGTTTTCATACGTGGCGGCGACATGATTCCATTGCCTTAGGACAGGCGCGGTCGCCGCGCTGGCTCCGCCAGGTCCGTCGGATGCCCAGCCCAGACTCGCCGGCGCTCCGATGTTGAGGTCCACTTCATTGCCGTCACCCGTTTTGCCATTGAGCCGCGTGGCATACCGGCCCCAGTAAAGGATCGTCGTCCCCGCCAGCTCCGCGCGAAACCAAGCCTCCGAAGTGAACGCACCATCGCCAAACGGATAGTTCGTGACGTGGTCGCCGCCGAGGATGCCCTTGCCGCGCTTAAGATGACGCGCTTCGCCGATGAGACCGGCGGTGGTGGTCGTGCCCTGATCCTTGGGAGCGATGGAGTCGAGTTCGTCTCGCAGAGCCCCGTCCATGTGCAACACGCTCACGTAGCCGTTGTCCGCGCTGAACACCGCCTTGCCGCTCGACTCGTTCGCGGCGTCCGCCTTACCCCAGTGGAGCTTGATCTCCTGGCGTGCGTTGCCCTCGATGGCCGGGATGCATACCCAAACGCTGGCGTTGCCGATGGTCGCATCCCAGTGCTCGATTTGATACGCCAGTGGTTCACCGTTCCTGGTCGAGAACCGCAGGTCGGCCCCGTCCTCCCTGGCTTTGCTGTAGTCGAAGAAGTCCTTGTGCAGTCGCACCAGGACCGGAAAATCCTTCACTGTCGCTGATGCCGGCAGGTCGGCTCCTTCCGGCGTGGTGAGGACGAACATCGATCCCGAGTGCTGCCATCCCGGGTATTGTGCAGCAGTCCCCGTCGCCCATAGCGTGAGCAGTGACGCAACGAGGAATAACGGTTTTAGGAGGCGCTGTTTCATGGAGCGGCTATTTGTTCGGATCCGTCTTCCGGGGCGGTGAAGTGGTGCTGCGGAGCGGGGGATGATCCTTGGCGGCCTCGATGACCTTGATGGCTTCCTCCACGGCGCCGACACGCCGGTTGTTAAGTTCGCCACCAGGAAACTCTCCGCGCTCGACCTCGGTGTTGAGGCTGGCGATCAACTGCCTCAGCGCCGGGATCTGCGATTTGGCGGCGGATCCGTAGCCGGTGATCAATTTCATGATCTCGCCCGTGCGGCTTTCGCTGCCATGCCCGCCCTGGGTTTTCGCCAGACCGACCGCTGCCGCGATGCCTTCTTCGAAATGATATTTGGTGAGCGCCTTCAAGCCCGCCATACGGATCACATTGTTGAACATGGTGTCCGCCGGACTGGGGCTCTCCACCGCCGCGAGAATGGCCGGGGCGAGTTCGATGACATCATCCTCGCTGAGCTGGTTCTGGAAGCAGTGTTCGAGCGTGGCGCGGGCCATACCATCCGGATTCTTGGATACCGCGCGGATGGCCTGGTTCCTCAACTTGGGGTCCACTTTGTCGAGCTCCTCCCTTAGCGGGCCGGAGAACACGGCGGCGGCCAACTGGCCGTGCGCGATTTGCACTGGGTCTTCCCAACGGATCGGCCACGAGGGTTCCGCCGTCGCTACGAGGGCCTTGAAGATGCTTTCGATGGCGGGCTTGGCGGTGCCGCCCATCTCTTTAATAGCCGCAGCCGCCTTGTAGCGCACCCAGCGGTCCGGGTGGGCGAGTTGTTTGACCAGGACGGGCAGTGCCTCGGGAGTTTTGATGAGCCCCAGCGCCTCGCAGGCAGCCTGAATCTGATGCGGATTGCCAGTCTCTGCCAGTTTGATGAGTTCGGCCACCATTGACTTGGACTCGGCACGCGCCGCCAGTTCCTCCGCCGCCCAGCCGCGAACGATCGGCGACCAGTTGTCGAAGGCGGCGACCAGTTCCGCTGGGGACAAGCCGCGTCGATCAAGATCGAAATGGCCGGCTGCCACGGCTGAGGCGGCATCCTTCTTGTTGAGCCAACCCGATGGATTCACGTCGCGGCCGGTGATGACGAGTTTCCTCAGTGGGAGCGAGTAGGTGAGCACATAGGTGGCGGCGGGACTCAGCCCGTTGTAACTGCTGTCTCCAAAGTAGGTATTGTCATGCGTCTGTCCGGCTCCGTATTGTTCGCCACCGTCATAGGTGAACGATCCGTCCGAACGCCGGACCAGATCAAGGTGCCACGAGGACTTGCGCCAAAACGCCGCCGCCGTCTCCGGTCCGCCGACCGCGGCACCGAGAGCACTCCACAGATAGCTGAATCCCTGCCCGGTGTGACCATATTCGCGACAGGCGAAACCTGCCGTGGCCATGCGGGCGAAGAACTCCGTCTCCTTCGGCTTGTTGCCGATAGCCGCAAACATCACCGCGGTAATGGAGTTTTTGCCATTGTTCTCATGATAGGGCCACGGCTCGTGCTCGCCGTAGGGGATGGCACCTTTGTCAGTAAAATAGCCGAAGAACCCGGCGGCGCGGAGTGTGGCCCGATCTATTTCCGGGTGCTTCACGCCGCATTTCCTGGCAAGGACGATGCCGAGATTGGCCGGCAGTCCGGCCATGTTCACGGGACCGTATGGCGGCACGGAGCCGTTGAATTTGCCGTCCCTGGTAAGTGCGGCGAAGCCATGGCCGAAGGTTCCATACATGCTCTGGCCTCGGGCCAGTTGGAGGGCGCTTTTTTCGATCGAGGGCAGCACCTCCTGGTCGCGGCTGACCATGAAATACTCGCAGAGAAACAGCAGGCGATAGCTCGTCTGCCACGTCTCGCCCCAGTTGGGCCCGGCGGGTTTCTTGTCAGGATCGGGATTCTCCCTGGCGAGGCCGTGGGCGAACTCGCGCAGTTTTGGCAAATACTCTGGCTTGCCCGTGGCCAGCAGGGCCAGCCCTTGGATGGGTCCGGCCCAGTTGGCCTCCATCGTTTCTTTTTCCAGCACCTTGATGGCACCATCGAGAATGCGTTTCGATTTATCGCAGTTCCATGGCGCCGTGTCGCTGTAGGTGCCCAGCACGGCGAGCTTCAATGCGAGATCCCGCGTTTGCCCAGCACGCCAAACCTTGAGCTTGAGCACCCCGTCCCGGGCCTTCGTTTCCGCTTCCTGAATGGCGACTGCGATAGCCTTACGGGCATCGTCGCCGAAGGGCTTGTCATCCACACCGAGAATTACATCGTCCACCATCACGACGCCGTCGGCAGGTGATGCGGCGCCCACATGGGTGACCAGTATCTGGCGGCTGGCCAGCGTGGAGCGGCCCTGTGCGGCATCGAGATTGTTCGCCGCCTTGGTGTAGATCCAGCCTCGCAGGCCAGTCGCACCCAGATTGTAGGTCTCTTTGCGGTCGACCGATTTTGTGTCCCTGGTGAGGTCGGGCGCTTGAGAGAATAGCGGGCTGGTGAGGCCCATCGCGAGTGCGGCCACGAGGCCGATGGTTTTGATCGATGACTTCATGAGGTAGGTGCTAAATAGAAAAGAATTGTTTGGAAAAGGATTACTCCGCCTTGCCGAACTAGTGATGGCAGTGTGTGGGATTAGGCGAGAGTTCCGCCGGGGAGGCTACTTGCTGACTTTGCGATAGAGAAAAGCGTCGGAGGTGAGGATGGATGTGAGAAGAGCTTTCATGCTGCCGTTGTTGTCGCGATAAGCGCGGTAGGCGGCCTGAAGAATGGGGGCGTCGTTGATGGTTTCGTTGCGGCCCATCCAAAACCGGAAGGCGTGGCGGACGAAGACTTGTTTCACGCGTTCGCTGGCGGCGAGTTTTTGGATCATTTCCAAGGGGTCTTTTACGGGGCCGTCCAGGGAGGGGTCGCCGCTGAGGATGATTTCACCGGTGGTGTCTGCCGGTTTGCCTTGCTCCTGGTCTCGGAGCATTCCCAGATGATTATACATTTCAAAAGGCAGGCCAAGAGGGTCCATCTTTTGATGGCAGCGCCAGCAATCCGTTTCGCGGGTGACGCGCATGCGGTGTCGGAGAGTTGAATGGGGCTCATCGGGCAACCTAGCGTCCACCGTGATGGGGATGTCGGGCACAGCATCACCGAGGAGACGTTCGCGAACCCAGCGTCCGCGGGAGATGGCATGGTTGTCCATGGCATCCGAGTGCGCCACGAGCCACACAGGGTGGGTGAGTATGCCGAGGCGCTCGCTGGTGTTGACGGTGGTCATAGCCTTCAGAGCATCTTTGGCGGGCGGGAAAATGCCGTTGTCGAATTGTGACTGACGCACGTAAACCGGCTGGGCGGGATTCGGCAAAATGTGATTAAGCTGGTTCCCATTACGAACTGCATGCTCCTCTTTTTCTTCCTCTCCTTTCTTAACCAAAGCTGCATTGTAAGTCAGTATCGGAACGAACGGTTTCCCCCGGTTGATGAAGTAAGCAATATCGGTAGTCATGCCACGTTGTAGCCGCACGGACGTGTAGGGCTGGTAGATAACGCGGTCGGTCGTCAGCAATTCCTTGAGAACATTCTTATCCTCCCGCAGAATCAATTCGATCAGGCCGTCGGTATTGGCGATCATGCTGTTCATCACTGCGGGGTGCGACTCGTAATGCGCTCCCTCTCCCTCAATGGACTGTCTCGTCTTGCAGATCGTGGCGGCGCGTTCATAGTCAAAATAATCCCTGAAGAATTGCAGGATGCGGGGTTTCCGGATGCTCTCGTCATTCAGGATACGTGTGACTTCACGTTTGACGTCCTCGCGGGTCTTCAGTTTCCCCTCGGCCAGCGCAGATCTCAAGTTGTCTGTCTCCGGGCGGATGTAGGAAAAGGCGGCGTTGATGGCGAGGGCGAGCTCGTCGCCCTGTAACATCACGCGACCATGCGGGTCGGGATTTCCACCTTCGCAAAGCTCGGGGCGAAAGAGGGCGTCGCGGTCGAGAAAGATGGGGACCAACCCGAGGAAGACGCCCTCTTCTTTGCCGAGTGCGGTGATGGACTTATTCGCGATTTCCAAGTAGAGGGCGGTCTCGTTTTCACTCGGCGGGCGCAGCGTGAGGGATTCAAAGAGGAAGCGGATGACTTCTTTCAATCGGTCATCGCTGACGCCGGGGGTTTTCATCAACTCATACACGGGCGTCAGCGGGCGGTAGATTCCATTTTTGTAGAAGATGACATTCAGGTTCCGATATTCACCGGGGACTTTTTCGATATCATCGGCAAACTGGTAGGGCTCTGCAGCCGGGCCGTTGGCCATGAAGCGCAAAATCTTTTCCGCGATGCCGGCAAGCTGGAGCGACTCGGAGCTGTTGATGGAGTAAAGGAATGGGTAATTCCGCAAGCCAGGATCCCGGATCATGGACAGGCTGGATTGAAAACCGCTGACGCCAAAGTTATAGGCATCATTGAAGCTCCCCAGGTAGCTATCCAAACCGAAATAGACCTTGGTCTCTCCTTCCAGGTTTGAGGGGATGTGATCGCCGTGCGTCCACAGGCCGGGACGCTCGGGGTTGTATTTGCGTTTGAGGCAAATGAGATCATTGAGACGGACGAGTTGTTCTTGAGGATGGATGCGCCAGATGCGCGCGGGTGTGGATGCGGGCTCAAGGTTCTCCAGCCTGGTGCCAAAAAGGAGATCGTGATCCAGATGGTTGCCCTTGCCCGGCCGCATGTGCTCGCTGAACCCGCCCTTGTCCTTCATGGCCTTGGTCAGTCCATCTGTAATCCAATTGGAGAGTTCCAGACGCTCGGTCAATTGGGGCTGGTTGGACTTTTTCCTCGGCGGCATTTCCTTCAGGGCCACCTGTTCCCAGATGCGTTTCCACATGCTGGCATTATCCGCCGTGACATCAGTCAGACTTTGCAGGGAAACATTCCCCTTCTGGGTCTCATCGTCATGGCAATCAAAGCAGTAGTTTTCGAGAAAAGGCCGCACCTTATTCTTGAAGGCATCTGAACCCTCGTCGGCTGCCTGCGCCTGACTCGCAGCGCGAAATCCGGAGAGCAGCAATGCCCACGCAAGCGCGCAGCCTATCAACCGGCAAATGCTCATCTCAGGTCAGAAGTTCTTCGATGGGGCCAACCTTGCTGTGATGGAGGCTGGCCATGTTCTTGTCCATGTTGAAGTGGTCCACCGGCGCGCCAACTCCGTGAAGGAAGGTGGCGTAGAGATCGTTAATCGGACGCTCTTTGATGTGGGTGTATTGACCGGTCTTAAAGCGTCCGCCGGCGTTACCGAGCAGCACAAAAGGCCAGGTCGCGCCTTCGGAATGCTGCTTCTCCGCATTGTTGCTCGAATAGACGATCAAGGTGTTATCCATCATGGAGCCTGAGCCTTCGGGAGTGGCCTCCAGAGCTTTCATGAGCTTGACCAGCATCTCACAGTTATACTGGCGAATCTTTGTCCAGATCACATTGCCGGGTTGATCGACGTGACCCAGCCCGTGGCCGGTTTCATTGATGCCCAGACCTTTCCAGGAGCCGAAATACTCACCGCATCCCGAGGCGATTGTCAGGACATTGGTGAGGTTGGCCTGAAGAGCCGAGATCCCGATTTCCAACAGGGCATCATGCCAGTCGGTCTCGAACTTCGGAGTCGTGTAGCGGTGATCAAGCTTCGGGGCGAATTTCTTCAGCCGGTCAGAAATCCGGGATAGTTTTTCGCTCAAGCCGTTCAGTTCCTGAAATCCGCTGACATACCTCCCATAGCGTTCGCCATCGCTCACGGGTAATCCCCTGGTTTTGAGTTGGGCCGCACGCTCCACCTCCAGCATCACATTGGAACGAGCCTCGTAGTGCTGCTTAATAGCACCCTCGGCGATGCTGCCAAAAAGCATCTGGTAAAGCATGTTAGGGTCGCAATGCATGAAGAGCGGCTGATTCGGCCCCGACGCGGAAAGTGTGGCGAGGGTCGGACGCGCCCTCATGCTATCCAAGGACTCCATGCCAATGCACAGTGGCGGGAGAATCGTCTGCGGAAGCGATTGGCTGAGCACGTAATCAATGGTCGCGGCAGACGGAGGCACACCCGTTCCACCACGAAAAGCACCCAGAGCCCCGAAATACGCGCTGTGCCCCGGGTTCGTATGCCGGCCATGCAAACCCGTGATGATATGCATCCTGTTCTTGTAAGGCTCCAAAGCCTGCATCGGCTCTGCAAGTGTCAAGCCGTCGAGAGCACAGCTTTCCTTGAGATCCTTGGGGATGCAGGTCAGAGGGTCAAAGCCGTGGTTTTGTAGAAAGAAAATGACACGTTGCGGACTGCCCGCCGCCTGGATGATGGATTTGTCCGCAGCGAGGCCAAGGTCTGGAAACAAGCTGGTGCCGAGCACCGCACCGGTCCCCGTCGCCACTTTTTGGAGCATTTTTCTGCGAGTAATCATCGTGTGGTAGTCATTGCGTCCGGTGTGCAGGCTCCGAATCGTCTGTGCATCAATCTAGAGAAAGACTGCAATGCAGGCAAGGGTAATCTAGGCGGAGGTCGTAGCGGAATGACCAGCAGGCCGATGGTTTTGATCGATGTCTTCATCATGCAGGTGCTAACGGAAAAGGGTTACTTCAAAAGGCTCTTCATACCCTCGCCGCACGCTTCGCCGATCAGAAAATAACTCTCCGCATTGGCATACCAGTGATGTCCATGCCCGGGACAGGGCGAGAGTTCTGGCGGCCGGTCAAAATCGGTAGTCTTGACGAATACAGCATTTTTGATCCGCTTGGTCCCCTCTTCCTGCGCCTTTCTGAATTCAAACATCGCGCCCTCGGTCACCGGTCCACCATTGCCAAGCTCGCCGACCACCACCGGCATGTTTGGCACATTGAATTCCTTGCGGAGATCGCTGACCAGATTGACGAGAAGCTGCGCATACTCGGGTATCGCCTGTGGGGTGACCATGTCGTTGTAGCCCTGCTGCCAGTAAAAACCCGCGATTTCATATTTCTGATCCCCGAGATCCGCCAAGGCGGCGCGGACTTCTTTCACCATTTGGCGATAAGACTGCCCAATATCCTCCGGTTTTGGCCAGGTGCCGGTATCATAGGCCGGCTTGCCGGAACTTGGCGAACGGAAATGTCCGTGCAGGCTGTGCCCGCCCCAGGCCGTCTTGATCAAAAGCACCGGCTCCTCAAAGTAGTCGCCAAGGACAAAACCGAACCCAAGCTCGGGTCCGATGTGCCTTCTCGATCCGTCTGCGGCATAGCCGGTGTAGCCCACCGAGAGGCCACCCTTCAGGAGCTTGTCGCCCACCTTGTATGAGATCTGCACATCGTCCCGGACGACCCATTCTCCTTTGTCATTCTTGAGCTTCTTCATCTTGTCGGCACTCTTCGAGTGTTCCATCGACCAGACCAGATTGCCCTTACCATCCTTGCGATCGCCTTCATGATCCACCGAGCCTTGGCCTTCCATGTTGGACTGCCCGGCGAGGATGAAGACCTTGATCGGCTTGGCGAAGGAGATCGGCGAAAGGACGCACAGCAGCGCTGCGGTTAGGATTGCAGTTGGTTTCATTACCATTGATTCGTTGGCATACAGATTTTTGGGGAATGCGTTGGCTCATGGTGATGAAACCCTTCGCGATCTCCCTTCGACTTATGCCATGAACTGCTTGATGGCACCGGCCTGATCCAGCTTCAGTCGGGACATCGTGAGGTCGAAGTCGCCGTAGTGTTTGATCGGATTACCGTGGGCGTTGAGCAGGGTGGTGTACCAGTTGCCGATGGTCTTGTGGCCTTCGGTGGCATGGTAAGGCAGGCGGATGTAGCGGCCGGCCAGGTCGAGATTGCACTTATCCCCCGCCAGGATGACGAAGGGCGCTTCGGTGCCGAGGCCGTGATGTGTTTCGCCGCCTTCGGGGAAATCCATGATCATGGTATTGTCAAACATCGTGCCTTTGCCCTCGGGTTCGGCCTTCAGGCGTTCGACGATGCGGGTCACCTGCTTCATTTGCATGATGCGGATATTTTCCCGGATTTTATCGGCCGGGACACCACTGAAACTGCCGTTGTGCCCGAGGGCGTGGATATTGACGTTGTCGCCCTCGGTTCCGGGCAGCCCCCGCATAGGAGTGCCCAAATCATCAATCGTGTAGGTCACCACATTCGTCAGCCCGGTGATCAGGGCGGCGATCAGGATTTCTGTCATGGCCTCCTCCTTTTGCGGTGTAGTGGCGGTCAGTCCACCGTTCTCGTGGACTTTGTCGATCTTCGGCAGGTGTTTTGCGATGGAACCGGTCATCTTGGATAATTTCAGATTCCGTGCCTGAATGGCTTCGATGGAGTTGATGTGGTTGCTGAGTTTAAGCTTCTCATAGCCCTGCTGAACGCTCGCCTTGAATGTTTCCTCGCGTTCCAGGAATTTGAACATGGCATTATCGGAGTGAACCACGCTGGGATTCGTGACGGCGCGGAACAGTTCGTTATAGGCGGTCATCGGGTCGGCGTAGCAATAGTTCCGCTGGTGGGGTCCGGAGGCGGAGTAGCCGGAGACGATGCCGGTGCGGTAGGTCGAGTAGTTGCCGGTCAGAGACAGTTCAATGTGGCCGAAGGGCGAGGGAAAGAGTTTGGCCAATTCGAAATCGATCGTGGCGCGTTTAATGCCGCTGAGCGTGTCGCGATTGGATTTGTAGGCACCCATAATGGACGAGTAGGAGAAGTGGCCGTTCTCGCTCATCATGCAGGACAAGCCCTGGAGAATGCACATGTTCGCCTTGTGCTTTTCCAGTCCTCGCAG
>CAMAUV010000023.1 GCA_945861415.1 Akkermansia muciniphila | reverse complement strand
CTGCGGACTTTTACCCGAACGAATCACCTGCACCAGCAGGGTATTCTCGTCCGAACTCAACTTGATAGCGATCGCGTGCCTCATGCAGACACACTGCCACACCAGTGTCAACTATATGTTACACTATTTTACGCGCACTACACTAGGAGCCCGATATTCAAGAGCAGCACCGTCCCGGTGAGCATCTTAGTGAAAAAGGTCATGGTTTCGAGTTGGATCGTCATATTCGGGGGATCGGTAGTAATAATTGTAGAAAATAAAGCTCGATGGCGGCAGTTAATTTAGCCGGATTTTTTATTGGCTCTACTTTTCAGCCCCTAAAATTCCTTAAAATTACTGATTTTATGATAAATTAGTTTCAGAATCGAAAATCATACGCTCTGTAGACTCACGCAATCACGGCTCAAGCAAGTTATGAACTTAAAAGAAGAAGTCCTAGAAGCCCGCCTTGAACGCCTCAAGCTCGGCCCCGCAGTCTCCTGCGTCATCGCGATGCTCTACCCGGTGGCTACCAGTTTCATGGGATAGTCTTGTTCCCGCTAAGTTCCCCACCGCAAAGCGGCGACCAGCAATGGTCGCCGCTTTTTTGTGCCCTAGCGCGGGAAGCCCGCAAAACCGGATCGCTCAAAATTGCGTCGAATCTCAAAAACGAAATTGACGAATGGAATAAGTATGTCAAAGTAATGCCATTCTTACAAAACCATGGGCCGTCAAAAGAACAGCGTCGATACCATTCAGATCACCCTTTCGGTGACCCCGGCGATTCGTGATTTCCTCGATCAACTTAGCCGCAGCGGGTTCTTTGGTAAGAATGCCGCCGAGACCGCCGCCGAACTGCTAAAGGAAAAGCTACGCGACCTCAGCACGCGCTCCGGCACGCCTGGTCTTCCTCAGCCCGGCTACCATCCAACATGGCCTGTCTCCCCCGCTCCGCCGGGCACGTGAATTTCGCCTCAACCTCAACCCGCACCAGAAACCTCAATCACCTCAGCCCAAGCCATATGAACTCCAATACCGTAAACATTCCGCCCCGCCAGCCGCGTCTGGCGGTCACTCCTTCTCCGCCTCGAAATGCCCGTCCAGAGCCTCCCGAGGATGAACTGCGCCGCCTCGCTTTTGAAATTGTCCAGCACGATCCCGTGCTCGCGCAACTCCTCGTCCGCGCCGGCGAGCGCCGCCGCAGGAATTGACGGTGGCAAAATTCATTTTAGGGAAAGCCCGGGAGTTGTCCCGGGCTTTCTTTTTGGCCGCAGTTTATCAGATCCTCATTCAGCCAGCAGACGCCGGTATTCTTTGCGGGCGTGCTCATAGTCTTTAAGGGCCTGCTCTTTTTCCGCTGGGGCGATGAAGCGCTCCTTTTGGCTCCAGCATTGATCCACACACTTGAGGCACCATTCGATGCTGCGCTTCTCGCGGACCGATTTACCGCCCACGTGGACAAAAAACGGATTCGTGTGCGCGCTCGGCAGGATTCGCAGGGCCACCCATGCGCTTCGCTCCAAATTTACATCAAACGTGAGCGCCTTAAGCGAGCCGTCCGCCGGCAGATTTTGGGAAGAAACCGGGCGCCCATTCACCAGCAGTTCAACATTTACCTCCCGGCTGTCGCCTATCCGCGCACGCTCAATGTGCCAATAGGGCTTTTGTTCGACCGGCAGGCGGCGGATCGAATCATCCGGCTTCTCCCGGAGTAATGCGGCGGCATTTACCGTGGCCTTGAGCGTCCCCGGGCCGTTCAACGCAATTTCGCAGTCACCGTCGCCCAGTGCGTGGCCATCCAGCGCGAAATCCATGAGGTGCCCATAGCCGTCGCTGACATAGTTCCGCCCCTCACTGATCCCCTGACACCATAACTCATAGGTGAGCGGTGGTTTCACTTTAACATAACTCCGGCCCAGCCCCACGCGCTCACCGTAGATGCAAGGAAAGTCCGTCTCGCCACTGATCCTGGTGCGGTATCCGGCGTTGAGCGTGTGGTACCAAATGTTCAACTCCCACGGCCACGGCGTATCCACCGTGCTCATGAAATCTACCGCTGGTACCGGTCGTCCATCCGGGCCCGGAACGCGGTGTGTCACGTCCACGATGTATTCGCACGCCCCGATCCCGTCGAACGGCGGCACCTCGTCCGTGGGGATGTTCGTGTCCTTCACCTGCAATCCCCAACCGCTGTGCGCAGGACCGCACACCGCGCCCTGCGCCTGTGCCCAGCGCAGCGTGTTGAGGCAAAGCGTGGGCCAGTGCTTGTTGCTGTCGCCGCCGGGATACATCTGCTCTTTAAGCCGGAGCAGACAAAGATGCCCGCTCTGGTGGCTGCCAAATCCGCTCACCTCAATGTCATAGCGCAAAATATACGGATGCCGTGAGACCTTGTCATCCACGCCCGTGAAGAACTGTTTCTGGTAGTCGAAGCATGGCCCCCACGTAAGATTTGCGCCCACCTTCAAATCCTCGCCGAGAATGTGCTTCATCATGTCCGGCGCATGGACGCCCTGCGTGGGATTCGTATAATGCGCGCAGCCCGCTGCGTGGATGTGGTGATCGCCGCTCCACCAGCCCGTGGCGGCGGGATCGATCCAGCGCTTGAGCTTGAACTCGATGTCGCGGTTCCCCGTGGTATCGAAGTCGAACTCCGCCTCCTGCCGCAGATATTCCGGGCCGCGCGAGCAGCGCACTTTGAGGAGTTTGTAAGGCAGCGTGACTTCCTCGCCGTCGGTGCGGTATACCTGCGGGTGGAAAAAGAAATCCGGCGCGAGGCGCTTTGCCATACTGGGATATACCCGGCCTGCACGGTCGCGGATTTCGAGGGCAGCGGTAGTGGGACGGCCGTGCTCGTCCTTCAAGCGAATGCGTACCTTCCGCCCCGGATGCGCCGTGAAGGTCGCCGTCATGTCCGCCCGAAAACCAAGGTCCTGCGTGCCCTGGCCGGCGTTGAATTCCAACACCGCGCTGCGCTTCCCGGCATCGCGGCTGTAGAGCTGGAGAATGCGATACTCCAGTTTCAGCCCGCTGAGACTTTTCTCCAGCGGACGAGCATCAAACATGGACGCCTCCAGCCAGCGATCGGTCACCTTCTCCTGCGGCGCGTTCGCGACTGGTTTTGCCTGCGGACTGTCCACGCCCAGAGTCGCGGTTATGCCGGCCTCATTATGGACCTTCACCAGAAAATGCCGCCAACCGCCCTCCTGTAACGCCTGAGCTGCGGGACCGGTGGCCACCTTCACGCGTGACTCCGGATTGATGTTCACCAGAGCCAGACAGTGCCGGTCGAGCACTTCCTGCACCTTCGCGGCCACCGCATCGCCATCCCCAGCCTTGAGCGTGGCCAGCGTCTTCTGATCCTCCACAGGAAGCGGCTCACCAAGAAATGCCAGCGCCTCCTGCAGCCGCCCCACCTGCACTAGCAGTGGCTGCACCTCGACTCCCATTACCGGTGGTGACTGCTCCGCACCGGCCACAAAAACAAGGAACGAAGACAGGAACGTTGGAAAAAGTAGCGCCGCTTTCATATGGACGATCTGTCAGCGTCTTCGCCGTGTTGGCAAATCCGCGTGTCCGGCGCCTTCGCGCTGAAAATCACGGGCAGAAAGCCACGGACGCCGCATTCACCCACGGGCTTGCGCGCCATGATCACCGCGCTACGGCTCGCGGCCATATGTCGCAGGAATACTTTGTCGTCCCCCACGCCCAGCATCACGAGCTCATCGCCGCCGCTTACCGCCACCGCGGCTACACCGCAGAGGAGGCAGAGGACGCCGGCCGATTCTGCGACATGGCCAGCACGCACGGCATCCGCACCCACAACGGCATCAAGGCCCTGCACCTCGACGAGCACTTTGGCAGTAAAGCCGGCGGCTGCGTGCCCGGGGCAGCCATTGAGGAAATTCCCTCCCGTTTCGCCGCTTCCAAAACATGGAATGCCAACCGAAAGCTGGGCCAAAGCACCGCCTTCGCCGCGATGGAGGAAGCCATCCGCCTCGCAGATCAATACGGTATCGGCCAAGTCAGCGTGGACCACGCATTCCACTACCTCTGGGGCGGCGGCTACGTCATGGATGCCGCCAAACGCGGCTACATTGCCTACACCAACTGCACCGCCGCTCTGGCGGAGGTCGTACCTTTCGGCGGGAAATTTCCCACACTGGGCACCAACCCGCACAGCTGGGGATTCCCCACACAGGATGCCATCGGCTACCCGGTCGTCATCGACTGGGCCACCAGTACCGTAGCCATGGGCCGCGTGCAGCAGCTCAAGCGCGAGGGCAAACCCCTGCCTCCCAACGCCGCCGTTGATAAAGACGGCAATCCCACCACCGACCCTAACACCGTAGCCGCGCTGGTCCCCTTTGGTGCACACAAAGGCTACGGCCTCTCGCTCATGAACGAAATCGTGGCCGCCCTCATCGGCGGCAGTTTGCCCACCCTGCGCAGCCGCACCATTCCGGATGGCGAAAAACGCACCTGCTGCTTTTACTTTCAGGTCATCCACCCCGATGCTATGAGCAGCGGACTCTTTGCCAAAGGCCGCAACCAGAAGGAAAACATGGAAGCCGTCCTCGCCGACGTCTTTGGTCACGGCAATGAGGGCTGCATGCTCCCCGGTCAGCCGGAAGCGAATGCCGCCGCCGCCACGGCGAAAGCCGGCGGCCTGCTCTTTAGCGAAGCGGAGATTGGAGAATTCAACTCCTTCGCCAGTGAGTGCGCCTTTCCGGAGTGGAAGCTGGAAGCTCTTTCAAGATTTAGTTATTGAGTCTCAGTTGGGCTGGTGCTCGACACCAAGGCTCTGCTAAAACTGGGTCGGGCCTAATTACTGGCCGCGCTCAAGCGCCGCTGAAAGATTTCACTAAGTCCCGACCTGACGGAGCCACTCCTGCAGGTTGTAATACATCGTCACCCGCGCCACCCGTCCGTCGCGCAGCGTGAAGAAAGCCCCCGCCGGGAGCAGATAGGTCTGACCTGCGGCCTCCGGCAGACCGTCATCCGTGGCGAGATACTCCCCGCGCACCATGAATTCCGCTGCGGCTCGCGTTCCGCTCTCGTCCGCCATGATCACGATATCTTCAATCTGCTCACGGTAACTGCGGTCCATCCGGTCTATAAACGAACGGAAAACAGCCACCCCTTTCTCACTGCCACCCTGATTGATGTCGTGCACGACATCCTCTGTCAGCAGGCTGAAAAAGGTCTCGCGATCACCAGCATTGA
Organism: Akkermansia muciniphila; assembly: GCA_945861415.1. Classification (GTDB taxonomy): domain Bacteria; phylum Verrucomicrobiota; class Verrucomicrobiia; order Verrucomicrobiales; family V1-33; genus V1-33. Next base: position 61,326 of record CAMAUV010000023.1, on the reverse strand, counting down.
AGGCGGCGTAGTAGCGCTGGAGGAGGAGGATGGCATCGGCTTTAGTCATGACCTGCCCTGAGAGCGGCCGCGCACGAATGCAAGTGGATCAACCGCAGCCGCCTGCGTCCGCTCTACAAAACACGGATCAATCCCTTCATTGCGCATGATCCATGTTAACCCACAGCACTGATTTAGTTATGCAACCCATCGTCCAAATCTCGCTCGACCTGACCAGCATCGATGAAGCCATCGAAACCGCCGCCGTGGCTATGCGCGCCGGCGTCGACTGGCTAGAGGCCGGCACTCCGTTGATCCTCGCGGAGGGATTGCACGGCGTGCGCAAACTGCGCGAAGCCTTTCCAGGAGTGCCTATTGTAGCAGATTTGAAAACTATGGATGGAGGTTATCTCGAAGCAGAAATGATGGCCAAAGCAGGCGCCACCCATGTCGTGGTTATGGCCAGAGCCCATGAAGAGACAATCCGCTGTGTGGTCAAAGCTGGCCACGATTTCGGCGCAAAGGTCATGGGCGATAACATGGCCTGCCCCGATATGGTCGCCGGCGCAAAACTCATTGAAGACCTTGGCTGCGATTACGTAGTCCATCATATAGGCTACGATGAACGCCGCGGCATCGCCGCCCGCGGCCAGCGGATGCCCAACCCGCTCGACCAATTGCGCAGTGTCGTCAGTGCCGTGAACATTCCGGTGCAGGCCGTCGGCGGCCTCTCCCTTGAGCAAGCCGTGCGCTGCCCAGAATACGGCGCACCGCTCGTCGTCATCGGCGCACCCCTGACCATTGACAGCGACTCCTTCCGCACGGCCGGCGGAGACATCGAAAGCGTCCTTCGCGAAATCTGCCGTCGGGTGAAAGGCGGATCGTAAGGGATTTAGTTCTTGTCCTGCGTGACCTTTCCTGTCTTCGGATCGATCAAGCATTTGCGGCCTTTTTCGTCCGCTGCCTTGAGCGGGCCTTTGTCTAACTTCAGGCTCGTTATGAAGACCATCTGCACGTCCTTCTCCAAGTTGGGATCGATTTTTACTTCAAACACTGCGGTCTCCCACAAGAGTTTTCCGGATGCGTCATCCGTCGCCCGGACGATGCCTTTCCGTTCGTTATCGTGCGGTACGCTGTAGATGAGTCCGGCCTCTACTGCTGGAGCCAGAGGTTTCGGAATTGCTCGCTTGGCCATCGCCGGTGAGAGCGCCAATGACAGCCCAACAGCAGTAGCAGAAATTGAAGGAAACGGCGGGAGGTATGTGCTATTACCGACATAAGGTGATGGCTTGATTGATGTTTGTACGCGAGGTACTGCACCATAGCTCAACAACCAAGTGCTTTCATAGTTTTGAGTTATCAGAAAATTGTCAGGCGGATGCAACGCCGAAACTGCGGGCAGCGATATCACACCGCTTGCGCCGATTAGAGGAGCTGTTTTGCCTGCCTTACTGAAAGTATTGTTTCAGCACTGCCCGGTCTGCAGGAACGAGGGACTCTGGTCCAACCGCATCACCGCCGAAACCGGGAGCGCTGATGGAGCCGCCGGATTGAGGTCTGACCGGGGTTTTGTCCGGATTGTGTGTGGCGTCAGGCACTCCGAAGGCATCTCCAGGCCGGGCCTAAGAGGGATTCTTGCTTTCCAGCGGACTGGCGTCGCCGCCGTTTTGGGGTGAACCCTCGCGGGCGAGCGGGAGCGAGGCGACTCCGGGTCCGCGCGCTACGTTACGCCAGACTGTGCCAGCCAGCGGCGCCACTCTGTTGAGTCGGGGGAGGTGTATTCACGGAGCGAGCGTGGCCCGAAATTCCAAAACTGCAAAATCCATCTTTCGGATTTTGGCCTTCCGTCTTACGTTACTCCGCCGATTTGTCGGCTGCGGGATCCTCCGTCTGGGGGAAAGTCGGCCTATATATGAGGAGGCCGGTGAGGCCGCTGCGGCGAATGCCCGCCCCGCTGAGTTCCAAGGTATGCTTTCCATTGAGCAGTCCCTTCACAAAGGTGCCCGATCCCAGCGGAAGCGTATCCCACTGAGGCACACTCTTAAAAGTAATACGGAATCCCTCCGGGAGACGGCGTCCAAACGTACGCTGTGCAAACTGCAGGTTCCAGTCATCGGGCTCGATAACGATGCGCTTTGACTTGCTGACAAACTTCTTCCGGGCGCTGCCGATACCATCCGGCCCAGTCTTGCTGCCAGTGACGGAGAAAAGAAACCTTTGATAATCGGGGGTGGCGTGAGCCAGCGTGATGGTCCACTCCTCCTCAACGAGTTGCGCCGACCCACGCTGCACGCGCAGCAGGCATGGCCAGTTGGTGCCGTCGTAGGCGGTGGTGCGGGTAAAAGTAAACATTTGGCGCAATTCCTCCGGCGGCTTGCCGTCGATACGCAGAGAGGCCGCGCCGCCTGCAGCGCTAACGCCTGCAGTGCCGCCCCAGACTCCGTCCACCCGGTTTCCATCAAACTCCACCGTGAGGGTGTCTTCCTTCCATGAGGCATCGGTAAGGGTGACCTCTTTCACCAATCCGCTCCATGCATCCGTTTTGTCATCACGGCGATAGACCAGTCCGGATTTGACCGCTTCGGCCATAAGGAAACTTCCCTGCGCGTTCAAATGAACGTCATCCTTGAGGAGCGCTCGGGGCTCGAGCTTGTTCTCACGCAAGTAGGCCTTCCACATGTCACGCACCGGCAGCAGTTCGCAGCCATATTTCTTAGCGGTAGCCGGGAGGAAACTATAGTTAATCCACGGATTCCACTGTTCCTGCTTCAGGTTCGATGTGGGCTCATCCAGCAAATCTTTGGCTCCCAAATGGTCTGTTTGAATGATTACCTCCGCGCTAGTGCGCTCCCGGATCCGGCGAACGATGCGCTCGTAGCTGTCGTGGGCTCCGTAGACGTGGAAGATGACCAGATCCGGCTGCCATGGATAGAGGTCCGCCTCCGCTGTTTTTTCCAGCAATTGCGCTGCGTGCCCGCCAATGGCGAGGTTTTCCACTTCGAACTTTGCCTGAGGGAATCTCTTCAGGAGATCGCGGTGCACCTCCTTCCACCAATCCTGCTCGGTGATGGATTGACCGTAAAAAAGCACGCGCACCCGGTTCTTCTTTTCCACGGCGGAAGTTTCGAGCAGGGTCATTGTCCGCTGGATGGCGGCACCGCGCGCAGTCACGTCGCCGGCGGATATCAACGGAGGGAATGTATCTCCTTCGGCCGCGGCGGAGAGGGTGACGGCAGCGGCAAGGGCGGTGAATAGCAGGAATTTCATGAAGTTGGGTCTTCATGACCCATTACGCCGTCGTGCGCAAGGCAGCCGAGACAGATTTCGCGAGCCTCAGGAGACTCAGGGAATGCGGGGTAAAAATCGTGGTGACAGCACGCCCACAGCAGTTAGAACATGACAATTTTTACCAGACAAAACGCTCAATCCATGAACATTCGTAATCCACTCATCGCTGCTTCCCTGACTCTCACTGCGCTGCTTTCCGCTCACGAAGGGGACGGGGTGGCTCCGGTAAAGTTTTCTCCCGTGGTCGCCGCCACACCTGAATCTCAGGCCGTGATCGCAGACGGAGAGTTGAAGTTCGTGACTGATCCAGGCTGGGGCGCACTGCCCAATAACGAGGCTCCCGGCAGCACCCACGGGGGCGTGGCGCGCGACAAAGCCGGCAACGTCTACCTTAGCACTGACGGCGAGAAAGGCATCATTGTTTTCAACGCTGATGGGACTTTCAAGAAGAGTATCGCAAAGGAGTTCCGCTCCATCCACGGGCTGAACCTCCGCGAGGAAAAGGGCGAGGAATTTCTCTACGCCGCATGGCTCGGCGGCGGTCATGCGCTAAAGCTCAAACTCGACGGCACCGTGGCGCTCAAGATACCATGTCCGATGGAGAGCGGAAAGTACAAAGACCCCGGCCAGTATAAAGTCACGGGCGTAGACGCCGCTCCAGATGGTTCCATCTTCGTTACCGACGGCTACGGCACGAACTGGATCCATAAGTTTGACGCCACCGGCAAATACCTCCTGTCTTTTGGCGGACCGGGCAAAGAGAACGGGAAGTTCAGCACCCCGCACGGCATCGGTATCGATCTGCGCGGAGAAAAGCCGCTACTGCTTGTGGCCGACCGTGCGAATGGCCGACTGCAGCACCATGATCTCGAAGGCAACTACGTGGCCACCATTTCGACCGGCCTGCGCGCTCCCTGCGCCGTGGCCTTTGAAGGCAAGATGGTGGTAGTGCCGGAACTTCAGGGTCGCGTCACCATTCTGAACGGCGAAAACATAAAAGTGGCCCATCTCGGCACCAATCCTGTGAAGGGAGAATCCGGCAACTTTGGCGTGCCGCCGGAAAAGTGGGATCCGACTTATTTCACCGCTCCGCACGGTGCTTGCTGGGATGGCAACGGCGGCGTGATCGTGCAGGACTGGAACAAGACAGGCCGCGTGCGCCGTCTCAAGCCGGCGAAGTAAGAGAAATTCAGGCAATAGCAGGCGCTCCTTGCTGCCCCGGGCTGCCCTGCCTACGGGCCCAGCGTCCTTCCGTTTCGACTTGCCGCACCGCTGCAGGGTGCTTAGCGGATTGACCACTTTCTTTGCTGCACTTATGATCCCGAACGTCCTTGCTGAACGCTACGCCTCTCCCGCCATCTGCGCCATCTGGTCACCCGAAGGGAAAATCCGCCTCGAGCGGGAGTTGTGGATCGCCGTGATGAAGGCGCAGCGGGAACTGGGACTGGACATTCCGCAGGAAGCGATCGCCGCCTACGAACGGGTGAAAGACGATGTCAATGTGGCCCGCATCATGGCCCGCGAACGCGCGACTCTTCATGATGTGAAAGCGCGCATCGACGAATTTTGCGAACTGGCCGGGCATGAGCACATTCACAAGGGCATGACCAGCCGCGACCTCACGGAAAATGTGGAGCAGCTCCAGATCTTCCGTTCCCTCCAGCAGGTGCTTGTGAAGAGCGTAGCCGTATTCGAAGCGATGGCGCGTCGGTCTGTGACGACACGCGACATTATTCTCACCGCGCGCACGCACAATGTCGCGGCGCAGACGACCACGTTTGGCAAGCGCCTTGCCATGTTTGCCGGGGAATTGCAGGGCGGACTCACGGCGCTGGAACACCTCGTGGCAACTTATCCCGTCCGCGGCATCAAAGGCGCCACCGGCACCCAGCTGGACCAGATCAATTTATTCGGCGGCGATGCTGCGAAAGTCGCTGCGCTGGAAAAAAGTATCGCTGCCCACCTCGGTCTGCCGTCCGCTTTTACTGCCGTGGGTCAGGTGTATCCACGCAGCCTAGATTTTCGTGTAGTGAGCGCGCTGTGTGATGCGGCCAGCGGCCCGTCCTCTTTTGCCCGCACACTGCGGCTTATGGCCGGACATGAACTGGCGAGTGAAGGTTTCGCACCCGGCCAAACCGGCAGCAGCGCCATGCCGCACAAAATGAACAGTCGCTCCTGCGAACGTATCAACGGATTCCACACCATCCTCAAAGGACACGTCACCATGACGGCGGGACTCACCGGGGATCAGTGGAATGAAGGGGATGTCTCCTGCTCGGTGGTGCGCCGTGTGGTGCTGCCCGATGCCTTTTTCGCCATGGACGGCCTGCTGGAGACCATGCTCGTGGTACTGCAGCAAATGGAAGTCTATCCGGCCGTCATTGAACGGGAGACACAGCGCTACCTGCCGTTCCTGATGACCACCACATTTCTCATGGAAGCCGTTAAGAGGGGCGTGGGACGGGAAACGGCGCACGAAGCTATCAAGGAGCACGCGGTAGCTGCGGCCCGGGGGCTGAGAGACGGCAGCATGACGGAGAACAATCTCCTTGATCGCATTGCATCGGACGCCCGCCTCGACCTAAGCCGCGCGCGGCTGCAGGAACTCTTTGAGGCCGGAGCCGCCAAAACCGGTGCCGCGGCCGCGCAGGTGGACGCCATCGCCTCCGCCGCCGCAGAGTGGCTGGCAAAATATCCCGCCGCCGCCTTAGTGAAGCCGGGCCCGATACTTTAGGGAAAAGTGCCGCCCCAGTTGAACCACGGGCTTCCAGCGACGAGGCCTTGCCGAGGCCATAGTGCCCGGCCCACACGCCATTCAGGGCTTTCCCGGTGACTCTTCTCAGATCTAGAAGACTTCGCCGTCAGCGAAAAATCGCTTCACTTCCGCAGCCGCTGCCTCGGGGCTGTCCGAGGCATGGCACACGTTGACCATCTTGCTCTCGCCAAAATCACCGCGGATCGTGCCCTTAGGAGCAGCGGTGCTGTCAGTGGGACCCAGCAGATCACGGACACGGACGATGACGTTTTCGCCCTCGATGGCCAGAGCGACCACCGGGCTACTCTGCATGAACTTCAAGATTTCAGGGAAGAAGGGCTTGTTTGCCACGTGGGCGTAGTGCTCACGCAGCACTGCATCGCTCAGCGTCATCATTTTAAGTGCCCGCACGGTGAAGCCTTCCGCCTCAAATCGCTTGAGGACTTCGCCGTTGAGACGCTTTTGAACACAGTCGGGCTTAAAGAGAATGAGAGTAGTTTCGGTGGCCATAAGAAGAATAGATTGGGGAAAAGATGGAAGTGCCGCCATAGATAGAGGACCTGACAGCGGGGCGCGCTTCATAACGGTCCCCACGCGGAATGCAAGTGCCTGAGAATCCGACGAACTCAGGGCTTCCTGCCGGGCAAAGGGTAAGCCATCATGCCTCCGGTAAATGAACTAACAAAAAACGGCGGCCCCCATGACTGGAGGCCGCCGGGGCGGAAATTGGCTGGGCCGAGCCGATCAGGCGCGGAGCAGAAAGTCCTGCTGGTGCACTTCCGGGTGGAGGCGCAGCTTCGCCTTCACCTTCTCAAGTGTGGCAGGGCTGGCTTGGATCTGGAAATTGACATAGTAGCCATCGGTTAGCTTCTTGCTGCCATAGGGAAACTTCTTCTTACCAAGGTGATCAATCTGATCGAGTTTGGCGCCATCGAGTTCCATTTCTCGGCCGATTTTGCTCACGGTGGCGTCGACGCCGTCTTCTTTGCCGCGGGTGTTAAGAACGATGATGCCCTGATATTTACGATTCATTCGGAGGTGTAGGTATATTTTGGTTATTTGGTGGTGAAGCGGTGTAATCTTGGGCAGGCGCAGACCGCGGCTTCTTCGGAGCTGCGGGTGCGGGCTTTTCCTCCCGGTTAAAATGGTTCATCGCGGCCGCCAGTCCGCAAAGGGACACCATAGTGACGGCGTCTGCAGCGTTCTCAAGTGATTTATCAAGCTCCTCTGCCACCCCGGGATCCCACCTTCCCAGCACGTGTCCGACCAGTCCCCTCTCCCCGCTACCGCCCACTCCAAACCGCAGACGGGGGAATTGATCTGTGCCCAGACAGGCGATCAGCGAGCGCATCCCATTGTGCCCGCCGGCACTCCCATTGAGCCGTAGGCGCAGCTTGCCCTCCGGCAGCGCCGCATCGTCGTAAACCACGAGGATCTCCTCCGGTTTGATGCGATAAAATTGCGCCGCCGCCGCCACACTGCGTCCGCTGAGATTCATAAATGTCTGCGGTTTAAGCAGGAGCAACTGTCCGGCCTTCGCGAGGTGTCCTTCCAATTTCCGCTCGTTTCCAAACGCCGACCCCAGCCGCCGCGCCAGCCGGTCGAGAATCAGGAAACCGGCGTTGTGCCGCGTGTGCTCGTAGTCACGCCCCGGATTTCCAAGGCCCACAATGAGCCGGATGCTGGCTGGTTCGGAGTTCACGGGGCAATTGGCGGCGGTTGCACAGGGTCAAAGATGGGAAGCATTCGTCTAAAACAGGGAAAAATGGAATTGGCTCCCATGCTCGCAGCGTGCTCGCCGGCAAGGGGTTCGTCGCGAGGAAAGCAGAAACCAGCACGCCGCCACCCGCAGGCTATGAGTTCTGGCAGCGTGGTAATACGGCCTGCGTAGCCTTTCCAAAATCTTAGTTTACGCGGCAGGGGTCGTTTATTCGATCCGCAAGCTCCCGGGCTTTCCCCGTTGATTAGGCAGGGCATTGGGCTGTATTGTATGATAAACTACGATCCATGAAGACCATCGCCCGATTGACCATCATTCTTACCGCTCTGGCCCTGCCTGCGTTTGCGGCTAATCCGGAGCTAAACTCTATCCAGCCGAGGGGCGGTCAGCGCGGCACGGACATTGATGTCGTATTCTCCGGCAACCGACTACAGGATGTTGAGGAAATCGTGAGCTACAACCCCGCGGTGATTAAAGCCCTTGAGTTCAAAGCGGAGAACCCCACGACCATCAAGGTAAAGCTCCATGTGGAACCAAACTGCCCGCTGGGCGAGCAGCTTTTCCGCGTGCGCACCAAGTCCGGCATCAGCTACGCCCGGAATTTCTTTGTGGGGCAGTTTCCCGCCGTTGACGAGAAGGAGCCCAACACGCTACTCGAAGAAGCTCAGCCCATCACCAGCGGTGTGACCATCGCAGGCGTGGCGAGAAATGAGGACACGGACTATTACAAGATTGAGTGTAAAAAAGGCGAGCGCCTGAGTGTGGAGGTGGAGGGCATCCGGCTGTGCACCAATTTCTGGGATCCCTACATCACGATCTTGAACTCAAAGAAGTTCGAACTGGCGACGAAGGACGATACACCGCTGGGGGTGCAGGATCCGCATGCGAGCGTTATCATTCCGGAGGATGGCACCTATTTCATAGAGGTGCGCGATTCCAGCTATGCGGGGAATGACGGTGCGCAGTATCGGGTCCATGTGGGGGCCTATCCTCGGCCAACCGTGGTGTATCCCCCGGGAGGTAAGGCCGCCACCGAAGTAGAAGTGCAGTTTCTCGGGGATGCCGGAGGACCCATCACTCAAAAGCTAACGGTGCCTAACACTCCCGGTGAAGTGCTGCCCCTCCTTGCCCAATCCGGAAATCTCAGCGCCCCGTCCGCAAATCCCTTCCGCATCACGACTCTCGACAACAGCCTTGAGGTGGAGCCTAACAACACTCACGCGGAGGCAAAGGAGAAGCAAATCGCTCCGCCCCCAGCCCCTGTAGCGCTCAACGGCATCATCGACCAACCCGGCGACGAGGACTGGCTGAAATTCACCGCAAAGAAAGATCAGCGCTTCGACCTTATCATGCACGCCCGCGGCATCCGTTCACCGCTCGACCCCGTGCTCGAGATCTTCAATAGTGACGGTGGAGCCCTGTCCGGCAACGACGACAACGGCGCGAATCCCGACAGCAAAATTGCCGGGTGGGTTTGCCCGGCCGACGGGGAATATTATGTGCGCATCAAAGACCACCTGCAACGCGGCGGCGCGGACTTCGTTTACCGCGTGGAAATCGCCGGGCCCGAGCAGGGATTGGCCGCTTATATTACGCGCTATGACCGCACGGACAGTCAGCAGTGGACGGCCTTTTCCATTCCGCGCGGCAGCCGCCATGCCATTCAGGTGCATGTGGACCGTATCAACGCAGGCGGCGATATCGCTTGGGAGTGCCCGAATCTTCCTCCCGGTGTGAAGTTGGAAAGCGAAGGCATCCCCGGCGCCGTGGCGGAGCACATCATGATCCTTTCCGCCGCCGCAGACGCACCGCTTTCCACCGGCCTGCTGCAAATGAAGCCCCAGCTCGCCGATCCCAAAGCCGCTCCCGTGCCCGGCAAGTGGATGAACAATATCGAGTTTGTGCAGGGTGAACCCAACCAGACGCCCTACGTCGTTTCCCGCCCGACGATGTTCCCGGTAGCTGTGGTGGAGGAACTGCCCTACACGCTGGAAATCCTAGCTCCCCCAGTGCCGCTGGTCCAGAGCGGCAGCATGAATTTGAAAGTGAAGGCCGCACGCAAGGAGGGCTTCAAGGCAGCCATCACGCTGCGCATGCTATGGAATCCGCCGGGCGTGAGCGCCCCCGGCACTGTCGCCATCCCTGAAGGCCAGAACGAAGTGGACTACCCGCTCACCTGCAATGGCGATGCTCCGCCGAATACATGGAAGATCGCCGTGCGTGGCGAGACCGATGCCGGGAGCGGCGCTATTTATACCTCCTCTTCACTCACTCCCATCACCATTGCTCCACCTTATCTGACCATGAAGATGGAAATGGCCAGCGCCGAGCAGGGCAAGCCCGCGGAACTGTTCTGCAAACTGGAAGTCGCCAAGAAATGGGAAGGCAAAGCGAAGGTCAGCGTCTTTGGTCTGCCGGCCAAGACATCCACCACGGAAATCGAGATCAGCGCCGAAGACAAAGAAGTCCGCTTCCCGGTGACGACGCTGCCGGAAAGCCCTACGGGCAAGCACCAGAATCTCTTCTGCCAGGCCATCATCATGGAAAACGGAGTGCCGATTCCTCATACTATCGGCCAAGGCGGGGTGCTGCGTATTGATCCTCCGCCCCCGGCGCCTCCGTCCGCTCCTGCCGCCGTGGCCAAAGTGGAAGTAGCACCAGCCCCTGGCCCTGCTGCCGAACCAACAGCCAAGCCCCTCAGCCGCCTCGAACAACTTCGTCAGAGGAAAAAGTAGCCGATTCATGGATGACGCTCAGCAAGTGAGCGGAGGCTTTACTTTTCACCGACGGCGTGCCTATACCAGCCGCAGCATCCATTTGTGAATCCGCGCTCTGACGAACCCGCCCTCACTGCCGTCAACCCCGCTGACACCTCTCATCGGCTGCTACGACTTCGCCGCTGGCTGGTGTCCCCGGACGGGCTAACCATCGGCGTTGCCGGGTTTCTCGCGGGCTACTGGCTCATGTGGAATGCGGAACTTCAGTTTATCTGGATGGTGGTCACCATCTTTCCAGGTCTGTGGAGTCACTGGCGGCAGGCGCGAGTGGACCGTATGTTCCAAGACCCGGTGCTCCGTATAATGACCGCGCTCATCGCCCTGACGCTAGGCGTTGGCCTTATCCAGAATTTTCCGCGCGCTGACTGGAACTACCGCTGGGAGTATCTCATCGGCGCGCTGGCCATGCCCCCTGTCTTTGCGGCGCTGTGGATCGTTTGCCGCCATGGCCGGGCCGCCACTCTGATGAAAACCTGCGCGTGGTCAGGCGCCTTGGCCGCTGCCGTAAGCCTCGTGTGGTGGCATGAAGTGCAAGCCGTGGAGAGCCCCGGCGCACGGCTCCACAATCCTCTCGTCTATGGCGGCCTGCACCCTGTGGCCACGGGCATCTTTGGGGGATTCGCCCTCGTCGCCCTCGCCCTCTGCTATATCCGGCAGCGTGCTGACCGCTCCGGTTGGAAGAATGCGGCTACGCTCGCGGCACTGGCAGCAGCCACACTGGCAGTTTGTTTGACTATCAGTCGCGGTGCCTACATCGCTGTGTTGGCAGGGCTCGCGGTGATTACTATTATGGCTCTCTTGTCGCTGATCTGGCCATCCGTCGCCTTTACGCTGCGTCGCACCTGGCCAGTTTTGGCTACCATCACGGCAGTGGCGCTTGTCTTCTTTAAGGACCCAAGTGCATTGCTCCCAATCAAGGTGATTCCTACGGTCATTGATGGGAAGCAGGCAGTCCAGTTGGAAACGGTGTCCTCTGATACGCTCGCCGAATTACTGGCCCGAGGGGACACAGGACGCTTTACCTTCTATCGCAGCGGCATCGCCATGCTCGACACATGGCCCAAACGTCTCACCGGGGTCGGCTTGTGGGAGCCCGACGAGCAATTGGAGCGGCAAACCAGCGGTGCGGCCAATCATTTTCACAGTCTACCGGTCGCCACCCTCGTGCACAGCGGAGCTGCGGGCTGCCTGCTCCTCCTCGCCGCCATCATCCCGGGTCTCCTCCGCGCGTGGCATCTGATGCAGCAGGGTCAGGGCGAATGGCTTGTGCTCCTTGCTTTCGGATTCGGCGGACTCATCTTCGATGGCCAAAGCGCCTGTTCGCTCGTGACTCACCCTCGATTCGAGGCCCTCCTGCTCTGGGTCCCCCTGACCGCCGCCTCAGCCATTGCCCATCGTCGGCGGGTCCCGCCCGGTGCCGAGTGTCGCGGTAACTGGCGCTAAGCGCAAGACTGACAGTTCTGCTTGTAGTGGGCCGTGATCCTATCAGAGGTTGAGGTCAGTCCCGAATCTGCAACGCCCCCTGTGCATTCCCGGGCACAACTTTCTGTATATAATCCATGAAGCGCATCTCCATTATCGACAGCCACACGGGCGGCGAGCCTACCCGTATCGTCATCGCCGGCGGTCCCGATTTGGGACCGGGCAGCACAGCCGACAAGTTGGAGTTTTTCCGCACTCAGCACGACTGCTTTCGGTCCGCCGTGGTCAATGAACCGCGCGGATCCGATGTGCTGGTCGGAGGCCTGATTTGCGAACCTGCTGATCCGTCCTGCTGTTGCGGCATCATCTTCTTTAATAACGTGGGCGTCCTCGGCATGTGTGGCCATGGCACCATAGGTCTCGTGGTCACCCTGGCGCACATGGGCCGCATCACGCCGGGCGAGCACCGTATCGAGACCTGTGTGGGTGTCGTCACGGCCACACTGCACGCGGATGGCAGCGTTTCCGTGCGCAACGTCCCCTCATTCCGCAAGGTCAAGGCCGCGGCGGTGGAGGTGCCCGGCATCGGCAAAGTCACCGGTGACATTGCGTGGAGTGGCAACTGGTTCTTCCTTGTTGGCGACCATGGCTACGACCTCACGCTGGCAAATGTGGACGCACTCACCGACGCCACATGGCGCATGCGGCAGGCCGTGAACGCACAGGGTTATCCGGAAGTGGATCACGTGGAACTCTTTGGGCCTCCGGCGGATCCCGCGAACCACAGCCGCAACTTCGTCCTTTGCCCCGGCAAGGCCTACGACCGCTCCCCCTGCGGCACTGGCACCAGTGCCAAACTCGCCTGTCTTCATGCGGACGGAAAGCTCGCGCCAGGCCAGCAATGGCGCCAGGAAAGCATCATCGGCAGCGTCTTCACCGGCAGCGTCGATGCGGCAGGCGACCACGTCATCCCCACCATTACCGGCCGGGCATGGGTGAATGCGGAGGGCACACTGCTCCTCGATGACAGTGATCCGTTCCGGGATGGCATCCGCGCCGCAGGCGCGGAATGACGAAATCAGAATTTCGAAATCCGAAGGTCATTCCTATGTCGAAACACATTCTCATCACCGGCGGCGGGGTCATTGGACTTTGTGCCGCCTACTACTGCCAGCAGCGGGGGCACCGCGTCACCATTATCGACCGCAAGCCGCAGCAGCGCGACGGGTGTTCCTATGGCAATGCCGGCATGGTGGTGCCCAGTCACTTTATTCCGCTGGCTGCGCCGGGCATGGTGGCGCTGGGACTGAAGTGGATGTGGAATCCGGAGTCGCCCTTTTATATCAAGCCGCGATTTTCGTGGGAGTTGCTGACGTGGGCATGGAAGTTCTGGCGCGCCTCCACGAAGCGCCACGTGGACCAGTGTGCGCCGCTGCTGCGCGATCTCAATTTCCAAAGCCGTGAACTCTACGAAGAACTCGCCTCGCAGGGGCATGAATTCAGCCTCGTGACCAAAGGGCTCGTCATGCTGTGCAAAGAACAGCACACCCTGGAGGAAGAAGGTCATCTGGCGGAGAAAGCGCGCGCCTTGGGCGTACCAGCGGAGGTCCTTGATGCCAAAGCCATGGCCGCGCTGGAGCCGGATGTGACCATGGCGGTGGCCGGGGGTGTGTATTTCCCAAAAGACTGCCATCTCTCGCCGGACCGCTTCATGGCCAGTCTGGAGGCTTCTCTGGCAAAGGGTGGTGCCGAGTTTCACTGGGACACGGAAGTGCTGGGATTCGTCCGCGAAGGCAGCCGCATCGCCGCAGTAAAAACATCTCGCGGTGAACTACCGGCGGATGAAATCGTGGTCGCCGGCGGTTCATGGTCCCCGCTCCAGGCCCGAGAACTGGACCTTCGCCTGCCTATGCAGGCAGGCAAAGGCTACAGCCTCACCGTCACGAAACCCCGCCAGCTTCCGCACATCTGCAGCATCTTCACCGAAGCCCGTGTGGCCGTCACCCCCATGGATGGCACGCTGCGATTCGGCGGCACCATGGAAATTGCCGGGCTCAATGAAGACATCACGTCACGCCGGGTGCAGGGCATCATAAAAGCTGCGCCAAAATATTATCCGGCGTTCAAGGAGGAGGACTTCACCGGTATCCAGCCATGGCGCGGTCTGCGCCCGTGCAGTCCCGACGGCATGCCCTATATGGGCCGCACATCGCGCTGGGGCAACGTTATCATAGCCACAGGCCATTCCATGATGGGCCTGAGCCTCGGGCCCGTAAGCGGCCGCATGGTGGCCCAATGCGTGGACGGAGAGGACCTGCCCGCCCTGCTCTCCCCCGACCGCTACGCGTGAGTCCCGGGGCACGCCGTCGCGAGGTTCTATGTGACCAAAGGCCAATCACCGTGGTTGAATCGACCAGCACCCGCGCCACGGTCTGGGCTTCATGCGTCCTGCCTTTTTGATCTATTGTGTTTTCCTCCTCATTGAGGCAGGAATCGCGTGGCTGGTTTCCGGGAACTGGTTTTTGGCAGCGGCGGTGAGCAGCGGGTTACTTATTTACGCAGGAGTCTGGCGCGTAGCCGGACCATTGGGGGAACTGGTGCGCGCCCTGTTCGCCGGTATCATCACCGTGGGCGGACCGCTTTATTATAAGAGCGACATGGTGCCCACGGTCATGTGCTTTCTGGCACTGCCCCACCTGCTCGCGGCGACTCAATGTTTCTGGGAAATGGCGCTGCAGCGTGATCCCGCTCAGCAGAATGCACGGATGCGTACTATGGTCTTTACGGTCGCGTTTTATGGCGCACTGGGTCTCGTTTTTATGCTACTGCGCGGCGTGGAGCCAGTTCTCAGCCGCTGGGTCACCTCTCCATTGGCTCTTGTAGTTCTGCTGCTGGCCCTCCCGGCTTGGGACCTCGCACGGGTGGCCCGGTTGAAACCGGGGCACGGTATGAAACCGGAAAGCGTGGGCGGCAATTTTCGGCGTGCCGCTTTCGCCATCGCCACAGCAGTCGGCATGGCGATTCTCTTCTCAGGAATCCTGCCTCCAGCGGCGGAACAATTGTGCGAAGTCTCGCCGCGCTGGAAGTCGAAAGAACAGCCCCCTGCCCCGCCGATGCAGCGGCCCGAGGAAGTTCAAGGCCAGTCCGGCAAGGGCAATGGCGAGGCCACACGGCCCGGCCTAGACAGCAGCGACATGGGCGGCCAGCATCAGTTGCCTGAGAAGTCCAACATCCAGTCGAGCGGGGAGATGCGGCTCTATCTCAAATGCCGCACGCCAGACGACGCTCAATTGCTGGCCACCGGGCCGATCTACGTCCGCACGCACACATTCGAAAGCTATCGCGACGGAGTGTGGAAATCGGCCACCACGGGATCCCGCTGGCTGAAGGATGCCGCGGACGGAGTGGAGGATGGCTGGACGAAATCGAAGGCGGAACCGGCAGGTGTTCATGCCGTGGAGCACACCATCTTTTTGCAGGGAGCAGATGGGTTTTCACTCCCCGCACTTCAGGGTGTGTTCGGATACCGTCTGGGCCGCGTCTTTGCGGTGCCCGGGGAGCTGTATCAGGTCCAGTTGACCGGTAATGTGCGCTATGATGCCATCTCCGCGCCGGTGATTTATAATCTTCTCCCAAACCCTGCAGCGCTTGAGTCGCAGGACACCGGCACCGATGCACACCTGCAGTGCACCGGCGGACAAACGGTGACGAAAATGGTTTTTGGCAACAAACTGCTCAGACCAGAGGGCCGAACCCTCGCGCAAAAAGTCGAAGGGCTGCGCCAGTGGTTTGCCGCCAATGTAAAATATAGCACGAAGGTAGACGGCCGCCCGATGCTGCCGCCGCTGGACAATTTCCTAGCTGGTGAGCGCCGGGGATACTGCGATTTTTATGCCTCCGCAGGCTGCCTGATGCTGCGGGAAGCCGGCGTGCCCGCCCGCGTGGCCTACGGGTATTCCGGACGATCCTTTGATCCAAAAACTGGCGTCTTCAACTTCACCGATGACACGGCCCACGCATGGACTGAAATCCATTTGCGCGATTACGGCTGGACGGTTTGCGATTTCACCCCAGAAGAAAACATCGGCAACCTCGATGGAGCGGATCATACACCGCCACCGCTTGATGACAAAGCCTTTGAGGAAGCCGGAAAAGAGGAGAAGCCGGACGCGGCCCCCGAAAAGGAACAGGCAGAACCATCCTTCGCGACATGGTGGCAGGAGAAAATGCAGGAATTGCAGTCGGCAAGTCCGATGGACCTGCTCCGCCAGAGCCTGCCTTGGCTTGCCCTGATCGCCGCGCTCGTTTTCCTCAGCCGATGGATGCAAAAACGGAAACAGTCCGCGGCCGCCGGCGAAGACACCTTTGAACAGGATATGCAGCAACCGCTCTACTTCGCAGAGTTTCTTCGTATCTTCAAAGCCGCCGGTTGGCCGCGGCCCGCCGGCGCCACACCCCTCGAGTTTTTTCTGAAACTCCAGCATAGTGGCGCCGCTGGCGCGGAATTTTCGCCTATGCTATACTACCACTACACTGTCCGCTATGCCGACGGAGCAGCAGACGAGCAGAAGGAGGCTGAATGGCTGGACCTCGTGCGCGGCACGGAGCGAAAAATACAAATGGCTCAGGCGCAGGCAAAAGCATGAGAATAGACATCCTCACTATCTTTCCGGAAATGTGCACCGGCCCGTTGGGGCTGAGCATCATCGGTCGCGCCCAGGAAACCGGGCTCGTTACAATCGCCGTTCACGACCTGCGCCAATGGAGTAGCGACAGGCACCGGCGCGTGGATGATGAACCTTACGGCGGAGGTCAGGGCATGGTGATGCGGTGCGAACCGATTTTTGCCGCAGTAGAGGCAATGCGCACGGAGAACAGCCGCGTGGTGCTTATGACCCCACAAGGCCGACGCATGGATCAGACACTGGTGCAATTCTTCACCGGCATTACGCATCTGATCATCCTCTGCGGCCACTACGAGGGCATCGATCACCGCGTGGTTGAGGGGTTGGTGACGGATGAAGTGAGTATTGGCGACTACGTACTTACGAACGGCGCCATCGCTGCTAACATTTTCACAGATGCAGTGGTGCGCCTCCTGCCAGGCGTACTGGGCGATGAACGCTCCGCTGCGGAGGAAAGCTTCTGCGAGGGCCTGATCGAAGCCCCCTGCTACACACGGCCGCCCGACTTTCGCGGGATGAAAGTACCAGCTGTTTTAGTCAGCGGCCATCACGAAAAGATCGCCGCATGGAAGCAGGCTGAGAGCCTCCGCCGCACAGCTGCCAACCGCCCAGATTTGCTGCCAGAACAATAGTCATCTCGCGACCTTGCGCAGACGGTCCGGTAGCGTGGGATCGGGAATCGAATCCGGCTGAACAAGGGTGTGCACGGGGCATGATCCAGCGGGGATTATGTCCTCCGGCAGGGTTTCGCGAATCCGTACACCCCGGCAGGCTGGACCAGCCACCCATCCGCTGGCACCGCAAATTTCCACCTCCCGCAAGGCAGGCCGCGCCCACTCGCTGCCGCGGTATCCGAGGGACTGGGCACGCCGCATGATTCCAATCCAGACCGGCAGTGCCAGGCGACTGCCGTAATCGCGGTGAATGATGCGTTCAGGATCATCGAGGCCCACCCAGACGCCGCAGGTGATGCGGGGATTGAATCCGACGAACCATGCATCACGATAGTCCTCAGCAGTGCCTGTTTTACCGCCCACCGGCCCCGAGAGACCGGCAGTGGCGACCTCGGATGCCATACCGCCGGGAGCGCAGACACGCTCCAGCATTTTGGCAGTGACCCATGCCGCGCCGGGCCTCATCGCTTCTGTATCCATGACTCCGCTGCGGAAGACGAGGACACCCGTGTTATCCTCGATGCGGTCGATCAAAAACGGACGGCAGCGGACACCGGCGTTTGGGAAGGATGAGAAGGCGCTGGTGAGAGCCTCAAGAGTGATGCCGGTGTTGCCAAGGTAAAGTTGCGCGGAGTCACTCTTAATTTCACCAAACCCGACACGGGCGGCGATGTCTT
This sequence comes from Akkermansia muciniphila, assembly GCA_945861415.1. Lineage (GTDB taxonomy): Bacteria > Verrucomicrobiota > Verrucomicrobiia > Verrucomicrobiales > V1-33 > V1-33. The sequence goes on along the minus strand of CAMAUV010000023.1, from coordinate 43,349 downwards.
TCACTGCTTCCAGTCCCGCAAATTCGCCGGCACGCACGGCCACGGTATTACGCGATTTGGCGAGGCCCCAGTCGGCTCGCTGAAGACCGTTGAACGATTTGTCGGAATTGACGGGCGAGTATTCGGGGTCGGAAGCGGAGGTGATGTCACCTAGTTTGATGGGGCCATCGTTGACCAGCGTGCCGGGGAGTAATCCTCGCTCGACGGCAGCGGCGAAGACGAAAGGTTTGAATGTGGAGCCCGCCTGCCGTTTAGAAAGGGCGGCGCGATTGAAACTGCTGTGGTCAATGTTCCGCCCGCCGACGGTGGAAAGAATGGCGCCGGTGGCATTGTCGATAACGACAGCGGCACCCTGAAGGTAATCGGGTTCTGCAGCGGGCTCCCGTTTATGGCGCTCGTCAAACTGGGACATCAGCGGGTGCTCGTAGCCTGACTTACGTTCGATGGCGGCCATCTCCTTGATCACCGCCTGCTCGGCGTGTTTTTGAAGGGCGGGATCAAGCGTGGTAAAAATCTTCAGGCCGCCCTCGTCCACGTCTTCTGAGTCAAGGATGCGGGTGAGTTCCCTTCCGACAGAATCCATGACCCACGACTCCCGCGGAGCTTTTGGCTGCGGAAGAACTTTGGTTTTAATATTCTTGATACGCTCCGCCTCCTCCGCGCTGAGGCGTTTAAAAAACACCATGCGGTCGAGCACCATGTTGCGGCCACTTATGGCCACCTCGTAATTCCGGAAGGGAGAAAATTTGTTAGGCCCGCGGATGATGGCTACAAGCAGCGCACACTCATCCGGCGACATGTCGCGCGAGCATTTTCCAAAGTAGGCCTGGGCAGCGCGCTCAATGCCGTAGAATCCGGTCCCGAAGAAAATCCGGTTCACATACATCTCTAGAATCTGATCCTTTTCGAAGTTGGATTCGATGCGGCGCGTCAGGGCAATCTCGACCAGTTTTCGGAAGAGCGACTCCCTTTTACCTAATCGGAAACTGTTGTTGGCCAACTGCATCGTGATGGTGCTGGCCCCCTGACGCGCGCCATCGGCCACCCGGCGGAAAGCCGCACGCGCGATGCCTCGCCAACTGATGCCGCCGTGGTCGTAGAATCCGTTGTCCTCACGCGCGAGCAGCGCTTCCTGAAAAAACTTCGGCACTTCGCTGAGCCGTACTACGATACGGTTTTCGCCGTGCAACCTCCCGATTTCGCGCCCCTGGTTGTCGTAGACGATGCTGCGCTCTGGCATGCGGTTGAGGTCGGCGAGATCATATTTTCCGGCGATGTAGCCGAGAATGAGATGGGTAGTGGCGCCCAGCAGGGCGCACGCCACCGAGAGCCGCGCTAGCCAGCGCCAGAACCACGGCCACGCGGCAATGCGGGCGCGGAGCCGCGGCAGCAGCCATGAGATTCGCTTCGGCGCTTTAGGGGATGTTTTGGTGCGGGGCATTCGCCGGAGGGGAAACCAGGAAAAAAACTAACGGGAATTCATGCCGCCAAATCCTCCCATGCCTCCCATCCCGCCGAGTCCGCCTTGGGAAAATACCTTTGCCAGCGCTGCTCCCTTTTTGCCGCTGGCATACCAGCCGTAGAGGAGAATGGCGAGATGGAAGCTGGCAATGAACATCCAGATACCAACTGCTACTTTTGCCCAGCCGTATTCCGTGCTCAACCAGCAGAGAAGGACACCGTAAATGGCATTGCGCCCCGCCCAGCGCTTAAGCCGCGCTTTGAGCATTTCCCGGAACACTCCGACGATGAGTTCCGGCGCCATCTGCGCCATTTGGGAAAGGTCCGGCATACCCTCCGGTGCTGCAGAGGAAGAGGGACTGTCATCCATGACCTCCACGTCGATGACTTCGGCTTCCTGAACGGCGAGCTTGTCTGTGGGGTCCTCAGGCATCTGGGTTCAGGCCTTCGTGGTCAGAATCATCTGCACTAGGGCAGCCGACTTTTCGTTGATCTTCTGGACGCGTTCCTCGTCGAAAGACTTGCCGTCGGGAAGGTCGAGTAGGTTGAAAATATTGACTACTTCGCCCTGGAGAGCTTGGACGTGCTTGAGCTTCTTGAGGGAGGGATCAATGTCCGCGAGAGTCGCGGCGAAGTATTCCGCAAGATCCTTGCGGGCGAGGACCGCGGCGCGCTCCGGGCTGTAGGGCTCCAGCGCAGCAGCACTGGCAATTTGAAGACCGCGCAGCCAGCCGCCGAGGGAAATGAGGTGCGCCATTTCCATGTCCTTGAGCAGCACCATCTCGGCCTCCACATCTTTTTGGGTGGCGGCGAGATCTTCACGCATGGTCTTCCAGTCGCCGAGCGCACTATTTTCCAGAATGGCCTTGGAATGCGCAGTCACCCGGGCACCCGCTGCGAGGACTTTGCTGTGCCGGAGGACGGCGCGGCCGATGTCCTCAAGATCCTCAATTTTCTCCGACTGGGCTGCGAGGAAGCCATCGCCGATCAGCACCCCGAGTCCGAGGGAAACGAGCGAGCGGTCTTTACTCACCTCTCTCGTGATCTTGCGCTTTAGCTTGTCGTAGGGGAGCTTGCCCAGCACATCAAGCGAGCCGAAGATCTTGCGGATGCTGGGGGTAGTGAACTCATTAACTCCAAATTCCTCACGAAGATGCGGATCTTCCAAAAGATCTTCGGGGATCTCCGGACCGTCAGCTTTGGCAGCTTCCCCATCCTCTTCGCCTGCCGGAGGGGCCGCTTCGGATTTTGGGGCCTCCTTGCTAGGGACTCGAGGCGGAGTGTCCTGCGCGTGCACCGAGATGAGCGGGAGCGCAGCGAACAGAAAAGCGGGAAGCAATCGCATGGCGGGAAGGTTGTAGGTAACCGTAGCGGAAGGAATGGAGTGGTACTATTAGGCCTCTTTACGTTATTTCGAGCGGGATTTGTTTATTTTCGGGGCAGAGCCCTCACCTGCCCCACGGATATGCCGCCATCCACCAGCAGGGTCTGACCGGTGACGTAGGCGCTGGCCTCGCTGGCGAGGAAAAGGAGCGCTCCGTCAAGGTCCCCCGGTTGCCCGGGCCGGCCAAGGGGAATACGTTCACTGAGGTATTCCACCCACTCGGTGTCCTCATACATCACGCTGTTCTGCGCGGTGCGAAACCAGCCGGGAGCGAGGCAGTTTACGGTAATGCCGTATGGCCCCCAGTCGCTGGCGAGACTCATGGTGAGCTGTTTCACCCCGCCCCGACTGGCCCCGTAGGGGCCTAATCCGGCGTAACCGGCCACGCACGTAACGGAACCAATGTTGATGATGCGACCGGACTGCCGTAGCACCATACCCCGGGCGATGGCCTGACTGACAAAGAAAGTGCCGCGGAGATTGGTTTCCAGAACCGTGTTCCAGTCATCCCATGTGACCTCCAGTGCGGGTTTGCGGCGATTGCATCCGGCGTTATTGACCAACACATCCACATTCCCACGCCATGCCTCTGCGGCGGCAGCGGCGCGCTGGATGCTGTCATAGTCACGCACATCGAGAGTGAGGCTGAGGCAATCGCGTCCGAGAGCACGGATTTCCGCCTCTGTGGCGGCACAGTCCGCAGCCTCGCGAGAGGAAATAATCAGGTCGTATCCCGCCCGGGCAAGGGTGAGGGCAAAACCCTTTCCCAGCCCGCGGTTGGCTCCAGTGACAAAAGCAATCTGTGGCATAAGTCCTGAGCCATGGACTGCGGAAAAATGGCGCGCAACGCAGGAAATCCCCACGCGCCGCCCACGGAGACAAAATAGGAGCAAATGACTAAAGTATGCTCCGCTGACGCGGGCAGTTTCTCGTTGCGGGAAGGACCGCACACCGTCTCTATCGTCCCAAATTTCTTTACTTCACCATGACTCAGCGTCTCACCCCCACTCAATGGCTCATCTGTGTCATAGCCAGTATCGGCTTTGCCTTCGACATCTACGAACTGCTCATGCTGCCGCTGATCATCAAGCCCGCGCTGCTGTCTCTCGGCGGACTGGTGGTAGGCACCCCGGAGTATAAAGAATGGGCGCGCATTCTATTCTTTGTTCCGGCGGTGGCGGGCGGCATCTTCGGTCTGCTGGGTGGATGGCTTACGGATCGTCTGGGGCGGCGGCGCGTGCTGACTTGGAGTATTCTCCTCTATGCATTCGGGGCATTTTTCGCGGGATTTTCCCAGTCTTTAGGTGAATTGCTGTTCTACCGCTGCTGTGTGTTCGTGGGAGTGTGCGTGGAGTTTGTGGCCGCAGTGGCATGGCTAGCAGAACTGTTTCCCGACAAAAAGCAGAAGGAAAAAGTGCTGGGCTGGACGCAGGCGTTTTCATCCCTTGGTGGCCTGCTAGTGGCTTTGATGTTCGGATGGTGCACGCAGTTGGCGGAGTCTCAAAGTTTACCGCCCATCCGAGGACAGTATGAAGCATGGCGCTACACGCTCATCAGTGGACTAATCCCGGCCATTCCGCTGATTCTCATCCGCCCATTCCTGCCGGAGTCCCCCGTATGGGAAGCAAAACGGAAGGCCGGAGCGCTAAAGCGACCCAGCATCCGGGAACTTTTCAGCCCGGGGCTGGCGCGCACGACCATCACCACCACCGCCATGTTTGCCTGCTGCTACGGCATCGCGTTTGGCGCCATCCAGCACCTACCGCAGATTGTCCCCGGGTTTCAGGATGTGAAGGCGCAAACCGCCCCGGCCATCGCGGCGGCGCAGCAAAAAGTGAAAGCGGCAAAGCCCGGAGCCTCCGAGGCCAATCTTAAGAAAGCGCTCGCCAGCGCGGCCTCGATCGCCAAAGGACCTATCGAAGGCAAAGCCGCCGCCTCTGTGCAGACATGGCAGGAATTAGGTGGCCTTGCAGGGCGGGTGATTCTAGCCATCCTCGCCGTCTATATCGTCAGCCGCCGCACCCTGGCCCGGCTCTTCATGGTGCCCGCATTGCTCTTCATCCCTGCCCTGTTCTTCTGGATCGGCGGTAACATGGGTGCTGCTGGGGCCATAGGCACCTTGAAGTGGGGCGTCTTTGTGGCCGGGATGCTGCTGGTGGGACAGTTCAGTTTCTGGGGAAATTACATCCCGCGCGTGTTTCCTGTTCACCTGCGGGGCACTGGTGAAAGTTTCGCCGCCAATATCGGCGGGCGAGTCATCGGCACCAGCATGGCATGGTTCTTCTTTACCTTTTCGGACGCCACCCCGCCGAATCCGGGACTCATGTCTAATACCGGCGCATGGATCGCACTGGCCATGGCTCTCGCCGGTCTTTTGCTTTCCTTCTTCATGACTGAGCCGTCGAACGAAGAGAAAGCCGAATAACGAGAGCCGATCCATGGGGCCGGGAAACCCCTGCGAATCCCCGCAGCACTGCAGCACAGCAGCCCGCTACCGCGGGAGATTCTGGACAGCTTGACCTTCAGCAAGCTGCGGAGCTTCTGGACGGGGATGTCTCACTGACCCCGGCCATGCTCTCGCTGCTTATTGCTGTTTTCGAACACGATTGGGTAGGCTGGTTATTACTGTTCATCCTTAGCATTTACGCCGCGCCTGTCTGGCTCATCCTCTGCGCCTGCCTTGTGCCTGCGCCCCTCCACTATGATCGCAAATGGAAGACCGCACTATGGAAAATCGGTTGGTATTTTCTGTTCATTATCATCCACCTTGTGATTCTTTGCGCCGCAACTGTTGCCGTATTTTTCATAATCACGTCCTAGAGCGGGGGCTGACATTAAAGCCTGTGTGGCAACTTCCGCCACGAGGCGAGTAACCCTACGGCTGATTGAAGCGCACGCGGAAGTGAGCGCGCGGCCACTCGGGACCGGAGAGGGTGCGGCTCCGAGACATGGCGGGAAAAGACGGGGAATTGCCGGCGGTGTCCCAAGGCGCCCATGTGGTGAGGTCGGAACTGATTTCCACAATAGCGCTGCGGTTGGCGGGCTGCGAAAAGGTCAGTATCACGATGCCTCCACTGCGCTCCGCTGTGACCAGCGGGCCGGCATCAGGCAGGGTGGGCTGAAGTCCGTGGAGGTATTCGTGGGCATTCGTGTTGCCGTCGAGGTCGGGGTCGGCGGCGGGCTGGGCTTCGGGAGCGGCGGGGTTGGAGAAGTTTTCGGATTGCCATGTGGCGTAGCTTTTTCGCGCCGGTAGGCTTTGAATCCATGCGGTCAGCAGGGCTTCCGCCTCCGCGTCGCGCACTGTCGTGGCGAGGGGCGGCATGCGCGCCACGCCGGCGGCGGATAGTCGCTGCAGCATCATGGAGTGGGCCGGATCACCGGGAATGGCCATGCGGTTCAGGGGATCTCCGCCATTGTTGACGAGGGGGCCGTTGATGAGTCCGGCGAGGTCCGTGGGTGTCGAGGATCGCGCATCCCACAGGCTGCTGCCCACGCCGGGCTGGTGGCACTGAATGCAGTTCACCTCCAGATAACTCCGCACGCGCCACTCGAGAGAGGCAGTCTCATCTGCAGCCGGCGAAAGCGCAGGCAGGGCGTGCACATTGCCCGGAGCAACGGTGAAATAGCCGGCATCACTTAGTGCGCTGATTTGGTTTTGCGTGACCGCGCCAAAGGTTCCGGGGCGATTGAGCTGGCGGGTATTGAAGCTGAGCGCATGACCGGCAGCGGCGGTGTGGCAGGTGGCGCACTCTGAATGGCTGGGGAACCGCCATGTCTGGCTGACTGGGCTGCCGTTTTCTATGGTGGGGAACACTTCATCCAGCCCGCTCGCGCCCACGAGATCCGCGTTGGTTTGATCGGCTCGCCATTTGTAACTGAGACCGTAGGTGGCATCCGCGGTTTTGACCAGAAAGCGGGTCTCGAGCCTCCGGGCGGTCTCCGGCTGTCCGCGCGTTGTCTCAATGTCGAAGTGTTTGATCCAAACCTGTCCGGCGGGAAAGGCCCAGTTACCTTCTGCGGCAAAGGTTATCTTCGCGCCCGGAGAGGGAATGCTGAACCAGCGGCGTTTGCGCGCGTGGTCGCTCCAAAAGTTGACGTTGGGCTCGTAGGCGACTATGCCCGGATGCGGGGTAAGCGACGCGAGGCTGGAAAAGGCGCCCGTGGCCGACAGCGTAGCGGGCGGCGCGGTGCCGCCGGTGAAAGCGCGGACGATGCGTTTCACCTGCCCCGTAGCAGTGAGCGTTGTGTATAGAATGTCTCCATTGCGCGGGTCCATGCCGAAGGTGGCCACCACATTGCCGGCCTCAGTCATCAGCAGCGATGGCGTCCAGCGGGCCGTGCCAGTATTCCGGAGCGCCCAGAAGCGGCCGCTCACGTAATCGGCGCAAATGTATTGCCCGACGACTTCAGACAGTCGTGAGCCCCGGTATACATAACCTCCGGTGATGCTGGTGCCGCGAAATTGCGCCGGCACGCTGGAGCTGACGCTGGTGTGAGGATAATCATAGATCGGAGCGAGTGAGGTCCAGCCTGCGGGAGGCGTGGTGGGGGCGACAAACGGCGAATTCACCCGCAAGCCCTCGCGCCAACTCCAGCCACCATTGGACCCGCGTGTGACAATACTCACCTCCTCGTAGTTGTCCTGCCCCACGTCAGCGACAAACAATCGGCCGGTGGGCGCATCGAAGGACATGCGCCATGGGTTGCGATAGCCGTGCGACCACCACTCGGTGCGCACTGCGGTGGCGGCAAAGGTGTAGCCATTCCACGTGGTCAAGCCGATGTAGGGATTGTCTGGCGGGATGCGGTAGGTGCCGGCATGGACGGCGCTGGGAAAACTCGTCGAATTGGTCTGAGTATGCCGATTCGGCAGCAGACTGCCGGGCTTTTGATCCACATCGATGCGGGCGATGCCAGCCAGAAAATCGCGGTCGATGCGTCGGCCATTGTCCGAGCCATCATTTTGCGCGCCTTCGTCGCCCGTGGAGATGTAGAGATAGCCATCGGGTCCAAAATGGAGGTCGCCTCCATTGTGATTGCCGGCCTCGTCACGCTGGGAAATTAGAGCTGTGTGCGTGGCAGTGGCAGCGGAAGTGGCCGCGTTATAATTACCCGGCGTTCCGCTGGCCCTCATCCGCGCCACCCGCTGGTGAAGCTGTCCGTTGGGCGCATGACGAAAGCTGTAGAAGAGGAAAAAGAGACCGTTATTATTATAGTCCGGGTGGAAGGCCACGCTCAGGAATCCGCTCTCGCTGCTGGCGCTGATGGGTGTGCCGGACGCGGCGAGGTAGGCTGCAAGGTCAAGGAAGGTGCTTTTCGTGTTCGAATCCAAATTGATTAGGTGCATTCGGCCATCGCGCTCCACGACGAAAAGCCGATTGGATACTCCGGGCAGTGAACGGATGCAGATGGGATTGGAAAACGTAAGACTGCCCAGCGCATTCTCCGCGGAGTAGCCCGTGGCTGCCGGCAAACTGGCGGGCAGGTTCAGAGTGGTATTGGCCTGCCGCGCCAATTGAGCCCGGGCCGAATGAGTGAGACAAAAGAGGAGGATGGCCGTGCGCAGGATCATCACAGCAATTCTGCCAGCTAAAGCGGATGACGGCAAGGTCTTAGCCGAAAGAATTCTGCTGCATGGCTGCGCTCAGGCCTCTCACCTGGGCTCCTCAGCCCCCACCCAGTCGTAGCATTAGATTCTCGCGCTGGGCAGGAATGCGCTGATAGACTCCGCGGATGGCGGTAATGGGGCTGACGCCATCTTCGCCATGGATGCCGAGGTCCGCAGCCACTTCCCGCTCGAAAAAGAGCACTTCCCTGCGGGTCGGAGTGTGCGCCTGGAGCCAGTCCAGTCCCCGGCGCAGCAATCCATAAAGCCCGTCCACCGGCGTATCACTCTCGGCCACCTGTTCCACCAGTGCGGAAAAATAAGCCGCCGCCAATAGTCGCAGGTAGTCTTTCTGAATGCCCTCCCGGTAGCTGCTCACGGCGCACTCCCGCAGTGTGTGCAGATCCCCTTTCTTCGCCCTCACCCAAATCAGGTCGGCGCTGTAAAACAAATCCAGTTTCCCCGCGAACCCACTGCCCGGCCGCCGAGCGCCCTTCGCCGCCGTACGGATAATGCCGTGCTCCCGGGTGCACCAGTGCACAATAAGACTGGTGTCCGTGAGCAGCGTTTTCCGGATCAATATGCCCTCCGCTTTTTCCATTCCCCGCTGCCCTCGCACGGGAAGCCCGGCAGGCAACCGAAGGAGAAACAGTGATGGAGCGGCAGGGAACGGGCAGCCGGGCGCGGGGGATTTTCGGATATTCCTCCCGGTTGTTACCCTCCGAAGTCACTTTTTCCGGGGATTTTGCAAATTCCAGTGAGAAACTCTACTTTCCAGAGCTTCCCGATCCGCTATCACTCACCAAATTAATTGTTTCTTGATGACTTTGTAAATAACCCTAGGGGCACTTCGCACCATTTTCCCATACAATGAAGCCACCAGCCAAAACGTCGCCCCTATACTTGCTGCCATTTACAATGCTCCAGCTTCTGGCGGCTGAGCCGGTCACCAGCCTTAAGGAGGTGATGGTCACCGCCACCCGGGGCCAGGAAACTGACATTCTCAACGCACCGTCCACGGCAAGGCAGCTCAGTTCCGGCCAGTTGCAGGAACGTATGGTGCGGAGCCTGCCAGAGGCCCTGCGGCAGTTGCCAGGGGTGCATGTGCAAAAAACGTCGAATGGTCAGGGCTCTCCTTTCATCCGGGGATTCACCGGATTCCGGACACTGGCTCTCATTGATGGCATTCGCTTCAATAACTCAACCTTCCGCGAGGGGCCGAATCAATATTGGAGCACGATTGATCCCCTAGCGCTGGACCGGCTCGAATTGTTGCCGTCGCAGGGCTCGGTGCTCTACGGAAGCGACGCGATCGGAGGCACGCTTAATGCCTTCACCAAAGACAGCGGTTGGCGGAGTGTGGAAGACGGGCAGCAGTTTCACAGCGGTGGCTTTTCCTATCGAGGAAGCACGGCGGAGCAGAGCCACGGGGAGCGCGTGGAATTTAACTTTGGGGAAGGTGGCGAATGGGGGCTGCACCTCGGTGGATCATGGCGGTCCTTTGGCAATGTTGACGCCGCGGATATCGGCCGTCAGCCCCGCACGGGCTACGATGAGTGGGCCCACGACGCACGTCTTGATGTGACCCTCGATGATCACTGGACGCTGACCGCCGTCCATCAGCAACTTCAGCAGGACGATGTCTGGCGCACTCATTCGACCATATTTGGAATACCATGGCAGGGAACAACCATCGGTACGGACCGGCAGCGCGCGTTCGAGCAGGAACGGACGCTGTCGTATCTGCGCCTTTCGGGAGAGAAGTTGGAGGGCTTTGCCGACACCGCGACACTCACGCTTTCATGGCAGGAAATGGATGAAGCGCACTACCGCGTCCGCTCCAAGCCTGCACGTGATACGGGGGTAGTCAATCTCGACACACTCGGGGTTGATCTGCAACTGACGAGCGACACGCCAATCGGTCGCCTAACGTATGGGGCGGACTACTATCGTGACTCCGTGGACAGCGCGTCCACGTTCTGGAGACCCGATGGAAGTTTTGACCGCGTGGGTATTCAGGGCCCAGTGGGGGACGACAGCACCTACGGTCTGCTGGGCGTCTTTTTGCAGGATGCGATCACCGCGGGCGAGAGACTGCATTTTTACTTTGGTAGCCGTTACACGCGGGTGGACGCGGACGTGGGGCGCTACGAAGACCCGCTGACACGCGCTGCGGCAAGTCTGTCCGATGAGTGGTCCCAGTTCTCCGCCAGTGGACGGGTGGTTTTTGATCTGGATGCCGAAGATCACTGGAAACTCTACGGGGGAGTAAGCCAGGGATTCCGCGCGCCCAATCTGAGCGATCTCTCGCGCCTCGACAGCGCCCGCAGTAGCGAGTTGGAAACGGCCGCACCGGGACTGGACCCGGAGGAGTTTCTAAACTTTGAAATAGGCCTGCGTACAGTGCAGGAGGACTTCAGCGCCAGTCTTGTTTATTTCCACACGACCATTGATGACCTCATCGTGCGCAAGCCCACGGGCCGCATGGTTGGACCGAATGTCGAAGTGACCAAGGCCAATGGCGGTGATGGATTCGTCCAGGGTGTAGAGTTCGCTGGCGACTACCGGATTAATGAGAACTGGTCGCTCTTTGGCAGTGTAACATGGACAGAGGGTGAGGCGGAGCAGTTTCCCGGTAGCAGCAATACCCTAGCGAGGGAACCCCTGAGCCGGGTGGTGCCCGTGATCGGTCATGCAGGCATCCGCTGGCAGCGCAGTGACGCGAAATTTTGGGCGGAACTCTCCGGCACGGCCGCTAGCAAGGCAGATAAACTCAATTCCGCGGACCGCGCCGATACCCAGCGAATCCCGCCCGGTGGAACCCCCGGCTACGCGCTAATCAATTTCCGCGTCGGTTGGAGGATTAATGATTCCCTGAGCATCACCGCCTCTCTGGACAACCTGCTGGATGAAGCATGGCGCTCCCACGGCTCGGGCAGCAATGAGCCCGGATTCGGCGGCACCCTCGGTGTAAGCGTCTCCTTCTAACGGCAACGGCCTCAGGGCCGCATGTCGAGGCAAACGAGAGCGCCGGAATTATCGCGCAGGAAAAGGCGCTGATCGCTCAACGCAGGCGCAGCCCACGCCGGACCGCTGAGCACATGTACGCGACCCGCTTCATTATAAGAGCCGGGGCTTGCCGAGCAAAGGATCAGTTCGCCTTTTTCGCTGAAAACAATGAGATGGTTGTCCGCCACAATAAGCTGCCCGCGGTTGCCGGGCAGCGGCTGTGTCCACGCCACTTTTCCTGTGGCCCACTCGCGACACTGGAGAGCGGCCCGGTTGCTGTTGTCGCCGGCCACGAAGTACAAGTGATCGCCATGGAGCACAGGGCTCTGCAGTTGCAGGAAAATCTTGGTGTCCTCCCAGATAACGCCGCTGTCGGGCTGCACCACAGCGATGCCTTTGCCGTAGGCGCTGCCAAGAAAGAACCGGCCATCCCGGTGCACCGGGATGGAAGCATTTACATCATTCGCCGTCTTCCACTCATACCTGAACAATTCCGTGCCGTTACGGGGATTGATGCCCACCAATCCGCTGGCATTGAACAAAGCGACGCCGCGCATGGCCGCGTTCGCAAACAAAATGGGGCTCGCATAAGCCGCCGGGTCACTGCCGCTCTGCCAGAAAACACGGCCCGTCATCTTGTCCACTGCAGCCCGGCTGCTGCCATTGCCTCCGGGCTCAATGACGATCATGTTTCCCACCACGAGCGGACTGCCGCCCCAGCCCCAGTGCGGCTGGATACCTTTGAATTTGAGCGCCAGATCCAGTTCCCAACGCTTTTCCCCGGTGGCCGCATTCCAGCAGAACAATTGGCCGCGAAAACTCATACTGTAGAGCCGGTCGCCGTCCAGCACCGGAGTGGTGGAGGTGCCTCCCTGCCACATGCGTGCATCAAAATCGCAATTATAAGTCTGCCGCCACACTTGCTTCCCGGCATCCGCAGTGAGACAGATCACACTTTCCGTTCCGTCGCGACTGCCACTCATAGTGTAGACCAGACCACCGGACACCACGCAGGACGAAGCGCCCAGCCCCGTCTGCACTTTCCACAGCACGACCGGCTCCTTATTATTCCAGTCCTTATTCCAGCCTGTCTCACTGGAATGCCCGCGGCGTTTGGGGCCCATGATGTCCGGCCATTCCGCAGCAGCAGCACCGGCAGTCAGGAGAGCGAGAAGGATGAGGAATTTCATGAGAGTGTGCTGTAGGCACTGGAAAACAGGACGAAAGCGGAGAAACGCAGCGTGGCGTAACAGGGTTCTGGCACCAGACATCCTCAAGCCACGTCGACATCCTCAAACCATCCGCCCTCCCGGTTCTTCCTGACGCGATCCCATGGAAAGACTGTGCCGTTCATGGCCACATAAACTCCGGCCGACAGAAGGCGCGCGGCGGCCTGAGCAAATCCGAAATTGAACAGCGCATCCGATTGGCTCACACTAAATGGCACCATCGCCCCGGTGAACACAATCGTCCGGCCGGGCACCCTGTCCGCAAGATGCGCCGCGGTTTCCACCATGGTGTCTGTGCCGTGGGTAATGAGCAGCCGCTTTTCGTCCGCCCGGTCGCAGGCCGCAGCAATGGAGGCGCGGTCGGCGTACTGCATTTCGAGACTGTCCTTGAGAAGCACCGTCTCCACGCAGTCGGAACAAACCTGAACCCGGGCCTGCTGGAGCATGTCGAGCACATGAGTGCGCTCAAAGCGCAACCGTCCCTCGGTGGGATGGTAGATCTTATCGATAGTCCCGCCGGTGACGAGGATGCGCAGACCAGTGAGCGGAGTTGATGATGTCATACTTCTCCGCTATCACCTCAAACCATCAATGTGCAAATCAATGAAGGCGAACACTCACTTACTTTGCCGCCTTTTTCAGTGCGTCGGCCTTGCTGGTGCCCTCCCACGTGAGGTCGGTATCATTCTTGCCAAAATGACCGTAGTTGGTACTCTTGCCGTAAATGGGGCGCAGGAGGTTGAGTTGCCTGACGATGTCGGCAGGCTTGAAGGAGAACACCTTGAGCACCGCAGCGAGAATCGCGTCATCACTTTTCGTTCCGGTGCCGAAGGTGTCGACATGGACGCTCACGGGTTTCGGGTGGCCAATTGCGTAGGCGAATTGAATCTCGCAGCGGGTGGCGAGGCCGGCGGCAACGATGTTCTTGGCGATCCAACGGCCCATGTAAGCGGCGCTACGGTCCACTTTGCTGGGGTCTTTGCCTGAGAAGGCGCCACCGCCATGACGGCCCATGCCGCCGTAAGTATCGACGATGATCTTGCGCCCGGTGAGGCCGCTGTCGCCCTGCGGGCCGCCCACGACGAATTTGCCGGTGGGATTGATAAGATACTCAGTGTCCTTCGTGAGCATATTCTTGGGCAGGACTTTTTTGATGATTTGTTCGATACAGAACTTCTCGATCTCCGCGTGGGTAGCGCTGGCGGCATGCTGGGTGGAGATGACGACATTGATGATGCGGGTAGGCCGGCCGTTGACATACTCCACAGAAACTTGGCTCTTCGCGTCAGGGCGCAGCCACCTAGCGAGCTTTCCAGCCTTACGGACCCTCGTGAGTTCCCGTCCTAGGCGGTGGGCGAACATGATGGGCGCAGGCATCAGTTCCGGCGTTTCATCACAAGCGTATCCAAACATGATGCCTTGGTCACCGGCCCCCTGCTCTGCAGTCTTTTTGCCGGCCGCCTTTTTGGCATCCACCCCTTGGGAAATGTCGGGGCTCTGCGTGGTGAGGTAATTATTGATGAAGAGCTTGTCGGCGTGGAAAATATCATCGTCGTTCACATAACCGATGCCGCGTACCGCGTCGCGGATTGTCCTGTCGATATTGATAACTTCCCCGATGCTCTTTTGGCCGATCTTCGGGATGGTGATTTCGCCGCCAACGACGACGATGTTGCTCTTGGCGAAAGTTTCACAAGCCACGCGGCTCTTCGGATCCACGCGCAGGCAGGCATCGAGGATGGCATCGGAAATGGTGTCACAAACTTTGTCCGGGTGACCTTCGCCGACGGATTCAGAGGAAAAAATAAAGGAGCGTGACATGTTGGAAATGAGGATATTGTTGAGTTGAGAGTTTTTCCTATGATGGCCAGCCTCAGGGGGTCAACGGAGAATCTCCCCGACACCGACTGGAAGCCCCACGGCCATGGAAATCCTATTTGGCATCAGGCATGGATTTGACAGAGGGTTTCCTGTGTCCTCGGCCCGCACTTTTGTTGCAGGCCTTGCCCTCGCTCTAACCTTCACCGGTTGTGCCGACCCGGTGGAGGACCTCGAAACTGGGCCCGTAAGGCTCTCTATCCTGCCCGATGCTGTCATTGCGGAAGCCCTGCGCTGGCATGTAGATTTCAATAAACACGTCCGGCCCATTTTGGAACACAATTGCATGGCCTGCGAAGATGGCACCCAGATGGCCCTGGGTTGCATGGACTTAACCAACCGGGAGGCGATGCTCAACCACCACCCGTTAGGGCCGCGCATCTTTCCCGGAGCCCCGGACAAGAGCCTGCTGATCAAGAATCTTGCGCAGCCCCACGCCCCTCTGCGCACCATGCCGCCGTCAGGCACCCGGCTCCCGGAGGATGGGAAGAAAATTCTCCGAAACTGGATCACCGCCGCCGTTTTCTTCGTGACCTTGGCCTCCTCGCCGCGGCCCTACCCTTAGCATCCAGCCTGCCTTCAATGCGCGCCGCAGAGGCCGGAAAACCCAAGCAACACCTCGTGCTCATGCTTTCTCCCAATGGCACACTGCCGGATCTGTTCTGGCCCGACGCCGGGGGAGAAAACTTCGAGTTGAAGCGCATCCTCGGGCCCCTGGAGCCGTTCAAGAAGAATCTGCTCACGTTAAAAGGACTCCCTAATAAAGTGCGTGGCGACGGCGACACGTGGATCGCGCTGCGGGAGGGCAATGCGCTCTACCGTGCGGACTTGAAGTCGCGCAAACTCACGCACATCGCGGGTGCAGGAAAGTCAGGAATCGGCGGCAATGGAGGCCACGCCAAAGCCGCCCAGCTGGCCGGGCCTAAAGGTCTCACCATCTCCCCGGACGGCCACGTATTCATCGCCGACACGGAGAGCCACAGCGCCCGGATAGTAGATACGCGCACCGGCCTCATCGACGCGGTTTGCGGCAACGGGGAAAAAGGCCCGGTAAAAGAGGGCGCGGCCCTCGAATGCCAGCTTGCCCGTCCGCATGGCGTCTTTTGGGACAGGGACGGCACCCTTTATATTGGAGACAGCGAAAATCATCAGTTACTGGCCTTCACGGGCTTAAAGTGATACACGCTTCCAATGTTGCCAGGCTTGACGTCCGGCGATCCCGCTGCCTATAGACGTGGTCCATGACATCCGCTGAACTGCACTCCTGTCTTATCGCCGCCCTCGCCTCCTACCTAATGGGGGCAACGCCGTTTGGCTTCCTCGCGGGGAGATTGCGGGGCATTGACATTCGCGAACACGGCTCGGGCAACATCGGTGCCACCAACGTCTGGCGGGTATTGGGCAAACGGGTTGGTATGCCGGTGTTTGTGCTCGACATGCTTAAAGGCTGGCTGCCGGTGTTTCTGACCATCTATCTGTGTAGCAGTAGCGGCATCCCGGAGAGCTGGCCATCCATCGCCGCAGCCATCGGTGCCGTCATCGGCCACAACTTCACCTTCTGGCTCAAATTCAAAGGAGGCAAAGGGATTGCCACCAGCGCCGGTGTCCTGCTGGCACTGTTGCCGCTGCCGCTGCTCTGCGGCTTGGGCGCATGGGTGGTAACGTTTTTCACTACCCGCTACGTCGGTCTGGCCAGTATTGCCGCCGCGCTGGGTGTAGCCATTTCCGCGGTAGTGCTGCACATCGTGGACGATGCCCCCGGGGCACCGCTGGCGGGATTCGCCTGCTTCATTGGCCTGCTGGCCGTGTGGCGCCACCGGGCCAACATCCGGCGCATGATCGACGGAACAGAACCCAAATTTACCCGTAAATCTAAATCCCCCGCCGAATGAAACACATCGCTGTACTCGGAACCGGAAGCTGGGGCAGCGCGCTCGCCTTCACCGCCGCCCAAAAAGCCGAACGCGTCACCCTCTGGGGCCGCGATGAAAAAACCGCTGTCGGCATCAATCGTAATCACGTCAACGGCCGCTACCTCGCGGACATCCCGCTGCCGGAAAACATTCACGCGACCACCAGTCTGGCCGATTTGCGGACAGCCGAAGCCCTGCTGTTCGTGGTGCCATCACGCGCCTTTCGCAGCGTGGCGCAAGCCTTAGCGGAGAGCGGGCTGCGAACAGACGCGCTGCTTCTCTCCTGCACCAAAGGCATCGAGAAAGGCACCGGCCTGCGTATGACGGAAATTCTCACCGAAGTGCTGCCCGGACGCGGCACAGCCGTACTTTCCGGCCCCAACCATGCCGAGGAAATCGGCCGTCGCCTAGCTGCCGCGGCCGTTGTGGGCAGCAAGGACGCCGAGGCCGCGCGCCAGTTCCAACAGGTCTTCACCCTCCCATGGTTCCGCAGCTACACGAGCGACGATGTCGCCGGCATTGAGTGGGGCGGCGCAGTGAAGAACATTTTCGCCATCGCCGCCGGAATCAGTGAAGGTCTCGGACTGGGAGACAACGCGCGCGCCGCCCTCGTCACACGCGGCTTGGCCGAGATGACCCGGCTAGGCAAAGCAGGCGGAGGGAGATTCGAGACCTTTCAGGGACTCAGCGGCGTGGGCGATCTCATCGTCACCTGCTACAGTGCCCACAGCCGCAACCACCACGTCGGCCTCATGCTGGGCAGAGGCGGCCAGCTGGATGAGATCACCGCCGCCATGAACATGGTCGCAGAAGGGATTCCCAATACCGAAAGCATATACTTCGCCGCCCGGAAGTACGGCGTGCGCACTCCCATCATCGATCAAATCTACGCCATTCTCTGCCAAGGAAAATCCTGCCGTGACGCCCTCACCGAACTCCTCTCCCGCGACCCGCGACCGGAATCGGAGAATTGATTCAAAATGCCTGCGCCGAAGGCAAAGCAGCGTGGGCATCTTGTCTTGACCGCAAGGTATCGGTTCAGCTTGCGGGCAACATACCCACGCTACAATTATGCACCTGGAATGACGAAGCCAGAAATTCGTCCAGAGCCTGTTCACTTTTCATTAGTGTGCGACCAAAGCGGCAGAGGGCTGCCGCAGTCCATAGTCGCTTGCAGTGACGACGGGCGAGTGCCTTTGACAGCGGACCATTATCCTGCGCCCCAGCTTTCATGCCGCCCATCGAACTCATCCCTGACGATTACTTTCGCCACTTCCGCCGGGAAGACATATTCCCTGACACCTCGCGCCCGCTCGAACTGGACGTCGGCTGCGGGGATGGAACGTTCCTGATCCGTATGGCGCAGCATTCGCCGGAGCGGGATTTTCTCGGAATCGAGCGGCTTGGCGGGCGGGTGAACAAGATCGTAAGGGACGCCAGGAAGGCCAGACTGAATAACGTGCGCGTGCTGTGTCTGGAGAGCGCCTACAGCCTTGAGTGGCTGCTGCCGGCGGCTTGCGCCTCACGTCTGCATCTGCTTTTCCCGGATCCTTGGCCGAAGAAAAAGCACGCAGCCCGGCGGTTCATGCAGCCGGAAAACTTGGAAGCCCTGCACCGTGTTCTTGTTCCCCGCGGCGAGTTCCTGTTTAAGACGGATCACGCAGATTACTTCGCCGAAGCCACGGCGAATGCAGATGCCAGTCCCCTCTTCCGGCGCATCGAATGGCTGGATGCCGATGAGTTTTATCCCATCACAGATTTCGAGGCACTGTGGCTGAGTCAGGGGTGCAGGATCAATTCTGCCCGTTGGCGGAGAGAATAGACTGTGCGCTTCTTCTACTTGTAATCGCGGAAGCAATTTTTCCTTGCCTGACGCACGCTCGCGACAGTATTATCTTAGTCATGAGCCAACTACCCGCCTCTAACCGCCGCCAGTTCATCAAGAAGTCCGCAGCCGCCTCCGCTTTCGCCGGCATGACGGTGCCCCACGTTTTTGCCGCTGAAAACAATGTGACCCCCGTCGCCCTTGTAGGTTGCGGCGGACGCGGATCGGGCGCAGCCAAGAACGCGCTGGATGTGATCAGCCTGCCCACAAAGCTAGTCGCCATGGCGGACGTATTCGATCACAAGATGGAGTCCAGCCACAAGGCGTTGAGCAATGAGTATAAGGACAAGCCAAACAAACTGGACGTTCCGGAGGAGCGCCGCTTCATCGGTTTCGATGCCTACAAAAAAGCCATGGATGCCCTCAAGCCCGGCGGCATTGTCATCCTCACCACGCCGCTGGCCTTCCGCGTGCCCATGTTCAAATACGCCATCGAAAAAGGCCTGCACGTCTTTATGGAAAAGCCGGTCACCGCGGACGGACCGACGAGCAAAAAAATGATCGAACTCGCCGCCGAAGCCGACAAGAAGAGCCTCAAGTGCGGTGTGGGTCTTATGGTGCGGCATTGCCGTGCACGGCAGGAACTCTGGAAGCGCATTCAGGACGGCGAAATTGGCGACGTCCTTGCCCTCCGCACCTATCGCATGCACGGCCCCGTCGCCTCATGTTTCTCCACAAAGAAGCCCGCAGACAAGAGTGAGGTAATGTATCAGATCGAGCGCTTTCACAGCTTCCTCTGGGCCAGTGGAGGTCTCTTCAGTGATTTCAACATCCACTTTGTCGATGAGTGCTGCTGGATGAAAAACAAATGGCCGGTCAAGGCTCAGGCCGTCGGTGGCCGCCACTACCGCGCCGACTACATCGATCAGAACTTTGACAGCTACTCGGTGGAATACACCTTCGACGACGGCACCAAGCTTTTCCTCGACGGACGTACGATGCAGAACTGCAAGCAGGAGGAAGCCAGCTACGCCCACGGCAGTAAAGGCAGCGCCGTCATCTCCACCGCAGGCCACAGCCCCGGAAAGTGCCGCATCTGGAAAGACCAGCTCATGAAGCGCGGCACCGAAAGCTGGGCCTTTCCTCAGCCCGAGCAGAATCCCTATCAACTTGAATGGGACGACCTCGCCACCGCCATCATCAACAATACTCCCTACAACGAAGTAGTACGAGGAGTGGAAGCCTCCATCGCCACCAGTATGGGCCGCATGGCAGCGCATACGGGCCGCGAGATCAAATGGGATGACATGCTAAACTGCCCGCACGAATTCGCCCCCACCGCAGATGCCCTCACGATCGACGGCCCGGCCCCGGTCATGCCGGATGCGGACGGACGCTATCCAGTGCCGGAGCCCGGCAAGAAGGTGGACCGGGAATACTAGTTTCCAGTTACAGACGTGTCCTCAAATCACCGGTGCTTTGCGCCACCGGCATAGACAGCCCGCCCCCGAGGTGCGGGCCATATCTTCCCGCTTTCGCCACCTGACGCACCGCGGAAACAGAAGGCCACCCATCCCCCATGTCACGACTCAAAGCCTTCTTCCTCACTACACTTTGCGGCCCGTTGTTTGCCGGAGCCTTCCCGCCTTTTGGCCAGTGGTGGCTGGCGTGGTTCTGGATGCTGCCTTTGCTGGCGGTAGTGTGGAACGAGGAGAGGCGGCACGGCATTAGCCTAGCATGGTTCGGATTCCGGCATGGCTGGCTAGCGGGGTTTTCGGCGTTCACAGCGACATTGTGGTGGGTCGGGCACGTGACGGTGCCCGGGATGTTTGCACTTTGCATTTACCTCGCTCTGTTTCCCGCGCTCTGGGGCATGCTGGCAGCGGTAGCTAGGCCGCTCACCCCGGGGCGGGGGCTTCTTTCGGCGCTGGCGCTGGGTGGAATCTGGGCGGGAGGCGAATGGCTGCGGAGTTGGCTGCTGACGGGATTTCCATGGAATTCCGCTGCGGTCCCCATCGTGGAAATGCCAGGACTGAGGGCTCTCGCGGCTTACACCGGGGTCACCGGACTCTCCATGGTCCCGATTTTCTTCATGACCGGACTGGGAGCCGCATGGACCCTGCGCCGGCACCGTAGCGCCCGTGGGAAGGCTGTGCTGCTCGCCATCACTCTGTCCACACCTGCGGTGCTCACGCTCATCCTGTGGGAAAAGTCCCCTCCGCCTGCAGGCAGTCTGCGGGTCCTACTGGTGCAGCCGAATCTCTCCATGGAAATGAAGATGCACCTCGACCTGATCGGTAAACCCGATGAAGAGCGCTTCGAGATCATGCGCCAGCGGGAGGACGATCGCTATGCAGACCTTCTCAACCTTACCGGCGATGCCTATCAGGCCGCGCGGGAAAAACCGGACCTTATCGTGTGGCCAGAGTCCGCGATCCCGGGACGCTTTCATGACGAGGGCCATGACAAGCCACTGAATTCCATCCTCGCGCTCGGCCCGGTGACCCTCATTACCGGGGCGGATGCCATCCGCGCCGATCCCACCGGCACCCGCTGGCTGCCGGGCAACTGCATCGCGATGATGCGGGGGAAAAAGGAGAACTTCCTGATTCATGAGAAAGTTCACCTGGTACCTTTCGGAGAATATATTCCATGGAGCGACAAGCTGCCGGAGTTCTTCGTAGAACCACTGCGCGAATTGATCCCAACTGACTTCTCACCCGGTGATTCCAAGGACCCGCTCGTGATGGAGGGGATGCCCTGCGAAGTCATTCCCCTCGTTTGTTTTGAGGACACCATCGCCGACCTCGCGCGGAAGTTTGTGCGCGATGCCCCGCAACTCATGGTGAACGTGACAAACGACAACTGGTTCGGAGAAAGCAACGAGTCCGCCATTCACGCGCTCAATGCCCGCTGGCGCTGCATCGAACTGGCGAGGCCGATGGTGCGCTCATCGAATACCGGTGTCACCTGCGTCATCGATACCGAAGGCCGCATCATACACGAAATCCCGCGATGGAAGGCAGGCGGACTGCAAGCCACTCTGGCCTACCCTAAAGGCGGCCTTACCTTCTACGCCCGGAACGGAGAACTGGTAGCAATGCTGGCTGGCTGTGCCGGACTAGCCATTCTCTTCCTGCAGTTGCTTAAGCCCGAACGCCCATGAGCGCACACGAAACCCCGCACCTTGAAACCTTCGAGGAGGTTATGTTTTTCGACACTGACGCCGGCGGTGTGGTGCACAATATTGCCTACCTGCGCTTCGTTGAGACCAACCGCACCCGGCTCGCGGCGCTCATCGGACTCGATGTGGCCGGCATGATGCAGCGGCAGCAGTTCCCCGTCGTCGTGCGCACTGAGATCGACTACCGGCGATCAGCCTGTTTTGCAGAGCGCCTGATCGTCCGAGGCTGGTTGGACTCCATCGAGCGCGCCCGCTTCTGGTGCCGGTTTGAAATCGTGAGGGCCCCAAACGGCGAGCAACTCATCACGTGCCGTCAGGCGCTGGCGCTCGTACAGATGCCAAAAGCGAAGCCGCTTCGGCTCCCTTCCGCATGGCGGGAGCAGTGGCCCGGGCTCATCGCCGCGGGACGGGGAGGAAACTAATGGCTGCCCATTGGCTTGGAGTGAACAAAGCAGCCCTGACGCACGTAAATATGAACTGATGGCCTCCATCTACCGCCTTCTTCTCCTCGCCTTGTTTCTGCCTGCGCTCTCGTCGGCAGCGGACACTTTCACGCCGGAGCAAATGGAGCACTTTGAAAACAAAGTGCGCCCGCTACTGGCGGCAAACTGCTACGAATGCCACGGACCAAAAAAACAGAACAACGGCCTTCGGATGGACTCCCGCGCCGCGATTTTGAAAGGCTCCGAATACGGCATCGTGGTGGAAGCCGGTAAACCTGACGGGGCCAAACTGATCAAAGCGATCCGCCATGAAGCTGGCGCGGAGGCTATGCCGAAAAACGGCCCAAAGCTATCTGACAGTGACATTGTCGCCATTAGTGAGTGGGTGCAGGCCGGCCTGCCGTGGCCGGAAACAGGCCCAACCCCTGAGCCGGAGCAGTGGCGGAAACACTGGGCCTTTCAGCCGGTGAAGCCCCCTGCCTTGCCTGAGCCCGCTTCTCTGCCGCCTCAATTCACCAACTGGCACCAAGGGCCCGCCGACCGCCTTATCCTTGCGAAACTCAGCGCCAATGGCCTAACGCCCTCCCCGCAGGCGGACCGCGTCGTGCTCATTCGCCGCGCCAGTATAGTCCTTACGGGCATGCCACCCACACTGGAGCAAGTGCAGGAATTTGTGAACGATCCTGCGCCGGAAGCCTTCGGACGCCTTGTCGACGGTCTGCTGGCTTCGCCCCAGTTTGGCGAGCGCTGGGCCCGGCACTGGATGGACATCGCGCGATATGCGGACACCAAGGGCTACGTCTTTCAGGAAGAGCGGCGTTACCCTTATGCTTACACTTACCGCGACTGGCTGATCCGCGCCTTCAATGCGGACATGCCTTATGACAAATTCCTGATCAACCAGATTGCCGCGGATCTCGCGAGTGACTGGAAGAAGGACCCGACGGACCTCGCGGCCATGGGTTTCCTAACTCTCGGACGCCGCTTTCTCAACAATCAGGCTGACATCATCGATGACCGCCTTGATGTCGTGTTCCGCGGCACGCAGGCGCTGACCGTCGGCTGCGCCCGTTGCCATGATCATAAGTTTGATCCAATTCCAACAGCGGACTATTATTCACTCTACGGTGTGTTTGCGAACAGCCATGAACCTGAGAACAAACCGGAGATTGGCTCAGCCGAAAAATCCCCGGCCCGCGAGGCTTTCGACAAAGGCGTAGCCGAACGCGAGGCGAAAGCGGAAGCCTATCGCCGAAGACTGCTGGAATCCGTTCACAAACCGGACTCCCTCGCCAAATACCGGACCGCAGCTCAAGAAGCCGGGCAGCACAAAGACAAGGAATTGAGGCAGTTCGCACGCGACCGGGACCTGAACCCGATCGTGCTCGAAGCATGGCAGAACTGGCTCAAGGGCGTCGGCCAAAATACTCCGGACAAGGCACCGCCGAAGCTGAGTGAACTGAAGCCAGAGGACCTTGTGCCGGGCTACAACCGAAAGGAACGGGAGAAGCTAAAAGAGTTCCTGAATGAAGCAGAACGCTTTCGAGCCACCTCCGCCGGGTCCCCGGCCAGAGCCATGGTCATGTTCGACAACGCTAACTTTACGGAGCCAGTGGTGTTCATTCGCGGCAACGCCGGGCGTCACGGAGCAAAAGTCGAACGGCGCTTTCTGACGGCACTCAGTCCGGAAAAGCCTAAACCCCTCACGGCGGGCAGCGGACGACTGCAACTCGCGCAGAGTATTGCCTCTGCGGAGAATCCGCTCACGGCCCGGGTTCTTGTGAATCGCATTTGGGACCAGATCTGTGGAACGCCCCTCGTGGAAAACCCGGCTGATTTTGGCGTACGCACCCCGCTGCCGACGAATCCCGAATTACTTGATCAATTGGCTGCACAGTTCATGCAGGACGGCTGGAGCGTGAAACGTTTATTGCGCCGCATATTGCTCAGCGCCGCATGGCAGCAGAGCAGCATGCAACGACCTGACATGGCGGCCAAAGATCCGGAGAATAAACTCTTCTGGCGCCAAAACCGGCAGCGCCTCGACTTCGAAGCGCTGCGCGACAGCGTGCTGAAAGTTTCCGGCATGCTAGATTCTGCCATGTTCGGTCAGCCCGTCGACCTGCTCGCGGAACCTTTTACCGGACGCCGCTCGGTCTACGGGTTTATTGACCGTCAAAACCTGCCGGGCACCTTCCGCACCTTCGATTTCGCCAGCCCGGACAACACCTCCGCCCGAAGGTATGAGACCACTGTGCCGCAGCAAGCACTGTACATGATGAACAGCCCGTTCATCGCCGCTCAGGTGCGCCGCATGATCTCAGAGTTGCACAGCCAGCCTGACAAAAATCCGAACTTTTGGATCACACATCTTTACCACGGTATCCTCCAGCGCGATCCCACAAAAGAAGAACTCGCCCTCAACCGTCGCGCGGTGGACGAACTGCACCGCGAACCGCGGCAGACGGCCACGCGCTGGCAGAACGGCTTCGGCTCCTATGACGAGAGCGCGAAAATAGTGGTTTTCACTCCGCTGGCCTATTTCGGCAAAAACCGCTGGTCGGCCTCGGAGCAAATGCCGGACGGGAAACAAGGTTGGGTCATGCTCACCAACCAAGGAGGCCATCCCGGCGACAGCGGATTCGCCGCCATCCGCCGCTGGAACGTCCCGGAGGCCGGCAACTTCCGGGTCAGCGGTGTGGTGAAACGCCCCGCCCCAGAAGGCAACGGCGTCCGCGCCTTCATCTTCCACAGCCGGCTCGGCCTGCTCTGGAAATCCGACGTGCCCGCCACCGGCACCGCCAGCGCCGAAGCCGGACCCATCCCCTGCAAACCCGGCGACACCATCGACTTCATCCTCGATTCCGCCGGCGATACGAACAGCGACAGTTTCCAGTGGGTGCCCGTGATCCGAAACGACCTGAGCGGTATCGTGGTCGCCGACGCCGAAAAAGACTTCGGCGGCTCCGGCATGAGCGCGTGGGAAGCCTGCGCCCAGGTGCTGCTGTGCACGAATGAGTTTCTATTTGTGGATTGATTGGCGGGTGAGACGCATTTTTTGAAAGCGATCGGCAGCGATAACCACACACCTTATCGGGCGAAAACCCAGCACTCGACTGCGCCCCCTTTTCTGTAGCGTCCTCGCGGGTAGGAATACCGATTTTCGCTCCGGCAGCGGCAGGTTTCTTGCCGCCAAGCGCACCCAACGAGAGAGCCGTGCCTCAACGCCACCGCTCTGGCTGTCCTCCGCACTTCCACCCGCGCGGCCGTTCCTACATACGGCTCGACTGTTTGCACGCACGACTTCAGTATGCTGGATACCGGGTGGAGGTTAAACGCGGCGACATCAACTGGCCCGCGTAGGTAGCCTGAGGCCTGCGTTTTCCCGCTTCCCTCGCACGGCAGCATGGAGATCTTCTCTCCTGCCCAGCTATGATCGAAACTGACGCGCTCCTTGCTCTCAACATGCTCCCGCAAACCGGCCCCGTCCGGGCGCGGCGGCTCATGGAGGCATTTGGGGGCGCTGCCGGCGTTTTCAAAGCCACCGCTGAGCAACTCCAGCGGGTAAAAGGCATCGGTCCGGAAACGGCAGTCATCATCCTCGACTGGGAAAGCACTGTGGACCTCACCGGCGAGCGCTCCCGCATGAGTGAAATGGGCATCACTCTGCTCACGGCGGACGATGAGACATGGCCGGAAAATTTGCGGCAGCTCCACGACGCCCCGCTCCTCCTCTACGTTTGGGGACGCGTGGAGCCACGCGACAGGATGGCCATCGGCGTAGTCGGCTCCCGCAAAGCCACGGCCTACGGACTCAACTGCGCGAAGAAGTTCGCCTTCCAGCTCGCCCACTCCGGAGTCACCGTGCTCAGCGGCCTTGCCCGCGGCATTGACACCGCCGCCCACGAGGGAGCCGTCGCCGCCAAAGGCCGCACCATCGCGGTCATCGGCTCAGGCATCGCGAAACTTTACCCTCCGGAAAACCGCGCCCTCTGCGAGCGCATCGCCAATGGCCACGGCGCTATCGTCAGCGAATTCCCCCTACTAACCGAACCTGACAAGCAGACCTTCCCCCAACGGAACCGCATCGTCAGCGGCTGGAGCCACGGCATCCTTGTCGTAGAAGCCCCCTCATGGAGCGGTGCACTTATCACCGCAAACAACGCCGCCGATCAGGGACGCACCATTTACGCCATCCCCGGTCCCATCGACCGCCCCTCCTCCATGGGCTGCAATAAGCTCATCCAAAACGGTGCCCGCCTCGTGCTTGATGCCGCCGACATCATCGACGATCTCAACGTGCTCCTGCCCGTGCAGCCGGAACTCCCCGCAGCCGCCGCCCCGCCGAACCTCTCAGAGACCGAACAAAAGCTCTGGGACGCGCTCGTAGAAGGAGAGACAGCCCTCGACACCATCATCGGCACCACCGGCCTGCCCGCCGCCACCGTCTCCGCTCAGCTCATGCGCATGGAACTCAAACGGCTTGTGAAACAGCTTCCCGGCCGCCGCTATGTGCGCATCTCCTGAGCCATAGCGAAATAAAGTCCTCTCTGGAACAGTTCTCACGTCTTCAGTTTCCCTGAATTGAGACTTCCCTCCGCTGCAGGATCTGCCAGAATGTGGCTTCAGTGCTAATGAAAATACTCCCTCTACTGTTCCTCGCCTCCACCGCCCATGCCGGCGGCATCTATTGGACAAACCGTACAGCGGCCCGCATTGAACGTTCGCTGTATGACGGCACCGGGCGCACCACCGTCCTTGCCAGCGCCGGCACCAATATGCGGGGCATCGCACTCGATCTCACTAACAACCGGCTCTACTGCGCCGACAATGGCGCGGACGTTCTCTACCGGATCAATCTCGACGGCACCGGCCGAGCCAATCTTCTCACCACCGGCCCATCGTCATTCCCCGCCGATGTGGAAATCAACCTCGCGGGCGGCCACCTCTATTATTGCGACCAGCAAAAGGCACACATCCGCCGCATCAATCTTGATGGTAGCGGCACCCCTGTCACGATCATCACCGACACCACCTACACACCCTACTACCTTGACCTTGATCTGGTGAACGGAAAAATCTACTGGGGCGATTTTCAGGGAAGCCCAACCAGCAGCGGTAATGTCTTTCGCATGAATCTCGACGGCACCGGAAGGGAAACGGTTGTTAGCGGAAATCTCCAAAGCCGCGGGGTCGAATTGGATTTAACCGGGGGAATGCTCTACTGGGTGAACAGAAACGGCGGAAAAATCATGCGCTGCCCGCTGATCGCGCTGCCGGTGAATGCTTCCACCAGCCCCGCCGTGCAGACAATCTATTCCGGACTCGATACGCCTCACGGTGTCACACTTGATGTGAAGGCCGGGAAGGTTTATTGGGTGGACACCGGCTCGAATGGATATCCCAACACCACCGGAGACATGGCGGTCAGCCGTGGAAATATGGACGGCAGCACTCCTCAGGAAATACTCGTAAACCTTGGGACCGATCCATGGGATATCGAACTCGATCCGCGCGTCGCCAGTTATGCGGAGTGGGTGGCCCGCTATTTCGTCAGGAATCCCGGAGCCACTTCCCTTGCTTCAGCAGATCCTGACAACGACGGGATTCTAAACATCGTCGAGTGTGCCCTTGGTCTGCACCCACTGCGCAGCGACGTCTCCGGACTGCCCGTTGTCATCGCCCTCAATGAGGGCGGCGAGACCTATCCCGCCATTCGTTTCACTCGCCGCACCGGCGTTGCCAGACTCACCGTTCTGCCGCAGCACAGCAGCGACATGCAATTCTGGTGGGACGAAACAAGTCCAACCGGGGGTATCCATCGACTGACCGTGGTGAGCGCCATCCCGCAGTCGGAGAATATGGAAATTGTTACTGCGCGCTCCATCTGGTCATTGCGCCAAATGCCACGCCAATTCCTGCGCGTGCGGGCTGTGGATGGAAATTAGAGCCACGGAGCGCCTATACACGCCGCACTGGCACGCCTTGAGTGGCGAGGTAATCTTTGACGGTAGCCACACTGAAATCGCCAAAATGGAAAATGCTGGCAGCGAGGACAGCGTCTGCTTTGCCTTCGCTGAGCACGGTAGCCATGTGGTCGAGGTTTCCGGCACCGCCGCTTGCAATGACAGGGATACTTACAGCTTCGCTCACCGCACGGGTGAGGGTGATGTCGTAGCCGGCTTTGGTGCCGTCAGCATCCATGCTGGTGAGGAGGATTTCTCCGGCGCCGCGGCGGCAAACTTCCCGGGCCCATTCCACGGCATCAAGTTCCGTGCGGTTGCGGCCGCCGTGGGTGTAGACCTGCCATGTACCATCTTTGTTGGAGCGGGCATCAATGGCCACGACGATGCACTGGCACCCAAAGGTGTTGGCACCGGCGTCCACGAGCGAGGGATTCTGAATGGCGGCCGTGTTCATGCTGACCTTGTCGGCTCCCGCGCGAAGCATGGCTTTGACGTCCTCCACAGTCCGGATGCCGCCGCCGACGGTGAGCGGCATGAAACAGCGCTCAGCGGTGCGCTCGACGACGTCGATCATTGTGGCGCGGCCATCGCTGCTGGCGGTGATGTCAAGGAAGACGAGTTCGTCCGCACCCTGGTTGTTGTAGGCGACAGCGCATTCGACGGGATCTCCGGCATCGCGGAGTTCCAGAAACCTGGTGCCTTTGACGACACGACCTTTATCGACGTCGAGGCAGGGAATGATGCGGCGGGTGAGCATAGAAGAAAATTACGGGGCGACCTATGGAAGCGGGAACGCCCGGGCAAGGAGGATGCTTGGGTTTTTGCGCCTTACCTCTCAGCGGCAAAGGCGCTTGTTGCGGCGAGGAAACGCAGTTTAG
Source organism: Akkermansia muciniphila (assembly GCA_945861415.1). GTDB lineage: Bacteria > Verrucomicrobiota > Verrucomicrobiia > Verrucomicrobiales > V1-33 > V1-33. The sequence continues at coordinate 14,574 of CAMAUV010000023.1, read as the reverse complement.
CTGGTAGAGTGTCTTCCGTGCGCCTTTACTCGCCCATGCCGCTTACTTCCGGGAAAGGGAACGCGGTTTCCGCGCTGCGCATTGCCGGACTGCTGCAGAAGGCCGGCGTAGATGCCCAAGCGGTGGATGTCCCGCCAGTAGAGGCTTCTGTGCTAGTGCTGCTCAATGCATGGCGGAGCGCGGCGGTGGGTCTGGATTTCCACCGCCGCCATCCCGACGCCCCGCTGGTTGTGGTGCTCACGGGCACGGATATTTTTCCGGAGTTCCCAAGCCACCCTGAAGTTATTACTGCGCTGGATGCGGCGACAGCCATTGTCGCATGGCACAGTGAATCCGCTGCCCAGCTTCCCTCCCACTACCGGCACAAGACCCGTGTGATTTTCAAAAGTGCCCCTGACGCCCCCGGGGAGTTGCCAGTCCGGAGCTATCCTGTGGAGGGAAGACTGACAGTTCTGGTGGCCGCTCACTTACGGGAAATCAAAGATCCCTTTCGCTGTGCGGCGGCGGTGGAACTTCTCCCCGCAGAGTCCCGAATAGTCATCCATCACGCTGGCGAAGCGCTCAACGCGGCCATGGACCAAGCAGCCGGTGAATGGATGCGGCGTACACCACGCTGGCTCTGGCTGGGCGGAATCCATCGTGACTCGCTCTGGAGGGAAATGCAGGGCGCGTTTCTGACTGTGAACAGTTCTTTTGCTGAGGGGGGCGCCAATGCGGTCATTGAGTCCCTCGTCTGCGGCGTGCCCGTGCTGGCCAGTGACATCCCCGGCAACACCGGCCTGCTTGGCCGCGTCTGGCCCGGCCTTTACCCACCAGGCGACACGGCGGCGCTAGCTGCGCTTTTTGAGCGCTGCGAGACCAGCCCGTCTTTCTACACGGAACTGCTGGACAGAACCCGCACCCTTGCTGCACAATTCCGTCCGGATGCCGAGCAGCAATGTTGGTTGGACCTTTTGGAGTCCATTAAATCGCGAGACGCCGTAACATTCTCCGGACGGACCGCTGAGCATTCCCGTGCGGACAATTGACGGGGCGCATTGGCGGGCATAGGCCAAAAGGATGTCAGACACTTTCCAGCCATTCGCCGATAAAATGAAAACCGCCGGTCTCAGCGAGGCTGCAATACGGGCCTTCGAGAGGAACTACCGCGCCCTCCAGCGCAATGAGACGGGACTGATCGCCGAGGGCACCATCACTCCGGTAGAATCGCTACCGCACATTGCATCGCTGCCGACGGCGGAATCCCCTGAGTTGAAGTCTCTGCTGCGGCAGACGGTGGTGATCAAACTGAACGGCGGACTGGGCACAGGAATGGGGCTGGAGAAAGCGAAGAGTCTGCTGTCGGTGCGGGACGGGCTAACTTTTCTGGATTTGATCGCGAAACAGATTCTCCATCTGCGCGCGGAGGGCGGCGGTGGCAATGTGCCGCAGTTCCTCTTGATGAACAGCTTCTCCACTTCAGAGGACACTCTTGCCTATATGGCAAAGTATCCGGAACTGGGAGGAACATCTAAACTGGAGATGATGCAGAACCGGGTGCCGAAGGTGCGAACGGCGGATCTTTCTCCGCTATCGTGGCCAGCTGACCCCGACATGGAATGGTGCCCGCCTGGCCACGGGGATATCTATGCTAGCCTAGCCGGCAGTGGCTGGCTGGACCGGTTGCTGGCGGAGGGCATAGTCTATTCGTTTGTAAGCAATTCGGACAACCTCGGAGCCACGCTCTCTCCTGACCTGCTGCGGCACTTCGCGCAAAGCGGCGCGCCGTTTCTCATGGAGGTCACGCGCCGCACTGAGGTGGATAAAAAAGGCGGTCACCTCGCGCGACGGTTGAGCGATGACCGGCTCATTCTGCGCGAAAGTGCACAGTGCCCCAAGGCGGATGAGATGAATTTCCAAAACGTGGAGCGCCACCGCTTCTTTAACACGAACAATCTCTGGGTGCATCTCGGAAGGTTGAAGCAGGCACTGAACGAGAGCAACGGCCTCATTCCGCTGCCGATGATTCGAAATGAAAAGACTGCGGACCCGCGTGATCCGAAGAGCCCCGGGGTCTTTCAATTGGAGACGGCTATGGGCGCTGCCCTTGATATCTTTGAGGGAGCAGCGGCCATTGAGGTGGGGCGCGATCGCTTTGCGCCGGTGAAGACTACCAGCGATCTGCTCATCATCCGCAGCGATGCGTGTGTGCTCACGCCGGATCACCGGCTGGAACTGGCCCCGGAGCGGGCCGGTGTGCCGCCAGTAGTGGACCTCGACAGCAATCACTACAAACTTGTGGATGGGCTGCAGCAAATGCTTGCCCGAGCTGTGCCCAGTTTGCTTCAGTGCCATCGCCTCACAGTGAAAGGCCCGGTGGTCTTCGCGCCCGGCGTGGTGGCAAAGGGCGAAGCGACTTTCATCAATGAAACCACGGAGCCGCAGGAAATCGCGGCGGGAACCTACGGATCGTAAAATCATGCACCTCACCATCCGCGAAGTCCACCTGCCACTGCGCCATCCGTTCACGATCACCCACGGCACCACCACCGTGCAGCACAATGTTATCGTGGAACTCTCTGACGGCACGCACACGGGCTATGGTGAAGCAGCGACTTCACGAGGCTATCCCCATTTGTCCGCACCGGTGATTTCGGCGGCGCTGGAGTCACTGCGGCCGGTCATTGAATCGGCACGCTGGGACAACCCGGAAGACCTGTGGGACCAGATGCTGCCTCATTTATACGACGACCGCTTCTCTCTCTGCGCAGTTGATGAGGCCGCGCATGACCTCTGGGGAAAACGGCTGGGTCAACCTGTATGGCAGCTTTGGGGACTCTCACTGGAGAAGGTGCCGTGCAGTGATTACACCATCGGCATCGACACCACCGAGGTGATGATTCGCAAGATGCAGGAGTTCCCGAACTGGCCAATTTACAAGATTAAGCTGGGGACGAACCATGATGTGGAGATCGTCCGGACGCTACGAGAGCATACGGATGCAGTGTTTCGCATCGACGCTAACACCGCATGGACTGTGGAGCAGACTCTCGAATACGCCCCCGCGCTAAAGGAACTGGGGGTAGAGTTCCTAGAACAGCCGCTGCCCCGCGATGACTGGGAAGGCATGGCCCGGCTTAAGAGACGGTGCGCACTGCCGGTAATCGCCGACGAAAGTTGCCTCATCCCTGAGGACGTGGCGCGCTGTGCCGAATTCTACGACGGGGTGAACATCAAGCTCACCAAAGCCGGCGGGCAGACTCCGGGGCGGCGTATGGCGCTGGAAGCCCGCCGCCGGGGATTGAAAGTTATGGCCGGGTGCATGAACGAGAGCAGTATCGGTATTTCCGCCATCGGTATGCTGCTGCCACTGCTGGACTACGTGGACATGGACGGCTCCGTGCTCATCGCAAAGGATATCGCCGAGGGTGTTTGGCTCGACAAAGGGGTGCCTACGTTTCCTGACCACCCCGGGAACGGCGTCCGCCTCCTGCCGGATTCGCCGGAATAGCACCAGTAATCGTTTCAAAATGGGCAGCACCGCCGCTTGAGTGCCCGAAGGAAGCGGTGCAAGAGAGAAACACATCATTCAATCCCAACGTAAAATATGGCAACAGAGATCAAGGTTCCCAACGCAGGCGAAAGCATCACCAGTGCCATCATTTCCGCATGGCATAAGCAGGACGGCGATGCCGTGAGCACCGGCGACGTGCTGGTCACCATCGATACAGACAAAGTCTCCACGGAACTGGCTGCGGAAGCCTCCGGAACACTAGAGATAGGTGCGCAGCCTAGTGAGGAGGTCAAAATTGGCGCAGTGATCGGCTGGATCAAAGCAGGTGCTACAACTCCTGCACCAGCGCCTGCGGTCGCTCCCGCCACGACCTCAGCATCAGCCAAACCCGCCCCAGCCCCGCTCGAAGTGCCGGAATTGACCGTGGTGCCACGCGAGCCATCCGAAGTTCCGCCACCCGTGGGGGACAAAGCCGGGCGGCTAACACGCAAGAAAATGACTCCGCTGCGCCGCAAGATTGCCACTCACCTTCTCAACGCGCAGCATACTGCTGCCATTCTCACCACCTTCAACGAAGTAGATATGACCGAAGTGATGAATCTGCGGAAACTCCTGCAGGACAGCTTCGTCGCCCGCCACGGGGTGAAGCTAGGGTTCATGTCCTTCTTCGTGAAAGCCGTGGTCGAGGCTCTCCATGCCGTTCCCACGGTAAATGCACGCATCGAAGGCGATGAAATCGTCACGCACCACTTCTGCGATATTGGCGTCGCCGTGGGCACTGAGAAAGGACTCGTGGTGCCCGTGCTGCGCGGCTGCGAGCACAAAGGGTTCGCTGAACTGGAAAAGGACATCACTGGTTACGCCGCGAAAGCCAAAGAGGGCCGGATCGCGATTGAGGACCTGCAGGGCGGAGTCTTCACGATCTCCAATGGCGGAGTCTACGGCAGCCTATTGAGCACTCCGATTCTGAATCCCCCGCAAAGCGCCATTCTCGGAATGCACGCCATTCAACAGCGGCCGGTGGCCGTGAATGGCAAAGTGGAGATCAGGCCTATGATGTATCTGGCGCTCAGCTACGATCACCGCCTCATCGACGGAAAAGAGGCCGTGACATTCCTGCTTCGCGTCAAAGACTGCATCGAGCAGCCCGCCCGTCTGCTGCTGGGAGCCTGACCAGAGGCAGATTCGGCCGCCATCACTCCGGCAGGAAAATCACGCACTCAGCCCCCGCCACATTGGCCGTATGTTTCGTGGGTGTAAGCATGCCGTCTACCCCGATAGAAAAAACAGCCAGATCGCCAGAGTCCTGATTGGCGGAGAGAAGGAAATTACCGTCCGGGGTCAGATTGAAATTGCGCGGCGTTTTCCCTCCGGAGGGCTCGTTTTCCAACAAGGTGAGCGCTCCGTCTTTATGTGCGAAGACCGCGATGGTATCGTGTTTCCGATTGGAACCATAGACAAAATTGCCGTTAGGGTGCACCACAATCTCTGCGGTGGAGAACCCTTTGTCTTTCGTCTCCGTGCCTTCCGGCAGTGTGCTCACAGTCTTCAACGGAACGAGCAACTGGGCATCCGGCTGCCAACGGAAGGGAGTCACCGTAAGGTCCAATTCATTGAGGCAAAAGACAAAACGTCCAGAGGCATCGAAAGCACTGTGCCGGGGCCCAGCTCCGGGAGTCAAGACACCCTCGCCCGCCGGCTTGGGAACCAACGTAGTGGCGGCGGCGTCCACACGGTAAATGTACACCCGGTCTGTTCCAAGGTCATTGACCAGCACATGTTTTTCATCCGGCGAGACAATCGCCCCGTGTGCATGAGGGGCCTCTTGACGGTCAAGGTTCGTACTGCTTCCCCTGTGCTGAATAAAGCCCGTGCGCCTCGCGAGACTGCCGTCAGCTGCAATTGAGAAGGTGGTGACACTGCCGCCGGAGTAATTGGCGGTAACCAGCATGTTTGCGCCGGGCACCACGCAGAGGTGACAGGCCCCCTGTCCCTTAGCATCAGCAACCGGCAGACTATTCAACTTTGTAAGGGCACCGGTGGCTTTATTAATTTTGTAAGCTGTAGCGAGAGACTCACTGACGGCGTAAAGGTGCGTCCCCTTCTCATTGAGCGCTAGAAACGAAGGATTGCTCCTCTCCACCGCAGCGCCGGCTATTTGAATAGCCCCGGACTCCTTATTCATTCTCACCAAAATGATACCCTCACTACCGGATCCAATATAAACAAAGCGGTCTTTTGCGTTGGCGGCAGAACAGATGAAGAGGGCAAATAAACAGCAGCGAAAAATTATATAAGTTAGGTTACCACCACTTTAACCGGATGGCAACTCCGCGTGTGTGGATGGGAGTCTTTCGTCGAAGCAAGCGAATCTTGACCTGCCAACTTTCGCGCCAACCAGCTACCCTGACATCCTAAAATTAAATCGTGAGCGCTCACTCTCCCCGGCCACACTGATTGACAATCTTCTGCCGCCAAGCCTAAGCCATCTGAGCGCAGCACAAAGTTCATTGGGCGTAATCGCGTCCCACGGGTTTACGTTGAGTGTAAACTGTTCGTGGACGGCGCCCAGAAATAGATTGAGTTGGCATTTGTCATGCGGGTCATGGCCAACTTGTCCGACAAACCTGCTGAAGCGCTGCACCACATCGCCGAGCGCAACTTCTTGGAATTGGACATGGATAACTTTGACAAGTCCATGAAAGACGTAGAACCGAGCGTGGCATTCGCCGTGACTAACGTCCCTTCCGATGAAGAGGGCAAGAATATCAGTGTCGATATCACTTTCGATAAAATGGAGGATTTTCGCTGGAAGCCATTGCCGCCAAATTGGGGCCTTTGCGTAAACTGCTAGGGGCCCGCACCCAACTTTCCAATCTTCTCACCTACATGGATGGCCGCTCTGGGGCGTGGTCGTCGCAGCGACCCGGTGAGTTTTATCCTCGGCACCGATGTTACCCTGACACTTAATGTCGAATGCTTTCCCGGTGCCGGCGCAGTTCTCTTCGCCGCGGTGGTTAAGTAATTTCTCGCGCCCTAAGTATCCCTCAATTCTTTCACCCGCCTTACCTTTAAGACCGAGCAACGCGTCGAAGTCCTGCATTAGCCCATGCGCCCGGGCCGGATCCCGGCATTGTGAAAAAGCGGCTCACTCCGCCATGGTGCGGATCGCCTCCGCCAGCACTTCAGGTTCTACGCCGAGATCTGCGTCGAGACGTCCGGCGGCCCACTCAGTCCATAAAGCCAGGGCTTCGCGCTGCAGCCTGCGAAGTGTACGAAAAACAACGGGCAGCGGGGCAAAAACGGTCGCGGATTCATGAATTCCGGTTCTTATGCGTCCGGTTAACTGAAGCACCACCGGATCATCGGTCACCACCCAGTCAAAGCGCGCAACCGGGCGGGTCTTCAGGAATAGCGCAACACTCTCACCGGTGCCGGACGTAGGCAGCGCATGGACTGCCAGCGCCTGCACCATCCACGGGAGTGTGATGACTTTCATGCGCCGGTCGAGCAGTGCAGCCAACGGCCATACCGCCCCGGTGATCACCTGACGTGACTCCCCTCCAGTGGCGAAGCACGCTAGCAGTGATGCCATGTCTGCGGGCGGCATGTCCGTTCCTCCAAAACGGAGCGGCGCGGTGAGCGACGTCAGCGCTTCCGCAATGAGCAGGTTCGCTTCCGCATAACCCGGTGACTCCATCTGCCAGTCCCTGCGCGCCTGCGCGATCAATTGCTCATTGCTAAAGACCACTGTCACATCAGCATAGAGGCGACACGCCAGCATGGCCAGCGCCACATGCCATGGCGCTGTCGCTACAGGGCTTTTGCCCGGCAGCGGCAAGGCCCCAATGACCATGAGCGGCACCGAGGGAAACCCCGCACGGAGCGCCGCAAGGAGGCGGCAGGTCAGCGCACTTGCCGTGCTCCCCTCCAGCGAAGCAAAGAGCAGAATGCCGGACGGACTGCCTGCATCCACACTAAACTGCTGCATAAACTCCATGACTCGCGGCGTGTGAGTCTGCTCGTCACCGCCGCAAATGACTCCGGCTCCGTCAAACGGCCGACCCCGCAGCGGCGCGGCCTCCTCTTCATCCATGCCTGCGAAAACGGCGTGCGGAACACAGCGCGAGCCATCGCTGCGGAAAAATCCGCGCCAGTTACCTGCCGGTCCGTCGGCGCAGGGAATACCGTCCACTTCCCCGATGCCGTGCTCGCGGCACACAGCGCGCCAAAAGGCCGCCGCCATTCTCCCGCCGCCGCTTCCCACCGCCATGGTAAAACAACACGGCGGGAAAAGATCCGCATTCCCGGCGGTCAGCCCGGGGGGGGGCACTGAGGGATTCCATGCCGGCGCGCATTGCACCGCCAGCGTCACACGGGTCTTCGCAGCAAATGGCAGGTCCGCCCTCCAGCCTGTCAGCCGCTGTAGTGAATCCGGGAGCTTGCGCCACGACGGCACTGACGCGCTTGCAAATTCACACGTCTGCCAAGGCACAAGGGAATCCGTGGCGACCGCCATCTGCTCCGCTGTCCCGGACTCCGGATCCCCCCCTCCCAGATGGGCCCGCCAGCCCTCCTTGTGCGTGCGCTGCAGCGCCTCCCGCTTTGCTTTTTCTGCTGCCTGCCCCGGCGATCCCTGCCATGCAGCGAACGCCTCCGCTGTATAGCGCCGACCCGCCAGCGTGAGCGCCCGACCGGCAAGCAGCGCCGCATCATCAGCCCCTGTGTATTCTCGCACCAGCGAGGCAAGCCGCGTTGTCAGCGCCACTTTTCCACGCTCCACCGCACTCAACACCGCAGTCGGCACTCCCAGCGTGTTTGCAAACTCCGCCACCGATGCGAATGGCGTCGCCGCTCGGATGAGTCGCAGGGGATGTTTAGGGGCCGGCATGAAAAGTGATTTCTGACTTGGGATACATTCTCCAAAAGGCAAGCCGTCCCCCTTTCAATCCCTCACTGCCGGAACTTCCGAAGCTGCCTCCGACTGCACTACATGAATGAAACCATTCTTCTCCACCAGCACCGTATGCAGCACCTTGCGCTCCGGATTGCGGCGCATGTGAACGTGAACTTACCCATCCAACGCCCGCGCCGGCACGGCCGCCTCCGATTCCCCCATTCAAACTTGCCGCAACGTCGATGGTGTCCACTATTCTGCGCGTGGATAGCCGGCAACCGGCCGCATCTGCAGCCGCCTGCCCCAAAGGGGGCGAAAGCGGAAGGCGCAAAAAACCGTGCGCTTCCCAGCGTCAAGACATCCGGTGCTACCTGCAACATCAATGTATGTTCTTTTCGCTCGACGGTGGCCTTGACGGTTATCGGAACAAACTTCCGCCAGATGTCCGGCACATTCCCCGCAACAAATTCGCGGACCACGGCCGACTCCCTCTCTTTCAGTGACGAGCCGAGAAGTTCACAGGCCATTAAAGCGCCGGTCTTTGCAGACTGCGTGCGCAGGGGCAGCGACAGGTCGTCCGCCCGCGCCAGCAGGACCGGCGCCAGAAAAAGGATAATCGGTTTCATACCTTGCCTCGTGGGGAAAAGAACCGGGAGGAAATCATTACGGCTTCGCCGAAGGCTGATGCGCCGGGAGCGCTCTTCATGTAGTCCATGCCTCCACAGCCATATCATCCGCAGTAATGTTTCCGGTAATACGGTAGCGGGAATGGCCCAGCACCCGGGACTCCCCCGCACGCTCCTTTATGGCCTCCCCCACTTCCGCCACCGTACTGTGCAGAAATCAAAGCCCCTCTCCATCGTGCCATAAGAGACCGGCGTGGGTGTCGAGCCCCCCGATGTGCAGCCTCACGCAGGCCATTCGGTTTGTTCGCCGGAGACGCCCCGCGCCACCTCGTCTCCAGGGCCTTGCGCCGGGATTCCGCATCATCCCGGACAGCCGTGTAGTTGCCCCAACGCTCCACCGCGCGGGCATTTTCCTAGCGACTCAGCTTTCGCAGCGGATTCTCTGCCCTCAGCCCAAACCCCTGCGTGCGCCTCGCCAGCCATGCCGCAGAGCCCAACAATCCGACAACAAACACCAGCAACATCAACATGGTTTGCAAGGATGGCTTTGGGGAAATATCAGTCACAGTCTCCATGCCGCCACATCGCAGTAATCCTGCAATTTGCCAGTGCATTCATGTCGCTAGAGGGGATCAGCCGAGCAGATTCCGGTCGAGCGTCCGGTAGCCGATTGCCTCCAGCAGGTGGTCCGCAGTGATGTCCTTCGCCCCCGCCAAATCGGCAATCGTGCGGGCCACACGAAGAATGCGGTCGTAAGCACGGGCGCTAAAATTCATCTGGCTCATGGTGCTTTCCAGCAGCATAGAGCTTTCCTCATCAATGCGACAGTGCTCTTTCATTTGCTTAGGCGATAGGGAGGTATTGCAGGAGGCATTGCTGCCGCGCACGCGAAGTTGCTGAATGCCGCGGGCGGCTTCGATGCGCGAGCGGATGAGCAGAGAGGATTCGCCGCCGTCGGACTTGGAAAGCTCGCGGTATTCCACCAGCGGCACTTCCACGTGAATGTCGATACGGTCGAGAAGCGGTCCGCTGATCCTCTGCCGGTAACGCAACACATTCCCCGTGCCGCAGCGGCATTCACGCTTGGGGTCGCCATAGTAGCCGCAGGGGCAGGGATTCATGGCCGCCACCAGCATAAAGCGCGCGGGAAACGTCATACTGCCCGCCGCACGGCTGATGGTCACTTTTCCATCCTCCAGCGGCTGCCGCATAACTTCCAAAGTGCTGCGGTTAAACTCCGGCAGTTCATCGAGGAAGAGCACACCATTGTGCGCCACGGACACTTCACCTGGCAGAGGATTGCTCCCGCCGCCCAGCAGTCCGGCGTCGGAAATCGTGTGGTGCGGGGAGCGGTAGGGGCGCTGCACAAGGAACTGATGCCGGCTGTCCAACAGTCCGCAGATGCTGTGAATCTTCGTCGTCTCCACCGCCTCCGCTTCCGTCATCGTCGGCATGATCGTCGAAATACGGCGTGCGAGCATCGACTTTCCTGTCCCGGGCGGACCGACCATAAGAATGTTATGCCCACCCGCCACTGCCACCTCAATGGCGCGCTTCACACCCTGCTGGCCTTTAACATCGGCAAAATCAATATCCCATAAAGTCTCCGTCAGAAAATCCGCCAGTGTCTTGCGCGGCATTGGCAAGAGCGGCGCTCGGCCCGTGGCGTGCTCAAAGGCATCGCGCAAATTGCGTACGCCCACCACCCGGATGCCCTCCACCACGCTCGCCTCCTCCGCATTCTCAAACGGCACGATCAATTCCTCCCGTCCCGCAGCCCGTGCGCACAAAGCAATGGACAAAATTCCCTTCACCGGACGCACCGCTCCATTGAGCGCCAGTTCGCCGACTATGGAGTAGTTATCGAGCTGGCGGCGGTCCTCGTAGTCCACGCGGTTCGCGATCATGGCGATCGCTATGGGAAGATCAAAACTCGGACCCTCCTTCTTCAAATCCGCCGGGGCGAGATTAATCGTCGTGCGCCCTCCCGCCAGCACAGGATAGCCGCTGTTGGCGATCGCGGTCCACACCCGGTCACGACTCTCTCGCACCGATGCATCGGGCAGGCCCACGATGACGGTGGTTGTTTGAATTTCGCTGCTGGTCGTTTCATTCACCTCGATTTCGACTTCGAGAGCGTCCACGCCGCGCAGTGCGGCAGAGAAGACCCGTGTTAACTCAGCTGGCATAAGTGCCGTGATGGTGCGGGCGTTAGTGGAAAAGGCAAGGGCCGGAACTCATGCCCTCAGCCCGTCCCAGGGCTCTTTACGGCACGCGGTAATAATGTCTGGCAGCGGGCGGCCGGGACATGGACTAGATAAATGAGCTGGAGACCCACGGGAGCGAGGTCCAGTTCATGAGGGCTGCTGAGGTCTTGAGCCGGCCGCGCTTGTGGTCCACCCATGGCAAAGTGCCGAATGCGCCCGGGGTGGCCCCCTTCTCCACAACTCCGATCGCCGCATTCTGGGCCATGATCCGCGAGCCCACGCTGTAATTCGGCCGCTCATCGCAAGCATAAAACTCCGAGTCCTGCCCCGGACCGTACTATTCCGGCAGGCTCAGCGTATGCCAGTCCCAGCAACTCACGATTTTACAGATGCACCCCACTGCCTGCAGGCGTCACCTCCATAGTCGAGTTGAGTGCAGGGAGGGAAGACGGCGGGCGTATTCTGTGCAATGAGCGAAACGAACTGTGCCAGCGTGGAATCATCTAGGCGGGACAGGAATATCTGCCGGAGGCTCTCCTGTTCGATGCTGGCGACCAAACGGTTATTATAGACCTCAAGGTTGCTCTCCAGATGATTGGCAGTCCCGGAAAAGTCATGGTTTTGCTCACCAATGGCCAGAGATCCGGCGAGAAGTATCGAGAGCAGGAGGAGGAAGCGCCTGAAGTGAGAGCAATTATCCGGTGCATGAGATTCTTCAGCTTTTTCCGTTTACAGGCTCCCAGTAAATTTCCTGTCACTCCAAACCGCAGCGCGCCTTGACTTCGCAGGCTGCCCGCCGTTTGCGTGCAGCATGAGTGACAAGACTCCCAGACCACGCGTGCGCTTTGCGCCTTCACCAACCGGCTACCTCCACGTAGGCGGTGCGCGCACAGCATTGTTCAACTGGCTGTTTGCCCGGCGGAGTCACGGCACCTTCATACTGCGCATTGAAGACACCGATGCCGCCCGCAACACAGCTGAAGCCACCGCCGCCATCTTCGATGGTCTTTGCTGGCTGGGTCTTGATTGGGACGAAGGCCCGAACCGCGGCGGGGACTACGGCCCGTATTTCCAGAGCCAGCGGAAAACCATCTATGACCGCTACCTCGCCGATCTCACGGAACGCGGCCTCACTTACACTGAGGAGAATGGCGCGGTCCGTTTCCGCTCACCCAAGGAAATCTTGCTGTTGCCGGATCAAATCTGCGGCGACGTCAAAATTGACCGCACTAACGAGCCGGACATGACCATCCGCCGTCCAGACGGCAGCTATATCTTTCACTTCGTGAATGTGGTAGACGACATCGAAATGAAGATCACCCATGTGCTACGCGGAGAAGACCACATCTATAATACCGGCAAGCACATCGAACTGTTCCACGCTTTTGGCATGGAGCCGCCAATCTATGCTCACATCCCGCTGATAATGAATGCAGACGGGTCAAAAATGAGCAAGCGCGACCAAGGGGCCGCCGTTGGTTACTACATGGAGAACGGCTTCATCCCGCAGGCTGTATGCAACTACCTTTGCCTGCTCGGCTGGTCCTCCAAGGACGATCGAGAAATCCATTCTCTCAACGACGTCGTCACGCTCTTTGACTGGGACCACCTAAACCATCACAACGCCAAATTCGATCTAGAGAAGTGCCGCTGGATGAATGGCGAATACATCAAAGCTCAGACGAATCATGATTTCATCCGGAACTGTTTGAAGTGGCTGCCAGGACAAGGCCTGCCCGCGGCTCCTTCCGAGTCCTTGCTACGCGCCGTGCTAGCCCTCATTAAGCCGAAAGTCCGCGTGGCGTCCGAAATCGCAGAACACCTGCACATGGTCTTTAATGGCGCAGCCCGGCTGGCCGATGACGCACGAGCAAAACTTGCCGCCCAAGCGGATACGGGCGCCAAGCTCTCGTGCCTCACCAGTCACCTTGAGGCCCTCATGAACTGGGAGCACAGTCACATTCAGGAAGGTATCTCCATGGCGGCCCGCGATCTCAGCGTGAAGCCCGGCACCCTCATGTTCCCCCTGCGCGTGGCCGTGACAGGACAAGCCCACGGTATCGACCTTCTGCCGTTGCTGGAACTGTTGGGCAAACAAGAGATCACCGCACGGCTTCGCGCCCGTATTGGCCTGCTAAGCGCGTGACCATGTTTTCTGGTCCGCCGGAGCGAAGTGCAGAACGCCGTTCCCTTGTGCTGACGCCAGCGCGCCGGAAACGACCCGGGATATCGTCACGCATTCCTCGCAGTGGCGCCCGCCAGCGCCCTTGCCTCAGCGTCCACAGCCGCACGCTGAGACTCATCCAGCCCGCTGAGCAGCGGAGTGATCGCCCCGGTTTCAGCAATTCCCGCGAGCGCTAACGCCTCATGCAGTACGCGCACGGGATTAATACTGTTACGCAGGTCTTCGAGCGGCTGAAATTGCGCCCGGATGGCTTCCGCTGCAGCCCAGTCGCCAACTTTGCAGGCAGTGAGCATTGCCGCAGATAGAGCAGGGGCCAAACAACCGCAGCCGGTGGTAAAGCCGCCGAGCTTGCGGTCCCGCAGGTGGTGTATGACCGACTGCTCTCCCATGCCGCTCACACACATCGCCGGATCCACCTGCTGGAGCAGTTCGCTGAGGAAGGGATCACTCGATTCATCTGGAAGAACGATGGCATACTTTACCCATGAAACGATCCCGTCACGCACCAGCGCCGCCGTGAGCGCCGGCGTCAGGTAGCCGTGAGCTTTGATATAGACCACGATGGGCTTACCATAGGCCTCGGCGAATTTCCGCAACCCGGTGGCCACGCCATCCGGTGTATTCAGTCCCTGATGCGGTAGCACCATGACTGTGGGAAACGGATAATCCTTAAGTAACTCAGCCTGATCCATGCTCAGTCCATAGGAGGGCCCGGCGGAGGGAACAATGTCCGTGCCGGGCGCTGCCGCCGCCGCCAGCATGTCGAGCGTGGCGACATACTCGCTCGGACGCAGATGGTAGAACACCGCATTTCCACCGTAGAGCAGAATGCGAATGCCCCCAGCTTCTATGTGACGAACAATGCGGCGGTTTTCTGAGGCGCTCACCCGCCCGGCAGCATCACGGGCAAGCGGCGGAACGGCGATAACGGACTGGCTGACGGGTATCATGAGTGAATGCTGGTATTAAAAGTGTGACGGACAGCGCGAGTGCCTACTTCAGACGGACAGCGAAAACTGAGATGCAACGGATTTTTGGACTAAATTTTTGTTAGTTGATGGTGTTTAAATCAGCCTCGAATTTGGCCGGGGTGAGGTAGCCGAGGGAGGAGTGTTTGCGGTGGGTGTTGTAGTAGGCTTCGATGAAGTCGAAGATCTCGGTCCGGG
>CAMAUV010000022.1 GCA_945861415.1 Akkermansia muciniphila | reverse complement strand
CCCGCGCGGCTGCTTCCACCTCGAGCGCCGCCCCGATCCATTCGAGAAGCAACTTCCGCTCGACCTCACTCGGCTGCGGCGCCTTCTTCGGCGGCATGTCGCCGTCGCGCAATCGCTCTGCAACATCGACGAGCACCTTGGGCTTCGCGAGGATCATCTGGGCGGTAGCGAAGCTTGTGAGATCGAGATCGTTATCCTTGGGTTTCGTTCCGTGACATTTCCCGCAGGTCTTGACGAGCAGCGGCTGGATCTGTTTGGCAAACGATTGCGCGAGATTATCCGCACCCTCGGCAGACGCAGCGCCGAGCGTGAGACTGGTCAGCAGCGCGGGAATCAGGAATCGGATTGTGGGGTAATCATGCATGCGCCTGGGTCACGCCATGATCTCAGCCAGCGGGCCGGCTTGAGCGGCGACCCGTGAGATTAGAAACGCAGTCGGAGCAGATGGATGAGATATTCATGTGGGTGGAGAAAACGGCATAAGCCATCGGCAACATACACGGATTCTGAAATCGCGCGGCACGCGTCTGCGGAGCGGCAACTGCGGGTAAGGCAACAGACCGCGCTAGATGCCCGGATCAACCCGCCCTTCCGATTCGGTCAATTGTTGTGCGTTCAGCGCATAAACTAGGTGCGGCGTGTAATGGAGTGGTTCGAGGAGAAAGGAATCGTGGCCCTTCAGAGAATGCACGGTGATGTGCATAACGTTGACTTCCGCCTCGCGCAGATGCCCCACCAACGCGGCCTGCTCCTCCGGATAAAAGCAGAAATCGCTGTCGATGCTGAAGATGAGCCAGTGCTGACCGGAGCGCGCGGCAGGGGCCAGCAGCGAAGGCCAGTCGGCAGCATCGGCCTCCCTAGCCGGATCGAAGCTGCTCCACATTTCACAGATGCGCAGGTAAGTGTTTGCGTCGAAGCGTTTCACGAACTTGGTGCCCTGGTGAAGGATGTAGCTCTCGATGTTGTCGCGGAGCCGGTACCAGCTCAGTTGCTTCTCCGGCTGCTGCACATCACCGCGCGCCCGCTTTTCGATCTCATCGAGATGGACAAAGGTCTTGTGCGAAATCATGCGGGCCAGCGCGAGCCCATAGGTCGGAGGAGGGCCTTCATAATAGTCGCCGCCGTTGAAATTGGGATCGTTTTCGATGGCGAGGATTTGTTCGAAAATGATGAGCCGGTTCAGCACCGTGGTGCGGCACCCGGTAGCCAGCGGAATGACGACTTTGACCCGGTCCGGATAGGATGTGGCAAAGGTCATGGCCATGAGTCCGCCTGTGCTGACGCCGATGACGGCGTGCAGGCTGTGGACACCCATGTGCTCCAGCAGGAGCCTCTGGCTCTCCACCACATCCCGTGCGCTGATGTGAGGGAAACCCGCACCGTAACGCCGGCCGGTCTGAGAATTCACCGACGCGGGGCCGGTCGATCCGTAGCAGCCGCCCAGAAAATTCGCGCAAACGACGAACCACTTATTGGTATCCAGAGCCTTGCCAGGACCGACGAAATCCGACCACCAGCCACTCTTGCAATCCTCCGTCCATCTCCCTTCCGTACCCTCCACCGCATCACAATGACCGGAAGCATGCTGACTGCCGCTCAGCGCATGGAAGAGCAGCACCACATTTGACTTCTGGGGATTCAGGCGCCCGTAGGTCTCATAGGCGAGCGTGAACTCAGGAAGCGTTTCGCCACTGCGCGTGGTGAACGGAGCCCTGTGGTGATAAAATTGACAACTCGTGGTCATAGGAGGAAAAACTGGATGCGCCGTTAAGCGTCCACGATCTTGGAACACACCGGCGGCTTGTTGGAAACCGGAATTTCGGATAGCAGGATGAATATCCCTCGCCCAAAGCTCGCGCTACATGCCTCGCTCTGCAGAATCTCCCAACGCCAGCTGGCGTTTCGACAACAGCTACGCCAGACTATCCGGGGATTTCTATTCCCGGGTAGAGCCGGCGCCCGTGAAGGAACCACGCATGGTCCTGTTCAACACAATGCTGGCGGAGTCGCTGGGACTCACGCCCGGGGCGCTGCATAATGGAGAAGGCGCCGCCATCTTAAGTGGCAACTCCCTGCCTCAGGGCGCCGAACCCATCGCCCAGGCATATGCGGGACATCAATACGGGCACTTTACCATGCTGGGCGACGGACGCGCCATACTCCTTGGCGAGCACCTGACCCCGGACGGCCGCAGAGTGGACATTCAGCTCAAAGGTTCAGGCCGCACTCCCTACTCGCGCGGCGGCGACGGACGGGCGGCTCTGGGTCCCATGCTTCGCGAATATGTGATCAGCGAATTCATGTACGCCATGGGCATTCCCACCACGCGGAGCCTTGCCGTGGTCACGACGGGCGAGTCGGTCTATCGCACGGAGCAGCTTCCGGGAGCGATTCTGACTCGGGTGGCGGCGAGCCACATCCGGGTGGGCACCTTCGAATGGGCAGCCGCCAGGCGAGAGCGCAATATTCTCGAGTCGCTGGCAGACCACACGGTGCGCCGCCATTATTCCAATGCCGCCGGTTTGGCGCATCCATATCGCGCCATGTTTCGCGCCATAATGGAGCAGCAGGCGGCACTGCTCGCTCAATGGCAGTGCTGCGGATTCATTCACGGTGTCATGAATACCGACAACATGGCGCTTTCCGGTGAAACCATCGACTACGGTCCCTGCGCCTTCATGGATACCTACCATCCGGCTGCCGTCTTCAGCAGCATCGATCACCACGGACGCTATGCGTATGGCAGTCAGCCATCCATCGCGCACTGGAATCTGGCGAGGCTAGCCGAAGCCATGCTCCCGCTCTTCGACGAAAGTGAAACTGCCGCACTCGAGTGGGCGAATGAAGCAATCCTTTCGTTCAAGGAGCTATATGAACGCCGCTGGCTGGCAGGGATGCGGGCGAAACTTGGGCTGCCAAAGCAGACCGAGGGTGACAGGGCGCTCGCAGAGGATCTGCTGGACATCATGCAACGAAAGAGTGCGGACTTCACCAACACCTTCCGCCAGCTCATCGCCGGTCACCTTGAGGGAGAAGAGTATCGTGAATGGCTTGCCCGCTGGCAAAAAGCAGTGGGAACGGCTCCAGCGGCCCGCAAAAAAGCGCGGGACCTCATGCTGCGCGCCAACCCCGCGGTGATCCCCCGAAATCACAAAGTGGAGGAAGCCCTCATGTCCGCCAGCAACTGTGGCGACCTTCGTCCGCTGAACCGGCTGCTGGAACTGATCACCCGCCCATTCGACCACACGGTGAACGCCCCGGATTACCAGCAGCCGGCACCGGCGAATGCGCTGCCGTATCAAACCTTCTGCGGCACGTAGCGTCGCAGCGTTACTTCACCGCATAGAGCGCTTTGTCGGTCCGGATGTAGAGGACACCGCCCTCCGCCGCGAAACTGGCCATCTGGCGCCCGGCCAGCTTATTCTCCGACACTTTGGAGAACTCCCGGCCGCGCTTTAAAACATAGGTCGTTCCCTCACGTCCAGGAAAGTAGAGTGCGCCGCCTGCCACCATTGGGCTGGCGCTGAACGGCTCGCCCAAACGCTCCCGGTAGACCTCGCTGCCAACCTTCACATCCACGCACGTGAGCACGCCGCCTTCACTCGCAAGATAGAGCAGCCCATTGTCGATGAGCAGCGAAGCCTGCGTGGGAGCGCCTTTGTCGAACTTCCAGAGGATCTCCGGCTTCTCCACTCCTTCGATTTTCACGGCAAGGATGCGGCCTTTGCCAAATCCTGTGGCCATGTAGAGCATGCCTTCATGAAACACCGGACGCGGCGTGATGCTAAAGCCGAGTTCACCATACGGTAGCTTCCACAACTCATGACCACTGAGCGGATCATAACTATAAAGCCAGTCAGAGCCTGTCGAAAGAAGTTGCCTCCGCCCGTTCACGGTAACGACAAGGGGGGTCCCGTAAGATTTCTTAAACTGCGGGTTATTATGCATTTCTCCACTGCGCGCGGTTTTCCATGCGAGCTTGCCGGTCGCCGTATCCAGCGCTGCCACAAACTGCCGGTCACTGCCATCCATGTGGAAAATCATGCGCTCAGATTCCACTACTGGGGTCGAACCGGGACCATTTTCGTGCATGATCTGCAGCCCTGAATCCTCGTTGGTCCACACCACTTTCTGCGTCGCGGTGTCCAGGCAGGCCGATCCCAGCGTCCCAAATTGACAATAAAGCCGGCTCTTCATCAGCACCGGCGAGGGCGAGGCATAGCTGTTGAGCTGATGCACCCACTGAGGGTCCTTCTTGGTGAGGAGAAGAATGTTATGTAGCAGTTTGCCGCTTTGGGCATCGACGCAGAGGGCGCGTAACTCCACCTGAGCGAGTAGTGTGAGCGGTTGGTCACTGGTGTTCGTCTTTAATCGCCTCGCTGTTTCCTCAGTGGAAGCCGGTGTTTCCACGGCTGCGGTCATCCACACCTGCCCGTTTGCCACCACCGGTGAAGACCATCCGCGCCCGGGCAAGTCTGTGCGCCACGCGATACCCTCCATCTCAGACCACTTCACAGCGAGTGCTGCTTCGCCGGCCTGCCCCTGACCATCCGGCCCTCGCCACTGCGGCCATTCGGCATGAAGAAACGTGGACAGAGATAAAACGAAGGCGGGAATGAGGATTCGCATGGAAGAGGAAATGAGAGTGGAGACCAGAAAACGCAAGTAGCCCGCCGAATGTTGCGTGCCTTCTCTGCCTCCCCGGGACTGCAAGGGTATTTGCAGGGAACCGCATAGGAGGTATAGGCGGCTGTTTCTTATGCTTCCGCTGCGCCCGCTGCTCTTCCTGCTTACCGTTCTCTCAGCCCGCCTTCTGCCCGGGGCGGAAGCACGCCAGTTAGTGCTGATGGAGCGAACGCTTCCGCCAGCGGAGTTTGTCTGGCAGTCGCTCCGTATACTCGAAAGCATGACATCCGCGGAACTGGTGCGCACTGCCAGCGAATTTCTTGAGGCCCGTCAACTCGGCGCGCCAGTTATGGACAGCGAGCGGCTGTTGCTCATCGCGTGGGCCGAGCGCGATGCACATACTGCGCTTCAGTTCGCCAGTGCAGGATTGCGACTGGAAAGCGAAAATCCGTGGAGGGAGGAACGCGTGTCTGAATCCATTCCTCTTCTGGCCGCATTGTTGTGCCGGTTCGCCGCCGATGACTGGAAAAAAGCTCTGTCTTGCCTGACCAGCTGCCCGGCCACTGATGCAGGCGTCCTCTACCGCCAGCGGGTCGCATGGCTTTGGCAGCCGGAATTGAAGCGCCTCAGCTCTTTCCTAGAAAGCCTGACGGTCGGAGTCAGCAGTGAAGACAATCTGCGGCGCATCACCGAGCCCATCCTTTGGGCTTCCGTACAGCGGCACAGCTGGAAGGCCACCAGTCGGGCAGCAGCAAGCCTCCGTTACCCAACAATGCGAAAAATTGCCCGGGAACGGCTGGCGCAACTCAAGTCCGCCCCCCCGCTGCCGCAGGGAAAACCTGCTCCTAGAAGAAACTCGTCCAGCAGGAAAATCCGTGAACTTCTGCAGCTCAGCGCTTCCTCCGCCCTTGCCCCGCTGGGTCTGCGGCGGGCTGTTGTGGCGCTCCCCTGCCCAGAAGCCGCAGCGCTGCGGGATGAAATGATCACCGCTTCCGTAGCTCCCGACGACCCCGCGGTCTGGATGCTAACCATGCACGCTGCGAATGACCCAACGTTATCTGCCGGGCCGTCTGCGGACAGCATGATCGCCGGGGTCCGGGCGCAGCAAACGGCCGCCGCGCTTCATCCTCGGCGACCGGCAATGGACGCCGCGGCTTTTGTCACCGAATTGCGCAACATTTCCTCTCCATCGGCCGTCCGTGATGCCCTCAGCGGTTTTCTACTGACAAAGCCCGGACAGGACATCATCCGCGGCCAGCTCGGCAGTCCGCTCATAGCCTTCGCCGGTGAACTACAACTGCCTGCGATGCACTGGCGCCCGTCACTGCTTGCTGCCGTCAGGGAGGGCGCAGGCCCCGCGGCGCTTTCCTATGCACGTTCGCTGCCCGGCGAAACTCCCTCCTCACTGCGACAACTCCGCATCGAACTCTTGAGCGTGTGGGCGCTGATCAACTACGGCTCCTTCCTCCGCGAAGCCCCAGCCGCTTGCGTGCCTGAAGAGTGCTCCCGCGCATTGGCCTCCGCCGCGCCATGGCTGCCGGTGTCAATAGTTGCCGGTGCCCCCATGGAATTTCTGGACACGCTGCCGGACGCATGGTGGGAATCGCTAGCCTTGTCAGACCCGGAAAGGGGATACACCTTGCTGGAGACCTCCCCGCCATCCATGGCCGGAGCTGTGCGCGCCTTTGCTGCTGGAGCCATCAGAACCGGACCTGAAAGGGTGGTGAATCTTATTCGCCGAAAAAGCCTGCCGGAATCCGAATGGCCGCTCGACCGAATGCTTTTCTGGCATCCTGAACAACCCAAGAAGATTAGTCCGCCAGTATCGGCGGAAGCATGGGAGTTACAGCTCCGTCAGTTTCAAAAGCGGTTCCCCATCCGCGATATTTCAGTGCTGCGCACGCCGCAGGAATCCAGATCAGGCAGGTGAGGTGAAGTCCACAGCCGCTGTTTGCGTAGTGCTCAAAATTGATCTAAAGTTCCAGACTGATGATCCAAACGTCCCTCACCAACCTTATTCTCTTCAACCTCTGCGGCATGCTGCTGCTTTTGGGCATGCTATGGGCCGGGCGTGCGTTGAGGGAAACTCTGCGGGAGCGCCGTCGCCGCCGGCATAAGGTAGTGTGCGGATTGTGCGGTCATTTATTTACGAACGAATCGAAGGATCTGGCCGTCGAATGCCCTGCCTGCGAGCACATGGTGCCAAGGCAGGAACTGCTCGATCTTTAGCAGCGTGAATGTGCCCCGCCAGCGAAGACGAAACGCCACTGGATGGTGCGGCTTCTGCTGTCCCAGACGCGCATCGCCGTTCTGCTGCTTACCTTACTCCTCATCTTTCAGTCAAAGCTAATCTACTTCCCGTCGCCCTACGCACGAGAGGAGATTGAGCAGTTCACCGGTTCCCCGGGAAAGCGCCTTACCTTCGGAACCAGCTGCGGAAAACAAAGCGCATGGTTGCTGCCTCCGTCAGAGGGAGAAGAGAAGAGTAGATTACATGTGGATCGTTTGCAGTGGCAACGGGGCGCTGGCTTTGGGAATGGCAGACTTTTGCCGCGCGCTGCCTTTCCCCGGCGATGCCTATCTGCTGGTGGACTACCCCGGCTACGGGGAGTGTGAGGGTTCGCCGGATCCGGACACCATCCGGGAAAACCTGAGGTCTGCGGCGGCATTGATCGCCGCGGAGGAATTTAAACTCAGACGCGCCGTGCCGATCTCGCCATTTACCAGCATGATGGAAATGACTCAGGTGATACTCAAGGTGCCGCTCGGGTTCATAGTGCGGCACCGGTTCGACAACCGCACGGGGCTGGCCGCACTAAAGGAGGCCGACGGTCTGGCGTGGCTCTTCCACGGCACCCGGGACGAAGTTATCCCGGTTGGGATGAGCCGCACGCTGGCCGCAGAGTTCCCGAAAACGATGACATTCAAGGAGATTCCGGATGCAGACCATGACAGCATCATAGGGCTCGCCTTGCAGCCAATAATGCAAGCCATGGGGGAATCTCGCCGTCCGAAGATGTAGACCGCGCGCTCAAGGGCACTGCCCCCTAGACCTGTCTCCGAACTGGCCGTTGGCGCCAACGTTCACCTTCCATTGCCGGTAGCCGCCACCACCGAACGGTTCCATGAGGCAGGATGTCTTTTGCTTTTCCCGGTCTTTCTGCGGAACTTCTCCGTTCTGTCAGCCACCATCCTGCCCCCACCCCAGTTCAGTTGTCCGCCATTCCTGCCGTGCTGGCGGGAGGCGATGTGATGGCGATTGCGCGCACCGGTTCCGGCAAAACGCTGGCCTTTGTGCTGCCACTGCTGCAGCGCTGGCTGGCGGCACGAAAGGAGACGCCGCGGCGCGTTCATACCCTCATCCTTGTTCCGACACGCGAACTGGCGGTGCAGGTGAGCAAGGCAGTGCTGCGCGGCGCGGCCTTTTTGACGGAACGCTTAAAGGTGGTGAGTGCATTTGGCGGCGTGTCCATCAACCCGCAGATGATGGCACTGCGCGGTGGTGCCGATATCGTGATCGCGACTCCTGGGCGGCTACTTGCTCTGGTGGAGCAGCGGGCGCTACAGCTTTCGCAAGTGGCTGCGCTGGTGCTGGATGAGGCGGACCGGATGCTGGATGTGGGATTTGCTGAAGAACTGGGGCGCGTGCTGGCGCTGCTGCCCTCGAAACGGCAGAACCTTCTGTTTTCCGCGACGATGCCGCCGGCGGTGCAGTCGCTGGCGGCTCGACTCCTGCGACGGCCGGCAGTGATCGAGGTGGAGTCGCCTGCGGATAAGGAACCGCTGATTGTGCAGCGCGCCATCGAAGTGGACATGGCAAGTAGGACACCTCTGCTGCGGCACCTGATCAAGTCGGAGGAGTGGCCGCGAGCGCTGGTTTTTGTAGCGCGACAATACACGGCGGAACATGTCGCGAACAAACTCCGCCAAAACGGGATCAGTGCGCTCGCGTTCCACGGCAAAATGTCTCAGGGTGCCCGCGCCGAGGCCTTGGATGATTTTAAGAACTCGCTGATCCGCGTGTTGGTGGCGACGGATCTGGCAGCACGTGGACTTGATATCGTGCAGTTGCCCGTGGTCGTGAACTATGACCTGCCGCGCTCGGCAACGGATTACACACACCGTATCGGGCGCACGGGGCGAGCAGGGGAAAGAGGCCTCGCCGTTAGTTTCATTACAGCGGAAACGCACGCTCACTTTTGCCTGATTGAGAAGCGCCACACTCTCGCCGTTCCTCGCGAACAGACTTCCGGTTTTGAGCCCGTGGACACTGCTCCCCCGCCGTCTCCCGACAATGGTGGCATCAAAGGCCGGCGCAAAAGTAAAAAGGACAAACTTCGTGAAGCTGCCGCCCGGCAGTCTTGGGGCCAAAGCGGGGACTCCTAAGTCCTCCCAACGACGGCCCGCACTCCCTCTTGCGCAGCCCGGTGCACGCCGTTTTCACAGGGACCTATGAAAATCCTCGTCACCGGCAAAGGCGGGCGCGAACATGCGCTCATCACGGCTCTCACAGAATCTCCCGGCACCCATGAAATCTTTGCGTGGCCCGGCAGCGATGCCATCTTCCGCACCGCTCAGCGCACGCCTGTGCAAGGATTCGCGCAACTGGTTCCATGGATGGTGGAGGACGGCATTGATCTGTGTGTGGCGGGGGACGAAAGTTTGCTGGTGACCGGTGAGGGGCTTGCGAATTTGTGCGCAAAGGCGGGCATTCCCTGCTGGGGGCCGCCTAAGGAAAGCGCACAGTTGGAGGCGAGCAAGGAATTCGCCAAGCATTTCCTTGTGCGCCACGGCATCCCGACGGCAGGATTCAAGGCGGTGGCTACACTGGAAGAAGCACGGACCGCGGCGGCTCAGGTACCGGTGGTGCTCAAGTTTGACGGGCTAGCTGCCGGCAAGGGCGTCAGCGTCTGCACCACTCCGGAGATGGTCGCGGAGTTTCTTGATACCGTGTTTGTGCAGCAGGCCTTCGGCGAGGGCCGCATGGTGGTGGAAGAATGCCTTAGTGGTCCTGAACTGAGCGTGTTTTGCAGCATCGTCGGAGGAGACTACCATCTCCTGACCGCGGCCCGTGACTACAAGCGAATCTACGAAAATGACGAGGGACCCAACACGGGTGGCATGGGCGCGGTGGCCAGCAACGACATTGTCGCGCCGGAGGTGCTGTCACAAATCGAGCGCGAGATCATCCAACCGACCGTTGCCGGGCTGCAAAAAGACGGACTGCCCTACCGGGGTTTTCTGTATTTCGGACTGATGCTAACGCAGCAGGGGCCAAAGGTGATTGAGTATAACTGCCGTTTTGGCGATCCCGAGTGTGAGGCGGTGATGCCGCTCTTCGGGGGGGATTTCGCACGATATGTGTTTGAAGCGGCGCAGAACCGGCTGCGGCCGGAATTGCTGGAGTTTAGAGACGGCTGGAGTGTTTGTCTCATTCTTGCTAGCGCGGAATATCCTGCTGGGAGCCGCAACGGGGACGTTATCAGCGGGCTGGAAAGCGTGGAAGGAGCGCGCGTCTATCACTGCGGGACACGTCTCAATGCCGCCGGCGGTTTCGAGACCAGCGGCGGGCGCGTGCTGGCCGTCGTGGCCCAGGCAGTTTCACGGGAGGAGGCCATAGCCAAAGCTTCCGCCGCTGCGGACAGAATCACATTCGCGGGCCAGCAGCGACGGCGCGATGTTGGCATCATGCATTTCGAATAGTCCCGCCGGCAGCCGTTCCGGTGAGACGTTTTCCTCGCCACAGCGGCGGTCTTGCGGGAGGCATACTAGTCACTGTGGATTACGATCTCACGGTCGAAGAGCGCGCGCCATGATGACAAGATGCCAGAGTGAAACTCATCGCCGTTTATGGGCATCGAGTGTTCCCGCACCAAACCGTGTCGGCTTAGATTCAAGGCCGCCCCGGGCACCAGCGGCCGCTTTGCCGGGAAGGCACTCGCCGCGCCAGCAGCAAAGTAGCCGCGCAGAATGGAATCCAGCGATTCATCCACGGAAGCGAATACATTGCCGGCAAGCCTGAGTTTCTCCCCCAATTCGGCGATGAAGGACTGCATCAACTCCACCGTCGGCGATGGCTCTGCCAGAGGTGGCGATGGGAAGCCGAGCGCTGCAAGGTATTCGAGGGCCCAAGCCCGTTCCGGCGACGGCGAGGAAAGGTTAGGTCAGAGAGAGGGCAACGTCCGTCATAGAAAATGCAACCCGCCTGCAAAACACGCGGTGTGCCAGCGGGGGCGCTCATGCGGTGATTGACGTCCGGGCTTCGCAGTCCATGGCTGCTGCATGGCCCGTATATTATTGACGCTACTTCTGTTCCTGTTCACCGCCCGTGCTGAATGCGTGCTCAAGCAGGGCGATCGCATCATGGTGCTGGGCGACAGCAATACCCAGAGCGGACTCTACGTCGTGGCGCTAGATCTTCTCATTCGCACAAGATTGCCTGCCAGCGGAATCGAAGTGGTGCCGCTGGGGTTGGCCAGTGAGACCCTGAGCGGCACGAGCGAGAAGGACCATCCCTTTCCCCGGCCGGATGTCCATGAACGCCTCGGGCGTGCCTTTGAAAAGGTGCAGCCTACAGTGGTTCTCTTTTGTTACGGAATGAACGACGGCATCTACGCTCCGCCGGATGCCGGGCGGATGGCTCTGTTTCAAAAAGGTGTGAAAGACATTGCCGCCATGGCCGCACAATCCAAAGCCCGACTAGTGGCCATCACCCCGCCGCCTTTTGATCCGAAATCCTACAAAGGCGCGATGGCGGCGGAGGGAGCGGCGGAGTTTGGTTACCGGGCTCCATGGCCGCGCTACAATGAAACGCTCACCGGCTACGCCAAATGGCTGCGGGAGGAGCCCGGTCTGGCTGATGCCGTCGCCGATGTGCATACGCCTCTGTCGGCCCATATTGCCTCATGGCACGCCTCGCATCAGGGCTGGTCGAGCGGCGATGGCATTCACCCCATTCCGGCCATTCACTGGCTCATGGCGGGTCTCATCGCTGAAGCCCTAGAGCTCCCGCCCGCTGCTGCTGAAGTGTTTGCGGGAGAACCCGGCGCGGATGGCGCATGGACTATTGAGGTCGAGGGCATGCCACCTCTTGCTCATCCGAAAGATGCACCCGCGGGATTTTTTGAGGCGGCAGGTTTTCAGAAATCCATGAACCGTTTCACGCTCACCATGCCGCGCGCGCCTGCTGCGGTCATGCGCTTGAAGCTCGGCGATCAACTCCTCGGCATGATGACCCGCAATCAACTGGCCCGCGGCGTCGACCTCACAAGGTATACTTCGCTCTCATTCAATCGTGATGCTACTGCGGCTCTCGGGCCGGCCCTGGAACGGCACCACCTCCTCAGTGATGCATGGCGTGATCACGTTGGTCACACGCGCCCAAGCACCGGAAAAAGTAAATTCACGCTAGAGGAAGCTCAGGCAGCGGCGGCGCCACTGGAGGCGAAACTGAAGATGCTGCTGGCCGTGCGTAAGGAAACCCTGCGGCTGGAAGCCGTGGGACCTTAAAAGTGCATCCCGCCGAACGATTCTCCCGGTTGCGCCCTGCGGGGAGAGGGATGATTAACAGAAGTGACTCAGCGGCTGCGCTGCGCGCCCCGGTCTGCCGTTCTCTCTGATGACTGCCGGGACCGCCTGTGGTGCCCAGGGAACCACCAGCCTCGCCCCCCACGGACGTTCAGAGAGACGCCGGACGGAGGCGAGGCTGAATTTCTCTCGGCTGCCCGGAAGTCCTACTTTTTCGTTTTCACCGGCTTCTTGCGTTCCGGAAAAAGCTCCCGGCAAAGCGGGCAAACCCTACCATCGCAGGTCCGAGCGGTGCAGTATTCCCGGCCGTAGAAGATGATCTGGAGGTGGAGCCGATTCCACGATTCCCGGGGGAAGAGGCGCTTCAAGTCTGCCTCCGTTTGCTCCACATTTTTGCCCGCGGTGAGCCCCCATCGCTGCGCAAGCCGGTGAATGTGGGTATCCACGGGAAATGCTGGCACCCCAAATGCCTGCGCCATGACAACGGATGCAGTCTTGTGGCCTACCCCGGGAAGGGCCTCAAGATCCTCAAAATTGGCGGGTACTTCCCCCCCGTGTTGTTCCACCAGAATGCGGGAGAGTTCTGAAATGGCCTGCGATTTCCGCGGTGAGAGTCCGCAGGGGCGGATGATTTCCCGGATTTCCTCCACGGGCACATGCATCATCGCCGTGGGGCTGTCTGCACGAGCAAAAAGCCGAGGAGTGATCTGGTTTACCCGCACATCAGTACACTGAGCGGAGAGTAGCACGGCCACCAGCAGGGTGTAGGCGTCTGTGTGCTTCAGCGGCACAGGAACCTGCGGATACAGGCGCTCAAGAGCCGCTTGAATGACATCCGCACGATCCGCTTTGATCATTTTCTGGCCGACTTAGCCCTTACCATTGCTCAGCTTCTTTCGGATGCCGACGGCCATCTTTTTCACGTGAAAATGCTTCGTGCGGTCTCCAAGAATGGCCATACTGCGCGCGTAACTACCCCACTTTAGAACTTTGATCTTAACGTTACGGGCACCCCATTGTTTGATGCCATTCATACTAGGGCGGTATAGGTCGATGGTTTTGGTGCCCACCAAAGCGCTGCCGTAGTCATCTATCTGATAGATGTAAGGTTCGCCCTCAATCTGGAACACGGTGCCCAGCGGGAAAACGGACCAATCAGAGGCTGCGCTACGGACCCGACCGTATTTAAGATTAGTCCCTGCAGCGTTTTTTACGCCGTATTTCAAGCTGTCCGCCTCCACATGACTGTAGGCGGTGGTCCTTACCTTGTAATACGTGGCACCATCCACATGACCGTTCCTATAAGTCTTGGCGCTGGCAAGCCCGGGGGAGGAGGCGCAGCTCGCGATAAACGCGCTGCACGCAGCAAAGAGAGCGGTCAAGGTGGTTCGAATAGCCATTATCCTGAGGTATTATTAGTTTGAGTCCGAGGGATGGGTTCGGAGCTGCATCCAGACCAGATATACATCCGCATTTCCTACTTACCTGACAAGTCTTTTTTTATAAAGAAACCCGTATTTTTAACAAAAGAACAGTGTCGCTGTAGATGCAGCCAGCGTCCGCACAGACGAGCCAGTTACAATTTCAGCCTTGGTGCATCGTTCCAAAGATCTTCTAGCCCGTAGAAGGCGCGCTTTTCTGCGTGGAAGACATGGATAACCACGTCGCCGTAGTCGAGCAACAACCAGCCGCTGTCTGGGGTGCCGTGAGACGAGTAAGGGGGGATCCCATGGTCGTGCTTAAGGCGGTCGGCGATTTCGCTTCGGATGGCGCGCAGGTGCGGAAGAGAACTGCCATCGCAGATCAGGAGGAAATCGGCGACCATTGAGATCTGACGCACATCCAGCACGATGATGTTTTCCGCCTTCTTGTCATCTGCGTAGCCGGTGGCGGCCCGGGCAAAGACTTCCCCTTCAAACTTCACCGGCACGGCCGGATTCGCCGCTTTTTTGGGAACGGTTTTACGGGCAGTAACTTTCTTGGCAGGGGTAGCGGTCTTCTTTTTCGCAGGCATGGTCGTGGGGCTGTAACCCGCAGCGGCGGGTTTGCCACGGATTTTTGCCGCCGGAGAGAAATAAAGCCGGAGCGGCTAGCGGGCAGCCCTTTTCAGGATCCTATCAACCTCAGCGATCGCCTCCGGGTGCTGATGGGCTCTGTGGCCGGAAGGCACAATTTTCTCGGAGACAACTTTGTCGATGTGGGAACTCCGGTAGGGCACGGCGCCATCGCTGCTGTTGGGGGTGTCCCCCTTGCCGCGGTCCCCGATGATTGAGTGGACGGGGACTCCTGGTTTGATAGGGATCTTGTTGATGGCCAACACGAATGGATGTTTGGAGGAAAGGGTGTCCACGCTGTTGGGAGCGTGGTCGCGTTGCTTCCAGCCGGGAATGAGCCCCAGCGTGGCGACTTCAAGGCTGGCTTTGGCAAGGAATTCCGGTGCCCGGATGAGCCGGGCTCCGAGACGGCCTATCCACCCCCCTGCGATGTCACTGCCGCGGTGGGGCACGGCGATGAAGAGCACGCGGCCCACTTCCGGGCGGCTTTTGAAGAAAAAGGCATCCGAGAGGAGCGTCCGCTTTTTAAGGATCGAGACGGGATTGCCGGCCCGCCCGCCGCCAGCCTCTTTCCACAACCGCTCGCCCGGGTCAGTGACCATAAGCCGGGCGATGAGCCCGCCCATGCTGTGGCCTATGAGAATCATGGGCTTTTTTTGCGGGAATTCCCTCAAAGCAGCATCCAATTCCTTGCGCATGAGGGCCGCAGAAACCGGATACGGATAGCCGCTGGGATACTCATAAAGCCAGAACTGATAGCGCTTCCGTATTGCAGCATCTCCGCGCAGTTCATTCAGCATGGGCACCCATGTCGCCGGGGAACTGATGAGCCCGT
Organism: Akkermansia muciniphila; assembly: GCA_945861415.1. Taxonomy (GTDB): domain Bacteria; phylum Verrucomicrobiota; class Verrucomicrobiia; order Verrucomicrobiales; family V1-33; genus V1-33. The sequence goes on along the minus strand of CAMAUV010000022.1, from coordinate 51,637 downwards.
GCACCAGCAGGACGGTTGTTTTCTCAGGGTCAAACGGCTGGAGAAGGATGATGCGCGCACTGTCGGCCGGATCACCGGGCCGGACCAAATTGAAGATTTCCTTTTTCCGCGGGTTGGTATCGTTGAGCATCAAAGCCAGCGCCGCGGTAAAGTCGGCCGCCACATGGTAGGACCGACTATTCAGAGAAACGGTCTCCGCAGCCAGAGGATCGACAAATTCCATTTCGCAAACTGATCCGCGGAACCGGGCCACGGCCGTTACACCATGGTAGCCGCGTTCGAGGGCGAATCTCTTCCGGGCGTCCAGCCGAGCCTCGCGCCGGATACCCACAACTGGTGCACCCAGACCGGACTTCTCCCTACGCTCCTGCACGTAGGTCCCGCTAATTGCCAGATTGGACGCAGGATAGTAGTCGTAAAGCTTCGGGTGCCGCTCAGCATGGCGTGAGTCCACTTTGGCTTTGAGCGTGAAGAAGCCTTCCGGTTTGCTCACCTGCACAGGCTTTTCCCACACATTCACACCCGACCGGAGAATGGCGGCAAATGCTTGACTCAGGGCGTAGTTGTAACGCTCCAACGATTGCGAGTCTGCCGGATCCCGCCGCAGCCCATCCGCGGCGCCCTCTGCGGCGGAAAGGAAGTGTCCCAGCGCCGACATCGGCTGCTTTTCCAATACGCGAAGACCCTCGGCGATCGCGCGATCAATCCCGCTGTTGGCCAGCATCACTGGCGGGGGCGGCTGCTTCTCCTTTACCCGCGAATAATAGGCACACCCCACATAGGGCAGTAAAAGGAGAAAAATCGCCAGCCACCGCACCACGATGAGCCGTAGGGAACCGGAGCACTGCATGATCAGGCCGGGTGCGCGTGACGGCCAGGGAATGTCAGTTCTGCCACACCGCTCTTGTCGAGTTCTCCCAGACCGGCGGCGACCATCTTCTCAAACTGCGTGGCCGTTGCTACCGCGAGGGGCAGGGCGAGTCCTTTTTCCTTTGCCAGCGCAAGGGCGATGTTGCTGTCCTTGGCTGCATGTTCCGCGCTGAAATAGCAGGAATGCTCACGGTTGATCATGTCCTCTCCGTCCGTCTGAAGCACGCGGCTGTTGGCCCCGGTGACACTGAAAACTTGGCTGAGCGTGTTGAGGTCAAGACCCAAAGCGGCGCCAAGGCCGAGGCCTTCCGCCAGCGCCGCCGTGTTGATGTTCATCACCATATTAACAAGAGCCTTGACTTCGGCGGCTTTGCCGGCCGGCCCCACGTATGTCAGCACGGCGCTAATGGTTTTGAGTAGTGGCTCCATTTTGTCGAAGACCTCCTTCTTCCCGCCGATCATGAGCTGCAATTGGCCGCTGCGCGCCTGCGGAATGCTGCTGGCCATGCAGCCCTCAATGCTTTGCGCACCCGTCGCCGCCGATGCCGCCTGGAGTTTGACGTGCAAGGCAGGAGAAAGCGTCGCACAGTTGATGAAAGTGCGGCCTGCCGCTCCCGTGAAAAGGTTGTCATCCGGTCCGTAAAAGATCGCCTCCATGGCCGCATCGTTGGTTACCACGGTGAAGATCACATCTGCTGCGGCGGTGACGTCCGCCAGTTTCTCACAGGCCGTGGCGCCGATCTCCGCTGCCAGTTCCGCTGCGGCTACCCTGTTCACATCATACACGGCAGTAACCTGATAGCCTACTTCCTTGACACGGCGGGCCATGTTGGCGCCCATGCGTCCGACTCCGACAAATGCGATTTTTTCTTTCATAGCTGGATTATTGGATGGTTTAAATTCGGGATAGAATGGGTTGTGTGCTTTTTCCTCCGCCACGGTGGTGAGCGGGCCGTGACCGGGGCAGAGAATGGTGGAACCGGGCAGCGCGAAAATACGCCTGCGGTTGGTGGTAAGCGCCTGCTGCCACGATGTGCGCGGACCTCCCATGCTGCCGGCGAAAATCGCATCCCCCACCACGGCCGCAGGCACGCTGAGCCCGTTGACCGCATAGGTAATACCGCAGCGGGCATGACCGGAAGTTTCCCGCGCCTCAACTTTCAGCGCCCCTAGCGCGAACTCCGCGCCGTCATCCACCGGCTGTGCCCCGTCGAATAGCTCCCCGCGGCCCACAATTACCTGCGCCTGCGGAAAGGCCTCCCGTAATGCCGGCAGCGCCGCGATGTGATCCGGGTGGGTGTGGGTGATAAAGATAAAATCAACAGTCGCAACGCGCCCGCGCACGGCGGCAATCATACCCGCGGCATCCGCCCCGCTGTCGAAGAGCGCAGCATGGCCCTCCGAGAAGACGGCATAACTGTTCACCGTCATGCCACCGTAGTCGGTAGTGAATACCTCCAACCCGTCCACGCTGCGCGGCTCCGGCTTCCATTCCTTTAGGGCGATTGCGGTGAGGCTCTCCGCATGCAGTCCCAGCACCGGACAAACAAGGCACGCCAGTCCATCCCGCAGGGTTCCTTCCTGCATCTCCCGCAGGGCTTTCACAGATATCCCCGCACGGAATGCGAGCTCCTCTTCCGAGAGGCCCAGCCCGCGCTGCGCCTTGGCGAGGATGTCTTCAAAGTTGTCTTCCAGCGGCAATTGCATGGCGCGGCTCCTACCCGCCCATTTCCGCTGGGCAAGCCTGAATCAAGGCTCAACTAATCAGCAGCAGCCGTAACTCTCCCCTACTGGCGGCCGGTGCCCGGTGGACACAGGGCGGAACGGGGCAGCCGGGATATATCGTGGCGACGCGCCAGAGATTACCCTGACCAAAAACATAAGGTGTGGCTTCTGGTCGCGCGGAATAGTGCAGGTCGTAGCACTCTTCGCTCAAAAACTCCGCGAAACCCGCATCGTCGCCGCCACCGTAAACCGCCAGAAGCGCAGCACGGATCTCCGGCTCAAGACTACAGCAAAGCGCATCCTCATGGCGCAGGGCTTCACTCGACGCTCCATAATAAGTACAAAGCCACGTGTCCGTCTCCTCCGTCGCACTGTCCGCATGCCATGACATCACATCCCTAGGAACTGGTCCGGGCTTCTCCTCCCGGCGGTAACCGTTGATGACATTCAACTCCGGCTGCAGACCCAGTGCTTGGAGGCAGCGAAGATCCTCAACCAAAACGGCCGCAGCCACCCTACCTGTCGGACTAAGCGCCAAGCCGATCAGCTGATCAACATCAATAGAGGTGATGCCTTCATTGCCCGCAAAATGCCGAACAATTTCGCCAAAGTCCCCCGACAACTCCCTCTGCCAGCACAGCGCGTGCACGCCATCCTCAAATGAGGCGGACGACAACTCCGCGAATCCCGCCACCACGCGCAGCCGCGGATAGTCTTGAGGTAAGACCAGCGCGCTCATTTCAGTAAGCTCCTATCTCCTCCAGTCGGTCGTCATCGATGCCAAAATGATGCGCCACTTCGTGATGCATCGTGCGGCGCACCTCCTCCTCCAGTTCCTCAAGCGTGTCGCACACCTCCTCGTGCGGCCACTGGAAAATACGGATCACATTCGGCATCCGATAGCCCTCTCCGATGTTAGAATCCGTGAGCGCCATTCCTTCAAAGAGACCGAAAAGATCTTCATTGTCCGGCACTTCATTCAGTTCATAGTCACGCGCGGTCGGTTCGTCCTCGATGAGAATCTGCAGATTCTCCACGCGAGCCCGCAGTTCCTCCGGCACTTGCAGCCATGCCTTTTCCGCCATGCGGCGAAACTGATCGCGCGTCACTTTGATCATCGCTCCGCTTTTCTTCTGAGTTCCAGCCGCACATCCGGACCGGTCCGTTTCACGTCTGTGCATTCCATGTCCACCGAACCCCCGCGCCACAACGCGCCATCCACCACAGGTAGTCCGGTGCCGCTTACTAGCGGGGCGATGTATACCACCGCCTCATCCACCAGACCGGCGCTAAAAGCTTCCGCCAGCACCTTTCCGCCACCCTCAATGAGCACGGTCACAACCCCGCGACCCGCAAGATCACGAAGCACGGCAGCGAAGGACTGATCGCGAAAAACGAGCGTGCGCTCCCGCTGGTCATCGGTAAAAACCTTTGCCGCTGTCGGCAAATCACCGCTGCGGGTCAGAACCACTCGCCACGGCTGCGTCTTGCCCTCCGGAATCCGGTCTCCCCGCAACGTCAGCGCAGGGTCGTCGGCGCGCACCGTTCCAGCACCGACGATGATGGCATCGGTCATTACCCGGAGTTGCATGGCGTCTGCGCGGGCGGCCTCACTGGTGATCCATGGCCCCTCTCCAGTAGGCCGGGTGATGCGGCCGTCGAGCGACATCCCGGCTTTGGCGATCACCCACGGCAGGCCAGTGGTGATGAACTTCGCGAAGGGAGCGATCACTTCGCGGCACTCCTGCTCCAGCACATGCCGCGCGACAGAAATTCCAGCCGCCTCCAGCACGGCCGCGGCACTTCCTGCATGGGCTGGATTCGGGTCATCCACTCCCCACACCACCCGGGCAAATTTTCCAGCCATCAGCGCCTGCACACACGGCGGAGTCCGCCCGTGAGTCGAACACGGCTCAAGGGTGATGAAAATAGTCGCCCCCTCCGTACAGCCTGCTCCCAGCAATCGTTCCGCCGCACGAATCGCCTCGACTTCCGCATGCGGCCCTCCCGCCCGCTGGTGCCACCCTCTGGACAGCATCGCTCCATCCTTCACAATCACGGCCCCCACACAGGGATTGGGACTGGTGAGTCCCCTGCCCTGCCGGGCCTCCTCCAGCGCCTGTTGCATCCATGACTCGTCCACCGTCATCGCTCCACCTCCGCGATGACCGACGCCCCCCCAGCCGCCACGACGAATTTGTCAATGTCCACCACATCCTCATAAGGAATGCGGCGGCGTTGATACTTGTTGAGCAATTGCGAGCGCAGCGCCTCCAGCACATCCAGCGGGATTGGCTCTAGGTCATGCCAGTCCGGCTCCGACTTCAGAGTCGTCTTCACATGCCAGCGCCGGCCAAACTTGCCCGCGCGGAAGTAGCGCCGCTCTCCGGTTTCTTCGTCCTTATCGTGCCATTCGTGAAACGTCATAGGTTTCCCCGTGACCCCGTTTCGGCCCGGCTGCAAAACAAAACTGCAATCCTCCCTGCTGCCTCTGCACCTGCACCTGCACCGCCCCCGAGGAACTCTCTCGCCCGTCGCTGGTAATGGCGTAAACCTTCGCCGACACCAGCGTGCCCGAAGTATCGAGGAGCACCGTCGTAACAAAAACAGACGACTGCCCCACCGTCAGTGTCGCCGCGATCCCCTCCACCCACTCATCATATTCAGGCCTTGGCACAACGCGCAGTTCGCGGCGCACTACATCACCGCCGCTATGCGATCCCGCACCTTCCCGCACCTCCCCGCAAAATTTACCACCTCCACCGTAGCCGGAGAGCTTAACGCAGATTGGCGGCGGGCGCGGAGGCAATATCGGATGCATCTCCATGCCGCGCGGCTTGCAGGGTGGGCGCGGGGCGGTTAGCGGCAGGCTATTTTATATATGCGTCTGCCCATTTATGAAATCGAACCCGCTCTCCTCGCCGCATGGCGCGACTCGGCGGAGCGGCGGCGGTTTGTGATCGAGGCGCCGACGGGATCGGGGAAGAGCACCCAGCTCCCGCAGATGTTGCTCAACAACGATCTTCTGGGCGACGGTGAAGTGGTGATCCTGCAGCCGCGGCGGATCGCTGCGCGGATGCTGGCGCGGCGGGTGGCGGAGGAGATGGGCGTGCGGCTGGGCGATGAGGTGGGGTATCAGGTGCGGTTTGAAGGCGCGGTCAGCGGGAAGACGCGCATCCGGTTTGTGACGGAGGGAATTTTGCTACGCCGTATGATGGATGATCCGAATCTCCGGGGAGTGACAGCGGTGGTGTTCGACGAATTTCACGAGCGGCATCTCTACGGCGATATCACGCTGGCCCGTGCGCTGGATGTGCAGGAGTCGCAGAGACCGGACCTCGCGATCTTTGTGATGTCGGCGACGCTGCAAACGGAGTCGCTCAAGGCGTATCTGGCGCCGGCGGTGCATCTTGTCAGTGAGGGGCGGACCTTTCCCGTGAACATCCGCTACGCGCCGCCGAAGGGGAATGTGCGGGGTGAAATCTGGGACCACGCTGTGCGGGTGTGCGGTGATGCCCTGGCGGCGCAGCGGGAAGGCCATGGGCTGGTGTTCATGCCGGGGGCGTTTGAGATTCGCAAAACCATGGAGGCGCTCTCGCGGGAGAAGTGGGCGCGGGAGTTCGATATTCTCCCGCTGCACGGAGAATTGACTCCGGCGCAGCAGGACGCGGCAGTGAGCGACAACGGGAGGCGGCGGATAGTGGTGGCCACGAACGTGGCCGAGACTTCTCTGACCATCGATGGCGTGCAGGCGGTCATTGACGCAGGCACAGCGCGGGTGGCGTCGTGGGATGCGAACCGCGGCATCAACACGCTCACGGTACAGCCCATTTCGCGCGCCAGCTCAGATCAGCGGGCAGGCCGCGCGGGCCGGACGGGGCCGGGTGTGTGCTATCGGCTGTGGAGCGAGGAATCCCACGGACGCCGCGCCGCCGCCGAGGTGCCCGAGGTGCTGCGGCTGGATTTGGCGGAGGTGATCCTAACTCTTAAAGCCGCAGGCGTCCGCGACATGGAAGCGTTCCGGTGGTTTGAGCGTCCTGACCCGCGCGGCATGGAACGGGCGGGGCGTCTGCTGCATGAACTGGGTGCGCTGGATGCGGCAGGGGCACTGACAGAAACGGGCCGGAGGCTCACGCGTTATCCTCTTCACCCGCGGCAGGCGCGGATGCTGGAGGAAGCGGCGGCGCAGGGCTGCGTGCCGCCTGTGGCGCTGGTGGTGTCGCTCCTCCAGGGGCGCTCGCTGTTCATGCGCGGCACGGACGGCCAGAAGCGCTTTCAGCAACCGGACGACTTCTCCGACTTTCTCCCGCTCATCCGCGCGTGGCAGGCGGCGGCGGACCGGAATTTCAATCCGGATGCATGCGGGCAACTCGGGCTGAACGGCAAAGCCGCGAGCGAAGCCGGGCGGCTCGCGGACCGTCTGGAGAAGATGACCGGCGCAGACTTTGGCAATGCCTCGGACCTCCCGGACCGCGAGACGCTGGCGAAGATCGTGCTCACCGGCTACTCCGACCAGGTGGCGCGGCGCACGAGCATCGGTGGCAGCGCGTGCGATGTGGTGGGCGGACGCCGTGCAGCAGTGGGCAAAGAGACGGTGGTGCGCGGTGAGGCGTTGCTGGTGGCGGCGGAAATCGCCGAAGTGCAGGGCCGCGAGGTGCAGGTGACGCTCCAGTTGCTCACGGAGCTGGAGGAGGACTGGCTGGGCGATCTTTTCCCGGAGGATTTCGAGCTGGAAAAAGCGCCATTCTTCGACACCACGCAGCGCCGCGTGATCCAGCGCGAGCGCGTGCGGTTCCGCGATCTTGTCATCCGCGAGCGCCAGAGCGGCGAACCGGACGCCGGTGCGGCGGCGGCTATCCTGGCTGACGAAGTGCTGCGCGGCAACCTGACGCTGTCCGCGTGGGACGAGAATACGGAACAGTGGTTCGCCCGGCTCAACTTCCTGCGTAAAGCCATGCCGGACCTGGAACTGCCGGAGTTCACCGAAGACGACAAACGGCTCGTGCTGGAGGAACTGTTTCACGGCTGCCGCAGCTATCGCGACATCAAAGACCTCTCGCCGCTCCAGGCCCTGCGCGATTGGCTCAGCCACGCGCAGGCCACCGCGCTGGACCGCCATGCACCGCCGCGCATCGAACTGGACACGGGTAAGCCAGCGAAGATCGACTACACCCGGCCAGAGGAACCAAGCGTCGCCGTTTTCATCCAGCAACTCTTCAAGCAGCGCGACACGCCCAAAATTGCCGGAGGCCGCGTGCCGCTGGTGATGAGCATTCTCGCCCCCAACCACCGCCCCATTCAGGTGACGCGCGATTTAGCTGGATTCTGGAAGAACCACTATCCCGCGATCAAAAAGGAAATGGAGCGGCGGTATCCACGGCACGAATGGCGCGAGATGTAGTCTCGCCTGTCGGCGAAATAACGAAGCGCGAATGGCGAAATCCGAAGGGCGTCAGCGGAGTGGCGACTGAGGAAGCCTTCCGCCCAGCCCGAAAGGCCATAGGCGCAGAACACAATTTGCCCTTTGTCCTCGGCAAATGCTGTCATTGCCTTTCCAGCAGGGCGCGCAGGGCGACGTAGTCCACCTTCGCATTGTGCCGTGCATCCATGGGAATAGCAGGCAGGACGCGCACTCCGTCGAGTTGTGCCCATGCCAGGCCCAGCGCCTCCGCAGTGATGACTGCATCAGGAGCAGCGATTTCGACAAAGAGGAACCGGCTTCCCTTGTGGCCGAGCAACGCCGCACGCCGGACGAGCGGATGCAGCCGGGCTGCGCACTCGACGGTGAACGGCCATAGAGTTCCGCGCGAATCGCTCACCCGCGCGGCACAGCGGCCCAGCAGCCAGAGGCGGCCGTGTTCATCGATCCAGCCAGCGTCGCCCGTGCGATGCCAGACCCGGCCATCCACGCGGAACTTCGTCTCTGCATCGCCGTGCCCGTGCAGGTAGCCAGGCAATACGTGACCGCCGCTCACGACGATTTCCCCATGCTCGCCAGAGGGCAGACAGCGACCGGCAAACTCATCTGCGCTCATCGGCGCGAGCGGGGCACCCCATTCCGCACTGAGGATACGGATTGAAATCTCCGGCACGGGTTCTCCGGTCAAAAGGCCCCGCCCCGCGCGCATCGCATCCCGGTCGGCGGCGGAAAGTTCCCGTTCCTCGATGTGCGCGATTGGCTCGGCCTCGGTGCTGCCGAAGACGGCCTCGACGCGCGCATCTGGCATTTTTTCGCGGAGTGCCGTGAGCAGATTTGGAAAAACGGGTGCTCCACCGGTGAAGACTTTCCGCATCGCACTCAGCGTGCCGTCGTCCGCCGCGAGCAGTCGCTCGAAGAACGCCGGCGACGCTGCGCAACGCGTTACCCGATGCTCGCGGATTTGGTGCAGCACGGGCGCGGCCTCGATACTGCCCGGGCGGCGCAAGTCGCAGTCCGGAATGAGGCTCGTCACGCCACTGGCGAGATTCGCGAGGGTGAATATCGGCAGCGTTGCCAGGTCCACCTCCCCCGCCTCCAGCGCGATGCTCCGCGCCAGCACCCGATGCTGCTCAATGAGAAACCTGTGCGTCCGCACCGCCGCCTTAGGCTGTCCCGTGCTGCCGCTCGTGAATGTCAGCAGCGCAGGCGTGTCGTCCGCGACAGGCGCGACTTCTTCTAAAGGCGCGCACTTTTCGAGATCACTCCACCGCCCCGCGCCCGGAATCCAGCAGCCCGTGGAGAATTTCACCTCAATCCTCCGCAACGCGCCCGACGTCAGGCGCAGCAAATGCGCTTTCGGCAAAGCAACCAGCCCGCGCGGCGGCGACAGCGCACAACACGCCTCAATGTGCGACCGCCCGGCAGACGGGTCGAGAAACATCGCCGTCGCCCCCAGGCGAAACACCGCCAGCAGCGCCGTGTAGAGCGCCGCCGACATCGGCTGGAAAATAAGCACCGCGTCCCCTGCCCCGACACCGCGCGCCCTGAGCATCGCCGCCGCACGCCGCACGCGCTCATCAAGTTGGGCAAACGTCGTCACCCCTGCGCGCTCAATGATGGCCGCGGCGGCGCCCCTCGATCGGGCCTGTTCAGTGAGGAGAGCGGCGATGTTCACAGCGACCGGGAGTAGAGGGTGTAGCGCCGGAAAGGCTTCGCGTATCGAGCGCTAAGATTCCGTGAGTTGTTCGATTCGTGCATCAGCGCGTGAATCGCCCGCCGATAGCCGAGTTCCCGTGCCGCAATTTGCGCCAGTGCGACCAGCCAGGTCCCCAGCCCTGCGAATACCCGCCCCGGCTGCACCGCGACCGTTTTCACAATCACCGTATCGGTCCCTGCCCCGCGCAGCCAGTCGGGCACAGCGAACACATAACCCACCGCGCGCCCCTCGTGCTCCGCGAGCAACACCAGTTCCGGCCGCACCCGCTCCCGCACCGCCGCGTATTGCGCCACAAACTCCGCCTCCGGCAGCGGTGTGTAGAGGAAGTTCTCCGGGAACGCCGCGACCGAGACTTCATAAATGCGCCGGAGTTCCTCATCGAAGCGCGCCGCATCCAGCGCCCGCACTGTCACTCCACTGCGCATCAACCGCTCACCCGCGCGCGTGACTTGCGCGTCCTCGTAGAACAGGTCGTCATTCAACGCTGAAAAGTACTCCGCCAGCGGGGCAAAGTCTGCCGTCTGCCAGCGCGCGGGCCATTCGCTCGCGTTGTCCGGCTCCATCAGAAACGGAGGTTCGCTCGCCTGCTCCGTGATGAAGCGATACCGACGCCACGTATTCCCATCCATCGGCCCGACCGCTACACGGCAACCCTCTGCGAGGAGCCGCTCGCAAGCAGCATCCAGCAACACCTTCGCCGCCTCGCCACCGGTGTCCGCGTAGTGCCCGACAGCTCCGACGCGCGCCCCTTCCAGCGATGGCGTCTCTTTCCACCAAAGCGAAGCCCGGGCAACGACCTCGCGATTCTCCACAGCGACCAGATGCTCATCCGCGCGGTGTCGCGTGATGAGCGCCGCATCAAATGCCGCGAGTTGCGGCGACGGCGCGAAATCTGCGAAGTTGGAGAAGACCTGAATCATGTGAAATACACAGCGAGTGAAACCAGCGACGCGAACGCCGCACGCGCAAACCAATGCCGCCACACCGGCTCACGCAGACGGGACTGCGCGAAATGAAAGGCGAGGAGCGCGGCGATGATGGCGACTGCAGAAATCCCTGCGATCCCGGCGGAGACTTCGCCTGAGACCCACCGAGGCGCCATGACACAGAGCCAGCCGAGCGCCGCGGATGGCACGAGCAGCGCCACTTTTCCGAGATCCGTCCGCCACACGGACGCGCACGTCATTGCCAACTGCGCGCCGCAGGCGACCAACGCCGGCGCGAAGCCGTTCACGCCCCAAAGCCGCCACGCGGCCAGCCAAGCCAGTGGCGGCAGCGCATAGGAGAACAGTGCAAGATGCGACTGCGGTTCCGCTCCCTCGCAGCGCCAGAGCCGCGGCAACGGATGCAGCAGCAGCACCGTGAATGGCGCGACGACCCACGCGCGACTGCCGACGTAGGCGAAAACAAAGAGGATCACGAGCGCTCCGAAGAGTGTACCTTCACGGAGCTGCATCCGCTTTCTAATGACACCGTGCAGAGCCGCGAACAACACCAGCACCCCAATACGTCCCCATAGTGAGGACTCCGGCTGGTCGCGGTAAATGCGGAGCATCGCCAGAGTGGCGAAGGGAACGAAAAGATTGTCTAGGCCGCGCCATGCCGTCGCCTCCGCCAGCATCGTCACCGTGGCAATGCACAGCGCCGCGAGCGCGGAGTGCAGCGGCGGGTGCCCCGTCACCACGAGCGGCACGAAGACGCACACGAACGCTGTCCCGAGAAATGCCAGCGACCCTTCCCAGCTCTTTTCGCCTTCATCCGCCACGTAGCGGTGCCTTCCCCATCGCGTGCCGACGAGCGCCGCCATGGCATCGGCAAAAGTGAGCACCAGCACGGGAATGACGAAAGACAGAGGCTCCCCGTTAGTGAGCATAAACAAGACGCCGATCGCCACTGGAAAATACAACTCCCCCGCCGACGCGCGCCCCACGCCTCCAAGCACGTCACCAAAATTCTTTCGCAGCGAGCCTGCAAATCGCAGTGCCAGCAGCAGCGCGAGAAAGGCGCCTGTGAGCACCAGCACCGCCCAGCTATCGCGAAACAACCACGGAAACGTCGCCGTGCCCAGCCCCATGAGCATGTGCACCGTCTTCCGCGCGCCCTCCGCACTGAGCCAACTCCGCCGCCGAGCCCAGCGCACGCCGAACATCAGCCCTGCGAAGGCCGAGAGCACGAGCAGCATGGCAGCGAAGGGGTTCATGGACACCAAGGAGCGGCGACACTCCTGTCGCCGTCTTCATATGCCGCGGAGCGGCACAAATTGTTGGATAGGCGGGGGCAAGCGAGGACGCCACGCCGAAGAGAAGTGGCGCTGCGCGCTGTGTTCAACGGCGACAGGAATGTCGCCGCTCCTTGGCGCGCGCTATTCATCGGGCGACCTCCTCAACGACAAAGCGGCTGTAAAAGAATGCTCGGTCTTTGGCGAACAGCCCTCGGGCTAGGTCGTCGAGCGGGCGCAGTTTTGCAGCGAGCGAATCGGGGCGGGAGCGCGGGGCGAGCATGTTCCAGTAGGCGAAACGCGCGCCGGGATTCGCGGCGTCGGCAAGACGCGCGAGCAGGGCGGCGGTGTTTTCCTCGCTCATGTATTCGAAGATGTCGCTGAGATTCGCCCCGTCGAGACGCGTAGTGGGTTCCGCCGCAAGGAACTCCTCCACGGTCTGCCGCCGCCACTCCAACCGGTGAAGATTGGCGCGGATGGCGTCGAAGTTTTCTGCGCGCAGCGCGAATGGCAGCGCGTCGCCGTGCGTCCCGGTGAGAATCCATGTGAGATAGGGATTCTCCGCCGGGTTCAGTGCGGTGAGCGCGTAGCGCGTGCGGTCGAGGATGCGGTCGGACACGCGGCCTTCCACGTAGCGGAATAACGCGGGGTCGCGTCCGAGCCGGCCCATGACGAAACGTGAGAAGAAGACGCGAAACAACAGTCGCCAGCGCCAAGTGTTCCAGCGGCGCTTGTAGAAGTGTTCGCGCTGCTCAAGGGTGCCACCGCGAAGCAATTCGGCGACGCGTGCCCGGCTGTGGACGAGCGTGAGCACGCGGTTCCGAAACGTGGCGAAGTATCGCTCGAACTTCCCCGCCGCGCCGATGCCTGCGGCGATGGCGTCCGGTCTTGCATCCCAAAACTCGCGCACTTCCGCCGTGAGCAGCGGGCGGCATTTGGAAAAAAGCTCTGCGCGGCGCGTGCTCGGGCGGGAGCCGATGACTTCCAGCAAGCCCGCGTGGTCGAGCGCGCGATACGCGGCGACGCGCAGTTCAAGGCAGGCGAGCTGCGCGGGGTTGAGGTCCAGTGCGATGACGCGTGCGCCGCTGGCCGCGAGCGCGAGGGCATTGTCACCGGCGGATGCAATGCTCAGCACAGTGTGCTCGGGCCGCGGCGCGAGCGCGGCGACGAGCACATCGGCATCCTCCCAGACCTGCGCGTAGCGGATTTGGGAAAAGTCGGCGTGGCTGGCGGCTTCGGTGCTCATTCGGAAAGTCTGCGGACGATTCCAGTGCTGCCATCCATTTCAACTACGTCGCCGGTTTTGAGCCATGCGGTGATACCAGGAATGCTGACGATGCCGGGGAGGCCGAGTTCGCGGGACACGATGGCACTGTGTGAGAGCAGGCTGCCGCGCTCGACGAGCAGTCCACTGGCACTCGGAAAGAGCATGACCCAGCCGGGGTCGGTGCGTTCGGCGACGAGGATTTCTCCGGGAAGAATCGTCGCGCCGCGAGGGTCGCGGATGACTCGCACGGGGCCGCGTACCACGCCGGGGCAGCAGCCGAGGCCGGAACGGGTGTCGCCCGTCGTGTCCGGCGCGGCGTGCGGTGTGGCGGATTGGAAATCGTTGCCTTGATGCACCGCGCCGAGCGTTTCGCAGCGGTCGCTGGGCGTTGGCTGAGCGGCGTAGTTTTCAAATTCCACTCGGCGCAGTGTGACGAGACCGCGGAGGTCGGTGGAGGCGGCGGTTCCTTCGCAGAAGCCGAGGGCTTCATCGAGCGTGAGAAAAAAGATGTCGCGCGGCGCGGCGAGCGCACCAGTGGCGGCGAAGCGTTTGCCCAGTTCGACGAAGATGCGGCGAACGCGGCCAAACAATCGAGTGCGCTCGAAGCGGAGGTTCTCACGGTCGCGCACGCGGTCGCGGGCGTTGCGGAGCACCCAGCGGAAGATGAGGCCGCGCGGCGCCTCAGCCGCGGGCCTCGCGGGGGCCGCGGGCGATGGCGGCCTGGCAGCGATGGCGGCGATGCCTTGCAGCAGCGTCGTGGCGTCGTCGAGCAGCGTGGGACTTTCCAGTTTCAGTTCATCGAGACAGCGGTCACCGAATTTGTCCAGATACTCATCGAGCGCGCGGCGGAACTCCGGCGGCGCAACGCGGCGGACGGCGGCAAGTTCGGCGGATCGCAGCGCTGCGAGCAACTCCGAGTACGGCGCGGCGAGGGCTGCGAGGGCTTTCATGCGGCGCGCCGGCTCAGCGCTGATGATGCCGCCCTGCTCGCGGATGAGGTCGTTGGCCAGCGACTCCGCGCCGCGTTTGGCGCACTGCTTTCGAAGCACGCCGTGGAAAATCATGGCAAGGAAATCATTCACCAGCGGCGCGTCCCACTGCGTGAGGAGCTGGCGTTCGAGGTCGCGATAGTGCACGGCGAGTTCGTCGGCGCGCATTTGCTCCAGTGGCACGGGCGGGGCGCCGAGCGCGTCATTCAACCGGCTGTAGAAGGCGCGAATTTGTCGCGGGAGCGTGAAGTGATTCCACACGAGGCCGAGCAGCGAGCCGCCGAGGCGCAGTGCGTCGCGCAGTTTGGCGAGACCGCTGGCGGCGGGCACGACCGGCATGGCGTCGGCGGGGAGCGGCTCTTTCACGCCCATCATCTGCTCCATGAACGCGCGATTCACCGTGTAGCCTGGCAGCAGCGAGAGCACGCGATACCAGCTCCCGAGGTTGTAAAAGACACGCCCGCGCAGGAGGCCAAGCATGCACCGAAAGGTGTCGGCGTTTTCCGCAATGCGCGACTCGGGCACGCGCAGGATGCGGCAGAACTGGCGATAGACTTCTTCATACGCGCGGCGCGCGAAGGTGAACGTGAGCGGCGTGGTGATGCCGCCGTAGCTCTCGGCGATGTTTGAATTGTCCCACACGCGCAGCGCGCCGTCGGGGTCCGCGCGGCCCGCGAGCGTGGTGACGGGGCGCGACTGGAGGAGAAAGAGCGTGCCGCCTTCGATGGCCCACTCGATGTCCTGCGGCGCGCCGAAGTGCGCTTCGGCGCGGCGCGCGAGCACGGCGACGGCGATGGCCTGCTCGTGTGTAAGGGCGGGAAGCTGCGGCCGGGCGTGCGTGGCGGAAAGCACCACGCCGTCGCGCGCGATGTGGAAGGTGTCCGCATCCACTTCACCGCAAACGAGCGCCTCGCCCAAGCCGCGCACGGCGCTGACGACAGCGACGCCGCGACGAGCGGAGACCGGGTCGGCGGAAAAGGCAACCCCCGCGGAATCGGCGGCGACCATGCGCTGCACGATGACGGCGGGCGGCTGCGGGTCGGGAGAAAGCCCGCGCTCCTTGCGATAAGTGCGGACGCGTTCGCTGAAGCCGGAGCGCCACACGTCGGCGACGCGATGCGGGACTTCCGCAGCGGCGATGTTGAGAAAACTGTCGAGCTGTCCGGCGAAGGAATGCTCCGCACCGTCTTCATCCACCGCCGAAGAGCGCACCGCGAAACGTGCGCCGTCGAGCTTCGTGAGCGCGGTTTCGATTTCTGCGACGAGCGCTGCGTTTGGAAAAGCGCCCGCCAGCGCCGCGGCATCCGTCTTTTCCCAGACGCTCACATGAAACGCGACGGGCGTAATGGTGAACCAAGCGGGCACCGGCAACTCCGCCGCGAGCGCACGGGCGAGCGCCGTGGCTTTGCCGCCGGCAGTCGCTGGCGTGTGCGGGTCGTGGATGTGGAGGATCATCGGAAGAAGAGCGGCAGTGCGCCGAGGGACAGATACAGCGCGAGGGTCCAGAGCACGGCGAGAAGCTCGAATCGTTTGCCGTTCGCGGGAGTGCGGCGGAAAGCGAGCGTTTGCCACGCGGCGGCGAGCCAGAGAGCGCCGAGGATGGCGGCGACAGGCCATGCGAACACGATGCGTGCGGCGGCTTGCCACGCGCAGAGACTGGTCGCGGCGACGACGGCGAGCCAGACGAGCGGAGCGCGGCGCACGCCCCACAGGGCGGTGTAAGTGGGCACGCCCGTTTCTTCGTCGGCGGGCGCGCGGAGCTTGCGGCCCAGTTCTATGACGACGCCATTGAAGAAACTCGCGGCGAGGAACCAGTGGAGGCCGTCGGGCGGATGCAGGCCGAGGGCGAGCCAGTCGCAGCCGGTGGCGTAGAAATCCACGAGCGGCATGATGAGCATGTGCGTCCACAGATAGGTAATGGGACGCGCTTTCAGCCAGTCGCGGGCGAAGAACTCGCGGCTCATGGCGGCGAGATAGAGCCACGGCACCAGCAGTAGCAGCGCCATGCGCGGAGCGAGCCAGAATGCGGCGGCAAGTTGGGCGACGGCGGCGAAGACGAAGAGCCAGCCGAGTTCGCGCAGCGTGACGAGTCCGCGCGGCACGGGGCGATACGGGCGGTAGCGCGAGTCTTCCTCGTGGTCCTTGAATTCATCCGCCAGCCTGAGCTGGAGGAAGAACAGAAGGCAGGTGATGAAAGCAACGACGAGCGCTGGCCATGGGGGGATGCCGGTCTCGCCCCGCAGCATCCGCGAGTAGCTCACGGCACAAAAGCTGAACGCTGCGATGAGGGGGCCATGGGCGAGGAGCGGGAACCGCTCCTTTTGATAATTCCACCAGCGCTTCATTTTTTCCCGCGAGCGAGGCGGCGGTGGGCGCGGCTGAATTCCTGTGCGCTGAGTGCGCCGATGATGCTGAGTTCACCGGCGAGGGCGAGAGCAGCGCAGACTTCGGCGAGGGCGTTGGCGTCTTCGGGGCGCGCGAGATTGAGGATGTCGAGGCAAGCGCGCTGGGCGGGCAGGCTGGTTCCGCCGCCAACGGTGCCGACGATGATGTTGGGCAGGGTGACGGCGCCGTAGAGGGCACCGTCTTCACGCAGCTCGAATCGCGTGATGCCGACGGCGCTTTCGGCGACGCACGCGACATCCTGACCGGTGGCGAGGTAGAGGGCGGCGAGGCCGTTGGCGTAGTGGCCCTGCACGCCGATGGTGCCGCTCATCACACCGCCGAGCGCGGACATGCGCCAGCAGTCCACCATGCGGGCGGGCGTGGTATGGAAACGGCGTTTCACGAGCACGGCGTCGAGTTCGGCCTCGGCGCAGACTTTGCGGCCACGAACGGTGGAGAAGGACAGGGCACTCGCCTTTTTGTCGCCAGAGAAGTTGGCCTCGACGAAGTGATACTCGGGTTTCACGGGAGTATTGGCGGCGATGAAATCGCACACGGCCTGCGTGGCGATGGTGACCATGTTCTGCCCCGCCGCGGCGCCGGTGCTGAACTCCAACTGGAGATACACGTGGTTCGCCTCGCCGGTGAATCGCACGTCGATGAGCCGCCCGAATCGCGTCGTAGATTCGGCGACGGCGCGGAACTCGTCGGTCTGCGCGCTGGCCCAAAGCACGAATTCACCCGCATCGGCCAGGTTGCGAAATGCGAAGCCCGGCGCGCGGAGGACGCCTTCATTCACCAGCATCGCCGCGCAGCCTCCCGCCTCAGTAAGGACGCGCGCGCCGCGGTCGAACGACGCGACGAGCGCCGCCTCCGTGGTCGCCAGCGGAACGAAATAGTCACCCTGCGCAAAGAGTCCGTTCACCCGCAATGGCCCCGCGACACCGACGGGCACAGTGAGCGTGCCGATGAAGTTTTCGATATTCCGCGCAAAAGTCTCCGCGCCCGCCGCGCCGAGCGCCGCACCCGCTCCAACCGCCTCGCGTCTTTCCTGCACGCGCACTTCTGTCACCGCCGTGCCACCAGGCAGTTTTTTCGCGGACGCGCCGGGTTTTGATGCCAGCCTTTTGCGGAGGGCGACGGTGTCGGCCTCGCCGATGTGGCGGAGAATGAAGGCGGCGGCTTTCCCAGAGGTAACGGACATGGCTCTTGATAGGCGATGGTGTCAGCCGCGGCAACGCGGGATTCGACCAATGGAATTCCCGGACTGCGCCGACGACGGATGCGCCGCGCATCAGCTTGCCCGAGTCCTGAAGGCACAAAAAAGCCGCCCGGTTTTGGCCGGGCGGCTTTCGTTTGAATCTGTCTCCACTCGGCGGGCTCAGCTCCAGCCGTGAGCGTTGCGCACGTCGATCATTTTGCTGAGGATGGTGTTCCATGTCTCGGGCGTTTCGAGCACGGCGTTGGGGAACATGCAGCCGTCCCAGCATATATGCTTGATGCCGCGGGCGGCGGCGTCCTTGAGCCAGTAGCCGGAGCACTTCACGATGTCGAGTTTGCCGTTAGGGTCGTCGGCGCGGCAGTGCTTGCCGGTTTTGTCATGGCTGCCCGCGCCGTGGACGGTGCCGTCGTTTTGAGCGACGTGGAAGTCGATGGTCCAGGGACGGAGTGCGTCGGTCATCTTCTCGTAGGCGGCGTAGAACTCAGCCTCGCTGTAGCCTTCCTTCACCAGTGCGTGCTCGGGTGCGTTATAGCCGAGGGTGTAGAGGTAGGTGTGGGCGAGGTCGGCCTGGAAGCCGAGCGCGTCGGGTTGGCCCACGCCTTCGAGCACGTCGAGCATGTCTTTCCATGAGTGCATGCCGGCCCAGCAGATTTCACCTTCTGCGGCGAGGCGCTCGCCGTGGTCTTTAGCGATAGTAGCTGCTTTCTTGAAGGTATCAATGATGCGGGCGGTGCTGGCTTTGGAGTTCTCGCGCCATTTGGCCACGCCGAACTCCGCGGAATCGATGCGGATGCAGCCATACTTGCGCACGCCATGAGCGTTGAACACTTTAGCGATGCGGCAGGCCATCTTCACCGCGCTGAGAAACTTTTCCTGCTGGGAGTCGTCACCCATGGAGGAATCGCCCACGGTGCCGGGCCAAACGGGAGCCACGAGGGAGCCGACGGTGAATCCCTTCGAGGCAATGAGGTCGGCTATGCGCTTCAATTCGTCGTCACTGGCATTGGGATCCGTGTGGGGCAGGAAGAGGAAGTAGTCGATACCTGCGAACTTCTCGCCGTTGACGCTGGCGGCAGCGCTGAGGTCGAGCATGCGCTCGAGGCTGATGGGCGGTTCCTGGCCTTCGCTGTCGCCTTTACCGACGAGACCTGGCCACATGGCGTTGTGCAAATTGGGAGCAGAGTGAGACATGACGTGTATTGGGTTCTAGGTTTAGAGAAAATAGGGCGCAGCAAAGTTGTGCGCATGCGATATAGGAGCGGAGGCCCTGCGCTGTCTAGGATGAATCCGCACACCCCGCCATCGCGGAATTTTCTCTACCCATCGTGCTACGCCAACCGCACCATATCCCGCAGGACGCGCCCCCAAAGGTAAAAGCATCCCCGCCACGAGTAGCGGAACTTCCCCTCGCCAGCGTCTTTAATGTAGCCGGTGCGGAGGTTATGACGGATTTGCTGCTGGAGTTCTCCGCTCATTAGCTGCGGCAGATGCTCCGGGTCGATCTCATCAACATTATTGGCAATGTCGACGCCACTGGTGTCGAGCAGGGACAGATGTTCCTCCATGAGGTCTGTGACGCTGGCGGCATTGCGCACCGAATAGACAAAAATGTCGGGAGGCTGAGGCAGATTGCTGTAGGGATTATCCGTGGTGATGAAAACGCGGCCATCCTTTGTCCGGGTAGTGAAGCTGATGAAGCCAAAGCCCATGCCATGCTGCTGATTAAAGGATATGGCCCCCTGCACCCGCTTTTCCTGCAGGTAGAACAGGCGCAGAAATTGGCGAACCTCCCCGCCCTCCCAGCCGGTATCCTCCACCCGCTCAAATCCCGTATCCTCAAAGGCGACACTGGTTTCCCTCAGAGCGGGAAATTCATCCTGCGTTGGTGGTGGTCGGTATTGCAATTGCTTGCTGATGGGGAGCCTCATACTGCGCACCCTCAGGACGATGTCCACCCATGGCAGCAGGAACCATCCGGCCACGGCAAAGGCACCGCCCATCCATGACTCTCCGCTTAGAAAATATCCAGCAAGCCAAGTGGCCAAAAGATAGAGCAGAGCACCCAGCTTGCGAAGCAGCGGGCGGGCGAATGTGCGCAGAGCATAACCTACAAGCCACACTCCTGCTACGATGGCGAAACTCCCCATGAATTAGACTTGGGCCATCAAAGCCTACACTGCGCTGCCGGCAAGCTCTTCTTTTCTGACTTCCAACATGTAACCCATACCGCGACGGGTGTGAATGAGCTTTGCCCGTCCCTCGCCTTCGATCTTGCGGCGCAGGTAGGCGATGAACACGTCCACCACGTTACTTTCCGGGTCTTGGTTGAAGTCGTAGAGCTGCTCCCATATCTCGGCGCGAGTTACTACTTCGCCCTGACGAAGCGCGAGCAACTCCAGCAGCGAATATTCCCGGGCGGTGAGAACTATTTCCACCCCGCAGCGGCTGATGGAGCGGCGCAGAGTATCGATCTCGAGATCTCCAATTTTCATCACCGGGTTTTTCACCTGATGCTTGCGG
Organism: Akkermansia muciniphila; assembly: GCA_945861415.1. GTDB lineage: Bacteria > Verrucomicrobiota > Verrucomicrobiia > Verrucomicrobiales > V1-33 > V1-33. The sequence continues at coordinate 31,305 of CAMAUV010000022.1, read as the reverse complement.
CGGGTGAGTGCACGGATGCGGGCCATGAGTTCATCCAAGGCGAAGGGTTTGACCAAGTAGTCATCAGCTCCGGCATCGAGCCCCTCCACGCGGTCACCCACTTGATCGCGGGCGGTAATAATGATTACGCTGGTGTCCTCATTATGCTTTCGCATTTTGCGCAGCAGTTCAATACCATCAAGCCCCGGCAGCATCAAGTCGAGCACAGCCACCGTATACTTGTTCTCTGTGGCCAGCCAAAGCCCCTCCGGGCCATCGCCAGTTTCATCGATAGCAAATCCGCTTTCTCGGCAACGCTGGACGATGGCTTTACGTAGCGGTTCGTTGTCTTCGACGATTAGAATTTTCATTTTATTGGAATGTTTGCTTAATGTTTGGGAGTGTCTTCCAAGGGAGATACGTCTAGTCTTTAACGAAAGGCAACAAAATAGATGCAGGAGAAAGCCTAATTATTCTGAGAATTGTGATGGGTATATCCCCAAAAACTTCACCAATTTCTAATAATTTACCGAAGCCGACAGCAACAAATGCGCATGCCACCATGAGGTGTCGCATCCTGCCCGCGCCGGAGCCGGAAGGCATGGCCACAGGGCACCGCCATCAGAAATTCAGCGCCGGCCCGCTGCAAGTGGTGCTCTTCGCATCCTGCATGATGTTCATCATAACTAAGTAAGTGTCCGTGCGCCTAGCCATGAATGGGGTGCGGCTTGAGCGGGAGCCGATAGTGCAGACACTGGCGGAACATGGATCGATTGCGCTACTGGAAAAACTCCCCCGCAATAATCCAACCGCGGACGGCCTGCTGCAGGATCAGCCTTTCAAACACGTGAAACCGGCGACCCAGGCCACGGGGGGGGGCGGGCCGGGGCGCTGCTCATGCTGATGGCCGCAGCAGGTTCCCTGCTTTTCGCTATCGGCATGGCATCGCTCAATCTGGCGCGGCCGAAGCCATCACTGGCATAGCTGTTTAGACCCATCCTCAAAAGTTTTCGATCCTAACACTTGTACTTTCCATAACTTGACATAGTTACCAGGCAGTTGTGAGCCGCCCGGTCGTCATGCCCAATTTCGAAAACGCCTCGCTTGCCGAGGTGGAGACGGCCGTGCGCTGCACGCCGCAGCGGCATCATGCCCTGCGGCTGCGCGCCATCCGCGCGCTGGGCACAGGACTTGATCGCGCCGCGGTGGCCCACTTCTGCGATGTCTCCCCCGCCACCGTGCAGCGATGGATTCGCACCTTCAATCAGGGCGGCATCGATGCGCTTCTGGACAAGCCCCGTGGCGGCCGGCCCCGTGTGCTCAGTGCCGGGCGCTTCCGCGCCGAAGTCGTCCCCCTGCTGGAGGCCCCGTCCGCCGCCGGTGAGCACCACTGGACGGCGGTGAAGCTCCACGGGCACCTCGCCGCAGAACTGCAAATCACGCTGGGCTACAGCACGCTGCTGCGCCACCTGCACGAGCATGGCTGGGTGCTGCGCATCCCGCGCCCGTGGCCCCTGCCGCCTTCCGATGACCTGTGGCATCAACAGCGCACGGCCTTCCTGCCCGGCTTCAAATCCCTGCTCAGCGACCCGCTGGCCCGCGTGTTTTTTGCTGACGAGGCGGGATTCGAAGGCGACCCTCGCCCCCGTTCCACATGGGCGCGCAAAGGCAGCCATCCGCACAACCTGCAGACGGGAAAACACATCCGTCTCAGTGCCATCGGCGCGGTGGAGCCGGCCACCGGCGCGTGCAGCGCGCTGCTTTGCGACGGCTGCGACAGCGATGTCTTCCAGGCCTTCCTCGACACGCTCGCCGCCGAGCACCCGCCCGAACCCGGGCGCACCTTTCATCTCGTGCTCGACAACGCCTCATGGCACAAGGCCAAGCGCCTCCACTGGCATCACTTCACGCCCGTGTATCTGCCCCCATACAGCCCGGACTACAACGCCATCGAACGCCTCTGGCTGCACCTCAAATCAAAATGGTTTGCGGGGTTCACTGCCCGCACAGAGGACGCGCTCATGTCCCGCCTCCTCGAAGCATTCGCCTCCCTCTTCGCCTCTCCTGCTCTCATCACTGCACAGTGCAGAGTTTCAGGCGATGACTTTTGAGGATGGGTCTAGTAACGAGCCGACAAAAAATGCCGGCCTACCCGGCATCGGTAGACCTTATCGCTCGGCCGCACGGGTGAGCACAGCCTCGAAATCCCCTGCCATCCGGGCTGCGGTGTAGTCACGTTGGGAGGAAGCGTAGCCGCTATCCGCAAGGGACTGACGAAGGGTGGCATCCGTCAGCAGGCGCGCCAGTTCGGACGCGAGGGAGACGGGATCGTTGACTTTGCACAATAGTCCGCCGCAAGTGGCCCGCACCAGTTCTCCCAGCCCTGCGTGGTCCGGCTCAACTACCGGCACGCCGCAAGCCAGCGCTTCGACGACGTAGAGCCCGAACGCCTCGCCATATCCCGCCGGCACACTCAGAACGGTGAGTGATTGGAAGTGCGCGATCTTTTCCTCCAAGGTCAGATCGCGGCGCCATGTGACGCGATCCCACAGACCCGCGTCCTTCAGTTTCCGCTGCTGCTGAGTGATGAATTTCTCGTCTGCGATCGTCGCCGTGCCTGCTATGCTCAGGCGCAAATCCGGCAACTCTTTGGCCACAATAAGAAAAGCATCCACTAGGGTATGCAATCCCTTGCCCGCAATCTGCCGCGCAAGGTAGCCTATGACCGGCGGCTGCGGCGCGGTGGCCTGGCGCGTATAGGCGGTTAAGTCCAGTCCATTGCGTACGGCGACCACTTTCTCCGGTGAAAGTTCCAGTCGCTCCTTCATCACGCGGGCGTAATATTCGCTCGTGGCCACGTAGGTCCGCACGGCCGCGCTGTTCTCCCGGAATAGCCGCCAGCTCTCCGCCCGGTAAGGCTCGGGCAAAGTATCGAGGAACGAATCCTCCCCTTGAAGCGAACACACCACCGGCACGTCCAGTTCGCGCTGCGCAGCAACGGCCAGACCATTGAGCAGGCCGTTGGAGAGCGAGAGAACGTCAGGCTTTCCTGTTTGTCCGATCCAGTCCACCAGTCTCACCCAGTCCTCCGCCTGCTTTCCGGTCACCCCGCGGAAGCTCTCCAGTGTCATCTCACCGAGTTGGCGCGGGCTGGTCATGCCAGCGCGCTTTGCCGCACGCAGAAGCATCTTCGGCGAATCCAGCCAGCGCAGCAGCCACGCCGGAGCCTTGCGGAAAATAGGAAGCTTCTGTTTGAGGAACAAATTGATTCCGCCCGCAAATACCGGCAGCTCTGGACTGGCCGACTCCCCATCCGTTATCAGCGGTAGATAAAGCGGCACCATGGTCACATCATGCCCGCGGGCCCGCAGGGCTTTCATGAGGTGATTGTCCCGGTGGCAGCTTCCGCAATGAAAGCTCCCAGTGCCGGGTGTGAGATGAATAATGCGCATAATCCATGGTCTACGTATGCCGCCAGCCCGCAAGCGCAGCAGACGGGAGCGCCGCAGCGTTTCCGGGCATACCGGAAGTCCGGCGAGATTCCTCCTATCTAACCTTGGCATTTTCCGCAATAGCGGCAGAATAAGGAAATTGATCACCAGACTCGCAACTGCCGGAGCACTGACGCTGGGCGGCTTGGCTTGTCGCGGTGCCGCGCTGGTGCTCGGAGCAGCAAAACAAGGAGAACCGCGGGCCATGAATGTGATGAGCCTGCGCTATTAGTTGGGCCTCAGAGTGGCGCGCGCCAACCTCGCGGCTATCGGGTGGCTTCACGTGGGCGCGCAGCACGGATTACCTAAAACCTTGGTGAATCTGGGAATCGCCTACAGGGCCGGAAACGGATGCTTCGCGCATTACAATTTTGCACCGACGTAATTCCAGCGTAGCCACGTGTTTAAAGCCGGAGAAGGTGGCACGAATCAGCCCGTGTTCGCATTCGTCAACTATTGCCGCGCAGCCGCAGCAGGATTGAGGCAGGCGGAGGAAAAGCGCGCCACGGTCAAGGTTTCGCTAACCTCTACTCAAACCACCGAATCGGAAAAGATTCTGACAGACGGAGGGAAGCAATCGCGCTCACGCCCTCGGATGCGCGGCATCGTACGCCTGCTTCATGCGCTCAGTCGTCACGTGGGTATAGATTTGCGTAGTGGAGAGGCTGGCATGGCCCAGCAGTTCCTGGACCGAGCGAAGATCAGCCCCGTTGTTCAGGAGATGGGTGGCAAAACTGTGGCGGAGCTTGTGCGGGGTGACGTGCAGTTGGATACTGGACAGGCGCAAGTATTTATCCAGCAGATTGCCCACTGCCTGAATGCTGATGCGCTTCCTAAGCTTGCTGATAAAGAGCGGGCCGCTGTGCACGCCGGCGGCATGGCGATAGTGCTGAATGGCCCTAGCGGCATGCGGCCCCACGAGCGCGATGCGTTCCTTTCGGCCCTTGCCCCGGACGGTGATCGTGTCGTTAAACACGTCCATCTCCTCGACATCGATGCCCGCGAGTTCACTTAGCCGCAACCCCGTGCTGTAAAAGGTCTCAAGGATGGCGGTATCCCGTGCGGACATCCATTCCGGTGCCTGATTTCGGCGCGGCTGTTTCAGGGGAAGCGCCAACAGTTCCTCCACCTGAGCCAGGGTGAGCACCACGGGCAGCTTCCGCTCTGCTTTTGGCATTTGCACGTCGAGCAGCGGGTTGACCTTCAGTCCATGGCGGCGGGTGAGGAATTTAAAGAAGCTCTTCAACGCGCTGAAGTGCAGGCGAATGGTCGCGCGTTCCAGTTCCCGCTTCATCAGCAAGAAGAGCCATGCACGAAACTGATCAGCATGGCATTCCAGCCATGCGACGAATTCCGGGCAGTCCGCCCGGAACTGCCTCAGGGCGTGCGCATAGTTGATCAGCGTCCGCGGGGAGGCGTTCCGCTCCACGGATTGAAATTGCAGAAAGGATTCAGCGAGTAGGTCCTCAGGGGCAGGACCGGCGGCTGCGGGGGCATGGCGCTTGGCGAGCATGATGGCATGCCTGCAGGGGAACTCGCAAATATCTAGGGCGGAACCGGCCCCGGCAGACGAACCAAGCATCAGAATCCGACCTGGCACGGGCTGTGCTTCTCTCACCACAGCCCCCGAAGCAGCAACCCACATACCCGAGATGTTCAACAATTATGAGACTTCGTCATTCTTCGACGAAGTCTTTACAGACTCCTCCGTACGCCCGCACTATCGTGCGGTGCTCGAGGCCATGAACAGCCTCAATCCGCAAGACTATGCCGTCCGGCAGCGTTCTGCCGATAACGCCTTTCTACGGCAGGGCGTAACTTTCAACGTCTACGGTGATGAACAGGGCACCGAGCGCATTTTCCCATTCGATCTCATGCCACGCATTGTTCCCCGGAAGGAATGGCAGCGCATCGAGGCGGGACTCGTGCAGCGGATCACCGCCCTCAATCTATTTCTCAATGACGTTTACCACGGCCAGAAGATCATTTCCGACGGCGTGGTGCCGGCGGAACTAATTGAATCCGCCTCCCATTACCGGCCGGAATTTCGGGGTGTGAAAGTGCCTCACAATATTTACGTCCACATCTGCGGATCAGACCTCGTGCGCGACGGCAGCGGCGAGTATTACGTTCTGGAAGACAACGGCCGCTGCCCATCTGGTGCCAGTTACATGCTGGAAAACCGGAATGCCATGAAGCGCGCCTTTCCAGGCCTGCTTCAGTCTCTTCCCGTGCGCCCTGTCGACAGTTACGGAGCGCTGCTCCGCGAGACGCTCACCCACCTCGCCCCCCCGGGCGTGCTGGATCCCGTAGTGGTGGTCCTGACACCCGGCGTCTACAACAGTGCCTACTTCGAGCACTGTTATCTCGCCAAGCAAATGGGTGTTCCCATCGTAGAAGGCCGGGATCTCATCGTGCGACAAGACCGCGTTTTCATGCGCACCACTCATGGCATGCAGCAGGTGCATGTCATCTACCGTCGGATTGACGATGACTTCCTTGACCCTCTGGTCTTCCGGAAGGATTCGCTACTGGGCGTCCCCGGACTGGTAAAGTCCTACTACAGCGGCCATGTGGCACTGGCCAACAGCATTGGCACCGGCGTGGCCGATGACAAGGCGGTCTACGCCTGCGTGCCGAAAATGATCAAGTATTACCTAGATCAGGATCCTATCCTTCCCAACGTGCCGACTTACCTAGGTATTGATCCGAAGGAATGCGGCTACATTCTCGACAATCTCGAAAATCTTGTCGTGAAGGCTGTAAACGAGAGCGGCGGCTACGGAATGCTCATGGGCCCGCAATCGACGGCGGAGGAGCGGGAGGCTTTCGCGGGTTGCATCAGGGCCAACCCGCGAAACTATATTGCCCAACCGGTGCTGGCACTTTCGCGCCATCCGGTGTTCGTAGGAGATCATTTTGAAGGACGTCCCATTGATCTCCGGCCCTACGTGCTTTATGGCGACCGCATACGCGTCGTTCCCGGAGGTCTAACCCGCGTCGCATTGCGAAAAGGATCCCTTGTGGTGAACTCCTCGCAGGGCGGTGGCAGCAAAGACACATGGGTGTTGTGGGATGGTCTCGCCAAACCTGCCGAAACCCCCAAGGCCGCCTGATTTATGCTCAGCCGTGTCGCCGACAGTATCTGCTGGCTCGCCCGCTACATGGAGCGCGCCGAGAACATTTCCCGCCTGCTGCTTTCCACTCAGGATCTTCTCCTCGATGCAGGGGCCGAGGCCGCGGATGTCACCCAATTCTGGGAACCCCTGCTGCTCGCTACCGGGGACGACGCAGCCTACGCCACCCTTTATCCCGCCATCACCGGTATTGGCGTGGCGGAGTTTCTGACTCTTCGGGAGGAGAATCCGAATTCCATGATCAACAGCGTGCGGGCAGCGCGCGAAAATGCGCGGACGGTGCGTGACCAGATTTCTGACGAACTGTGGGAATGCGTGAACAGTTTGCGGCTGTTCCTCGAGTCGCAGGATGCTAGGGCTATGCTACTGCATCAGCCCGCGGCTTTCTATGAGCGCGTCCTGCTTAGTTCCTATCAGTTCCAGGGCATCGCCGGTTCCACAACACCTCGCGGGGAAATCTGGCACTTCCTCTGCTTAGGTATGATGCTCGAGCGGGCGGACAAAGTCTCGCGCCTCTTGGACACCTGCTCAGCTGTTTCGACGGAGATGACGCCGCACCCCGGCAGCCGGCCACTGCGCTGGGCAGCGCTGCTGCGCTCGTGTTCGGCATGGCACGCGCTCCACACCATCAGCGCGCGACTCGACCCGGTGAAGATCATCGAATTCCTCATGATTAACGAGACTTTTCCGCGCTCGTTTGAGTATTGCGTGACAGAGGTGCATAGGACACTGGAGGCTCTCTGCCTTTCGCTGCCAGCCTCCGCGGAAATGCATAAGCCCGCAAGGCTCGCCGGCCGCCTTGCCGCTGATTTACGCTACAGCACCGTGGACGAAATTCTCGCCGCAGGCCTGCACGATTTCATAGACGACTTCCAGACGCGGCTTAATATGATTGGCACCGCTGTTTTCGAAACATTCGTGCTTTACGCGGAGAATGCGCCTGCCGCGGAAGACCCTCTAGTGCCTCCAGCCTCGTGGCAGCCCGGGGCTTGGCACCACGCAGCTGAGCTTGACGTGCAGACCCAACAGCAACAGCAGTAGTGGCACCAGTTGCCTAAAATACTCATGCGCCTGAAGGTCTTTCACCGAACCAGATACCTTTACCGGGCTCCCGTACGCAACAGTTACAATGAATTGCGGCTGCGCCCGGCCACTGCCGACAGTGAGCGCTTGGAATTCTTTCTGCTCAACGTGCAGCCCCCGGCACGGCTGCGGCATTTTCGCGACATTTTTTTCAATTATGTCCACTATTTCGATCTGCCCGAACCACATCACGAGTTAAGTATCGAAGCTCAGTGCACGGTAAATACCTCCTCACCCTACACGCAGGGCTCTCCAGGCGGTGTGGACTTTTCCGAACTCTCTGCAGTTGATGATGACATGCTTTCCCTCTTCCGTGGAGGCAGCCGCTATGTGGAAATCACCCCCGATTTGTGGAAACTGGCTCTCGATGTGAAGAACGACTGCAGGGATGTCTTTGGCGCGGCGCAAAACATCATGCGCTATATTTTCGAAAACTTCACCTACTCACCGCAAACGACTACCTCCACCACGCATGTGAATGAAGTGCTCGCGACACGGCGCGGAGTTTGTCAGGACTTTGCGCAGGTGATGATCGGGATGTGCCGGGCTCTGGGCATTCCGGCCCGTTATGTGAGCGGCTACCTATACAACGGGCAGGGCTGCGGACTTCGCGGGGCTCAGGCCTCTCACGCCTGGTGTGAAGTCCACATACCCGGGCGCGGTTGGTTTGGTCTTGATCCCACTAACAATACAGTGGCCGATGAGCGGCATATCAAGATCGCCACCGGACGCGACTACCACGACGCGGCACCGGTGAGCGGGTCCTTTGACGGGCCGCCCGGGGCCACCAGCACTCTTCTTGTAGATCTACAGGTGGAGCCGGCGTGAGACCGGACACGGCGGAGGCAACTCAGGGCTTCACAAACGAGTAAAACCTGCGACCGCCGGGCGACTGATACTGCACATAGATCAAAGTAGTATCAAGCAGCATGGGGGCAGCTACATTGCTCCATGAACTCCGATTGTTCGTGCTGCGTAGGATCCACTCGCTGTAAGTCGCGGGCCAATTCAGGCTATTCACCCCCCCTCAGGCTGAGGCTTCCACGGCGGTTTTGGTTTTTCATGAACACTGACGCTAGCGGTCAGAGCCGAGGTTACTGCGGCAGCGGGGGGCGGGGAATTGCCTTGCATTCACTAGATGAAGACGACGATGAATGACCCCACCCGAGGGATGGGGAAATTTGCGGATCGCTTCATGGAGAGGTTGTAGTGTTGTCTCTGATTAGGAATCCCCTGACGGACCTTCCGCGTCTTTTCAAAAATTACCGACAACAGGATTGATTGTTAGGCTGAAAACAAGACCGGCTACCCCGCAGTCCGAAGGCAGTGGTCACGGGTTGTCGTCAGAGCCTGATTTTCCTTTGTGAATTACGGAACTCCCGGTTTGAGTCACGCATGAGTGCTTCCGCCATCACCCCGTTACCGTCATCTTTTCTGGATGCATTGCGCTCCGTATTTCCGCCCGGCCGGCTGCTGGCGGAGGCGGCACACCTCGCAGCGTACGAAAGCGACGGACTGACGGCATTTGCGGTAATGCCGCGGGCTGTGGTCATACCGGAGACTCAAGATGAAGTGATCGCCGCCGTTCAAGCCTGCGCCGCGCACGGAGTGCCTTTTGTAGCCCGGGGGAGCGGCACCAGCCTGAGCGGCGGCAGCGTGCCGGTGGAGCGCGGCATCGTCATTGCACTAAACCGATTAAACAAAATCTTGCGGCTGGATGCCGCCCAGCGCTTGTGTGTAGTGGAACCCGGCGTGGTTAATTTGCAGGTGACGCGTGCAGCAATGGAGTATGGTCTCATATATGCCCCGGACCCCAGCAGTCAGCAGATTTGCACCATCGGCGGAAATGTGGCGTTCAATGCGGGCGGCGCGCACTGTTTGAAATATGGCATGACGAGCAACCATGTGATCGGCATGAAGTGTGTGCTCGCCACCGGCGAGGTCGTCGCGCTGGGAAGCGAAAGTATGGAAGCTGCCGGACCGGACGTGACCGGTTTATTCACGGGCAGCGAGGGGCTGTTTGGCATCGCCTTGGAAATTACGCTGCGGCTTATCCCGCGGGTGGAATGCTATCACACCGTTATGGCCAGCTACGCCAGCACCGAGGCTGCTGGCGATGCCGTGGCGGCGGTAGTGGCCAGCGGCCTGCTGCCTGGGGCCATGGAAATCATGGACCGGCTGGCGATGGATGCCGCAGAGGCCGCAGTTCATGCCGGCTACCCGCCCCAAGCCGCGGCCATGCTCATCGTAGAACTGGAAGGCCCGCGCGATCAGGTCGCCGTCGAGCGAGAACAGCTGTCAGCGATCATTTCTACAAGTGGGGCGCAAACCGCCCACGTGGCGCGCAACGACGACGAGCGGCTCAAAATCTGGAAGGGCCGTAAGAGTGCCTTCAGCGCCGTCGGCCGACTCAGCCCGGACTTCATTGTGCAGGATGGCGTCGTGCCGCGGCGGAGACTCGGCGAAGCCCTGCGGGGCATCGCAGAAATCGCGAAACGCCACGCCCTGCGCATCGCGAATGTCTTCCACGCCGGCGACGGCAACCTGCATCCGCTCATCATGTATGACGGACGCGACCCGGGTGCCTACGAACGCGCCGAGGAAGCTGCGGCGGAAATTCTCAGACTCTGTACCGGCATGGGCGGCAGCATCACCGGCGAGCACGGCGTGGGCATGGAAAAGAAAGCGTTCCTGCCCGACATGTTCGCACCCGCAGACATTGCCATGATGCACAGGATACGCCAGGCATTCGATCCGCAGGAGATCGCGAATCCTGGCAAGATGTTCCCAGACGCCGAGGCCCCCGCCCTCCGACAGCACGGCCTGCATCCGCTGGAAGCCGCCGGCGTGCTAAGCAGGGAGTGAGCTATTGTAAGACCACCATGCTTTTGAACACATTTCGTTTCACTTTACTAGGCACCCGGAGAAGTGTCCGGACAAGAAATGGCAGCGGATGACTTCTGAAGCTTAAAAGACTCTTTTCCAGCGGACCTTTGCCGCTCGTGGCCGACAGGGGGAAGCAGGCCATAAATTTTTGCTTTGATGCACCTTCTCGAAATACGAGTTCCGCCGAAACAGGCACAGCAGCAGAAGGGACAATAATCCTCAAGTGACCCTGCATCCACCCGGCACGCGGAAGGTTTTGGTACTCGAGCCGACGAGTCCCCTCTACCGAACGCTGAAGATCGCCTGCATCATGGACTGCGAGTAGGCGGTGCCCATGACGATGACCGGGAATTCCTTTATCTTGCCGGTCTGGATCAGCGTCAGTGCTTCGAATAGTTCGTCCATCGTGCCACGACCGCCGATCATAATAATAAACGCATAGCTGTATTTAATGAGGAGGGACTTGCCGGTGAAGAAATACTACATGGTCACCACGGCGTAGATGTAGTCGTTGTGCTCCTGCTCGGAGGGCAGTTCAACGCTGATGCCCACGATGGCTCCGCAGGCCTCCTGCGCACCGCGGTTGGCAGCTTCCATACGGCCGGGGACGCCGCCGGTCATGACGGTGAGTCCAAGGTCCACCACAGCGCGGGCGGTGAGGCGCGTCAGTTCATACCAAGGGTGGTCCTCTTTGATCCGCGCCGATCCGAAGATGGCGAAACAGGGCCCGCTGAAATGAAACTTTCGGAAGCCGAGGAAAAAATCACGCATGGCATCAAGGATCGCCTTGAACTCCTGCCAGTGCGACCGGGACCTGCGAGAAATGACCGGTCGGCGAACTCTAACAGGCAGAACTAATCTTCCGCAATTCTCTCGGAAGGAGGAGGCTGAACAGGGGGCAGAAAACCGTTCGGCGGCATCATGCAGGCTTATTTCTCCGTATCGCAGTCGTTGATGGCGTTGATGAACTCGCGGATGCGGCCAAAATTCCGCCGGTGCGTGGTGAAGACCAATCGCGGCAAGTGGAAGATGTTTTCTTCATCGCACTCTTCAGGCAGGGCTCCGTTTTGCTCAATGCGGCCCGCCTTCACAAGGTCGGCAAAATCGTCGTTCAACTTTGCCACCTGGACTGCGCTAAGCGGGCGCTGTAGGCGGAATACGATGCGGTCTTTGACATAACGGTAAGAGTGGAAGACGCGGTAGAAGTGCTTCACTTCATGCACCGCAGCTTCAACGTCGTCGGTGACCTTAAAGAGGGAGAAATCATCTTCACCGATGAGTTTACGACCAAGGAGATGATCGCGGAGAAATTTTTCGAAAGTCTTCCAGTAATCACCGCCGGGCGCATCGACCATGACGATGGGCAGGATGGCCGTCTTGCCGGTCTGAATAAGCGTGAGCACTTCGAAGCCCTCGTCCATGGTACCGAAGCCGCCGGGGAAAAGCACCACGGCTTCACTTTCCTTCAGGAAGGTCAGCTTGCGGGTGAAGAAGTAGTTGAATTGAATCAGTTTCGGGTCGCCCTCAATGGTGTCGTTGGCACTCTGCTCGAATGGCAGTTTGATGTTGAGGCCGAATCCGTTGTCGCGGCCAGCACCCTGCTGCGCGGCTCCCATAATGCCGTCGCCAGCCCCGGTGATGACCATGAAACCCTCTTCCACCATGCGGCGGGCGAATTTTGCTGCCGCTTTGGCCTCGGGCATGTCTTCCGGGGTGCGCGCACTGCCGTAGATGGCAATCTTGCGCCTGTTGTCATAAGGCCGGAAGACGCGCCATGCGTTGCGCAGTTCCTTGAACACGCGATTGAGCAGTTTCAGTTCCGCCACGGAGGCTTCCTGCCGGGCGAGCCGCAGAGCGGAAATGATGAGTTCCTCTATTAGGTCCTCATTGGCGGTGCCTTTCCAGTCCTTGACCAACTGACCGACGCGCTTGTCAAATTCCGCGTCGCCTGTGGTGGTGCGCCGTCCGCTCAGCGCGAGGATTCCGCCGGCGGTAAAATCTTTGCCGACTTTTTCGTGACGTATGTCTTTCATGCAATCGATTGTTGTTGTTATGGTTTACTGCCGCGCACGGCAGTCGGCAGGCAAACAACACCCGAATGTCGAAATCTGCGGGGCACCGGTCCGCCTCTGCCCGCAGCCTCTGCGGTTGCCCTGCACTCAGTGGTTTGTCTTTCCCGCGGACTTCGGAATTCGCGCGTCGCCCTGTCCTTCCGGTCCAGTTCGGCGTGGGCTACTTTACCACCTTGCATACAAGTGCGCCACTAATTTATTGAGACATCTACATCTTAGCATACACCTTGGCCGCCGGGCTGCGGTGCAAGTGACAGGCAAGAAGCACTATGGTTCCAACCGTTGCGACGGGGTGTTACCGTGAGACATCAAAAATAGGGCAGCCACTTCTGCAAAACAGCAAAGATACAGCACCATAAGGGTTGTGGCCTTTGCAGTATCAATTTCAGCTACGGGCAGCCGGTTACAGCGTGCGGCGCTTCCTCTTAAGCTTGAGCTGAGCGAGACTGTTGGCGATGGCAGCTTCCATAGCGGCGACATTTTCTGCACCGAGGTTTTCACTGTCCTTGAGCCGCTCCTGAGCGCGGGATAGCGCGGCCTCCACGGCCTGCTCATCAATTTGGGCATCACTGATGGCCAAGTCTGTGAGGACATTGACGTGGTCCCCTTGAATTTCGGCAAATCCGGAACCGATGGCGAGTTCGTGGGTGCTGCCGTCCTTGGCCTTGTAGCGCAGTTCTCCCGGAACGAGCGTGCTCACTAGATTACTGTGGGATGGCAGCACATCCATCTCACCGAGTCCGCCGGGGAGGACGACATCATTGACTTCATCGGAGAAAGCTCTGCCTTCAGGAGTGACGATTTCGAGGCGAAAGGCCATATGAGGTAAAAGGTAGGAAGGAGAATGTAAGAGGGCTGGACCCGGGCGGTAGGAAATCTTTTCCCTCAGCCCGCATCCCTTTTACCTGTTCACGACTTGGCGACACTATCGATGCCGCCCTTCATGTAGAAGTTGGCTTCCGGCACATCGTCGTGCTTGCCGTCGAGAATTTCGGCGAAGCCTTTGACAGTGTCATTGATGGAAACGTATTCACCTTTGGTGCCCGTGAAGATTTCCGCGACGTGGAAGGGCTGGGACAAGAAGCGCTGGAGTTTACGGGCACGGAAGACGGTGAGTTTGTCGTCGTCGTTGAGCTCGTCCATGCCGAGAATGGCGATGATGTCTTGGAGGTCTTTGTAGCGCTGGAGGACACGCTGCACGCCGCGGGCGACACGGTAGTGCTCTTCGCCAACGATTTCAGGAGCGAGGGCTTTGGAAACGGAAGAGAGAGGATCCACCGCCGGGTAGATGCCCAGTTCAGCGAGGGAGCGCTCAAGCACGACGGTGGAGTCGAGGTGGGCGAATGTATTGGCCGGCGCGGGGTCGGTGAGGTCGTCCGCAGGAACGTAAACCGCTTGGAAGGAGGTGATGGAACCGGTCTTGGTGGAAGTAATGCGTTCCTGCATCTGCCCCATTTCCGCAGCGAGGGTAGGCTGATAACCCACGGCGGACGGCGTGCGTCCGAGGAGGGCGGACACTTCGGAACCGGCTTGGGAGAAACGGAAGACGTTGTCCACGAAGAATAGCACGTCTTGATTTTTCTCGTCGCGGAAATACTCGGCCATGGAGAGGGCGGAGAGAGCAACGCGGAGACGGGCACCGGGGGGCTCATTCATCTGGCCATACACGAGGGCCACCTTGGAGCCTGGTTCGCTAATGTAGCCTCCTTGGTCGTTGCGCACAATGTTGTGGCCATCCATCTTCACCTTGATAACTCCTGACTCAATCATTTCGTGGTAAAGGTCGTTGCCCTCACGGGTGCGCTCACCGACACCGGCGAACACGGAGTAACCACCGTGGCCTTTGGCGATGTTGTTGATCAGTTCCATGATAACGACCGTCTTACCGACGCCGGCACCACCAAACGCGCCGACTTTACCACCCTTGGTGAAGGGGCAGATGAGGTCGATGACCTTAATGCCGGTCTCGAGAATTTGCGCGGACGGGTTCTGGTCCACGAGAGCGGGCGCAGGACGGTGAATGGCGTAACGCTTTTGCGTGACGGGAGCAGCCTGGTCGTCGCAAGCGTCACCGGTAACATTGAAGATGCGTCCGAGCACTTCTTCACCCACAGGTACGCTAATGGGGGCTCCGGTGTCCGTTGCATCCATGCCACGCTTAAGACCTTCCGTGGAAATCATGGCAATGGAGCGCACCCAGCCGTCGCCGAGGTGCTGCTGCACTTCACAAACAAGCTTGGCAGCCTTGCCGGCTTGTTCAAAATTGATCTCCAGCGCGTTGTAGATGGCAGGAAGCTTGCCGGAGGCGGAGAAATCAACGTCCACAACGGGACCGATGACTTGGACGATTTTGCCGATGTTGCTCATGGGTAAGTGAAAGTAAGAAGTTGAAGGTAGAAGTTGGAATTACTCCAGCGCCATCTTGGCGGTGGTGATTTCGAGAAGTTCGTTGGTGATGGCGGCCTGGCGGAGCTTGTTGTATTCGAGGCTGAGGTCTTTGAGCATCTGCTTGGCATTGTCGGTCGCGTTTTTCATGGCGACCATCCGGCTCGAGTGCTCGGAGGCGCGGGCTTCGAGGACCATCTGATACAGCGTGTTGTTCACATATTGCGGCAGGATGGTGGCGAAGACCTCGCCGGTGCTGGGCTCGAAAGTATATTCCAACACGGGACCGGTGGAAGCATCCTCCACCTCGCCGGCGCCCATGCCTTCGTAGCTGCGTTTGCCCCCAAGGGTCACGGTATTGATAGGTAGAAGCTGTTCAATGGAGGGAATGATCGTGACAGTGTTAACGAAGTTGTTGAAAGCCACCAGCAGACGGCAGTATTCGCCGGTGAGGAAACGGTCCTGCAGGAATTTGCCCACGGTGCGCAATTCGAGAAACCTTGCCGGATCTTTGATCGGGAAGTCGGCGCTGAGGTTCTTTTTTAGGCGGGCAAGGGAACCGGCGCCTTTGCGGCCAATAGTTACGTATTCCACATCCGCGCCGAAGTCAGTCTGCGTGAGTTTCCTCAAAAGGTTCGTATTGAGCGCACCGCAGAGGCCCTTGTCACTGGTGACGACGACGACGAGCGTCTTTTCACCTTTTCCCGGAGAGAAAAACGGGTGGGTATTTTCACCCGCCTGTTCTTTCAGGCTGACGAGCACCTTGTTCATGAGGTCGGCATAAGGCCTGCCTTGAGTGGCTTGGTCCTGCGCTTTTTTCATCTTTGCAGCCGCAACCAACTGCATGGCCTTGGTGATCTGGGCCGTGTTCTTGACCGACTTGATGCGGCGGCGGAGGTCGCGTGTACTGGGCATGTTAGGAGAGGATAAAGTCTAAAGGCCGAAGCTAGAGCTTACTTCCAGCTTCCTTTAAAGTCTTCGATGGCGGTCTTAATGTCGGGCTCGACGCCGTCGAGTGTCTTATCGTTCCCAAGTTTCTCAAGGAGGGCTTCCTTGCGGGTTTTGAGGTAGTCTTCGAGCTTGCCTTGGAATTCCTTCACACGGTCGACGGACACGCTGTCGAAGTAGCCTTTCTGCATGGCGTAAAGCGTGATGACCATGATGGGGAGGCTCTTCGGCTGGTATTGCTGCTGCTTGAAGAGTTCCACGATGCGCGCACCGCGATCAAGCTTGGCTTTGGTGCCAACGTCGAGGTCGGAACCGAACTGGGCGAAGGCGGCGAGTTCGCGAAACTGCGCAAGGTCTAGTTTTGTGGTACCGGACACCTTCTTGATCGCCTTCGTCTGAGCGGCGGAACCCACCCGGGAGACTGAAAGACCGACGGAAATAGCGGGACGGATACCCTGATAGAAGAGGTCGGTTTCGAGGAAGATCTGACCGTCGGTGATAGAGATCACGTTGGTCGGGATGTAGGCGGAAACGTCGCCAGCCTGGGTTTCGATGATCGGAAGAGCCGTCATGGAACCGCCGCCGTAGTTTTCGCTGACGCGGCAGGAACGCTCAAGCAGACGGGAGTGAAGATAGAACACATCACCGGGATAGGCTTCGCGGCCGGACGGGCGCTTCAGAATGAGGGAAACCTGACGGTAGGCGACGGCCTGCTTGGAAAGGTCATCAAACACGATGAGCACGTCCTGCCCTTGGTCCATGAACCACTCGCCGATAGCACAGCCTGCATACGGTGCGAGGTATTGGCTCACCGCGGAGTCGGAGGCGGAAGCGGAAACGATACAGGTGTATTCCATCGCGCCGGCGTCTTCGAGAGTCTTAGCCACGCGGGCTATGTTCGACTGCTTCTGGCCGATGGCGACGTATATGCAATAGAGGGGCTTATGGCCCTGGAGTTTGCCCTGCTCAGCGGCTTTGTTCTGCTGGGCCTGGGAAATGATGGTGTCCACGGCGATAGTGGTCTTGCCGGTGGAACGGTCACCAATGATCAATTCCCGCTGGCCGCGGCCTATGGGGATCATGGCGTCGATGGCCATGATGCCGGTCTGCACGGGAACGGAGACGGACTTGCGGGCAATGATCCCTGGAGCGAGCTTTTCGACGGGATACTGGGCCTCGCCTTTGATCTCGCCTTTGCCGTCGATGGCCTGACCAAGCGCGTTGACGACGCGGCCGAGGAGGCTTTTACCGACAGGTACCGACAGCAGACGGCCAGTGGTCTTCACTTCGTCGCCAGCTTTCACGTTTTCGCCAGAGCCAAGGATAACGCATCCGACTTCGGTTTCTTCGAGGTTCAGCGCGAGGCCGAATACACCGCCTGGGAACTCAACCATTTCGTTGAGCATGACGTCAGAGAGACCTTCGATGCGGGCGGCTCCGTCACCGATTTCGCGGACGACGCCAACATTGGAGCGGGTGGCGGCGGTTTTGAGGCCGCTGATTTGGGATTCGAGTTCCTGAAGGATGTTGCTCATGGAAGTTATTGAAAGTGAAAGTTGAAAGTGAAAGAGTTAAGGATCAGGCGAGGAGGGCGCTGCGCAGGGATTCGAGGCGGGCTTTCATGCTGCCGTCCCACACGGTGGAGCCGAGAGTAACGCGGAGGCCGCCGAGCAGTTCCGGCGAGACGCGGTATTCTGCGGTGACGTCGGCACCATGCTTCTTTTGGAGTTCAGAAAGCACATCATTCCGTTCTGTGCCGGTGAGTGCTGCTGCGCTTTCCACGACGGCATGGCGCTTGGCCAGCTCCAGCTTCAGCATCCGGTGATAAGTCCCGAGAATACCAATATAATGCCGTGGCTTGTCGGCGACGAGTTTGGCGACAATGGAGCGTGCCGTCAGTTCATTCACCCGGCCATCGCGGAGGGTCAGGCGAATAAGTTGTCGGGCGGTGCGCCGGGCTTCCTTACTGATTTTCATGGGTCGGCCGTGGGACGATCAGTTGTTGGCAATCTGCGCAAGGGCCTCGGAATTGAGGCGGCTGCGGTCATTGTCGTCGAGATCTTTGCCGGAGACGCGGGCGGTGGCATCGACCACGAGGCGTCCGAAGTCGCGTTTCAGTTCGGCCATTATACGGGAGCGCTCAAGCTCGCTGGCTTCACGCGCCTTTTTGATAATATCAGCAGCTTCGGAGACGGCTTTTTGGCGCTCGGATTCTCCGGCGGCAGCGGCAGCATCGCGGGCCTCTTTCACCATCCGGTCGGCATCCGCATTCGCCTTTTGCATGGCGGCGGCAGCCTGCGCTTCGGAAGTGGAAAGATTGTCTTTGATCTGCTTCAGGTTCTCTTCGCCCTCCGCAATGCGGCGGCGGCGCTCTTCAAGCATCTCAGTCACAGGGCCAAACGCGAACCTCTTCAACACGAGATAAACGATGAAGAAGATGATGATCTGGGCAGTCAGCTTGACGGTATCAATGCCGAGGTCGTGAAGGATTTTTCCCATAGGAAAGAAGAAGCTGGAGGCGGAAAAAGCGCGGGGTGAGAGAGGAAAACCGGCGACCGCCCGCGCGACCGCCGGTTTCCTGAAAACGGCTTAGCGGCCCTGGAAGGCGAGAACCAGAGCGTAAATGGCGATAGCTTCCGCGAGCGCCATTCCGATGATGGAAATAACGAGGATGTTGCCGAAAGCACCGGGGTTGCGGCCCACAGCCTGGGCGGCTCCGAAGCCGACGAGTCCGATGCCGATACCAGCACCCGCTCCGGCGACGCCGAGGGTGAAGGAACCGTTGGTGTTGCTGGCTTTGGCGAGTTCGAGGGCTTCTGCGGCCCCGTCTGCGAGCATGGAGATGACGTCCATCATGGTATTAGTGTTCTATTGGTGGTTGTGTTGTTTGTTGCGTGCCGTCGCCCACTGACTTGCATGGTCACGGCGGCGAAATTGAATCAGTGTGCGTGCGACTCGTCGTGGCCTTCCTCGTGCGTCGTGGAGAGCTTGATGAAGACGGCGTTCAGCATCGCGAAGACCATGCCCTGAAGCACTCCAACGAGGATTTCGAGGAAGTAGAATGGGAGCTGAAAGAGAATGACGGAGAGGAAGTTGATCACTCCCTTCATTCCCAATACCGAACCGAGGCTGCCCATGGAGTGGAGCAGGTTTTCACCAGCGAAAACGTTCCCGTAAAGTCGCAGCGAGAGTGTCACGGGCCGAACGCCAATGGAGACGACTTCAATAAGACCGACGATGAAGAAGATTGGAATCAGTGCGATTCCCATCCCGCCCTTGAGGCCGCCCTTCGGGCCAAAGATGTGAACCAGGAAACCCCAGAATCCCACTTCCTTGATCGTGATGTAAAACCAGACTACAAAGGAAGCGAGGGCCATACCGACCGTGAGGTTCATGTCCGCCGTCGCCGGGCGGAGGATCGGAGTCTCCACATGGCTGGTGGACCAGCCTTCCTGATGCTCATTGAAGCCAATCGTGCCGACACCGGGCAAGAGACCGCACCAGTTGGCGACGGTGATGAAAATGAACAGAGTGGCCAGAAGCGGGAACGCCTGCTTACCGACTTTGGGACCGAGGATCTTCTCCACCTGGTTGTAAAGAAACTCGATGATGTACTCGACCACATTCTGCTTCCTCCCCGGCTTCAACTGCGGATTCTTCATCGCTCCGCGCACAAACCAAACAATTAGACCGGTGACCAATAGCGCTACGAAGATGGAATTCGTGAGAAACGAGAGCAGGCTCTGGTCTCCAAAAAGCGGCTTAGCATCCAGCGGCACGGCCGCGCCTCCTCCAGCAGCAGAGGCGGAAACGGCGGGCAGGAGGGTTAAGATTGCGACGAAGCTGCGCGTCATGTGGAAGAGTCGGCTAGGGAAAAAACGCTAGTCGCGGAAAGGAATCCGCGGGCACGAGAAAAAGAATAGAATTGTCCTAGGCGACCCAATTTAGCGGCGCAAGAGAATTTGTGAAATTTTTCACAAGCCCCGGTTCAGCCTGAGCATTTTCACGGCATTTTGGCGCTGTTTACACAATTGCATTTACTCCCTAGAGGCTTACCTAGGAAACACTAACCGCTATGCGCTGAGGGGGTTGGCACCCAATTCTAATCCATGCCCTACGCCACCTGCAGACTTAGCCTTGTCGCCATACGCCGTCACGGAGATCTCCTCAGCGAGATCACAACGCAAGCACTTCTGGGGGAAAGTGTCGAGATTCTGGAGGAAGGCCGCGCCTTCTGTCGCGTCCGCCTGCTCCGCGACGGTTATGAGGGCTGGATCGACCGCCGGCAGTTCACTCGCTGGACGGATTCCCCGCCGGACACCGCCATCTATTTCACCGACGAGCACTGTGGCGAGGCCCGCGGCACAGAAGTCCGCATGGCCTTGCCACTCGATACCCCGTTGCCGGGCTACTCCAATGGCCAGTTTCATCTCGCCGGGGAAACGTGGGCGTGGACCGGAAAAGTCCGCCAACTTCCCCCTAGCCCGGTGGACCGCAGCGTCCTCGTCGCCCACGCGCGCCGCTACCTGCACACCCCCTACCTCTGGGGCGGCCGCACCGTTTTTGGCATCGACTGCTCCGGCCTTACCCAAAGCGCCTACGCCGCGATGGGCGTGTCTCTGCTGCGCGACTCGAAAATGCAGACGAATCAGGGCACAGAGGTGCAACTCGCCGACGCCCTGCCCGGCGATCTCGTTTTCTTCGCCTCGGAGGCGCTCGGCATCAACCACGTGGGCCTCTTCCTCGGGAATGGAGAAATCCTCCACACCAGCAGCATGGTGCGCATCGACCACCTTACCGCCAGAGGCATCCGCCACAAGGAATCCGGCGACCTCACCCACCCGCTACACTCCCTCCGGCGCCTACTGCCGTGAGGATAGCGAATCCGCTAAAGTGGCGGCGGCACAGCACTTGACTCTCAAAACCCAAGACGCGCTCCACACGTAAGGGCTCAAATTGTCGGATTCGTTCCATTTTGCCCGATTAGGCGTCCCATCCCTCGCATGAATGGCAGCCGACAAACCCTCTGCAGCGAAAGCCGCACCCGCCCACATCACGCTGATAAGTTTAATGTGGGCTCGCGAAGGCGACACTATTGAGATTAATGCAGCCTATTCGCCGAGAAAGGACAGGCACTGCGCCTTCCACGCCGCACTCTACGACCTGCGCCTCACCTTAGCCGAAGCCTCTCCCCGGCGACATACAGTGGCCCGCAGTATTCGAGAAGCGCCGCCAACCGGAAAATCCCCATTCTTATCAATACCTGCCGATAGCATTCGTCCAGTCTGGCGTGCATGGGGGCGGTCACGAGTTATGGGGTCGCCTTTGGCTTTGCCGACTCTGCTGCCATGGTTACGAACACTTTTCGGAGTTGCTCGACGTTGCCGATGGCCAGCACAACTTCATATTCGAAGACAAGCCCGGGCTTGAGTGCGAAGGTCTGGAGAGGGGCGGCGTAGCTGACATCGCCTTTATTGCCTTCGCGGACACGATAGGTGGTGGCTTCTTCTGCATGGGGGCAATAGATGCCGAGGCCGCTGTCGTCTTTGTCTACCCATGCGAGCCAGGGTTCGCTGTAGCGAATCATTTCGTTCGGAAAGCCAGGCTGCTTGCGGGTGAGCCGTCCGTCGGCGCTCATGAAGGCCAATGTATCGAGAGCAGGCTTCACGAAGAGCGCGGGGAGTTCCTGGTGGTAAGGCTTGTGCTGCTTTTCTCCGCTGTAGGTCATCTTGAACTTTAGCTTCGCGAGCCCGCCGTCGAGACGCAGCCATTGCTCCATGGTCACCTCTTTCAAAAGCGCGCCCGTGGCCCAGTGACGGGGCTGAGTTTTGGCGTAGAATTCGTTTTTATCCTCGCGGGATTCGATGACCGCGGCGGCCTCGTTTTTCCACGAACCTCCCTGGACCGGGTTGTAGCGCCATGACTTGCCGTTCCAATCGCTGCCATCCTCGTCGCCATAATAGGACTGTTGCAGGTAGCGACCTGCATCGTAGGCGTTGATAAGGTTGTCCGACGAGTGCGAGTGGGAAAACCAGCCCACACAGGCCCCGGCAGTTAGATTCACGCCGAGGCGGACATGTCCGTTGTCGAGGTAGACCCAGCGCTCGACGGCGGCTTGCGCGAGGGCGGGCAGGAGGAGCAATAATTCGATGAGTCGCAGAAGTTTCAAGGTTTTTGGTGGGCAGGGCATTCTTGGGCTACTGCGGGGCGCAGGAATATCTTATGCTGCGCCATTCAAAATCCCGAAAGCACGATCTTTCCCGTCGCCGCACCACTGGCGAGGCGGGAGTGCGCGGCGGCAGCATCGTTGAAGGAAAACTTCGTATCATCCAGCAGCGGGCGGAGCTTTCCAGCAGCCACGAGGGCGTTCAGTTCCCGGAGAATCCAGCCGTGGTATGCGCGGTTCCGGTTATGGAGCATGGGGATAAGCATGAACACGACATGCAGGCTCAGGCCTTTGACGTGGAGCGGGGAAAGGTCCGCGGAGGTGCGGGTGGAAATACTGACCACCGTGCCGCTCACTACGGCGGCTTCAAAACACCGAGCCACATTGTCCCCGCCTACGGTATCAAAGACGACATCAAAGCCCTGCCCTTCCGTCACCCGATGCACGTAGTCGGCCACGGATTCCTCGCGGTAATTGATGGCGCCCACCGCGCCGAGTCTGGTAACTATGCCCGCCTTTTCCGGACTGGAAATAGTGGCCCAGACCTCCGCCCCGCGCGCAAAACAGAGCTGGACGGCCACGTGTCCCACACCACCAGTCCCGCCATGCACCAGCACGCGCTGACCGGCCTGCACCTTCGCTCGGTCCATGAGTCCTTCCCATGCCGTAATGCAGACCAGCGGCAGCGCCGCCGCCTCTTCAAAGGTCAAGCCCGCGGGCATCGGGGCCAGCAGCGATGCGTCCGCCGCCATATATTCCGCGAGAGCACCCGGGTAGCCCTTCACACCGCCCGCACAGCCATAAACGAGATCACCGGGACGGAATTCTGTAACACCTTCGCCCACGGCCTCCACCACGCCTGCGACATCGCAACCCAACACCATCGGCGCTTCCGGCGCGATAGCGGCCAGCATGCCGCTGCGGATTTTGGAATCTACGGGGTTCACGCTTGATGCTTTTACGCGCACCAGCAGTTGCTCGGCGCAGGGCTCCGGGCGCGGTATTTCGCGCAACTCAAAAACATCCGGCCCACCGAACTCGCGGACCACCATTGCTTTCATCATATTGCTCATAAGTGACCGCAGTCATGGAGCGCCCGACCGGCCGCGTCTAGGCCGGACCGGGCCATTGACTTGTAGACCGCAACGAGACCTGTCATGCCCCTGTTGGTTTTCCATGGAATATCACTAGCCGCCGACTCGTATGGTCGAGTCAGCCCTTCGCCTCCATCCAAGTGACCAACAAAAGTAGAACTCCGGCTCTCGGCTGCGTAAGGCCGATTTCCATTACGTTGCTGGCTGCGACATTAACTGCAGGAGCCGGGGACCTGTTCTCTGAAAAAATCGAGCCACTGCTGAAGATCCGCTGTTACGAGTGCCATTCCCATTCGTCCGGAAAAATGAAGGGCGGCCTGACCCTCGATTCACGCTCAGGCTGGGAGGAAGGCGGCGATTCCGGCACTGCCATCGTTCCAGGTAAACCCGATGAAAGCCTGCTCATCAAAATGGTGCGCTGGTTGGATGATGACCACCAAATGCCCCCGAAAAAGCAACTACCGGCAGAGGAAACAGCTCTGCTGGAAGAATGGATAAAGGCCGGTGCTCCGGATCCACGAAAGGCAGATAAAGTGACGGGAGAATGGTGGTCGCTCAAACCGCTTACGAAGCGGGACGTGCCCGCCGGCGCCAGTCATCCGCTGGACGCGTTCATCCGGACGAAGCTTACAGAAAAGGGCCTATCCCCATCCGCGCCTGCCGACCGGCGCACTCTCACCCGGCGGCTCTTCTTTGACCTGCACGGACTACCGCCGTCCCCGGGGGAGGTGGAAGCCTTCGTGAAATCTGAAGACCCGGAGGCATACGGGAAACTTGTGGATCAGTTACTAGCCTCACCGCGCTATGGCGAACGCTGGGCGCGACACTGGTTAGATACTATTCATTTTGCCGACACCCATGGATTTGAGCACGACGATCTTCGGCCGAATGCATGGCGCTTCCGCGACTATGTCATCGCCAGTCTAAACCGGGACACTCCATGGGACCGGTTCATCCGCGAACAGATCGCCGCCGATGCCCTGTTTCCCGGCGAGACGCATCTCACTGCCGCGCTGGGATTCCTTGGAGCCGGCAACTATGACAGCAGCGCCGCAGCCACGGCCCCGACCAGCTTTGAGTATCTCGACCGCGACGATCTCGTGACGCAGACGATGGCCTCATTCGTCAGCACTACGGCCAACTGCGCACGCTGTCACGCGCACAAGTTTGATCCTATCTCCCAGGAGGACTACTTTGCGCTGCAGGCAGTCTTCGCTGGTATCGGCAAAGGGGACATCAGTTATCACGAAGACCCTTCTATTTCTAGGGAACTCCGCCGTCTCGCAGAACTGAAAGGAGCCATCGACAGAAAAGACGCCGCCGTGCTCCTGTCGCCGGAAAATGAAGCCGCGGTGGCTGCGTGGGAACGGGATCAAGCCGCCGCCACCGCATGGGTTCAGCTGGTGCCAGAGAGCTTCGTATCCACTGAAGGTGCCACTCTTGAAAAACTCAACGACGGCTCCCTGCTCGCCAGCGGGGCCGTTCCGGACAAGGACACGGCCGTCGTTACCGCGGGGACCAAAATGAAGGAGATCACGGGATTCAGGATCGATCTTCTGACGGACGACTCACTTCCGCATCGCGGTCCCGGAAGAGCTCCGAACGGCAATCTTCACCTAAGCGAATTCGAAGTCCTCATTTTCCGCCCGGGCTCCGCCAAACCGGAGCAGCAGGCATTCCGCCGGGCGCTTTCGGACTTTGATCAAGCTGGCGGCTACGATATCACCAAAACAATCGACGGAGACCAAAAGACTTCATGGGCCATCCATCCGGCAGCGAGCGTCTCGCACCATGCCGTCTATGAACTGACCACTCCGGTGAAGCTGGAGGCCGGAACACGACTGGTATTCACCCTCCGGCAATTACAGGGCGGTAGCCACTTGCTTGGAAAATTCCGCCTTTCCGCCACCTCCTCACCGGGATCGTCGCTGAGCGCCCTGTCGGCGGATTTGGAAGTGATCCTCGCTAAACCGGCCGCCGCACGGACTCCCGGTGAGAAGGCGACCCTCGCCGCCCGCGTGCTTGGAACTAGGACTGCCGATGCTTTGAGCAAACTTCCTCCACCCGTGAGCATCTGGGCAGCCGGGCGCGCCGCCACGAACGAACGCGGAATGGTCTACATAGCCGAGCCGCGAACCATTCGCATACTGAAGCGCGGCGACCTCGCCATTCCGGGAGAAGAATCCGGACCCGGTGCCCTCTCCGCCATCACTACACTGCCGTCACGCTTCGCCATGGCCGATCCAAAGAACGAAGCAGCCCGCCGCGCAGCCCTCGCCAACTGGCTGGCGGATCGCGCAAACCACCTCACGTGGCGCAGTGTTGTGAACCGCGTCTGGCATTACCACTTTGGAAAAGGAATTTCGGACACTCCCGGCGATTTTGGCCGCATGGGCGGACTGCCGTCGCACTTGGAAATGCTGGACTGGCTGGCGGTCTGGTTCCGCGACGACGCCAGAGGATCCCTTAAAACCCTGCACCGACTCATCGTCACCAGCGCTGCTTATCAGCAATCATACGCTTCGAATCCCGCAGCCTCCGCCATTGATCCTGAAAACCGTTTGCTCTGGCGCATAAACCGCCAGCGGTTGGACGCCGACACCTTCCGCGACGCAGTACTTGCCGCGGGTGGACGGCTGGATCTCACCATGAGTGGGCCTTCCGTGGCGCTCTTCACTTCGAAACCGGGACCGCAGACGACTCCCGTGCTGAACTATGAAGACTTTGACCGGGATGCCCTAGGCACTTCCCGCCGCAGCATCTACCGGGTGGTCTGGCGCGCGATTGCCGATCCCTTCATGGACGCCCTCGATTTCCCCGATCTCGGGCTGCTGTCTCCCACGCGCGGGTTCTCCGCCTCTCCGCTGCAAGCCCTCGCGCTGTTCAATAATGGGTTCGTCCTTCACTCCAGCACACACTTCGCCGCAGGACTGGAAAAAGCGGCCGCCATGCCTGAAGATAGGATTCGCCGGGCCTTCGCTCTTTGCTTTCAGCGCGCGCCTGACGCAGAGGAACTCGCCGGCTTCACCGCACTCAACGCTGAGCATGGTCTCGCCGCCGTCTGCCGGGTGCTAGTCAACAGCAACGAGTTTCTCTTCATCGACTAAACCCATGAATCCATCTCCCTTTTCCCGGCGCGATTTTCTCTGGCAGGCCGGCGGCGGTTTTGCCGGAATCGCGCTGTCACAGCTTCTGATGAGTGATGCCGCTGGAGCTCTTCCGTCGCCGCGTCCGGATTTCAATGGCGGGCTGCATCATCCGGCGAAAGTGAAGCGCATCATTCAGTTGTTCATGAACGGCGGGGTGAGCCAGATGGACACGTTTGACCACAAACCCGAGCTCGCCCGACTGCACGGCCAGAAGATAGGCCCCAAAGAAAAACCCGAAGGTCAGACCGGGGAATGCGGCGCTGTGATGAAGAGCCCGTTCGAGTTTAAGCAGCACGGCCAGAGCGGGCGGTGGGTCAGTAGTGTATTTCCACACCAAGCCAAATGGGTCGATGAGATGGCCTTTCTCATGGCCATGACAACAAAGACCAGTGTGCACGGACCAGGCAGCTACATGATGAACACGGGCTTTCTGCTGCCCGGATTTCCCTGCATGGGAGCATGGATTTCTTACGGCCTCGGCAGTCTCACCGACAATCTCCCGACGTTTGTCGTGCTGCCGGATTCCCGCGGACTTCCCTACAATCAGAAAGGCAACTTCAGCGCCGCTTTTCTGCCTTCTAAGCACCAGGGCACCATCATCAATGCCAGTGCGGCTCAGCCGGTGCCAAACCTTTTCGCCGACAAGAAGTATGCCTTCGCAGGTAAGGAGGCCGACGCCGCATCACTCGCGCTTCTGCAAAAGATGAACCGGCAGCACGCGTCAGCGCACCCTGATGATTCGCGGCTGGAAGCGCGCATCGCCAGCTACGAACTAGCCGCCAAAATGCAGTTGAGCGCCCCTGAGGCGTTTGATCTCTCAAAGGAAACTGCGGCCACCCGCACTGCTTACGGTTTCGATAATCCGGTGACGGAGGACTTCGGGCGGCGCTGTCTCCTCGCCCGGCGGCTCATTGAGCGTGGCAGCCGAATCGTCCAAGTCTGGAGCGGACCGCAGGGTGCCGTCAACAACTGGGACAATCACGGAAACATCGTAACAGAACTGCCGCCCATCGCCACCAGCGTGGATCTGCCCATTGCCGGACTGCTCGGTGATCTCAAGTCCCGCGGACTGCTTACGGACACCCTCGTGGTCTTCACCACAGAATTCGGACGCACCCCGTTTGCTCAGGGATCGCAGGGGCGTGATCACAATGGCAACTCCTTCGTTACCTGGCTGGCCGGGGCCGGCATCAAAGCAGGGACGGCTCACGGCAGCAGCGACGACCTCGGATTCAAAGCCGCCACCGGCGTCACCTACTGCTATGATCTCCACGCCACCATCCTCCACCTCATGGGAATCGATCACGAAAAGCTCACCTTCCGCACCTCAGGCGTGGACCGGCGGCTCACCGATGTGCACGGCCATGTAGTCCCGGAGATTTTGACTTAGGGGAACGGATAGTGCCTCAGTTCGTACCGCTAAATCTCCGCGAGCCGCTCGTTCGAATCGCCGAAGCGGTCGAGTTCCAAGCCGCCCCAGTCCATGAGGCTGAGGAACAGGCTACACATACGCCGGTTGGGCGATTTCAGATAGTCGAGTACGCGGCCGCCGCGCAGTTTACCGCCCGCCCCGCCGAGCAGGACCACCGGCAATTGACTAGCGTCATGATTGCCGTGGATCATGCTCGAACAGTGCATGATGGCGGTGTTGTCGAGCAGCGTGCGATCGCCTTCCTTCACTTCTGACATCCGCTCGCAGAAGTAGGCGAGCTGCGACGTGAAGAACTGGTTGACCGCGACGAGCTGTTGCGGCTGGGTGTGAGCCATCTGGTGATGCTGATCTTCGGCGCCTACGTGCGAGTGGGTGAGGATCGAGCCGTCGTTGCAGTATTTGAGGGTTGCGATCCGCGTGGAGTCGGTGCGGAATGCGAGCAGCACGATGTCGCTCATCAGCTTCCAGTAGTCCGGGATCTCGGCGGGAATCCCATCGGCGGGCCGAGGGCGATCGGGGGCGGTCAGGCTCGGCTTCCAGCCGCCAGCCTCGCGCTCTTGGCCGGCCCGCTTGATGCGTCCCTCGATCTCGTGAACGCTGCCGAGATATTCCTCGAACCGCTGCCGGTCCGAGACGGAGAGTCGCTGCCGCAACGATCGTGCGTCTTCCAGCACGGCATCGACGACACGGCGATCGCCACGGTTGGGCTCGGTGCGGAAGAGCTGGTCGAAGGCCAGCGCCGGTCGCATTTCTGTCCAAGTCGGTGACACCGCAGTGCTCCACGAAACGTGTGAGCTGTAAAGCAGTGGATGCCCGTCCTGCAGGCCCGGAATCGGCCCTTCGCAGCCGAGCACCAGCGATGGCAACCGGGTGCGGTTGCCGATCCGCTGCGCCATCAACTGGTCGAAACTGACGCCCGTGCGGACTTCGGTCTTCGACATGGGCGCGCCACTGAGCATGTTTCCCGTCTGCATGCAGTGGATGACCCCGTTGTTGGCCTGCTCATTCCACAGGCCGCGGAGAAAGACCAACTGCTGCTTCCAAGGTTCGAGTGGCTTCAGGCACGGCCCGAGTTCCATGGCTGCTCCCTCGCCCTTGGCCCACCAGTGATTCGAGTGGAAGCCCATGCCGGTGAAAGTGACCAGCGTGCGGGTCGGCGGCTGATTGACGGCATTGCTTCGCGCGCCCGCGGCGAAGGACAGCGATTCGAGCCACGGCAGACTCATCGAAACGCCAAGTCCGCGCAGCAGTGTGCGTCGCGAGATGGAAGCAGTTTTAGTGTTCATAGGAGGATTCTCTCGTGGTTAGTTATTTGGCTGAGACGTCTGCTGGCCGAATGCAGCGAAACTGTTCACTGCGGACGATTATAAGTAAAGTGTCCGACCAGCGGCCGCCGGCGACCATGGTCCTGGTCAGTTCGTCAACGAGCTTCCGGTCGGAAAGCTGAACGGCGCGGCCAAGTGCGTAGCCCGTCAGCTTGCGAGCGAACGCCCGCAGCAAGTCCTCGCGCCGCGGGCCGGCAAGGTAGTCCCGCAGGCCGGCGAAGCCGTCGACTTCGGTTCCGTCACGCGTGATCGCCTTGGCATCACCAGGCTTCAGATCATTGGCGGGCCGCAGCCGGCCGAGGGCGTCGAACCCTTCGAGCGTCATTCCGTAGGGATCGATGCGGACGTGGCAGCCGGCACAGTTTGCATCCTTACGATGCTGCTCGGTGATCTCACGCACGCTGAGCCCGGCGGGCGGAGTCTCCGGTAGCGGTGGCACGCCGGGCGGGGTCTTGGGCAGCCGCTCGCCGAGCACCTGGACCACCCACGCGCCCCGCTTGACGGGACTGGTGCGGGCGGCAGCCGCCGTCTTGGCGAGCACGGCGCCGAAGCCGAGCAGCCCACCACGGGCGTAGGCGGAAACCTTTTCGACGCGTCGCCACTCCGGACCGGTCACGCCAGGGATGCCGTAGTGCTTCGCGAGGACGTCGTTGAGGACCGTCGCGTCGGTGGCGACCACGTCGGCGACCGGACGGTCGTTCACCAGGAGATCTTCGAAGAACCGCACCGGCTCCTCGGCCAGCGCGTCGCGCACGGGCGGCGTGAACTCGGGAAAATGCTTCAGGTTCCGGCCGTGGTTGGCGACAAAGTCCCGCACGCCCAGCCAGCGGGCACCGAACTCCTCGGCCATGCCACGCATCCGGCCGTCTTTCAGCATCCGGCGCAGTTGTTCCTCCATGACCGCGGGTTCGTGAAGCTGCGCCGCCTTCGCCCGCAGTTTGTCGTCGGGGATCGAGTCCCACAGCAGGAAACTCAATCGCGTCGCCAATTCGTCGCCCGAGACCGGCTGCCAGCGCGGCCCGGTTGCCGGCTGCTCGACCCGGTAGAGAAACCACGGCGACGACAGGACCCGGGCGAGCGCGGCGCGGAACGCCGGATCGTGCTGAACGCCATCGGTCCGATCGGCGCGATAGGACGCGAGGATGGCCGTGCGTTCCTCGGAGGTAATCGGCCGGCGCCAGGCTCGGGCGGCGAAGGCGAACAGCGCTTCGAGGTGTCCCGGCTCCGCCGCAACCTGAGCCGCACGGAGGTCGGCCTCCTCCTTCGTCACCCGATCCCCGAAGAGCTGGAGATAGAAGAACATGATTCGCGCGCCGTCGTTCGGCTTGCGGTAGTACTGCACGATTTCTTCGAACATGCGCGGGGTGGCAAACGCTTGTTCGCTGACGAACTGCAGTTCGCTCCACAGGCGGTCGAGTTCCGCCCGGTCCGACTGGTCGAGCAGGAGCCGCCGCAACGGCTCGTCCTCGCGGTGGTACATGAAGAGGCTGCCTTGGGCGTCTCGCGGGACGATCGGCTCGAAGAGAACCGCCGGTGGGAAGAGCGCGCGAAACTCGGCGGCCGGTCGGGCCCGTTCGGCGGCGACGCGCGGATGGACGATTCGCGCGACTCGCGGGTCGCCCGGTGTCGCTTGGGCTACCGGCTCGGCCAGGTTGCCGCCGCCGCCCGTGGCCGCGATCAGGAATGCTTGCACCGCAGCCTTTTCCGGACTGCCCTCGTCGAGGCTCACGTCCGCGCGGAGGAACCGCGGCAGCGTGAGCGACTTCTGGAGCGGCGCCGGCAGTTTCCGCAGGTCGATGACGACCTCGGCCCCGGCCGCCGTGACTAGCGCGGACTTGGGCACGGGCCGGCCTTGCGGATGGTGGCCAAACTTGAGCCCGCCCGCCGCCTCGACCGCCTCTCGCAATTCCGGGTGCTCCGCCAGGACCAGCGTCGGCCCGTCGCCACCCTCGAGTCGCAGCCGGTCCCAGATGACAAATGTCCCGGGCTGGACCGGCAACGCGACCAGTCGGAAGACCGGTTCACGGGCGGCACCCTCGACCCGCTCGCGAGCGACCACGCGGCGCAGTTCCTCCCAGGCGGGAAAGCCGTTGCCGACTGCGATGACGGCATTTTTCTTGTAGTTGTCTTGAAACAATTGGTTCTGCATGGACTTGAT
>CAMAUV010000021.1 GCA_945861415.1 Akkermansia muciniphila | reverse complement strand
AAAAAGCAAATTCCTATCAGTCGCCCGCGTCTATCTCACCGGACGCAACGGCGCGACGATCGTCATCAAGCAGTCTGACAAAATTGAAGCGCTCGCGACCAACCGGCTCGACGACCGCATCGACGCCTCGCCGGCGATGGCGGGCGGGGGACTCTTCCTGCGCGGCCGCAATTCTCTCTATTGCATCGCGGAGAAATAACTGGTCGAATCCGGGGCGCGCAATGAAACTGGCCTGACCCCTTTTAGTGGACAGCAGACCCCCTCTCTCCCCGATCCCGGTCCCGCGACCAACGCCACCCTGAAAAAGCAAATTCCTATCAGACTGATGCGAACGATGCAACATCTGCCACGTAAGTCCCATCCAATGAAACAGAGGCTGCCTATCAACTGCAACGGACGCCTAGCGTCGCAGCGCTCGGAAGGCAGTGGTAGGTATCTCGGGTTCATGTAACTGGGTCTCGCAAGACGGCGCAACGATGCACAACACAGCAACGTCAGACATGTATGAATTCTCCCATTGCCGGTAACATTCGTGCTTCGCATGTCACCCAATGGAACGAAGTGCAAGCTGAGGCTCGTAAGTCGTCTGTGTTGTTCCTCAATCGGTCATACTGGCCTGATGTCGAAGCGACCGGTCAGCTGCTCACCGCATTGTGTGAAGGTCTGACACCGAACTTTGATGTTGGTGTGCTTGCCGGGCGTCCAAATGCAATCGTCAATAATTTAGAGATGCAGGACTGGACAACTGCGAACGAAAAAGGGGGCGTGCACATTCATCGTGTCGCTCATACGAATTTTCCGAAACGAAATCTCGTCGGCAAGGCCCTGAACTTTGTGTCATTCGCACATGCGGCTCATTCCGCACTACGCACGATCGCTGCTCCGGATGTGGTGGTCTTTGAAACGGATCCGTTTCTGCTAGCCTTTGCCGCAAGTCGCCTCCAGAAACGCACCCATTGCAAAATGATCGGCTACCTGCAGGATATTTATCCTGATGTCGCCGTGGCCTTAGGAAAAATTGGCAACAACTGGGCGGTGCGTAAGCTGCGGGCGTCCCTGTTTCGCATCTACCGCCGCTGCGATCGAATGGTGGTGCTCAGTCAAGACATGTCAGACCTCTTGACAGACGGGGGCGTTGCAGCTGACCGCATTTCGATTGTTCCCAATTGGGCCGACACCCATCGTATTGCGCCCGTGCTCGGTAATCGATTTCGTGAACAGCATCAGTTGGGCACAAAATTTATTGCCATGTATTCTGGCAACCTTGGACTCACACAGCGGCTTGAAGAATTTGTCCAAGCTGCTGTGATGCTTAAGGATCGCCCAGACATTCTGTTTTGTTTTGTCGGACGCGGATCGCAGGAAAGTTCACTGCGGGAATTGGTGAAAGCAAATGGCCTCACCAATGTGCAGTTCTTTGATTATCAACCACAGGACGAATTGACGCACAGCCTCACTGCAGCCAACCTGCATCTGTTGCCCTTGACCAAAGAACTCAGTCGTTGCTTAATGCCCAGTAAACTCTACGGAATTCTTGCAGCCGGGCGACCGTATTTGACAAACGCGCCCATGGGCTCAGAGCTGCATACGATCAGCACGACACAGCATGTCGGACTCACCGTTGAACCGGGTTCCGTGCAGGCGATCGCAACACGGATCCGGTGGGCAGCCGATCATCCTGCAGAACTTGAAACCATGGGTTGCAAAGCTCGGCAACTTGCCGAATCCGCATACACCCAACAGCATTCTCTCACGAAATTCCGCACCGTGCTCCAGCAAGTCCTCGCAGAGACAGCATTCACTCCCTAAAATTTCTGCTCCTGTTCTTCTGACAACTGAAGACTGCTCCCGTGATTTCACCTTCATCATCGATCTTTGTTGCTGGCCATCGCGGCATGGTGGGAGCTGCTGTCGTCCGGCAATTGCAGGCGGCTGGATTTACCAACCTGCTCCTCAAAAGTCGCGCCGACCTAGACCTGCTGAATCAGGCAAGCGTCCATCAATTTTTCGCGGAATATCATCCGGATATTGTCGTGTTTGCGGCCGCAAAGGTGGGTGGAATTCATGCCAACAGCACTTATCCGGCCGAGTTTCTTTATCAGAACCTCGTGATGGCTTCCAATGCTGTCCATGCGGCGTGGCAGCACGGAACTCAGCGGTTTCTGTTTCTGGGCAGCACCTGCATTTACCCGCGTCTGGCACCGCAGCCCATTCCTGAAAGCAGCTTATTAACGTCGCCGCTGGAACCTACCAATGAAGCCTATGCGATCGCCAAGATCGCCGGCCTGAAACTCTGTCAATTCTATCGTCGCCAATACGGCGTGCTGTTTCATGCTGCCATGCCCACAAATTTGTATGGACCTAGCGACAATTATCATCCCGACAACAGCCACGTTCTACCGGCACTCATCCGCAGATTCCACGAAGCAAAAGTGGCCAATGCCACCAGCGTTTCCATCTGGGGATCAGGCACGCCGCTGCGAGAATTCCTGCATGTGGATGACCTAGCCGCCGGCATTCTGCATTTGCTGCAACTCGCAAATCCCCCCGATCTGGTCAACATCGGCAGCGGCGAAGAAATCAGCATTCGCGGTGTTGCCGAATTGATCGCGCAAGTCGTAGGATTTCGTGGTACCGTCACCAATGACACCTCGATGCCCGACGGCACGCCACGCAAGCTCAGTGATATCAGCCTGATCAAATCCACAGGCTGGTCGCCGAAGATTTCCCTTCAAGACGGACTCACCTCCGCCTATCAGGACTTCCAGCACCAAATCAACCGCCAACAACTTCGCAGTGTCTGAAGTCACATCAAAGTGGGGACCGAAAACTTCCCCATTCTCTATTCTCTATTCCCTAAAGCATACTCATGGCAAAAACTGCATTCATCACAGGAATCACGGGCCAAGACGGATCTTATCTCGCCGAGCTTTTGCTCGAAAAGGGCTACCATGTGCATGGCCTTGTGCGTCGAGCTAGCACATTTACCACTGGCCGCATCAACCACATCTACAACGATCCGCATCAGAGCGGCACACGTCTGTTTCTGCACTACGGAGACCTCACGGACGGGCAAAGTCTGGCGAATCTGGTGCTTGATATTGAGCCAGATGAGATCTACAACCTCGGTGCCCAAAGTCATGTGCGTGTCTCCTTTGATCAACCGGCCTACACCTTTCAAGCCACGGGCGGTGGAGCCCTCAACGTGCTTGAAGCTGCTCGACAGCTGAACAAGAAAAAGTTGGTGAAGGTGTATCAGGCTTCATCCAGCGAAATGTACGGCGAAGTTCTGGAAACTCCACAGTCCGAAAAAACGCCATTCCAGCCTCAAAGTCCATACGGTTGTGCTAAGGTGTTCGCGTTTCACCAGACGGTCAACTATCGCAAGTCGTACAACATGTTTGCCGTGAACGGGATCCTGTTTAACCACGAAAGCCCGCGGCGCGGGGAAACTTTTGTGACGCGCAAAATCACCCGAGCTGCCACGCGCATTCAACTGGGACTTCAAACGAAATTGTATCTCGGAAACTTAGAAGCAAAGCGTGACTGGGGCTATGCCAAGGACTATGTCGAAGGTATGTGGCGAATGTTACAGCATTCCGAGCCGGATGACTTCGTGCTGGCCACCGGCAAGACGCAGACGGTTCAGGAGTTTGCCGATTTAGTGTTCGCACAATTGGATTTAGATCCGAAGAAGTACATCGAAATTGATCCGCGCTACTTCCGTCCCGCCGAAGTGGATCTCTTGCTCGGGGACTGTACGAAGGCCACAGAAAAACTGGGATGGACAGCCTCCACGACTCTGGCACAACTGGCCAAGCTGATGGTTGATCATGACCTTGAACTAGCGAAGCAAGAAGCGGTCATTGCGAAACTGTAGGTCGATCTATCCGCAGATCAGCTCGGCGCTCAGTCTGTCCATCAACGTGTAGAACGACCAGTCCTCAGGTCGGCATGCGACCTGTTGATCGAGTCGCGATGATACGGTCAGTGGCGTCTTTCACTCAGAGTCCGGGAATATGTTTTTTTTTGGGGGGGACTGAAGATCGCGCAATTGACTGGTTCAGGCAGACCCCCTCTCTCCCCGATCCCGGGCCCGCGACCAACGCCACCCTGAAAAAGCAAATTCCTATCAGACAGACAGACAGAAAAGTGACCATCAACCAGCTCGTGGATATCGCCGAGTCCATCGCCGGCATCAAGCTTCAGCGCAACTACAAGCTGGACGCACCCAAGGGCGTGAACGGGCGCAACTCCGACAACGCACTCATCCAGAAAGTCTTCGGCTGGGAGCCGTCCATCTCGCTCCGCACAGGTTTGGAAAAGACTTACGCATGGATTTACGAGCAGATGGTCAGCCAGGCGAAGTCCAAGTAGCCGGCGGAAAACACCAGTAGTGCTTTGCGCGTCGGTCCGGCAAGGTCCGGCGCGTTTAGTTTTAGCGAATGAGAATCCTGCTGCTTAATCAATGCTTCCACCCGGATGTGGCATCCACGGCCCAGCACCTCTCGGACTTCGGTGCTGGCTTGGCGGAGCGGGGGCATCAGGTCACGGCCATCGCCAGCCGACGCGCATATGATCGGCCGGAGCAACGCTTCCCGGCCACTGAAACCTGGCATGGCGTGGACATCCGACGGCTTCCCGCCACGGGGCTGGGCAAGGGGGCCAAATGGAAGCGGGCTGTGGACTTCGGTTCCTTCAGCGCGGCCTGCACGCTGCGTTTGTTAACCTCCCCTCGCTATGACGCCGTGGTCGCGCTGACCTCTCCTCCGTTGGTGTCTTATCTGGCCGTGAGGTTCTGCCGGCTGCGGGGGGCAAAGCTCTTCTACTGGGTGATGGACATGAATCCGGACGAGGCGGTGGCTCCCGGGTGGCTGCGTGAGGGCAGCCTGCCGACGCGCGCCTTGGAAGCCATGTCCCGCTTCAGCCTCCGGCAATCGCACCGCGTCATCGCCTTGGACCGCTATATGCGGGACAAGATTGTGGCCAAGGGGGTGCCTGCCGAGCGCGTCGCTGTCATCCCGCCGTGGGCACATGATGAAGCTGTGCGTTTCGACGCGGCAGGCCGGGCCAAATTCCGCGCGGCCCACGGGCTGGAAGGCAAATTCGTCATCATGTATTCGGGCAATCACAGCCCGGTGCATCCGCTGAACACGCTGATGGAGGCGGCGCGTCAGCTTGCGGCTGACTCGCGTTACGTCTTCTGTTTCGTGGGCGGTGGCAGCGAGCATCCCAAGGCTAAAAAATTCGCGGCGGAAAACGGATTAAAGAACATCCTCTGCCTGCCCTACCAACCACTGGCCGAGCTCGCCGGTTCGCTTTCGGCCGCCGACCTGCATGCGGTGGTAATGGGCAACCCCTTCGTCGGGATGATTCACCCCTGCAAGATTTACAACATTCTCACCGTCGGTGCGCCGGTGCTCTATGTCGGTCCGGAGCCCAGCCATCTGGCGGACATCCTGGCTGGCATGGGCGCTTCACCGCACACCGGGCGGGTCGCTCACGGTGACACGGCGGGTGCCGTGGCTCACATCCATCGCATGGCCGCGCTGGGCACGCGGGGCGAACCCGGGTTGTTCGCACGGACCGCCGCACAGTTCTCCGTCCACGCGCTGCGGCCCCGGCAAATCGATCTCCTGGAGAGCAGTCTGGGCAAGGTGTAGGCCGGCTCCGCTCCCGCGTCCGCTTCTTCAGCCAGCCCCCCGGCATCGCAAGGCACGCGTCGCTACAAAAAAGGCCCGCCCCACGTCGAAACGCGGAGCGGGCCAAACTCAATGTGGACAGACTCCAAGTCCGTCCGGCGAAGGCTTACTTGTCCTTCTTCTTGGCAGGAGCGCCGGCGGGGAGGCCAGCTTCCTTCAGCTTCTTCTTGTCGTCGTCGGTGATCTTCGCCTTCTCATCGTTGTCGAGCTTGCCGTCCTTGTTGAGGTCATACTTGTCGGTGATTTCCTTCAGGACCTTCTTCTGGTCATCGGTCAGGGGCTTCTTTTCCTTCTTCTCTGCGGCGCTGACGGTGAGGGCCGTGGCGGTCAAGAGGCCGAGGGCGATGATGGTGAATTTCTTCATATTGTAACTGTGTTGTTTTTGTTTACGCCGGCTAGGCCGGCGTCCATGCAGACGAGGGGGGGAGGGGACAGGTTACAGGTGGGGAAAGGCCGTCCGGCCAGTGCCCTGGCTCGTCCCGCCAAAAGCAAACAGCCGCCGGAACTGAGTCCGGCGGCTGTTGGAAAACGGGACAGGTGACCGGTCAAGGCTCGGCCAGAATCTTGGCGCGCTCCTGATGATACTGGCGGGGCGTCAGCTTGTCCGTGAGGTAGAGCTGAAGGAGTTCCTTGAGTCG
This sequence comes from Akkermansia muciniphila, assembly GCA_945861415.1. GTDB lineage: Bacteria > Verrucomicrobiota > Verrucomicrobiia > Verrucomicrobiales > V1-33 > V1-33. Next base: position 60,392 of record CAMAUV010000021.1, on the reverse strand, counting down.
TTGCTCCTTGGGCTTGACCGGCCCCTTCTTGATTTCGGGGGGGACGGTTTTGGGCGCGACAGACCCCCTCTCTCCCCGATCCCGGTCCCGCGACCAACGCCACCCTGAAAAAGCAAATTCCTATCAGACAGACAGAGACAGACAGAGATAGACCTGAACGCTTGTGGTCCCTCCCGGGGCCCGCTATGAATCGATGGATGCGGAGCACCCCCCTAGCCGCCCTTCTACTCGCCGTGTTCACCACGGCGGCTGACTTACCGTTGCCGCCGCTCTCGACCGGAGAACCCACCGCGGGGAAGCGTGTGGCCGTCACGGCCCCGGAATACGCCGGCACTCAGGTGCACCACCTCGTCGCCTTGCCAGCAGACTGGAGCCCGCAAGCCCGAGCCCAAGGCAAGCGCTGGCCCGTCATCGTCGAATACACCGGCAACCAGCATCCGGCTTCTGGATCCACGGGCGAGGTTGAAGGGGCTGCTTTAGGCTACGGCCTCAGCCGCGGTCAGGCCATCTGGATCGTCCTGCCCTACGTGGCGGCCGACCATCGGCGCAACGAGGTCATCTGGTGGGGCGACGTCGCCGCGACCGTGGCTTACGCCAAGCAACAAGTGCCACGCATCTGCGCGGAGTACGGCGGTGACCCGCGCCAAGTCCTGCTCTGCGGTTTCTCGCGTGGCGCTATCGCCGTCTCTTTCCTCGGGTTGCACGACGACGAAATCGCGCGGCTCTGGTGCGGTTTCTGGGCGCACGACCACTTTGACGGGACCCGCACTTGGTCCGGACAGGCTTGGAGCACGCCGTTAGCCCGCTATCGCGAGGAAAGCGCCGCCCGGCTCAAGCGACTGCAAGGCCGACCTTTGCTGGTCACGCAAGGCATCGCGGGGACGGGCACCCGCGAGTTCCTGACGCCGCTGCTCCCGCCCTCCGCGTGGACTTGTCGCGACATCGACATGGTGGCCGTATGCGGCGCGTTCCCCAATCCGACGGCGAAGGATCCGCACAATGACCGTTGGCTCCTGCGCGACTCCCCGGCCGGCGAGGATGTCCGCCGCTGGTGGGCGCAGGTCTTGGCCGACACCAACAAGAAGCCCCGGTAGGAACCGGGGCTTCGGAGGAGTCGGGGCTTAGGCCTTAGGCTTCGCCACCTTCGCTGTCACCGCCGCGTTCGCGGAAGGGATGACGTTCGCCGCGTTCCGGACGGTCGCCACGGGGGCGGTCCATCGGCTTCGGGGCGGGGGTGTATTCGCGGCCTTCCTTCTCGGCGATGGCGGCGCGGCGCGAGAGGCGCACGCGACCCTTGTCGTCGATGCCGACGCACTTCACGATGATCTCGTCGCCGAGCTTCACGATGTCTTCGACGCGGTTGACGCGGAAGTCAGCGAGCTCGGAGATGTGCACAAGGCCTTCCTGACCCGGGAGGCATTCGACGAAAGCGCCGAAGTCCTTGACCGAGCGCACGATGCCCTTGTACGTCTTTTCGAGTTCGATCTGGGCCGAGATGAGGTTCACCTCGTTGACCGCGCGGGCCAGCTTCTCGCCGTCCGTCGCGAAGATCGTGACCCAACCGGAATCGTCCTGGTCGATGTCGATCTGGCAACCCGTGTACTCGGTGATGCGCTTGATGTTCTTGCCGCCCGGACCGATGAGCGCGCCGATCTTGTCGGACGGGATCTTGATGCGGTGGGTGCGCGGGGCGCAGGGCTTCAGCTCCGGACGGGTCGACGGCATCACCTTACCCATGATGTCGAGGATGGCGTCGCGGGAGACCTTGTTCTGGGCGATGGCTTCCTTGGCGATGCCGATCGGCAGGCCGTGGATATTGAAGAAGACAAGAGGACAGACCTCTTGTTGCACCCAATCCGGTGTCTACCACGTCGTCTCCCGCATCGTGGACCGGCAATTCCTGTTCAACGAGGCTGAGAAAGAGGCTTTCGCGCGCATGATGCGGGCGTTTGCCGCCTTTCATCAGGTGGAAGTGCTCACGTTTTGCCTGATGAGCAATCACTTCCATCTTCTCATCCGGGTGCCGCAGCGGCCCGCCGGGTTTGATTTGAGCTTCGAAGAAGTGCTGGGGCGCTGGCAGGCGGCCGTGGGGGATGCCTGGCAGCAAGGGATGCAGCGGCAATTTGAAATCTTCCGGCAAAATGGCAGTGAGGCGGCGATTGAGGAATGGAGACAGCGGATGCTGGGGCGCATGTTCTCGCTTAGCGAATTCATGAAGGCCCTCAAGCAACGCTTCACGCAGTGGTATAACCGCCGCGCCAACAGGCAGGGCACACTGTGGGAAGGGCGGTATAAAAGCGTGATCGTGCAGGACGAAAACCGGGCACTGCGCACGATGAGCACTTACATTGACCTCAACCCCGTGCGCGCGGGCATCGTGGATGACCCCGGCGACTACCGATGGTGTGGCTACGCAGAAGCGATGGCGGGCAAAACGGAAGCCGTGCAGGGCATTGTCGCGATCACGGGATCTACTGCGGAGGCCGTGCAGGGCCGGGCGCTGGGCGCGGAGACTCCGCTTGAGTCCACAGCGCAGAAGAAGCGCCGACACCTGAAAGCTCTCGTGATGTACCGGCAATTGCTCGGCATCGCCGGACGCCCTCGAAACACCGAAGACGGGCGAGTTGTGAAGCGTGGGGTGAGCGAAAAAGTGCAGGCACGGCTGGCCGAGGAAAACGGAGTGACGCGCGAGCAATTGCTGCGGCGGGTGAAGCACTTCACGCGTGGCGTGGTGATAGGCAGCAAAGGGTTCGTGGACGACTGGCTGGAGCGAAATCGATCATGGCTGGGCGGGGCGAGCGCAAAAAACCGCAAGACCGGCGCGCGGCGCATCGACCGCACATGGGGGCATCTGCAAAACCTCCGGGCTTTACGGGAGTGAGTTCTTTGCCGGGGGGGCACGGTACAAGTTCCCTGGTAACTTGAGTTCCTCAGCCTGAGGACCAAACCTACGCAATGATTGCTGAGATCACCCGGCCGTGATCGATTTCGAGCCGTTTGCGGCCTGGGATTTCCAACTGGCGGGAATCGAGGCCCAGTTGGTGCAGGATGGTGGCGTGGATGTCGGTGACATAGTGCGGATGCTCCACGGCGTGGAATCCTATTTCATCTGTGGCTCCGTGCACTGTTCCGCCACGGATGCCGCCGCCGGCCATCCAGACGCTGAATCCGTAGATGTGATGGTCCCGGCCATCGGAGCCCTGGGAGCCTGGAGTGCGGCCGAATTCGGTGGCGAACACGACCATGGTTTCGTCCAGCAATCCCCGGCGCGCCAAATCTTCGAGCAGGGCTCCCGTTGGCTGATCCACAGCCAGGGAGAGCTTTTCGTGGTTCGCTTTGAGCCCGCCGTGGGCATCCCAGGCGCCGGCACCGCCGCCGCCATGCTGAATCTGGATAAACCGGACGCCGCGTTCCACTAGGCGACGGGCGGCCAGCAGTTGGGAGGCAAACTCACCGCAGTGGGTGGATCCGACACCGTAGAGCTTTTTGGTTTCTTCGGTCTCTTTGGAAAAATCCATGGCCTCAGGAACGGACTTTTGCATGCGAAAGGCCAGTTCGTAGCTTGCGATCCTGGCGGTTAGCGCCGGATCATCCGGATACTCTATGCCCCGCAGCAGATTGAGTTCCCGGGACAATTCTGCGCCGATGCGATGGGCCTCGGGCGACATGCCCGCCTCGTGACGCCCGAAGTTTAGCGGATTGGCGGGATCCACCCGCAGCGGCACGGCGTCGTGGGCGGGACCCAGATAGTGACCATCGCGAAGATTCCAATACTCCCGGGTGCCCATGGAAATGAACTGCGGCAGGTTGTCATTGAGGGAACCCAATCCGTAGTGGACCCATGCTCCCAGCGTGGGATACGGCCCGTCCAGCATGTTGCGGCCGGAATGGAATTGCGTCTGGGCTCCGTGGTTGCTGTCCGTGGTGTAGAGGGACCGGATCACCGCGAGCCGATCCGCCTGTTTGGCGATGTGCGGGAACCAGTCACTGATTTCCATGCCGCTTTGGCCGTGTTTTTTGAATCCCACCTGTAATGGATAGAGCGTGTTGCGCTGGTTCCCATTGGCATCCGGCACCACGAGCCGTTCCAGCGCCAGTTTGGCAGGATCCTGCACACTGGCATACGGTGTCTCGGCGATGGTCTTGCCCGCATACTTGTTAAGCATCGGCTTGGGATCGAAACTCTCCATGTGACTGACCCCGCCATTCATGAACAGCCAAATGACGCTCTTGGCCTTTGGTCGGCGGTGTGGCAGACCATTTGGCGGGGTCCACTCCGCCGCACTGGCTCGGGCCTGGTCCCGCATCACGGCACCCATCGCCAGGCCGGTGAAACCCATGCCGAGATCGGCCAGGAAATTCCGTCGGGAAGTGAAACGGGGCAGGGTTGCGGTGAAATGACGTGGATGCATGATGGGTTAGCGCAGAGTCACGAAGTCATGGTGGTTTAAAAGGGACCAGACCAGATGCTGGCGGGCGGATTCCACGCCACCTTCTTTCAGCCAGCCCTGGATGGCCCGCAGGCAGGCGTCCGATTCGGCCTGGGTGGGCGAGCACCCCAGAATATGGCGAAAGGCCGACTGAACAAACTCCGGATACGACGGGCCGCTGGCTTTTGAAATCACTGACGAAATCTTCCCCCTCGCATCGGCAATGAGCCGGCTGTTTGCCAGCGCCAGAGCCTGTTGCGGAACGATGCTTTGCTCCCGCTGGTAGCATTCCTTCACGGCGGCATCGTCGAACGTTTCCAGAAACATGTCCCGCTGGTTGTTGCTTTGAAAAAAGTAGAGACTGCGCCGGTTGGAGGCGGCGGATTTGTTGGGCGGCACTGATGGACCACCCAAGGTGAAATCCATTTCTCCCGTGAGGAAAATCACGGCATCCCGCACGACCTGCGCCTCCAGTCGTTGCGGGGTACGGTGCCAGAGGTGCCGATTATCCGGATCCCTGGCGAGGTTCTCCGCCTGACCTGCTGTGGCAGACGCCAGCCGATACACCCGCGAGGTAACCATGAGCCGATGCATGTGGCGCAGATCATACCCGCTGCGGACAAACTCCGCTGCGAGCCAATCGAGGAGCTTCGGATGCGTCGGTGCCGCTCCTTTGCGGCCGAAATCGAAGACGCTGGCCACCAGCGGATTTCCAAAATGACGCAGCCACAGATGATTCATCGCGACCCGGGAGGGAAGGGGATTCTGCGGGTGCGTTACCCATTCCGCCAGAGCCTTGCGACGGCCGGTGCTGGTGGGCGGAAAATTGACGACGGGATCGTCTTTGGTGGAATCGAGGAAACGGGTGGCCGTCCAACGGGCTCCGCTGAGCTTGGCGGGCCGATCTGTTTGTTTCACGGGCTCGCTGACGGCTGCGAGGGCCTTTTCACGGGCCTCCCGGGCCTGTTGCAGTTGTTTTTCGACTTCGGCTTTTTTGTCAGCCGCCGCTTTCTCCAGTTTTACCTTGGCCTCCCAGACGGCTAGTCTTTTCTGGCAAACCACAACCTCCCGCTCCGCACGCACCGCGGATTCCACCAACTCGGCGGATACGGTGCCCGATTTCCACTCCGCTTGATATGCCGCGATCCTTTTTTCCAACGAGGCCAACTCCGCCTGAGCCAGAACGACGCGGGCTTCAGCGGTGGATTTCTCCAGGTCGGATTTGCTGCCATTTTCGTCCCGCGACTTTTCCGCGGAACGGACTTTCTGCCGTGCAGTCTCCAGCTGTGCCTCCGCCACCCAGGAATTCTGTTCTGGCTGCCATGCCGCCGCGGGCAAGGTAACGGGGGAGGCGTGTAGGGCGGCAAATTGCAGGATCCCGGGCACTCCGGGGGCGATGACTTTGGATTTGTCAGGCTTCGCCTCCTCGCCGCGGATGTAGCGGTAAGTGGGAACCTCATTCCATCCGTCGTAAACGCGAGGCAGCCCGTTTTTTTCGAGATCGGTTTCCCCGGGGACCACATCCAGCCTGACGTGGTAGGGCTCAAAAAATGCCCGCAGAGCGTAGTAGTCATTCTGCGAAATGGGATCGTATTTGTGGTCGTGACACTTTGCACAATTCACCGTGAGCCCCAGAAATCCCTTGGCCACGTGTTCCACGGTGTCTTCCATCCACGGATTCCGATTAAAGAGAAAATAGTTCCTCGCCAGAAATCCGGTGGCCCGCAGTTTTTTCGGATCCGTGGGGTAGAGTTCATCCGCGGCCAGCATTTGGCGCACCATTTCGTCGTAGGGAACGTTATCGCGGAGGGATTCCACGATCCAGTCCCGCCAGTGCCACATGTGCTTCTGGCTGTTCCGCAATTGATCGCCCAGCCCCCACCAGTCGCTGTAGCGCCAAATGTCCATCCAGTGCCGGGCCCAGCGTTCGGCGTGATGCGGACTGGCCAGCAGGGCGTCCGCCAGAGCGGTGTAGTTTGCTGGGGTGGGTTCGGTCAGATAGGCGTTCGTGAGTCCTGCCAGCGGCTCGCCCGGGTATTTTCCCGTCAGGGCTGAAGAGTAAGGCAGCCCCAGTAAATCGAGATAGAGCCGCCGCACCAAAACATCCGGTGGTGCCTCGGCAGCCGCCGTGAGGCCGTGCTGCAGGTGCTGCTCCGCCACAAAGGCATCGATGGCATTGTGCCGCCATTCCTCCGGCACCGACAGCGGAATTTCCGCAGCTTTCACCGGCCGAAATGCCCAGTGATCCCGGGGATCGGCCTCTGGGACCTCCTGCGCCGGGGCGGCAGCGCCGGACGTGATCCATTGCCGCAGCAGATCCGCCTGCGCTGCGGAGAAAGGCGATCCCTCATGCAGGGGCGGCATCCGGTCGTCCTCATCCGCTGTTAGGATGCGTTTCAGCATGAGACTTTCCTCCGGAGTCTCTAAATTCAGGACCGGGCCATTTTCGCCCCCCTTCCGCATGGCTGAAACGGTATCGACCCGCAGGCCCGCCTCTTGTTTCAGCGCTCCGTGACAGGAATAGCACCGCTCCCGCAGCAGCGGCTTGATTTTGCCGGTGTAAACCGACTCATCCGCCATGCCGACGGTCGTGCCGCTGCACGAGGCGAGCAGCACCACAAAGGCGATGGGCGTAAAAGGCTGTGGAATCATGCGGGATGGCAATCAGACACCAGTTAACCATCCCGGGGCTCCGCCGTCCACTTCGCATCTGCGGGAATTCTGCCCTGCCAATTGCCGAAATACGCACGAACGTGCGATGAAAGTTGCGGCTTTGCTCGCGTATTATTGATCATGATTTACTGGGTTCTGGCCACAGCACTGATTATGTCCACCTCCGCCGCGCCCTCTTCCGCAGCGGAAAAGGAGGCGTGGTGGTCCATGCAGCCATTGCGTGCGCAGCAACAGGTGGAGGGGAATGCGGTGGATCATTTTCTGAATGCCAAGCTGCTGGCGGAAGGGTTGACCCCGGTGCCTGTAGCGGACGCTCGCACGCTGATCCGGCGGCTTTCCTTTGACCTGACGGGGTTGCCGCCGTCGCCGGAGGAGGTGGAGGCTTTTGTGAAGGCTTATGCAGCTTCGCCGGAGTCGGCCTATGCGGCGTTGGTGGTCAGGCTGCTCGCCTCTCCGCGCTATGGCGAGCGCTGGGCGCGGCACTGGCTGGATGTGGTGCACTACGGCGACACGCACGGCTATGACAAGGACCAGCCTCGGCCGAACGCCTGGCCCTTCCGCGACTATGTCATCCGCGCGTTCAATGAGGACCGGCCATACGCGCGGTTCGTGCAGGAGCAGATCGCGGGTGATGTGCTCTTTCCGAACACACGTGACGGCATCGAGGCGATGGGTTTCCTCTCGGCGGGGCCGTGGGATCTTATCGGCCATGCCGAGGTGCCGGAGGAGAAGATTGACGGGAGGATCGCGCGGCATCTGGACCGCGATGACATGGTGGCCAACACGATGAGCACGTTCTCGTCCATGACGGTTCACTGCGCGCAGTGTCACGATCACAAGTTTGATCCGATCACTGCGGAAGATTACTACAGTCTGCAGGCGGTGTTCGCTGCGCTGGACCGTGCGGACCGGGAGTATGACGCGGACCCGAAAGCCGCAGCGCAGCGCTCGGCTCTGCTGGCGGAAAAGCAGCCGGTGAAGGCCAAGGTGGATGCTCTGATGGGACATGCCCAGGCGAAGGGCGGTGAGGCCATTGCCGCGCTGGACAAGCTCATCGCTGCCGCACGGACTCTGGCGGACCGTGTCGGCTGGCATTCGCAGATCGAACAGAAGCAGGACACGTCGAAGTGGGTGCAGGTGGACCTTGGACGCAGCGTGGCGCTCAGTCAGGTGGTGCTCCATCCCTGCCATGATAATTTCAACGGCATCGGCGAAGGCTTCGGATTTCCCGTGCGCTTTAGGATTGAAGCCAGCGACGATGCCTCCTTCATCGCGGGAGTGAAGTTGGTGGTGGATGAGACGGCGGGCGATGTGGTGAACCCGAAGATCAAGGCCGTGAACTATCGCACGGGTGTCACGGCGCGCTATTTGCGCATCACCGCCACGAAACTGGTGCCGCGGCAAAACGATTACATTTTTTCCCTGGCCGAACTTGAGGTGACGGATGCCGCGGGGAAGAATCTCGCGTCAGGAGCAGCGGTGACCTCGCTGGACAGTATTGAAGCTGCGCCGCGCTGGCAGCGGGTGAATCTGACCGACGGCTGGTACCCGGGCGTGGACCCGGCGAAACTGCCGACGAGCGGCGGGGATGTGGCCAGACTGGAGCAGGCCCGGCACCTGACGGTGGAGGCCCTGCTGGGCAGCGAAGCTGCGGCGGAGCTGGCTGCGGCCACGAAGGCGCTGAGCCGCCTGGAGGAGAGTATCAAAGCCCTGCCGGCTCCGGAGCGGGTCTATTGCGGCACTGTGCACAAAGGTGGCGGGGCATTCACCGGTACCGGCGCTAAAGGAGGCAAGCCGCGTACGATCACGGTGCTGTCCCGCGGCGATGTGAAACGCCCGGGGCGGGAGATCGGGCCGGGCACACTCTCGGCGCTCCGGGAATTGCCAGCGCGGTTTGATTTGCCCGCCGAGGCCGCAGAGGGTCAGCGCCGCGCGGCGTTGGCAAAGTGGATCACCGATCCGCGCAATCCACTGACGTGGCGCAGCATTGTGAACCGCGTGTGGCAGTATCACTTTGGAACTGGCCTGGTGGACACACCGAATGATTTCGGCAAAATGGGCGGTCTGCCGTCGCATCCGGAACTGCTCGACTGGCTTGCTGTTTCTTTCCGCGACGACGGCGGCTCATTTAAAAAGCTGCACCGGCTGATCGTGACCAGCGCGGCCTATCGCCGCAGTTCGCGCAGCGGGGATACGGCCGCAGCGCGGGATCCCGAGAACCGCCTGCTCTGGCGCATGAACCGCCGCAAGCTGGAAGCCGAAGCTGTGAGGGACAGCATACTCGCCGTGAGCGGACTGCTGGATCTGAAGATGGGCGGTCCGGCGTTTCAGGACTTCGTGGTGCTGCACCCGGAGCATTCGCCGCATTATGAATATCACCTCGCGGACCTGAGCGATCGGAAGGTTCACCGGCGCTCGGTGTATCGCTTTCTGGTGAGAAGCAAACCGCAGCCGTGGATGGCGACCATGGACTGTGCCGATCCGTCCATGCTGGTGGAAAAGCGCACACAGACGATCACGCCACTACAGGCGCTGGCGCAGTTGAATAATCAACTCACGCTGGTGGCGGCGAAGCGGTTCGAGGAGCGGGTCCAGCGTGATTCGAAAGAGGAGAAACTGCAGGTGACCCGGGCGTTCCGTCTCGCCGTGCAGAGGGATCCATCGGTGGAGGAACTGGATAAGCTCGCAGCATACTCCAGGGAATTTGGCATGACTGCTGTATGCCGCGTGCTCCTCAATCTCAATGAGTTCAATTTTGTTGACTAAAATCATGAATGACTCGCCGTTTCATCAATTTTCCGCGGCTCCCCGCCTTCAGAGTCGGCGTGACTTCCTCTGGAGCAGCGGCGGTGGCCTCGGCGGCATCGCCCTTGCTTCGCTCTTGGGGCAAGGGAGCTCGCTGGCAGTCACTCCCGCGGGCGGCGTGCCGCATCATCCGCCGCGGGCTAAGCGTGTCGTCCAGCTTTTCATGGCCGGGGCGGCGAGCCACATTGACCTGTTCGATTATAAACCCGAACTCATTAAACGCCACGGCCAGCCCAGCGACTTCGGTGAGCACGTGGAGGCGTTCCAGAATGGCCTCGGTCCCTGGCTGCGGCCGGTTTGGGATTTCAAGCCATATGGCCAGTCCGGTAAGATGCTTGGAGAGCCCGTCGCAGAACTCGGGGCGGTGGTGGATGAAATGACGTTCGTGCACAACATGGTCGGCAAAACCGGCGTACATTCCCAGGGCACGCTGCTCCAGACCACGGGCTTTAACCGGCCTGGATTTCCCGCCGCCGGAGCCTGGGTCAGCTACGGGCTGGGCAGCATGAACGAAAACCTCCCGGCCTTCGTTGTGCTGCCGGATCATCGAGGTCTGGCATCGAACGGCACCAAGAACTGGGACTCTGCGTTCCTGCCGGCGCAGCATCAGGGTACGGTTATCTATCCCGGCACGGAGACGCCCATCACCGACCTGTTCCCGGACAAGCGTGCCAATTTCACCACTGCGCAGAGCGAAGCGCAGGCACACAACCTCATGTCGGCCCTGAATCGCACCCACGCGATACAGCGTCCCGGCGACGACCGTCTGGAGGCGCGCATCCGCAGCTACGAACTCGCCGCGCGGATGCAACTCGCCGCCCCCGAGGCTTTGGACATTTCCAAAGAGCCTGCCTACATCAAAGAAATGTATGGTATCCGCGACGATGTAAAGGAATGGCCAAAGGATATTAACGCCTCGGAGGAGATGGATATTTTTGGCCGCAAGTGCCTCGCCGCCCGGCGATTGCTCGAACGCGGTGTCCGCTTCGTCCAAGTCTGGAGCGGTAACGACAACGGCTTCCCCCGCCGCAACTGGGACAGTCATGAGGACGTGGAGCGCGACCACGGCCCGCTGGCGCGCGGATTCGCCAAAGGCGCGGCAGCACTCATTAAAGATCTCAAGCAGCGCGGGCTGTTGGATGATACCATCATTCTATGGACCACCGAGTTTGGAAGAATGCCCAGTACCCAGGGTGGCAAAGGACGCGACCACAATCCCTTTTGTTTCACCAACTGGCTCTGCGGCGGCGGCATCCGCGGCGGCGTGACTTATGGCCCCAGCGATGAATTCGGATATAAGCCTCTAGACCGGCGAAAACCTACGGAGTGTTACGACGTTCACGCCACCATTCTCCACCTGCTCGGCATGGACCACGAGAAGCTCACCTATCGTGCAGGCGGCATCGACCGTCGGCTCACAGACGTGCATGGACACGTGATTGAGCCTCTGCTGGCGTGAGGTGCTGACGAAAAATGCCACACCCCGCAAAGGCTGTGGCATTTTGTAATGAATAGGGACTTAGTTGGCAGTGGGCATCAGCGGTCACGTCCGCCCGGGCGGCGCCCGCCGCCCCAGTCGCCGCGGCCGGGCTGGGTGACTTGCTGCTGCTGCTCGGCGGTGAGTCCGCTGGTTTGAAGCCAGAGTTTCGCTTCTTCAGGGCTTTCGCGCATATAGCGGCGGCCAACGTCAACGAGCGCGTCGCCGCGCATTTCCGCATCTGCGATGGTGCTTGCCCACTGGATGGCAGTCGCGGGATCATCTCCCACGATTTCCTCGGCGATGGCCGCAGCTCCAGCGTCACGGGTGGCGCCGGCAGGCAGCGCCGCTACATACTTGCTGGCCGCTTCCGAGTTCGCGCCATCGTCCTTGCGCATCCACTCCTGAACGGTGTTTCCAATAGCATTAGCTTGGGCTTTTCCGCTGAGCCCATTGGCGAATTCGAGGGCTTGCTTCACATCTTTGCGGGCGAGGTTCTCTGCGACATTGCCAATGGCTCGGTTGGCGTAGTCCTGACTGGCGTGGGACTTCACGAATTCAGCCGCCCCCGCGGGATCGCTGCGCATGATTTGCTCAGCCACGGTCTGGAATGCGCCCTTCTTCATATCGGGGTCGGTCAAACCCGAGAGCCATCCATTGGCCTTTTCGATGCCGCCTGAGCGGATGAGTTCGCGGGCAATGGATTCAGCGGCCTTGCCTTTATTGCCTTCATCCTTGATGCTCATGGCATATTTGGTGGCCTTGTCTGCGTCGGCCTTGGCGAGACCGTTGACGAGGGACATGGACATCCAGTCTTTGTCCTCTCCATCATATTCTTCGAGCCATTTCATAGCGGCATCCGGATCTTTGGCTGCCCAGCCGGTGAGCGCGTAGTTTTTGGTGAAGCCGGATTCACGGCCGCCACCCTTGCGCAGTTCTTCCATGGCTTTCACGGGGTCGGCCTCTCCCCACTTGTAGGCGAGCATGCCGGTGAAGCGCATGGATTCCCAGCCTCCAACATTTTCCCGGATGGTGGCGAGAATGGCGGGCGCGTTTTCCGCAGTGAGTTCCTCCATGAGGCGGGCGAACATGAGCTGGCTTTTGACAGGGTCCGACTCGCGGATGGCCAGAAGCATGGCCTCCTTCATTTTTTCCGCGCTGAGCGGCTTACCGGTGTCGAGACCGAATTGACGGTAGAATTCGAGCACGGTGCCGTCTTTGGAGACAATGACGGAGTTGATCCCTTTTCCGTCACGGCCGGGGCCGATGGTATTGCCGGGGGCGATGGCGGCGGCGCCTTTGGTGGAGGGAGCGTTCCCAGTCTCCCCGTCCGGGCGCGTGGCCCAACCGGCGTAGAAAGCGGCACCGGCAACGCCGGCCCAAGCGAGATTTAGGATAAGTGGAGTTTTCATGATTAAGGTTTGGACTTGTGTTGGCCAAGATTGGTTCGTGGATGTGAGTCGGGTCTTCACCACAGTGTGTCAAGGTCTTCTGCCGCGCGGATCGGGAACCGGACAAATTTTGATAAGTTTGCAGGGCATTCGATTCTACGGTGTCGTTCTGTGGCGGAAGAGTTCGGGCCGGATGCACTGAACGGCGTTTTCAGGGCGGGGGAGCAGGGTGGGACCGAGGAAGGCCGCGATCTTTTCCACCCAAGGGCCCGGGGTCGTGATTAACTCCGGATAGTCGACGACGAGGACATCGTAATACTGAGGGCGGGCGGCGAGGAAGGCGAGGGTTTCGTCCCGGTGTGCCTGAAGGATACCGGTCATTTTGTCTGTGCTGGTGTCGCCGGAGGCGGTGCCGTGATGTTCTTTCATGCGCTGCTGACTGCGGACGATTTGGTCGACCGGACGGACCATGAAGAGGACACGGTATCGGTGTTTGGCAGGCAGTTGGCCAAGGAGTGCGGAGATGCACTTTATGGCTCGCTGGTCATAGCCGGGGGCATCCAACAGGCCTGGATTGCGGCCGATACTCTTTATTGCCTCCCATTCATAATACCCGGCCGGGTTGTCTTCGTCGGCGGTGCGCATACCGTCGGTGAGCGGCGGCAGTCCGCCTGCCTCGAGCATCTGCATCATGAGGCTGGTGCCGGAGCGTGGTAGACCGCTGACGAGGGTCAAGATGAGGCCCTCCGGACCGCGAATAGTATTGTCCTGCGGCGGGCGCTCAGTATTGGCCCGGGCGGTGCGGAGATGAGGAAGGGGGATCTCTGGAATCGGACGGGTGGCGCGGGCCCGCTGGCGTTGCTCCCGGCGGAGGCTGGTCCATTCACGGCTGAGACGGCGGCTGGTGTCCTTGCAGGTATCGCGGAGAAAGGTGCCGGCGCCCGGAATGTCTGGCAGGGCGGCGAGGTAACGCCATGCGAGCGGGTGCCGGGGACGCATAGATGTCACGTTTATGAAGGCTGCGCGGGCCTCTGGGTAGCGGCCCGAGCGGGCGAGGGCGATGCCCAGATTGAGGTGGGCGCCGGCGCTTTGCTGGACATGCTCAATGGCTGTCAGCGCGGCCTCTGCGGCCTCTGCCGGGCGGTTAAGGTGAAGATGGACGCTCGAAAGCGTCTCGTGGGCGGAGGCCAGAGACGGGTCGAGCGCGAGAGCGCGCCGGCATGCGAGTTCGGCCGAGGTGGCTTCGCCCAGTTCGAGCCACAGATTGGCCAGTTCTACACAGGCGCCTGAGAGAACGGGCAGCTGCCGTGCGGCACGATGGCAATACCATGCTGCTGCCTCGCGGTTATTCATGCCTAGGCAGGCACGGCACATCAGCAGAAAAACCGCTGCCGGAGGAGGTGCCGCGTCCTCCGGATAGGCTTTGCGTAGCAATTCCACGGAGTGGGCAAACCAACCGGCGCGGACGCAGGCATGGGCCAACTGGTGTAGGTAGCGCGACTCCCATGGGCGCTCTTGTAAGAGGTTCTCCAGAAGTGTCACCGCGAGGTCGGGGGTCCCGTTGGAGAGGTGGACCTGAGCGAGGTTGAAGTCTGCCTCCATCTTGGCAGCGGCGGCCGCAGCCTGCTGATCTCCAGTCGGGTCTTCGATATAACCGAGGGCCACCAATTGCCGAGTGAGAGAGGAGTCTGTGGACTGGACGCCATAAGGAGTCCCCGGTGGATGCCGCCCATCAATTCCAGGAATCGACTCCCACGAAGGGATGCGCTCAGCGGGCCATGAGCAATCAAGCGCGTCTGCAAGGACCCTGCCTGGCATGTCCACTGCCGCGGGCAATCCCGCCAATGCGAGCACGGTGGGGGTAATATCAAGCAGGCTGGCCCCATAAAAACGTTCCCCGGATTTCACCCCGGGGCCGGCCATGACGAGGATGCCCATGTCGCGGTGCCACAGAGTTGGACCTGCCGGGTCATTGGGGTTGTTCAGTGGGCGGTTGGTGCCGGAGAGAAATCCGTGGTCACTGCACAGGATGACGGTGGTCTCTGGGCCAGCGAGTTTCAGCAACCGTTCCAGCATCATGTCGTGGAACTTGTAGGCCCCTCGCACAACGTCTTTATAGAGATCGTAGTCACGCTGGCTGACATGGGGCATCCGCGGAGGATGCCATGGCATGAATCCGTGCCCAAAGTGGTCAATGCCATCGAAGTAGACAGCCAGAAAGTCCCAAGGTTCTTCCTCCATGATCCGGGTGGCAGCACTCTGGATCGTGACGCAGGAGGCGAGGAGTTCAGCGATGTTATTGAGCCCGCGGTCTTTATCCTGATCCACATCCGCTGCCCTCGGGACGAAGGGCAACAGGTGTTCTGATGTGATCTCCTGCGCCTGCATGCGACTGCGGGAGTAAAGGGCGGCCTTTTCCACAGGATGAATACAGCCCGGTGGTGCCGTGAGTCCCCCGCTCTGGCTGGGTTTCGTGTTCGCGATGGTATTGGCAACGACGATCCCGTTGAGCGGTTCCGCGGGGTGGCTGGCCAACCAACCGACCGTATTGCAGTGCCAATCGTTCTGCATGAGAACGTTCCAGAGTGCCTTGCTGCGGCGGGTGAGGCTACTCCATGGTCGGAACCCATTGCCGTCGTCGCAAGGCTCGGTAAAGCCCAGCACCCCATGCCGGTCCGCAGTGTGACCGGTGGCGATGGTCGTCCACAGCATGGGGGAGACCATTGGCTGGAGACTGGCAAGATTTCCCCATGTTCCCCGCTCCATCAGGCCGGAAAGGGCCGGGAGGTCGCCGTCAGCAATAAAAGGATGGATCAAGTTCCAGTCCGCCGCATCCCAGCCTATTAGGAGAATGCGGCGGCGCGGGGTAATTGGTGGCATGGCTGTGCGATTTTCGATAATTTATCTTCGCAGGTAGAACGGGGGGAGTGTGTCAGCAGGGAAATGGGCTCCGGTCGCAGGATTTTGCAGAATACACGTTAAATTTCTTTTGTGTGGCTAGGGTAGTGCTGTCAATGTCTCTTCTTTTTGGCTCTAACCAGATGCCACCTTTCCAAAAGATCATGACACCTATCCGCAACCGCAACGCTCAGTTGTCATCATTTGCTAATCAGCGCCTCGCCGCTTATTCCGCGACGACGCTCGCTGGTGCGCTCTCCATTACCAGTTCTGACGCGGCCATTGTTTACACCAATAATAACAATGCCCTTCTCGTAGACACCGTCACGACCGATGGCAGCTTCGCATCCTACAGTTTTGATCTGAACGACGATGCTGTTCAGGATTTCCGACTTTGGACAAGGGACAATACCGGTTCTTCATCCCCTTGGAATAATGACGCGGCTTTAAGCGCTCCTCTCGGGGCTGGATTGACCGTCGATGCAGTGGGAGTGCTTGCTGGTTCTAATTACCCGGCGCGACTCAGCGCAGGCGCCACGATCGATGGTTCAGCAGCATTTGTCAGCCTGCCACAATTCACCACAGGCTCTAACCTTGGGTGGCTGGCAGACGGTAATTCAGGCGGAGCGGGGCTTGCCGCCAGTAATTGGATTGTTGAGCCAAACAATACCGGCTACCTCGGCCTTCGATTCAAGATTTCAGGAGATGACCACTATGCATGGGTGCGAATAACAGTGAACCCTCAAAGCACTAGACCGGGGACTCGGCCCCGTTCCATAATCGTGCATGAGTGGGCTTATGAAAATGTCGCCGGTGATGGAATTGTGGCAGGAGCCGGGGTGATTCCTGAGCCCACCAGTCTTGGGCTTCTGGCTCTGGGTAGCCTCGGGCTCGCCAGTCACCGCCGCCGCCGGCAAAACGCCGCCTGATTCAAGCCTCCCAGCCTTCTCTTTGGAAGAGCCCGCACGCTGCGGCCATGGCGAGTTCTTTGGTGCTGCGCTGCATGAGTTTCATTGCCGATCGCTCGATTTTTCTTGGATTTATTTTTATTAGGCACGACTCTCGCAGAGACAAAAACGTTCTTCCGTTAGCCCTAATAATCTATGAAGCCAAATTCTTATGCATGGCTCGCCTTGATCCTCATTCTGGCGTCAGGCTCGTCGGCTTTGTTGGCCAGCGTGCGAATCAGCGAATTCCAGGCGAATAATGTCGATACCATTACCGATGAAGACGGTGACAAATCCGACTGGATCGAGATTAGAAATCCTGACGCCATCGCGGCCGTTCTTACGGGCATGGCACTCACGGACGATCCGCTGCTGCTGCAAAAGTGGATATTCCCCCCGGGGGTGACGATCCCAGCAAGAGGTCAGTTGCTCGTATGGGCATCGTCCAAAAACCGCATCAATGCTTCCGCGACGCTGCACACCAACTTCAAATTAAAAAGCAGTGAGGGAAGTTATCTCGCTCTTGTTGACGCCGACGGCGCCACAAAAATCACCGAGTTTGCATCTTACCCGGAGCAGTTCCCTGACCGTTCCTACGGTAGCACGCAGTTGGTCACTACTAGCACGGTGGTCTCCACTCCTGCCGCCTGCAGGTGGTTTGTGCCCCTCGCGCAAGTCCCGGGGTGGGAGCAGTTACTCTTCAATGACTCAACATGGACCACCGCCAAAACGGGGATCGGATACGATACCGTCACCACCAACACTAACTACAATCCACTCATAGGACCCGGCGGCAATACCAGGACGCAAATGTCCGGTCTCAGGAACACGGTATACATCCGCATTCCGTTCAGCGTGCCCGTGGCGGCCAATGTCAATGCTCTCACTCTGCGGGCGAAGTGGGAAGACGGATTTGCGGCCTTCTTAAACGGCACCCGGCTCAGCCCTCCTACTGCTTCCACGACGAATGCCCCGGGTGTGCTGGCTTTCGGTTCGAATGCCACTGCTACCCGCGCCGATGGGGATGCGGTGAGTTTCGCCACTTATGATGTTTCCGCCCAACGATCGGCACTGGTGAATGGCCAGAACGTTCTGGCGATTCAGAGTATGAACGCATCGACGTCCAGCAGCGATCTACTCATGGTTCCTGAATTGGATGTGACGACTGTAGACCCTGTTTTGAAGGACCCGGGCTATATCGCGGAACCTTCTCCGGGATTACTTAACAGTCGGCCAATTGTGCTCGGCTTCATCGACGCGCCGGATTTCAGTGTGAAGCGCGGCTTTTTTACCGCCCCCTTTTCGCTGACACTCACTACGGGCACTCTCGGGGCTGCTATTCGCTACACCACCAACGGAAGTCCTCCCACAGATTCCACGGGCACGGAATACACGGGGCCGCTCACCATATCGACTACCACGGCGCTGCGCGCTGCGGCCTTCATCCCGGGCTATGAAACGTCCACTGTCAAAACGCAGACCTACATTTTCCCGGCACAGGTGTTGAACCAGCCGGAGCTCCCGGCTGGATATCCTGCCGCATGGGGAAATGCGTATAACTTTGCTTTCGATACCCTCACTGGTCCGCCTGTTCCTGCTGACTACCGCATGGACCCGGCGGTCACGAGAGCCCCCGACTACTCCAGCCTGTTAGTGCCGGCACTGTCCTCCACCCTGCCGGTGGTTTGTATCACTACGAGGATTCCGGAGATGTTTGATTTTTCGAGCGGTATCTATTCCAATCAGCGGCTGGCCAACAAAGAGATTGAAGCTTCCATTGAGTATTTCAATCCGCTGGACGCCACGGGCACAGATCGATGGCAGGAAGATGCAGGATTGCAGATGCATGGGGGAAATGCGCCTCTTGAGCACCCGAAAAAGCCTTTCCGCATTTATTTCCGAAAGCAGTATGGTGCGGATAAACTTCGCTACCCTCTCTATCCTGGCTCTCCGGTTGATGAATTCGACAAGCTCCAGTTACGTCCTGGTGGTCATGACAGCTGGGCTGTGCCCTTTGGTTCCGCAGATACTGACCTAGCTACCCATGCCACCTACATGCGCGACCGCTTCCTGCGTCAGTGCGAACTGGACATGGGCCGCCTCGCTCACCGCGGGCGCTACGTGCACCTTTACATCAACGGGCTCTATTGGGGATTCTATGATCTGCACGAAGTCATCGACGCCCGCTTTTTCGCCGCGCATAAAGGCGGGGCGCGGGAGGACTGGGATGTGATTGAGCATTCCAACACCAGCAACCCGCTCTTCGATATCGTTGAGGGTGACGGTGACGCGATGGATGCGGTCCTCGCTCTAGTGCGTCCGCCGACCAACATGGAGAGTGACGCCAGCTATGCCGCGCTGCAGCAATATATCCCGGTGGACGAACTTATCGATAACCTCATCGTCCAAATGTGGGGTGCCCAAAATGACTGGATGGGACCTGTTTTTCGCGGTGTTCCCAACGTGAACCTAACCGACGCCTCCCGCTTCTTTAACAAGAACTGGGAGAGCGGACGACGCTCCCGAGGACTGCTTCCGGGAGATGGATTCTTCTGGCAGGTGTGGGACGCAGAGATCAGCATGGGGCAGAGCCTGGCGACGGAGCTCGTTCCTAGCATGAGGGTCACAGACTTCAATCATACACTAATCGGCACGCCCGTTTCCGAGATCGCGCGCGCGGCAGGTACCCCGGGACCAATTGCTGAAATCTACTATGCTCTCCGGAAGAATAACGCCTCCTTCCGCCGCCGTTTTGCGGACCGTCTCCAGAAGCACTTCTTCAACGACGGCGCGCTTACCAAGGCCCGTATGCAGGCGCGGCTGCAATCGTTCCGGGATCAGTTGGACCTGCCAGTGGTCCCGGAGAGCGCCCGCTGGGGCGATGTGAATTCCGGCAATCCTATAGTGGTGACCATGACCCGGAACACCCATTGGCGACCGGAGATGGATTGGATGCGTGACACCTACACTGCCACGCGGACTCAGACGTTGCTCAATCAATTTGCCGCCATTGGCATGTGGCCTTCAGTGTCGGCGCCCTCGTTTTCCCAGCACGGTGGGAATGTCCCTCAGGGCAACGCCCTCACAATGATCGGTCCTGCTGGCGGTATAATTTACTACACTCTGGACGGCTCTGATCCTGCATTGCCGGCAGGCGCCCAGACGGTGGAGTTTATTGTGCCGTCCAGCGATTCAAAATACATAGTACCTACATTCGCATACTCCACCACCCCTCCCGAACGCCCTGCATCCAATCTCTGGAAGAACATCGTTCCGCCATCAGATATCGCCAACTGGCTTTCCGGCACAGCCGCGCTTGGCTTCGATGCCAACACCACTTTTGGCCCGCACATTCTTACTGCGGTCACTGGAATGCGGAATGTGAATTCCAGCCTCTATATACGCATTCCGTTCAGTGTGACAGCCGAGCAGAAGAGTCAACTGACGTCGTTAACGCTTCAAATCAAATACGACGATGGTGCCTACACGTGGCTCAATGGTGACTTTCCCATCGACCGCCTTAATATCCCCACCAATTTGGGGGCGCCGTCTTTCAGGGATATGGCCGCCACTTCCCGTCCGGACGGGGATGCTGTCGTTTACGAGAGCATCGACTATACCTCCCTTATCCCGAGACTTGTTGCCGGTTCTCAGAATCTGCTGGCCATCCAAGGGTTAAATGTTACGGCAGCGGATAACGACTTTCTTTGTTCCGTGCGGCTGGTAGGTGAGCTAAATAGCAGTGGACAGCCTGCCGCCGGTGCCATGGCCTATTTGTCTGCGGTGCCTCTCAATCAAACCGCTACAGTCAAAGCCCGGGTGTTGCTCAATAGCACATGGTCCCCCCTCACTGAAGCCTCTTTCCTCGTTGGAGTGCCGGCAAGCTCTGCCAACTTGGTCATTTCGGAGTTCAGCTATAACCCGGGAGCCCCGACTCCGGCGGAAATTGCTGCCGGATTTACTTCCGCTCAGATGTTCGAATTCATCGAATTGTATAACATCTCGCCTAATTTAGTGCAGTTGACCGGCTGTCACTTTGATGATGGCATCCTGTTCGACTTTACTGCCAGCAGCAGCGCGCAGGAAATCGGACCGGGTCAGCGCATAGTCATCGCTTCAAATCCCGCTGCATTTGCTTTCCGGCATCCGGGAGTGGCGGTAGTCGGCAGCTTCCAGTCGGGTTCGAATCTAGCAAACGGCGGCGAAGGACTTAAGCTTACTGCTGCCAATGGAGGCACCATTTTTGATTTCAACTACGATGATATCGCGCCGTGGCCGATGGCAGCAGATGGGGACGGCTTCTCTCTGGTACTCATTTGCCCGTCGACGGACCCTGACCCCGCTCTGCCGCCCAATTGGCGATCCAGTGCGGGTGCGTTTGGTCTGCCGGGAGCCTCTGACGGCGACTCTTTTGCGGCGTGGGCCTCGCGCAACAGCGTGAGCGGCAGCGCCGGGGACGATCCCGACCAGAATGGTCTCAGTAGCTTTCTGGAGTATGCTCTCGGCACCTTGCCCCCGGCAGGTAGTGATGGTTTCCTAAGCGCGGGGTTTGAAATTCTGCCGGCGCTGTCGGCCACGGACACCTACCTTGTGATTCGGTATCGTACCGCTGCGGCCGCGGATGATGCAGTCGTGATTCCCCAATTCAGCACGGATTTAACGACATGGACTACGCTTACGGATGAAGCGGCGCCGCCGGTGGCAGATCTGGCCACGGGCACAATCCTGCGGGCTGTACGAAGCCCTCTCAGCAGCAGCGCCGTGGCGCGCGCTCACGTCCGTTTGCTGGTGGAGAGCCGAAAGTAGGCGAGCAACCCGGGCTGAGCTCCCTTGCGCGATATTTTCAAATTTACTGCACTATGAAATGATAACGGGAGGCCCGTCGCCGGACCTCCCGCCTGAATGGTGACAGCTGCTTTCGGCCCTGAGATGACCTGACTTGAAGGCGTCGCTCCGCAGTCCTTTTACTGTTCTTTCTCGCTGGATTTTTCTTCCTCGCTGGCCTTGTCGGAGTTGTCCGGGCGCAGGAACATCCGGCCTTCCTTGTAGTTAATCACGGCGTCCAACTCGCGCAGAAATTCGGCGCCAAATAGGGCGTCGTAGTTGCCCTGGCCGCCGATGTTGCGCTTGTGGATTTCGGAACTGACGGCGGTCCTCTCTTTGATGAGGGCTTCACCCAGTTTGATGAACTTCACTTTGGTGAAGGCCGCATCTGCCTCGCCGCCAATGCCGCGCACTTTGGTCTCGCCCAGTTTGCCTACTTCCAGCTTGGCTGTGTCTTTCGCCCAGTTGTAGTCCATGGTGCAGCTGTGAGCCCCGGTATCGATAAGGAAGCGAGCCTTCGCCTCCCCACTGGGGCCGCCGATCGTACCGTCCACGAGGATGTGGTTGCCATCCAGTCGGTATTGAAAGGACTGGTATTCGCGCAATTCCAGAAGCTCCTTCACTGTCAGAGTGCGCCACTCCGGATTCTTCGTCAAATTGTCGCGCAGTTTGCTCCACTTCATGATGATGGCCTGGTCCGCTTCACTCAGCTTGTCGATCGCCAGGGACGTGCGCTGCTTGGTCGCCAGTTCAAAAGATGCATCTGTCTCAGTTTTGTCCACGAGGGAAGCCATGAACGACTTTGCACCGTCGGAACTTGTCCAGCGGCGGATTTCTGCCTTGGCGGTTTCGTTAGCCGGAGCGGAAGGCCGCAGATTATCGGGCTTCAGGAACATACGGCCCTCGCGGTAACTGATGCAGGCATCAAGTTCCCGGAGGAAGTCCGCGCCGAAGATCATGTCGAATTGCCCCGGCCCTCCGCCGATGGGGATGAAGTTGGTAGCGAGGATTCTGTTTCCGTTGATCTTGGCATCGCCCAGTTGGAGTGTAGTCAGCTTGGTGACAGCTGCTTCCTGGGAGCCGGCCACACCCTGGATCCTTTGATCGTATGGCCCCAATTCCAGTCCCAGTTCCTTGGCGAAGGCGTCATGGATAATGGAGGAGTGCGCGCCGGTATCGATCATCAGCTTCACAGGCTTATCATTCATCGCCCCTTGGACAAAAATGTGGTTGCCTTCGATATCGAATTCGAGGCTCTGGTAGCCGCGCAATTCCAGCATTTCCTGTACTGTCAGCGAAGCGAATTCGGTGGAGTTGAGTAGGTCATTCTTAAACTTTGTCCACTTCGTGGCATACTGCTGGTCCGGGGCGCTGAGGGCGCGGATGGGCAGCGTCACGATCTTGCCGTCTTGGCGCTTGAAGGTCACGGCGGTGCCCTGTTTGGCGGTGATCAAGGCGTAGAAGGACTTGCCTTCGGCGGTATTGAAACGGCGGAAGGCGGCTGCCTTGTCTCCTGAAGCAGCCTCGGGTGCGGCGGGCTTTTCCTCCTTGGGTTTGTCTTGGGCGATGGTGGTGGCGGTTAGGCTTAGCAGCAGTGAGGCGCAACCTGCGGTGATGATTCGGCGGAATGAGAGCATTTCGATTACTTGATGGTTGATTTTAAGGCGTTCTTACTGTCGCCGGAGCAGGTCGGGTGCAAGCAGTGACTTCTCTACCCCCTCAAAGCGGCGCGGTGCCGAGGATTTTCGGCCAATTCTTTCAGCGAATCCGTCCCGGGCTGTGTCCCGGTGCAGAATCCCCCTGGTTTTTCCTACGTGCAGGGCAATCGACCCGGCATGCCCACTACTCACTACGATTTCCTTGTCATCGGCGGAGGTTCCGCCGGATTCAATGCTGCCCGGACTGCTCACGGTCTCGGACGGCGGGTCGGCATCATTGATGGAGCGAGAGAACTCGGGGGTCTTTGTATCCTGCGGGGCTGTATGCCCTCCAAGACGCTGCTGCATGCGGCAGAAGTTCTCCATCACGCACGCCACGCCAGCATATTTGGTCTCCGCATTGCTAAAGCGGAGCTGGACATGAAGGCGCTGCACCGGTGGAAGAAGAAGGTCATTGCTGAATTTGCAGACTACCGGGTGCAGAGCATGGAGTCTGGGAAATACGGACTTCACCGCAGTCGGGCGCGGTTTGTCGATCCGCATACCGTGGCGCTGGGGGATGGCTCGCTGGTGAGCGGGGATCAGATCCTTATTGCCACGGGCTCCCGGGTGAATCTGCCTGGGCTTCCGGGCCTTGCACAGACGCCTTTTTGGACAAGCGATGACGTCCTAGAACTCGACCATGTGCCGGATAGTGTCATTGTGTTGGGCGGTGGCATCGTCGCATGTGAACTCGCGCAGTTTCTCCGCCGGATTGGCACCCGGGTCACCATCATCCAGCGTAGTGCGCATCTGCTGAAGGAGATTTCACCGGAAGCGGCTGCGGTCGTAGAGGAGGCCTTTCGTGCGGAAGGGATGGAAGTTCACACAGGCACAGTCGTCACCGGGATCAAGCCCACCAGCGCGGGCGTCAGTCTCACCTTCACCAGCGGCGGCAAAACCCTAACTCGCCGTGCCGTCCGGCTCTTCAATGCCCTCGGACGCGTCCCCTCGCTTGAAGGCCTGCAACTGGAGTCCGCCGGTGTGCGGCTAACGCCTGCGGGACGCATTGCGGTCAATCGCTGGCAGCAGACGAGCGCAAGGCACATCTATGCCGGCGGTGACGTTTGCGGTCCGCATGACATTGTCCACCTTGCCGTCGCGCAGGGCGAATTGGCGGCGCGCCACGCGTCTGGTGTCAAAGGACTGCGTCCGGTAAACGAGGACCACCTGCTGTCCGTCGTTTTCACAGAGCCCGCCGTCGCCTGCATCGGCCTCAGCGAGCGCGCTCTGCGGGAGCGCGGTCAGCTATTTATCGCCGCCAGTTATCCTTTCAACGACCACGGAAAGTCCATTCTGATGAACGCTCTGCGCGGTTATGTAAAAGTCATCGCGGAGCCTTCCCGAGGCCGCATTCTCGGCGCAGAGATCGTTGGCCCGCAGGCGGGAGAACTCATTCATTGCTTCAGCGGTCCGCTGGCCATGAAGGCTACTGTCTTCGACCTGCTCCGGGCTCCATGGTATCATCCCACTCTCGCGGAAATCCTCACTTATCCGCTGGAGGAAATCGCTGATCAAATCAATGCCTGATCTTCATGCAGGCTGCACCAGTGACCCATAGAGCATGTCTTATACACCTTTTGCGCCGCTCAAAAACTGGTTCAGTCCGGAGCTATACAGGCGCCTTGCGGCCGTCCTTGCCCTGATCTCTAGGAAGTTCGACGAGCAGCGATTTCTGGGGCTGACGCTTGATGGACTCGAACAACGGCAACTGATGGCCCGGCTTCAGCAAACCGCGCTCGCTTTCGAGGAATCGACACCCGGGACTTATAGCGCGAAGCTGGATGTTCTCCGCAAGCTGGCCCCGCGCATCGGACATGAATTCATCGCCATTTTTCTCAGTGACTTCGTCCGGCAATTCGGTCGCTATGACTTCGACGCGTCCATGGCCGCGTTGCGCGACTTCACTCGCTATGGTTCGGCGGAGTTTGCCATTCGTCCCTTCATTGTCGATGATCAGGAGCGCACCCTTAGTGTCATGCTGAAGTGGACGCGTGATGGTGACGAGAGAGTGCGCCGGCTTGCCAGCGAGGGCTGCCGACCCCGGCTCCCGTGGGGGCTGCGGCTGGCGTCGCTTGTGCGCGACCCTGCGCCGCTGGAGGCAATATTGCATGCCCTGCGTGCCGACTCTGCGTTGTTTGTCAGGAAGTCCGTCGCCAATAACCTCAATGACATCACCCGTGACCATCCGGCCTGGGTGCTCGACCAGCTTAAGTCGTGGGACCTTGGCCACGTAAACACGGCATGGATCGCGAAACATGCCTGTCGCACGCTGATCAAGAAAGGTCATCTGCGAGCGCTTTCGCTGTTCGGTTTTGGGAAGCCACCGGCGCTGCAGGCCAGGCTCACTGCCTCTCCTGCATCGCTGAATTCCGGCAGCACCCTAACCATCACCGCGAGGCTCACCTCGACCTCCCGTGCCAGCCAGGCTCTCGCCGTGGATTATGTTATCCACTACGCCAAAGCCAGCGGCGGCACTTCACCCAAGGTCTTCAAGTGGACTACCGACACTCTACCTGCCGGGGGCGAAGTAACACTCACCAAACGCCAGGTGATCCGCGACTTCACTACCCGGAAACACTACGCCGGCCCTCACCGGACCGAACTGCAAATCAACGGACGCCGCGTAGCGGAAACTGTTTGGACTCTGCAAGCGGGAGCGGTGGGAAGGGATTGATCTTCCTGTCTCTGCCGGAGCTTTTTGCGCTTTGCCACGCTAAAATGGAGGCGCATTGGGAGCCATGTCGATTTCTGTGATTCATGCGCTGGTCATGCGCTACATCTATCTCTACGGGCGCAACAAAGTGCGGCTGGTGGAACTAATTTTCTGGCCTACGATGGAACTGCTGGTTTGGGGCAATATGAGTGTTTGGCTGGAGAGCACGCGGGGGCAGGGAGTTCCGGAGTTCATTCCGGCTCTGATCGGTGGGGTGATTTTGTGGGACGTCGTGTTCCGCGCGCAGCAGGGGGTTGCGATCAGTTTCCTTGAGGACGTGTGGACAAAAAATCTGTTCAACATTTTCGCCGCTCCGGTTAGGCCGGCAGAGTATGTGGCAGCGGGGTTTCTAGTCGGATTTTTGCGCATCCTGTTCACAGTCGTGCTGCTGTCTCTGCTGGCCGGGGCGTTCTACCACTTCGACGTCTTTCAGTTTCACTGGCATCTCGTGCCGTTCTTTGGGCTGCTGATGTTTTTTGGCTGGAGCCTTGGGGTCATTTCCTGCGCGCTGATATTAAAATGGGGTCAGGCCGCCGAGAGTCTGGCATGGGCGGTACCGTTTCTCATCCAGCCGGTGGCTGCGGTGTATTACCCTCTGGCCAAATTGCCGGAGTGGGCTCAGTCGTTGGGCTGGTGCCTACCTTGCACGCCGGTCTTCGAAGGGATGAGGGCTATCATCGCCGGTCAGGGCGTGGATACAGGCCTGCTGGGGCTCTCAGTATTTACCAACATCCTGTGGATGCTGGGCGCGGCAGGAATTTACCTTTGGGTGCTACGAAGCGGGCGCAAGAAGGGCGTCCTCACGCGGGTCACTTCTCACTGAGCCTGATTGACCGGCGGAGAGTAAAGCTTCCACCGCATTTCTTTAATAATTAAAACTTGCTAAAAATCGCGGACGTCACCACCTTGATCCTTATCGGTTTTACGGCGTTTGGCTGATCTGATCCGAATATCTAATGGCTGGACATTTCATTCCATCTTGCGTTAACCCTACCAATCAACAATACTAATTAATCAAAATCATGCCCATTCCACCGCCACGCCCAATGTATGGAGTCAGCCGTATCGATCAGCCGGAGAAGAAGAACCATGGCTGGTATGTCCGCATCACACTCAAAGGGGAGACGCAGCAGAAATTCTTCGCCGACAAGACTCACTCGGGGAAGAATAAGGCCCTTAAAGCAGCGCAGACTCATCGGGATCAACTTGTGTCCAATCTGCCTCCCGAGCGGCAGGCGGCAGCAGCGAGAAAACGCGCAGTAGCTAAAAGGGCTGCGAAGCGAAATTAGTGGCAGGACACCCACCTCTCCAGTGATCTGAATTCCGGCCGCAGGCCAGTGGCGTGAGCAGCTTGGATCCCTGCCGGGCTCGCGGTTGACTCGCTACCAGCTTCATAGTTGAGGCGATGCGTGTCAGAGCCCAGCAATTACTTCAAGACCGGAACCCTCGCCGCCCACGATGTGAGGCGTTCATTTACCATGGGCAAAGGAGTCGTGGAGGTGTTAAAGGGTGTCAGCCTCAGCGTTGCCCCCGGGGAGAGGGTGTTTCTTTGCGGCCCTTCCGGGGCTGGCAAAACTACGCTGCTTTATATTTTAGGAGGGTTGGAGTCGCCCAGCGGCGGGCGAGTGACCATCAATGGGGAAAGCCTGTATGAGAGGTCAAATTCGAGTCTCGCGGAGATGCGGAATCGTTACAGTGGCTACATCTTTCAGAACTACCTGCTTCTTCCCGAGCTCACTGCAGTGGAAAACGTGTGTCTCCCCGGCATGATTGGCGGCCGGGATGCAAAGGATCGGGGAGCGCATCTGCTCAACCAAGTGGGACTGGGCTCGCGGCTCCAACACCTGCCGGCGGAGCTTTCTGGCGGTGAACAACAGAGGGTGGCCATAGCGAGGGCCCTAGTGAATGATCCCCAGATTATCTTCGCCGACGAGCCCACGGGAAACCTTGATTCAAAAACCGGTGGGGAGATCATGAATTTGCTCCTCTCAGTTGTTGCGGAAAGCAAAAAGACCCTCATGGTTGTCACTCACGATACGAGCCTCGCAGGACAGGGTGACCGCATGCTGGTGTTGCGTGACGGAATGCTGGAGACCTGACGGGAAATCGGCGCCCCGCCCCGCCGCCATGCGGACGACTGTCCTGCCTCGCCATAACTTTTGCCCATGAAAATCTACATCGACGGAAAACTGCACGACGAAGCCGACGCGCGCATCTCTGTGTTCGACCACGGCCTCCTTTACGGAGACGGTGTCTTTGAAGGCATTCGCTTTTATAACCGCCGGGTCTTCCGTCTGGAGGAGCACATCCGCCGGCTCTACGACAGCGCTCGCAGCATCCTTCTTAATATCCCCAAAACACCGGAGGAAATGACTGCCGCTGTGCTCGAAACCTGCCGGGCGAATAACATGGACGACGGATACATTCGCCTCGTCATCACCCGCGGCGTTGGTGGCTTGGGCCTCAGCCCCTACAAGTGCCCCACCCCTTCTGTCATAATCATTGCAGCACCGCTGGCCATTTATCCGCCTGAAGCCTACCGTGACGGACTGGTGGTCGCCACCTGCGCTACCCGCCGCCCTACTCACGACACCCTGAGCCCGCAGGTAAAAAGCCTCAACTACCTGAACAACGTCATGGCCAAAGTCGAGGCCATGCAGGCGGGCGCAGAGGAAGGACTGATGCTCAACGACCGCGGCCTTGTGGCCGAGTGCACGGCAGACAATGTCTTCGTCGTGCGCAACGGGGCTATCAATACGCCCACTTTCGCCGCCGGAGCGCTGGACGGAATCACACGGCGCGCAGTCTTCGATATTTGCGCCAGCCTTGGCATCACCATCAGCGAGACGGACATCAGTCGGCATGACATATTCACCGCAGACGAATGCTTCCTCACCGGCACCGCCGCAGAGGTCATCGCCGTAACAAAACTCGATCAGCGCGTCATCGGCACAGGCATACCAGGCCCTGTTACGAACCGCGTGATAGCCGCCTTTAAGGAACTCACCCGCTCCTCCGGCACACCGTTCTAATGCCATGAAAGAACTCTGCCTTGGACTCTACAAGCCCCTCTATGAAATGCTCACGATGCAGACTGCTGCCCTCGTGGTGGGGATTTTCCTCATCCTCATTCACGCTATCGCGCTTCTTTGGGAGAGCAACCTGAGGGACAAATTGAAGGCTCTGCCGCGTTCTCAAAATGCGGGGACCATTCTACTCACCATCGGGTTCATTTGGGCCTATGTCGTGGCAACGTGCATTGACCTCGGGGATTTTGAGCGCCTGCGCTGGCTGGCGCAGTTCGCCTGCCCGGTTATCTACGTGGCCATGCTCTTTTGGGTCAACGATTACCTTGGTGCCCGCGCGCTCGGCATTTTGACCCTCCTTGCCGCCTGCCCGTTGTTGGACGCGGCGTGGATGAAAACCATCCGGCTCGAACATGACAGCCGCTGGGTGCTCAATCTGGTCTGTTACGTTTGGCTGACACTGGGTATGTTCTGGATAGGGATGCCCTACACGCTGCGCGACCAGATCGCGTGGGTCCAGAAGTTTCAGGCCCGTTACAGGGGGCTGGCTTTCGTCGGCCTTGCCTATGGAACAGCGCTGGTGGTTATGTCCTTCACAGTGTGGAAGGGCCTTTAAGCATTCCTGCCGTTTAAGGGGCTGTGAATTGATTCCTGTTGGCAGTCTGTTAATGCGGGATTGATTGAGGAATGAAGTTTTTTGTCGCCGGATTGATGCTCCTCACCATTTCGCTTTCGGCGCTGGTGTGGCATCGAAATCGTGATGCCGGAATGCGCCCGGATCCGGTGAGGGTGGAGGTGCCGCATGGACCGGAGCGAACGACGAAGTGCATGGTATGGAAAGCTCAGCGCGGGGCGGCCGTGCTTTGGCTTTGCGGTTCACTGCATACTCTTCGCGCCAGCGACTATCCGCTGCCGGCCCCTTATCTGTCTGCATTTGGCGAAGCAAAGCGAATCGTGATGGAACTGCCGCCGGATTACAAGCCCGGTGCTGCCATGCGCAAAATGGGCTGGCTCTCGGATGACCGTCTGTTGAAAGACGCCGTGGCTCCGGAGACATGGCGGGTGATTACAGAGTGGACAGCCCGCAGTGGAATTCCGCTCAGCAGCATTGAGTCGCTGAAACCTTGGACGGCAGCACTCACGGTAGCGGAGGCCTCTCAAAAAGCCCGCGATTTCGATCCTGAGGATGGAATGGAGCCATGGTTTCGCGCACGCCTCGGAAGAATCCCCGCAGAGGGTCTCGAGACTCCTGAGGGGCAGTTGGGGCTCTTTGATTCCCTGTCTCCTGAGGCGCAGGAGAAAATGCTCACTCTCACCCTGAAGGAGGAAGCCACCGGTATTTCACGCATTGATCGAATGGTCTCCGGCTGGAGCGAAGGCGATGCGGAACAGTTGGCGGCGATCATTGACGAGGGATTTGCGGAGATGCCTGAATTGAAACGTCAACTCCACGGCGACCGGCACCGTGCGTGGCTTCCTCGGCTGGAAGCACTTCTGGGTGGTAATGAGACCGTGATGGTGCTGGTCGGTTGCGGCCACCTTGTCGGGAAGGGAAGCCTTGTGGATTTGCTGAGGCAAAAAGGGGTGACTTTGACGCAGCAGCAATACAGCACCACCCGTCGGGCGCCGGAGTCTTCCGCTACCCCGCAGTGACAGCTATTTGCCTGCCTTTGCACCTGCGCCCAATCCCTGAGCATGATAGTGGGGAATGAGGCGCACGTAGCGTTCCGCCCATTCGCGCAGGCCGTTTTGTTCCTCTGCGGAGAGTTCCCTCACCACTTTGGCCGGGGAGCCGAGCACCATGCTGCCGGACGGGATTTTCTTACCCTGAGTGATAAGGGCACCGGCGCCGATGATGCAGCGGTCGCCAATTTCAACTCCGTCGAGGATGATGACTCCCATCCCGATGAGGCATTCGTTTCCAATGGTGCAGGCGTGCAGCATGGCCATGTGGCCGACCGTGGTGTATTCACCAATGTGGCAGCCGTAATCCGCGGAAAGGTGGAGAACAGAGCCGTCCTGCACATTCGAGCCGCGACCTACGCTGATGCTGTTGATGTCCCCGCGCAGCACCGCATTGTACCAGATACTTGCACGCTCCCCAATGGCGACGTCGCCGAGGAGGGTCGCGTTGGGAGCGATGAAAGCTGAAGGGTCGATGGAGGGGGATTTTAGAAGGAAGGAGGGAGGTGGCATGGTAAAATTTTAAAAAGAACGCCTATCCCAATGGAGAAGTTTTATAGCAATTCTATGCAAAAGATTTTGACACTAAAAGCCTTGATCCTATATGGAGAGCGCGACGCTGAGCTTCCTCAACGCGGACCAACAACTCAACCTAAAAATCCATACTAACATGAACAAAGCTGAACTAATTGGAGCAGTGCAGAAAGCACTTGGCAAAGACACCACCAAAAAGGCCGCCGGCGAAGCTGTCGGCGCCGTGCTTGAGTCTATCGTGAAAGGCGTGAAGAAAGACAAACTGGTCCAAGTGATCGGCTTCGGCACCTTCAAAGTGGCTTCCCGTAAGTCCCGCAAAGGCCGCAACCCGAAGACAGGCGCCGCTATGACCATCAAAGCTTCCAAGACCGTACGCTTCGTGGCTTCCAGCGCAATTAAAAAGGGCCTGTAGGCTTCCGTAAAGTTTTTTTCAGCCCGGCACTGCTCCAGTGGTGCCGGGCTTTTTTATTGAAGACTGAATGTCCATTGCACCGTGAGCCAGTCTGGGAATTCTGCGCACCAGATGAACCGCACTGCTCTCGCCATCGCTGCCCATCCTGATGACATCGAAATCTGGATGGCCGGGACACTCCTGCTTTTGCGTGAAGCGGGCTGGAAGATCCATTATCTGAATGTGGCCAACGGTTCTCTTGGCAGTGCGGTCATGAATCCGGCGTTAACGCGGGCACTGCGTTTGCGCGAGGCAAAGGCGGCGGCGAAAATTCTCGGAGCGACATGGCACGCGCCGTTCTGTGATGATCTCGAAGTCGTCTATTCCGTCCCGCTGCTGAGAAAGGTGTCGTCCGTAGTGCGTAGGGTGAACCCCTCCGTGGTGCTGACTCACCCTCCGCAGGACTATATGGAGGATCACACGGAGACTTGCCGGGTGGCAGTGACGGCGGCGTTTTCATTGGCGATTCCCCACTTCCGCTCTACGCCTCCGGTGCGCGGGGCGGGCGGGCCGGTAACTGTTTATCATTGTATGCCGCATATGCTCGGCTCACCGTTGGGAGGGCGGGTTCATCCCGGAGCCTACGTGGATGTGTCTGCCGTAATGGAGCAGAAAACGGCGGCTCTGGCGGCACACGCCAGTCAGAAAGAGTGGTTGGATGTGTCTCAGGGAATGGACAGCTACCTCGCGACGATGCAGGGCTTCATGCGGACGCTGGGGCGTGAGTCGAAAAAGTTTCAGTTTGCAGAAGGCTGGACACGGCACCTTCATGCCGGCTTCTGCGCTGATAATGCCGATCCGCTTGCCGAAGTAATGGGTGCCAGATACCTATTCCGCCGTTAAGTCACACCTCTTTTGCTTATGCGCTACCCACTGGTCTTCCTCGCCGTCTTTGCCTTTTCTTCTGCAGTCGCGGGGGAGGCACCGCGTATTTGGAACACCGCACGCGGTCAGAAAATTGAGGGTAGCTTTGTTAAAGCCACTGACGCCACCGTCACTATTAAGAAAAAAGACGGGAAGGTGATGGAAATTCCACGGGAGGAACTGCTGCCGCTCGACGAACAGTATGTGGTCCGGGTGCAGAAGGGGGGCAGCGACACCACGGGACCTCCGCCAGCGTCCCGTCCGAAGCCTGTTCCGATTCCGGTGCCGGGAGGCAACACTCCGACCGCGGCGGCAGGGGGCGATGGTGTCACTCAGGACGATATTGTCGGCGAGCCTAAAAAGGGAAAACTCTACCCGCGGACAAAGGAGGAAATTCGCAGCACCCTCCGCCAGATTCTTGTCCTAGATAAACCAAAGAGCCTAGGCAACAAAGAAGTTTGGGAGGCCATCTGTCGGCTCAATGCACACCGCTATCTGGCCGGCGTTCCGTTCCATGTGGGAACGGAGGCGCCCATGAACGAAGGCGCTCAGGATGCCTCAGAGGCGTGTGCCAAAGCCGGGACGATCAGTCACAGCCTTGGCCACAGCACAGATAAGTGCAACCTTAGTATGGGTCTCGGAGATATGGCCAGCACCGTGAACGGCTACATTGATGACGGGGGCAACAACAACCGTGCGGTGCGCGGGCACCGGCGCTGGTGCCTCAATCCTCCGATGCAAAATGCCGGCTTTGGCCGCGAGGGAAAATTCTCTGCCATGTGGTGCATGAACAGTGGCGGAGCCAAGGCACGTGATTTTTGGACGTGGCCTGGCCGCGGGCTTTTTCCGCTAGAGTATTTCCGCGGAAATTCGTGGAGCTTTTACTCTCCGGATTCCCTGCCGCCGGAAACAAAAGTGCGGATGTGGAAAATGCTCACGCGCCCGGTCCAAAGCATTCCGTGGGGCGAGGACCCGAAAGGCAAGGAAGTTGAAATTGGCTACACGCATCAATACGATAACACGATTAATTTTGAGCTCGATCCCAAATTCCTTGGCCGCCGGGGAATCTTCTGGGTCCGCGTGCAGGGCAGGGGACTGCGCGAGCAGTATTGCGTAGAGATGTTCTGATCAGGTCCCGCCGCGGGTTATAAGCTTGATGTCTTTCTTCTCGCGTGGAGATGCTGGCACCGTGCGGACCGGTGCGGCCGCGGGAGCTGACACCCGCTGAGTGCGTGCGGGCGCAGGCCGGAGCGGAACTGCTTTAGCGGGTTCGGAAACCGGGGCAGCAGCGGTTGTGCGGTTGTCATAGACCACTGGCACGTTGCGCTTCATCTGAAGGTTGACGGAGCTCAGCGCGATGCCCCGTTCCGTCGTTTTTCCGAGGATAAAGGCGAGTCGGTCCAGCTGGGAGTCGAGGCGCTGGGTATTGAAAGTATAAACGGTTCCGGATGCCGCCTCCACATTTAGCGTCCATTCGTTGGGGGCGTAGATTGTGCTGACGGTAAAGGCTGAGGTCATGCCGCGGCTGTGAAATTTCTCCAGCAACTCAAGAGCTGCCACGGTGGCAGGAGATTCAACTTCTTGCCCAAAGTTCACGAATGACATGGAAGAGTCGTCAATCACCGGAAGGGCCGCATACTGCCGAAGGTATTCTTCGCACTTAAAGGCCACTCCCGTGCCATCGAGAAATATGCGTTTTTCGCGCCCGAGACTGTTGGCGCGGCTGGTGAGTCCGGCTACCGGCAGGCGCTCGCCGATTTCTATGGCAAGGCGTCCGGGGAGCCGGCGTTCGATGCTCACCGCCTTAACACGGGGAAGGTTGAGTAGTTTCTCCCTGATGGCTGCAAGGTCGGCTTCCATGAGATTCATATCCTTGCGCAATCCGGCGGTGGCGGCGGCCTGCTTCCATGTGAGGCCACCGTTTGTTTTGAATTCAAAATCACCTACGGCGAATTCAGGGTTCAGATGGAAGACGCGTAGCCATTGTGCATGGACCCAAAACACGGCTCCTAATAGCAGCGCCCCTGTCACGGACCACGTCAGGAGTTTGCGGAACCGCTGTTCATGCACTTGGCGAATTTCCCTCCGGGAGCGCTGGACTTTCACCGCCAGTTTGCTGTCCCGCTCGCCGGTCCGGTGACGGAAGCGGGTGTTTTGCCGGGGGCGCCGGCGTTTAGTATTTTCAAAAGGCCACCAGTTCATGTGTAGTTGTTTCTTCAGGCTTGGGCGCGCGGTGTTTGCAAAGAAAGTTGTAGAATTCGCGCGCACAGTTCCGGATACATGATGCCCGCAGCGCGTGCAGCCTTAGGGAGCAGGCTTGTGGCCGTCATTCCCGGGATCGTGTTCACTTCGAGGACAAACGGTTGCTCTATTTCGTCTAGGAGTATATCCACACGGCTGTAAACCTCCACGCCTAGGGAGCGGTGCGCTGCGAGAGCCGCGTCTTGCACTGCTTTGGTCACCTCCGGGCTCAAATCTGCGGGGCAGAAGTAGTCGCAGCCGCCTTTTCCGGAGAGCCACGGATACTTATTCGTCATGTCGTAAAACCCATCGCGCGGCAGGATGTGGACGATGGGTAGCACCTGGTCCCCGAGAATACCGACGGTCAATTCCTTGCCGGAAATGAAAGGCTCTACTAACGCCTCGCCGCCAAAGCGCTTAAGGTCCGCGATGGCCGGCGCAATGCCCGCTACATTCCGGATGATATGCACACCAACACTGGAGCCTTCTCGCAGCGGCTTCATCACCAGTGGCAGCGGGATGGTGACATCCACTGCAGTGGCGGTCTCAAGCGGCAGCAACTGATAAACTGCGGTGGGCACATGGTGCTCAATGAAGCGCGCTTTGCTCCGGGCCTTGTCGAACGCCAGCTCGCTGCTGGTCGATCCCGCTCCGGTGTATGGGATGCCCCTGGCCTCAAGGATGTGCTGTAGTTGTCCATCCTCTCCGAAAGTGCCGTGGATTACGTTAAAAACTGCCACCACACCGTCCGGGAGGGTGAAGTTTGCATCTTTCACATCCAGTTCGGTGATCACCGCACCGAGACTTGCCAGCGCTTCGGCCACTCCTTTCCCGGTAGCCATGGAGACTTCTCGTTCAGAACCCGGGCCGCCTTTGGCGAGGGCGATGTGCGTTCCTTGAAGCAGCATTTATTCTATATGGATGGGATTTTAGAAAACGATGGGAGTCCCTCATAATACTTAAGATAATTGAAATTCTAGGGAAATTTAGGTAATTTTCACAACCTCACTAGTTCATGTCAAAGTGCACCTTCACTCTCTGCTGACGGCAACTGCCGCGGCAGTCGCTGCGAGTGGTTTGAGCGTCGGCGACCGTAGATTCCAACCTATAGTAGAACTCTCTTTCATTCCATTATATCCAAAGTTTATAAAAATTAATGGAAAGCTAAAGAATTTCTTGCAAAATGTTTGCAGCCACTGTAATGAGCCGCGTCACTATAGCCGCTATGAAAAAACTGATCCTTATTACCAACGACGCTGATGCCTGCGGAAAGTCAGCAGTTGCCGCACTCATTCATGGAATCCTCCAGCGGAAAGGTACTCGCCACACGATGGTTATGACTTCGCCCGAGCAGGAACTTCCCGTTGCGACTCGTTTGCTTGATGCGGAGGAGGGATTCACGCCCCAAGAAATGGTGGACTGCGTCGATCACACGGATGTGGTTGTCGCCGATGTAAGCACAGGCGCCGCAATCAATTTTGAAAAACATTTTTTCCGTCCCCGTCTTGATGAGGCCTTGGATGAAATCGAGTGCGGTGTGACTGTGGTGCTTCCGGTCTGCGACGACGCCATTGTTCTGCACGAGGCCATAGAGCGCGCAAGGGTCTGGAACAAGTGCGCGGAGATTTTGGTCGTGCATCTTTCCCTTCTGGCGGACGAACCGATGGTCTATCAGGGAAGTGCGGCGCAGAAGTTTTTTACCCAGATCGGTGCTGCTGAAGTTCATCTACCGTGCGTGAAGGAGGCGATTATTGATGAGATTGACGCGGTGGACATGGATGTGTCGCTGGCCTTGATGCAGCGCCAACACTTATCCCGCTTTGTTCGTAACGCTCTGCACGCATGGGAAATTAAGTGCGCGGAACTGATACGGAACGCTGCTGAGCCGCTGCTCATTCCGGTCGCCAGCCGTTCGCAGGATTTACGCGAAGACGCAGTGTTTGGCCACGACCTCGCATTCTAGACGCCTTGGCCGGGGTGGGGGACGCAATAAAAAGCGCTGCTGCGTTCCGCAAAAAAACCGCGCGGCAGACTGTGGTCCACCGCGCGGTGCTTATGTGAAACCCTAGTGGGAAAAAATTACTTCTTCTCAATGGCGAGGAGTTCGACCTCAAACATGAGGGTCGCGCCGGGCCCGATGTCGCCGCCTGCTCCGCGGTCACCATAGGCGAGATCGGAAGGGATGAAGAACTTGAACTTTGAGCCTACGCTCATGAGTTGCACGCCTTCAGTCCAACCCTTAATCACGCCGTCGAGAGGAAAGCTAATGGGTTCTCCTCGCTTTACGGAACTGTCGAACACTTTGCCGTCAAGTAAAGTGCCGTGGTAGTGCACCTTGACGGTGTCCGTAGCTGCCGGCTTGGCGCCGTCACCCTTCTGCATGACTTTATACTGAAGGCCGCTCTTCGTGGTGACCACGCCTTCCTCCTTGCCATTTTTGGCTAGGAAATCCGCGCCTTCCTTCTTGTTCTTATCGGCGGCACCGGCGGATTCTGCATCGCGGTTCTTGCTGGACTCCGCCTGCGCGGCCTGCATGATCTGCTGAATTTGCTCTTCGGTGAACTTTGGCTCCTTGCCCTCCATGACATCGCTGAAGCCTTTGGCTACCTCGGCGGAGTCCACCTTGAAACCTGCCTGCTTGATTTGGCGGGCGAAGAAAGTGCCGATGGCGTATCCTGTATTCTGAGGAGTCGAGGCGGGCGCGGCGGCCTTGGCCGTCGCTGGATCCTCCTTCTTCGCATTATCTTGGGACATAGTTACGCCGGCGGAAGCCAGCACGGTAGCTGCTGCAATTATGATTGAACGCATATGGATTCAAAGTCTAAAGCCCGGGTAAGGGGCGTCAACGGAGTAATCCCGAATTTCTACAAAGTCCGAAACGGCCT
Organism: Akkermansia muciniphila; assembly: GCA_945861415.1. Classification (GTDB taxonomy): domain Bacteria; phylum Verrucomicrobiota; class Verrucomicrobiia; order Verrucomicrobiales; family V1-33; genus V1-33. The sequence continues at coordinate 22,850 of CAMAUV010000021.1, read as the reverse complement.
TTCAGACCCGCCCTAACTGCCGCCGCAGCACCAAATAGAGCAGCACCAGCGGTATCAGAATCCAGCCGACCAGAACAATGAAGTTCAACTCCAGCGTCTTAACCTTGGCATCTATGGGCACCCATTTCCGGCCAAAAAGTTCAAACTCCAGCCAGTATTCCTTCTTCCGGCCGAAGAAAACATTGGGAGGTCTTGTGCGGCGGCTGTCAGTGCGCACCATCTCGGCCTTGCTGAAAAGATCATGGACTTTCTGATTCTCAAAAACCTGCTCGGCTGTGAGCGTCCGGTCTGCATCTGGGACCTCGTAGTTGGCCGGGTCAAAAGTCCCGCTCATAACTTCAATCATAATGCGCTGAATGTCGCGGTTAAGCTGCCCTGCGGAGTTGTCCTCTAGGCCCGAGATGAAGGGCAGGGCCTCCTTGCAGGCGCGCACAGCAGTCTCCTCGGCGGGAGTCAGTTTTTTTACTTTCTCCGCTTCCGCCGGCTTCAGAAGTTCCCGCAATCGGGCGTTCAGAGCATCCTGAGTGCTTGTCAGCGGATTGAGGGTGGCCTGTGAGATGATAGTGCTTTCATAGGACCACCTAAGCGGCATTAGATTTCCGATCAGGGGCACGCGGAGCTCGCTCAGTTTGTCAGACCCGCTCTCCTCCTTACTGCCGGACCACTTTTTGATCAAGTGCACAAAGTCGAGATTCCGGTTCATTTCCTCGTACTTAATCAGCGCACCGCCAAGGATGATCTGTGGGATGAGCACCAGCGGAATGATATTAAGTGCCGTCTTGGCATCCCGCACAATGCTGCTGATGAAGAGCCCGATAGATACACCGCAAAGCGCTGTGAGAAACATCCAACCGGTGTAGATGAAGAACATTTCTCGCACCTCGAGAATCGAATTGCCGATCAGGACATAGATCACGCTCTGAAGAAGGCAGACCGTGCCAAGAGCCAGCATCTTGCTGAGAATATAGCCGCCGACATTTTTGCTGTAGTTCCGCTCCCTCTGCAGGAGCACGCGGTCCCGGATAATCTCATCTGCACTGTTGGTGAGACCGAGAAACATGGCCACAACAAGGGAGAGAAAGAGGTAGGTGGGGATGTGGAACGCGGAGGCGAAGGTGTAGGTTCCGTCTTCTGACCAGCGAAGCACCATCGCGATGAGCACGGCGAGCAACGGAGCCTCCAGCAGCGTGGTGGCAGTATTGGCGCGGTTTCGCATCCGGCTGAGAAATGCCCGGCGCAGCATCACACCGAAGCGGACCCCGCGCTCGCGGGGCGGGGGTTTCACGGGAGAGTCGTCCGCTACGGGAAGCGTGCTTGTGCCGCCGCTTTCCGCAGCGCTTCCGAGGCTGGCTTCCTTAACCTCGTTAATTACGGCGTAGGTTTGGTAACGGTCCCGCCAGAACTCCGGGGGAAATCTCCGGGCAGGCGCCATGTGTCCACGGGCGTCCTCCTCATGAAGCACGTCGCCGCTGAGGTCCCGTAGCGGCGTCTCCAGCACATCAAAGAGAAACTCCGGCTGGTGCACGTCAGGCATCGGCAGATGCGTGCCCCCTTCGCGAGCCGGTTTCGCTAGTTGCTCCTCCCATGCGTCACGGAAGTAATCCAGCATCTCCTGCGGCCGCCCGAAGAATACCATCTTGCCCCCGTTATCGAGTAGGATGGCCTTGTGAAACATGTGGAATAGCCGCGCGCTCGGCTGATGAATGCTCACAAATACAATCTTGTTGTGCGCGAGCCCACGGATGATTTCCAGCACGTGCTCGGAGTCTTTGGACGAGAGGCCGCTGGTGGGCTCGTCAAAGAGGAACACATCTGCAGGCGTGATCATGTCGAGTCCAATATTCAGCCGCTTGCGCTCTCCGCTACTCAGGGTCTTTTGCTCCTGAAGGCCCGCCGGGGAATGTCGGCGCTCATTGAGTCCCAGTTCGATGAGTTTTGCATTCACCCGGCTTTTGATGTCCCGCGCCTTCAACTGCGGTGAGCGCATCCGCGCGGCACAGCTAAGATTCTCCTCCACAGTCAGCAGTGGATCGAACGCGTCTTCGTGAGGAATGTAACTGATGAAGGGAGCCAGCCGGTTGAGCGACTCATAAAGCGGCTTCCCGTTCATTAGCACCTTGCCCGCGGCGGGCCTAAGGTGGCCGGCCAGAATTCTCAGCAGACTGCTCTTTCCGCTGCCGCTGGGACCCAGCACGCAGATCATTTCGCCCCGCCGCACCGTAAAGTTAAGTCCGTCCACTGCCGGTGTGTCCCGGGCAAATGAATGTGAAACATCCCGCACTTCCAGTTGGCGGATGATGTTGCGCTCCTCTTCGATGATCCCATCCGAAAAGCGGCAGCGGAGATGCTGGCCTTCGCCAAGAAAAATCACCGCGCCATCGCTCAGCGCTACTTTTTCTTTTTCCTTCACCGGTTGGCGCTCCACCAGCAGGGGCTTGGGGGATGTCAGCACCTCCAGTTCCCCTCGTTTTTCATCGTAATCGCAGATGATGCGTAGGAGGATTTCGCTGCGCAGGGCAGGGGAGAGGAGAATATCGCCGCGCCGCAGCAGACTTGGATTGTTGGAAATCAGATAGTCAGTGCGCTCTGGATTCAAGGCAAAGCGGCCCCCCATTTCCCTCGCCCGGCGGCGCATTTCCGACAGCGAAAGAGAGGTGCCGTCCGGGAACATTAGACGCTGGGAGAGCGGCGCGGTTTGTGGCATTCCCGGTGTTAGTTGGCGTCCACCGAGAAGCAGACGGGACGGCCGTAGTGCCTCTACCTGCACCGTAAGGCCGAACTGAATGCGCAGCACACTTTGCCGGGAGCGCTCGCGCTCGGCAAACGGCGCATCGCCGTTTGTCAGACCCAAAAATATTTGCGTGCCGCCCACCCCCTTTCGCGCATTGAGGTAAAAGACAAGGTCTTGGTAATATAACACGTGCTCGCCGACCACCACCCGCTGCCCTTCATAAAGCCGCAGAAATTCGCCGCGCCCAAGCCGGCGGCCACGCGCGATGACTTGCGCAGTGCCCGTGCGTTTCAGCAGCAGCAAGTTTTGAAAACGGAAAACCGTGAGGGAATGCGGCCCGGGTAAATGGTCCAGCACGAAATGCGCCGGTGCCATGCCGCCGATGTCCAGCCACTCCAGCACGTGGCCCGGTTCCGCGGCTTCTGCGTCCTCGTCACTGAGCTGATCCACAATATCTTTAACCTCGTCCGCCATACCCAGCGCCGCCATGAATTTCTGAAACGCCTCCAGTTCCTCCGCTGGCTTACTGGACCGCGTGATGAGGACGTAGAGCTGAACCGCTAGTTGGATCTTCTCATCGTGGTTAAGCATGCCTTTGAGCCTTGCGGCAATGGCCTGCAAATCCTGGGGCTCGCCCAGTGCCTTGCGGTAGAGTGACTGCATTTCACTGTAGAGCGTCTCCGGATAGTCATAACGCACGAACCCAAGGCTGCTCTCGATCTCGTCCACGTTGGCCACTCCATCCAGCTTGGCGAATCCCGCGTAGACCTGAATGAGTACCGGCATCAGCTGCTGCTGCGTGGCTTTGCCGCTGATGCGCCGCAGCAGCCTGCTAACCCGCCCGTAGCGCTTCCTCAACACGCCGCTATGAAGACTGCCCCCCTCCGTGGAGGAGATGGCGAAGGGTTCTTCTGGCGGTGGTAGGTGCATCGGGTCGAAGCGCCAAACTGAATGCGGCTGTCTGCGATTCGCATCCCGCTCCCATTCCTGCAAGGGGACTGCGCTACGGTCTGGCGGATTCCGTTAGACCTTCGTGTCCCGCTTCGTCACAGCTGCGGCCGACTGTCGGCCGTAGAGCCGCCACGCCAGCGCCGCCCCCCCGGCAAACCCCCAGAAGTGACTGGACCACGAAATCCCGTCGTCTGCCCGAAGCAGGCGAACTACAGTGCCGAAGTAAAACAGACCCACCCCCATAGAAGTTAGCGTCCAGGCCAGTCGCCGCGCGAACCAGCCTCTTGTCAGCAGGAAGCCCAGCAATCCAAACACCACCCCGCTCGCACCCTCATGTGGCGGGCCGACCTGCCCGAAACACCATGCTCCCAGTCCGCTGCTGAGCCCGCCCACCAGACAAACCTTCAAGAAAAGGGGGCGCCCGCTCATCACAGTGATCCAGCCCAGAGTCACAAAGGGCAGTGTGTTCGTCATCAGATGCCACAGATTGACGTGAATGAACGGTGCCACCGCGATGGAGGCAATGCCGCTCCATGTCCGCGCGCGGATGCCCCACTGCCTCAGGTCCAGCAGCGAGTCAGGGATCGCCCAGTCGATTATAAATACCCCCCACACTACACCCGCGCAAAGTAGCACCAGCATCAGGTGCTGTTTGGCGCGGCGCCACTGATCCTCGAATTTCTGGCGGACATTGAACATGAATTATGAGGGCGATACGCGCTGGCGGTGTCGGGATTGCTGCCTGAACGTAACTTTCAATTGTCGCACCGGCAAATATATGCAGCGCATGAAAAATTACCGTCCGCTCCAGTTGCAACACCTTGGTCTGAGCCTGCCTTCGCTCAGGGTCCATCGCCTGCGCCTCAATCAGCAAATGCCCGAGGTCGTCTGGACCACCCATACGCATGACCACGGGCAGATTCTGATCTACCTTGCCGGGCGCGGAAAGCAGCAAATGAGCACCCGCAGCTATGACTGCCGGCCTGGTAGCGTCATTTATGTGCCCGCGGGCGAGTCCCACGCATACTCCCGGCAAATGGGGGTCTCCCCGCTGATTCTAGTCATTGATCTCGACTTGGAGGTCACCCGCGCCACGGCGCACCCCGTCTCCCTCCTCGCTCAGGCGGAACTCACCAAAGTCCGCAGCGCGGTGTCCCGGCTCTGCGGATTACGACTTCCTGATCAGCGGGAAAACATGCTGGCTGTGGTCTCCATTGTCGCCGCCATCCTTGACCGCGCCCTCCTTGCCGCCGGATGGTTAAAGCCTTTTAACCGTTTCGGTGACCGCCAGAATAAAGTGCTCACCCATTTTGCAGAGCGCCTTCTTGAGCGCATGAACGACTCGGACATCAGCCTTGAGGATATGGCCAAACGGGCTGGCTATGAGCTCACTGCCCTCAATCGAAAGCTAAAAGCCGAAAGTGGATTTACTCTCGGCCAACTTCGCTCCAAATTCCGCATCCAGCGTGCTCAGCTTCTCATTCGCCGGGGCCTCAAAATGAGCGAAGTCGCCAAGCGCACTGGCATACCAGACAGCAATTACTTCTCTCGATGGTTCCGCCTTCAGACCGGTATGACGCCCCGGCAGTTTAAGAAAAACCCTGAAGCCGCAGTCAAACTCTGAGGAGGCAAACTCCTCTAGCTTTGTAGTGGCCACTCAGGTTTCACCTTGTCCTAAAGGATCGCCGACCTGCAGAGAGGCGAATAAGGATCTGCGCAGGAATTATAAAAATTGATATCGAAATCAAATCAATTGCAGAATACGAAAGCCTCGGCCTACGCCAAAATCGTGACGCCTATTAATTATGGAAATGACGATAATTAAAATCACTACTGGCTTGGCGGTTGGTCTGAGGCTTGCGGATTTGGGTGACTTTTTTTCTGTCGTGAGGGATGTTCTTAGGATTATATACAGTAATTTGGTGAATATGCATTTTAGACCTTGGAAGTATGAAGTTACGTTCGACTCTGCGACCTAAAGCGTTTCGAATTTGTGTTGAAGTTTTTTGACGAGTGGGCCAATGGTCGCTATTCTCAAGGAGTATTTTTGTTATCGTGCCTATTTTCAACCAACGCCTGTACGACCTTGAGTCGCTGGAGCAGAGACTTCTGCTTTCCGCGGACGGTTTTGGGTTGGGTTCAATTGGGCAGGATCGGGAGGACCCCTGCTCCCGGATTGAGACTGTTGTGGAAGTGGAGGATACAACCCGCGGCTCGTTAGACACCCGCGCGCATGATTCGATCTATGGAGACTTTGAGGTCGAGGTTACTTTTGCCGCAGATGAAGAAGAACATTCTGCCGACGTTGGGATCCTTCCTGAGAAAGAGGAGGACCCTGATGTTATTACGCAAAATAATAGTTGCTTGCATTATGCTGACACTGGGGCGCAAACACTGGCTGCGGTCGCTGGAGTTCAGGTGCAGTCAGTGGAAACTGGGGCGACAAGTGCAGGGCAGGGCGAGTCAGAATATTTGGGGATATATACTGTAGATCCGGAGTTGGCGAACACCACTCCGCAGCGTCTGACAGAGACCCTCACTGCGGCGAATCCGCCGCCAGCAGGAATGAACATCGGTCTCGATGTGGATGGGGGCTCTGTTATTTCACTCACGTCACAATATTTGCAAGGCTATGGCAACCAACTGATTATCCGCGAGGGAGAAACTCTCAAGGGAAGTTGGACAGCGGATTTTAATCTCGTCGTTCAAGGCGGCAAAGTGAGTCCAGGGAACTCTCCCGGCATCCAAAACGTCGCTACTTATACTGCTACCAGTGGAGAACTGGAAATTGAAATCGCGGGCACCGGAAGCGCAGGTGTAGTAAATGGGCATGACCAGCTAAATGTAAGCGGGCTGGCAACTATGGGAGGAAGTTCACGGATGCGCATCACTCTGTTGGGTGGATACGTTCCGGCGGTGGGGGCCACCTTTACGGTGATGACTTGGGGCAGCCGGTCAGGTGAATTTGAGAACTACCTCGGCACCGCCGCGATTGGCAGCGACCGGGCATTCACCATTACTTATAATGCCAGCAACCTGGTCCTCACGGTCGTCGACACGCCGGATTACAATCCCATCAAGACCAACATCGAAAACTTGATCGACAAGCTGAGTGATGTCGGGGATGTGCTGGATGCCGCTGGTGATTTTGCGGAAAATCTTCCATTCATCGGTGACAATGTGGGCAATCTGCTGGACATGGGTAAGGCCATTCAACTGGTGTTCCTGGACAAATTAAATGATCTCAGCGAGATCCTCAGCGTGGCGGACGTCACGGATTGGATTGAAGATTTTGAGGGCCAGGTGGTGCTCGGATACACCATGCACGTGGAGGGAGTGCTCGCCACTTTCGGTGCAGCCATTACGGACCCGGTCAAATGGGACGTTGATATCTACTTTGAAAAATCATCCGGTTTTAATTATAACCTTGGGGACGACGTGGCTTTTGGAGGCACAGTGGTGACGGGTGCGGCGGGGACTTTGACGACGCGCTTCGACTTGGACTTCTCATTCGGTAAAGATGGCACTGGTTATTATGTCGGGCTGGAGGAATTCAAAGCCTGCGCCAACCTCACCGCCTCCCCAAGTCTCACACTGAATTTTAATGCTCCCATGAGCGCAGGAATCACGGCCAGCGGGACTGTTTCCCTCGACGCCTGCATTTCGCTGACGCCCAATGCCGGCATCCTAAGCGGCGGGAAGATCTACCTAAGCACCCTGACCGGGTTGGGCGACGGGTCTTCGTCGGTGATCTCGAATTTCACATGGACGCCGACCGCCTCGATCAATGTCGATCTGCAACTGGCCGCGACCACCTCCATCAACCTGTTCGTCGGAGCCACCCTGAGCGCTGGTGTGAATGGTCGCCTGCAGATCAACGGCAGCGACCTCTTTAATACCGCACCCGAGTTTGACCTCTACTTCGGCGGGGCCACGCTAAACTTCTCCGGGGCGCTGATCAGTCTGCCGGCAATTCAGGGGAATTTTAATATTCGCACTGACGGGGTGGACACTTTCCTCCTGGTGGACATCACTCAGCTTCAGCTTTCTGTCGACGGCACGCGGATCGTGGACATGACTGGCAGTGTCTCCCTCAGCCTTGGGGACGACTCCCTGGCCGGTAAGGCGGATCTGACTTTGGCGAATGGCCCGGCTCTTCCCAACCTCACCCTCACTGGCGGGACATGGCATCTGGAATTGAACACAGGGAATACGGCGGCCGACGTATTATATAATGGTGATCTGGTGACGCTGCCAGCCGGGCCGTATGTCCGCATCGAGGGTGATGGCACGGGACTTGGTTTTACGATTAACCCAACGTTCACGCTTCTGGGCAACTTCGTCTTTGAACGGAGTTCGGCGGTGATAGTGAAGGTGGCGATGAGCGAGGTGAATTTTGAATTCACGGATGGCACGAACGATCTGATCAGCATCACGGAAGGGCAGGGGGGATTGCTGATTTCCAGCGCCGGAGTGGCGGGCACGCTGGAGGGGACATTCAGCGAGACGATTCCGGTCGTGGACATCACCGGAACGTTTGGGGTGACCTTCAATACGACGGGCTCGGCGGTGGCGACGAGTTTCTCCGTGGATGGGGAGACGATTGATCTGGATGTGCCTGCGGGGTCCTACCTGCGGGTGACTGGTGAGGATGCGGTGATGGAAATTCTCGGCATCGGGGTTTCCGGGAATTTCATTTTTGAAAACCGCGAGACCTCTACCGGCGGGGAACGGGTCATCACGGTGAGCGCCAGCGAGGTGAATTTTGAAATGGGCGATCTCTCCACGGACCTCGTGACCCTGAGCAATGGATCGGGCTCGTGGATCATTACCAATAGCGGGGTGGCCGGCACGGCGTCCATCGACTACACGGTGGATGTGTTTGGGATCGCGGCGGCGTCCGGTACAGGTACGCTGACGATCAACCAGCTCGCCACGGCGGTTTCTGAGACAGTGGATGTGATGGGGGTAAGTGTCAGCATTTCCGCGCCATCGGGTCCATACCTGCGTCTGGACACCACGGCTACGACTCTGACGATCCTCGACAGCGCGGTGACGGGCAATTTCTCCTACGAGCAAAAGACTACCGCGGACGGTGATGAGGTCGTGAGCGTGGCTGCGACGGGAGTTGCCGTGAGTCTGAAACAGGGCGGCACAACGCTCATGCAGCTCACCGGTGGCAGCGGCTACTTCATTTTCTCCGATGACGGCGTGGCGGGTTCGGCGACCGGGACCGTGACGGAATTCCTGCCGTTTATCACAGGGCTGACGGTGACTGGCTCTTTCTCGCTGGCGATCAATACGACGGACGAAGCAGTGAACGAATCGTACACACTCGCCGGGGTGACCCGGACGGTGAATGTGCCTGAAGGCCCGTATCTGAAAATTACCGGCAACAATGTGGGCATCGCACTGTCTGTGGGCGGTGGGATTGGCTCGGTGACGGTCACGGGGGATTTTGGGTTTGAACAAAAGACCGATGCCACGACCCACCAGCCCGAGTTTATTAAGATCGGCGCGACGGACGTGGACGTGACGCTGGCGGCGGTAGGCATCGCGATCGTGGCGCTGGACGGGGAAGGGGCATTCGTTCTGAAGTCTTCCGGTTTTGCCGGGGAGGCGACGATGGACTCCTTCGTGCTGGGCGACGCGGCGAACTTCCTGACCAGCGTGGTTGCGGAGAACATGGTATTCCGCATCAACACGACCGGCGCGGATGTGAATGAAACGGTGAGTGTTTCCTCAACGGAGGACGTGGAGCTGGAGTTCACCGGCAGCTACTACCACAACTACGTCGGGATCAGCGGTGCCGTAACGGTGAACCTGCTGAACTTCGCGGACTTCAGCGGCAATCTGAGCTTTGAACTGTTCAATCCGGGCAGCGGCAAGATCGTCCGGATCGCTGCTGAGGATGTGACCATGGGCTTCAACCTCGGCGGTGCGGAACTGGTGACATTCCACAACGGGAGCGGGGCCTTTGTCATCACTAGCGCCGGTTTGGCCGGGGTGGCGAGCCTGCAATTCCAGACTGGCTTTGTGAATGTGAGCGGAACGATCGAACTGGAGATCAACACCACGCTTTCGGCCGCCAGCTATTCCTGGACGGCTCCTGACGCCTCGGCTTTCTCGTTCAATCTGACGGAAACCGACTACCTCCGCATCTGTGTGAACGGCAGTGTGGGAGTGGGCACGCTGACCATTCCGGTGAACTTCACGATCGAGGAAACCGCCGGAAATCTCTACTTCTACACCAAGGGCGGCATTCCTGAGGAAATCTTCCACCTCCTGCCCGACGGCACATTTGTCCCCGGGACCTATTGGACAAACCTCGGTTTGGGGACCAATTTTGACTTCGCCAACCCCAGCCCGGAGGAGATTTTGACCTTCCTCCAGCGTCTTGGTAACTGGTTCAACCTGCTGGGCAACAGCAGCCTCTTCGATGTCGAGATTCCTTTCACTGACGGCACTACGCTGGGCGAGGCCGTGGACTGGGTGCAGGGATTTGTGGACTTGTTCTACAGCAAGCTGGTGAGCACAGAGGTGGCGCTGGCGCTGCCTGTGCCCACGCTGCCGGGCGGCGGGTCTTATAATGGGTCGTTCTCCGTGACCTTCGCCAACAGTCCTACGGTTTATAATATTTCGTTCAATGGCCTCTACTCGGCCGGGTGGGCGGGAATCGAAGCGGCGCTGGATGCCGGCATCGCCGCGGTCGGACTTTCCGCCCGTCTGGATGCGCGGATGAATCGCGATGGCGTTCTTTCCATCGCTTTCACCGAGGCGGAAATCAAAGCGGGCACCACGGGCTTCTCCATCACTCTTGGGGCGGGATCGTTCATCAATCTGGGTACGCCTTCTGTTTCCGGCGGGCCTACAGGCTTCCCGGTCACGGTGAACAGCCAGACAATCAGCCGCTATCTGCTGGAGGATTTCCCTGAGGAGCTTAGTGATATTCTCAACCTCCCCACCCCCATCGAATACGACGAGAAGCAAAAGCTCTACATTTTCCCCGTGAATCTGCCTCTGACGGGCTCCACCTACAGCGTGGACTTTGACTGGGAAGCCGAAATCGGGCCTCTCGGCAACGCCACGCTGAGCGGCCAGATGGACTTCACCCCGGCGCTGAACTTCAATTTTAGCCTCGGTCTGGACCTGAATCCCTCGGATATCCCGCGGATCTTCAGCAGCCAGTTCATTCCGGCTCCAAGTAATGGCAGGATCACGCAGACCGCCAAATTTAAGCTCTTCCTGAACAACAGCTCGGCGCCCATCGATGTCACGCTGAACAAATCTGAGACGACCACAAACACGACGCTGGCCCATCTGGCTGATGACATGAACGCCGCCCTCAGCGCCGCCGCAGACTTCACCCCTCCGGGCGGAGTGGCCACGGACCTGCTCCAGTTTGTCCGCTTCCAGGCTGCGGGCACGGTGCTGGTGCTCTCTGGCGTCAATGAGGACCTCGATTTTGACGAGAAACGCGACTCTGCAGAAGACACCAACCTCAATGGCTATCTGGACGCCGGTGAGGACGACGACGGCGACGGAAATCTGGACGTGGATGAACTCGACTGGGACGGCGACTCCATCCTCGACAACCAGACTGGTTTCGTCACCCAAATCCGCCTGACCGTCGATCAATACGATACCTTCGCGACGGAGCTGGGCTTTGGCGATACCATCGAAAACCCCATCGCGGCATACCCCAGCGGTTTCTTTGAGAGCGTGGCCAATGCCCCGATGAAGGGTTTCTTCCTGGAAGATGTTAACCTGAGCGCCACCCTTGAGATCACCACTCCGGGTGAGATCACCGGCAAGCTCGTCTTCGGATTCCTGGAACTGACAGTGAACGGCGGGAAGGTCGAAAGCCGCGATCCGTTCGAGGCTCCTGACGCGTTGATGGCTACGGTCGGGATCCGTGATCCCACGACCGGCAATGACCGCTTCTATATGCCGGAACTCATGGACGTCTTTGGCGACATCGGCACTTATATTGAGTTCAACCTCGCCGGTGGGGTCTATGCCGGATTCGACAACATCTCCGCCGTCATTGGCGGCAACTCGGTCCTCAGCGGCGGCGAATTGAGCGTCTGGATTCCCATCCTGACCGAGCTGAACTACAACGAGAACACATACGACGTAAACAACGATGCCGCGAACAAGGGCATCTTCCTCACCTACCCGGATGTGGGCCTCAGCGGCGGGTTCAGCTTCGAGGAAATCAGCTTCACCGACATCATCCGCGGGCTTGAGGCGGTGGTGGACACGCTGGATGATTTCAGCGCCTTCGGATTCCTGGATGAACCGATTCCGTTCATCAATCTGAGCCTGCACGACCTCGTGGATTACGCCGGTCAGTTCGCCGATCTGGTGGATGCTGTGGCCGAGGGCGACTCGGACAACATTCAGGAAATGCTGGTCGTGATGGAGGAAGCCATCGAGGACCTCTTCAATCTCGATCCCGAAGATTTCTGGATCAGCTTCGACACGAACGGCATCGACTACACGAACGGTGTGGCGAGCGATGTCATCACCCACAGCGGCACCGCTGGAGAGGCCTCCCGAGTGAATTTTGACCCCAACGGCTCGAACAACGGATTCCGCGTGGAGCACATCGGTAATGGCGCGCAGTGGAACGGCACCCTCCTCCGCATCAAGGGCTCCTCCACCATCAGCGGCAACGACGCTGCTGTGGAGTGGGATCAAGTGGCGAAGATTATCACAATCCTAATCGACCCGGCCAACACGACTGCGGCCACCATCGTCAATGAAATCGACACGGCGCTGGCTGGGCAGTGGGACGCCAGCCTGCTGGCAGGCAATGACGGCACGGGCAAAATCCGGACGAATGCCCTGAAGTTCCACTGGGACTATACCGCAGCCTACGCCAACGAACTACCGCTGCACCTCGACCTTGCTGACCTGCTGGCCGGGTTGGGCGGCGACAATCCGCAGGTTCAGGGCTTCCTTTCTGCGGTGTCCTCAGTTCTTCACGTGTCTGGCAGCGGGATGCTGAATGTGAGCGCCAGCGCCGGGGTGGAGCTGGAGTTTGGCCTCGACCTCACGAACCCGACGACGGTGACTCCGTTCATCTACGACACGACCTCGGTGGACCTGAAGGCCAAGGTCAGCGTGACCGATCTGGAATTTGAAGCGGCCGTTGGCGCGCTCGGAGTCTTTATTCGCGACGGCGAGATGGTCTTCGACTACGACGGCGCGGGCGGCAGCACCGAGAGCGCGATCATTAGCCTCACCTTCAAAGACCTCGACGGAGATGGACGCCACTACTTCGACTCCTCACTGCTCAGTCTCGACAGCTTTACCATCGACGCCCACGCCGGCATCACCGGCATCCTGCCGCTCTACGCGCCGGACGAGTCACTGCCGGTCGGTCTCTCCACACTGGATGCCAACGGCGACGGCTTCGCGGACAACGCGCTCGCCGTGGACGTGCCCGACCTCGTGCGCCTGCTCATGGGCGACACGACTGCGCGCTACACCACGACGACGGCCGAGCGTGCGAACCTCAACTTCCGCGGCGAAGCGAACGACCTCGTGCTCAACATCACCCCCGCTGGCGTCACCGCCGGCATGAGCGGGGTGAAAGTCGTCTTCTCCGACACCGGCTCGATCTCCACGAACTACAACGCCGGCTCGAAGACGCTCACCATCGGCATCGACAGCGGCGTCACCACTGCCGCCGCTATCATCATCCACATCGACTCGAATCCGCTGCCCGTTGACATGACGCTCGCGCTGGCCGGTGAAGCCGGGACGTCGGTGCCTCTGTCCAAAGTCACCGTCGCCGCGCCTGATCTCGGCGGGCTGTTTGATGACATGGATCTCTGCGAGATCATTGATCTGGCCGCCGGACCGCTGCTGGATGGTCTGGACGGCACGCTGGAAGACATCCAAAACGCCCTGAACGAGATCGTACTGAACGTGAACCTGCCGCTCATCGGCGATGCCCTGAGCGGCGCGGCGAACTTCATTGAGGACTTCCGCAACGGACTGCTCGCCGAGCTGCGCACCCGCATCGCCGCCGCCAATGGCAGCGCTATCGGAGCCATCGAAGACGCGATTAAAGAGGCCATCTGGAATGTGCTCGGCGGCGAAGGGCTCAACCTGCTCGTCGATTTTGAAACCGGTGAAGCCTTCGATAATGACGCCACCTTCGACGATCTGGATGTCACTCTCGACTGCGACGACGGCCTGCAGGTGAACCTGCGCCTTGCGAAGACCATCGCGCTGCTCGACACCACGCAGAACCCGATCGACTTCGACATCGGCGTGGACGGCTTCGGCCTCGAAGTGGATGGGAATGTGGTGCTCGCACTCGGCTTCGATCTGCGCCTCGTCTTTGGCTTCAATAAGTCTGACGGCTTCTGGCTGGGCACCGAGGGCGGCATGGACGATCCCGAGCTGCAGATCGGCTTTGAGGCCACCATCCCCGGCCTGCACGCGGGCGGCGAACTCTTCTTCCTGCGTCTCGACGTCAAGGATGATCCTGAAAACCCGAGCTTCTTCAAGGGCGGCTTCTTTGTGGACCTGATGGATCCGAATGATGACGGCAAGCTCACATGGTCTGAGCTTACCTCGGCGGAGTTTGAGGACATCATCGCGGGCGAACTCTCCGCGGAGGCTGATATCAATCTGGATATAGCCGCGAGCTTCGACGGCAATGCCGCATTTCCCCGCCTGCTGGCAGACTTCCATCTCGGCTGGGAGTGGTCGTTGGGCGAAGGCGCGAGCGATCCGGTCATTGAGTTCAACAACCTGCGTCTCGACCTCGGATCATTCATTTCCGATGTGCTCGGCCCCATCCTCGAGGAGGTGCAGAAGATCACCCAGCCGCTCCAGCCGATTATTGACATCGCTACGATGGATCTGCCCATCCTTAGCCAGCTCGCTGGCAAGTCGATTACGTTCCTCGATCTGGCTCAGGGCTTCGGCTATCTCGACCCGGAGACCCGGGATTTCATTGAGGATGTGCTCATGGTGATCGAATTGATCAACGGCATCCCGACTGGGAACGGTTCCGTTTACATCCCGCTGGGCGCCTTCTCCATGATCGCCGGTGAGGATGGCGCTTATGACACCAACCCGCTGGGCAACCTCTCCAAAATTGACCTGAACGCAGAACTGGGCAACCTCGGCAGCGATTCCACCGCCGGCAGCACCCAGGTGACGCAGACGGCCGGATTTGTGGATGGCGCGAATGCGATGGACGGATTTAAACTGCCTTGGCTGGAAAACCCGAGCGAAATCTTCGGACTCTTCGTCGGGAAGCCGGTCCGCCTCTTCGAGTGGCAGCTCCCGACCTTCGCGTTTGAGTTTACTTACACGCAAAAGATCCCGATTTTCCCGCCGCTGTATGCTCAGTTCGGCGGCACCATCGGTGCCTACATTGATATCGGTTTCGGCTTCGATACCTACGGCATTCAGAAGTTTATTGAAGGTGGAGCCAAGGACGTGCTGGAAATCTTCGACGGCTTCTACATCGCCGACTACGATGAGAACGGCAACGAGCGTCCCGAACTGACCCTGCTGGGTGAAATCTTTGCCGGAGTCAGTCTCAGTATTGGCCCTGCGGAAGTCGGAGTGGAGGGCGGCATCGGTGTGACGGTGGAGTTTGATCTCAATGACATCGAGGAGGATGGCCGCGTGCGCGTTTCTGAACTCATTGCCAACGCCCAGATTGATCCGCGCTGTATCTTCGACATCCACGGTGAGGTGTATCTGTTCCTTGAAGCGTTTTTGAAAGTGGACCTCTTTTTCTTCCAGATCGACGAGACATGGCGCTACGGAGAGTTCTTGCTCTTCAGCTTCGACATCACCTGTCCTGAGCCAAAGCTCGGCGAGGTGAATAGCTCTGGGGTGCTCCAAGTCAATGCCGGGGTGAGGGCTGAAAAGCGCGCAGAAATTGATACTAACGACGGTAACGAGACCTTCGTCATCAAGCACCTTGAGGGCACCGCAGGTGCGGAAACCGTGGAAATTCAGTGGGGTGACTACCGCGAGACCTTCTCCGGCTTCACCTCTATCGAAATTGATATGGGTGAGGGTAACGACTACATCGACCTCAGCGGCGTGCTCACCACAGTGACCGTTAGGGGCGGCGCAGGGAGCGACACGATCATCCTCGGTGCTGGTCTGAATAGCATTGCTTACGGCGATGACGGTGACGACAAGATCACCGCCGGCAGCCACGACACCATCGCCGTGACGGGTGTAAAAATCTACGGCGGCAATGGCGCAGACGTCCTCACCGCAGGCAAGAATGCGCTCAGTATCTACGGTGACGGCGGAAGCGACAAGATTTACGGTTCCAGCTTCGTAGACACGCTGGAAGGCGGAGACGGATCAGACCTCATTTACGGCTACGATGGGCTGGATACGATCAACGGCGGCGCGGGCAACGACGACATTTACGCCGGTGCCGACAATGACGTGATCGACGCTGGCGACGGGGACGACCTCGTGGAGGCCGGTCTTGACAACGACCGTGTGATCGGCGGCTCGGGTAATGACGAGATTTACGGCAGTGAAGGAAATGACCTCATCATGGGCGGCGCTGGCGATGACCGGATTTATGGCCACGGCGGCGTGGACCTGCTGGTGGGCGATGACTTCAACATGGCCGCCTTCACCGTTGGCATGATGAATGCCCTGGCGGATTCCGCCACGGCGGGCGGCACCTACAACATCACCGGCATCACGGGTGAAGGCGATGACTTCATCGTAGGTGGCGGCGGCTTCGATGTGATGTTCGGGGGCGACGGAGACGACTTCCTCTTCGGTGGCAACTACTTCAGCGGCGGTGCGACTCAGCTCATTGAGGAGGACGACAACGACTTCATCGACGGCGGCGTGGGTAACGACGAAATCTTCGGTGACGACAGCTACGGTAAGGCCGGCGAGCGTGTCACGGGCATTTCCGTGGAGGGCGTGGTCTTCCATGATCTAAACCTCAGTAATCTGTATGACGGGCAAGGGAGCGCCGCCGACCGTCCGCTGCCGGGAGTGACTGTGGAGCTGTTCAAGGGCAGCGACGATTCTAGGATCGGAGTCACCGTTACGGACAGCGCGGGTCGCTGGAAGTTCTCGGGTCTGGATCCGAACGATTACTATCTCGAATTCACCGGCCCCGCTGGCTACACGCTCGTGAATCCTGACTCTGCTTCTGCGCTGGGGCTGGATGACGTAAGCGAACCGGACAATGACAGTGACGTTGTGGTAGCCACGCACCAGACCGGAGCCTTCCAGCTCGATTACGACGAGGAAGAGACGAGCATCACCGCCGGCTACTACGGAGACCCGACTCTGACCGTCACCAACGAAGCGGTGCTGGAGCGCGCTGATGGTCAGGTGACGACGGCGACTTTCACGGTGAAACTCAGCGGACCTTCCGCAGAGACCATCATTCTGGACTACTTCACGGTGGACGGCACTGACGACACCCCTGCCTACGGCAGCGCGCTCGCCGCGGACAATGACTACGAAGCAGTGCTCGCCGGCGTGCTCACATTCGCCCCGGGCGAGATGAGCAAGACGATTACGATTCAGATTAATGGGGACAGCACTTACGAGCGCCATGAGGGCTTCGACCTCAAGCTGACGCCTCGCCTGCCGAGCCAACTGGCGACTTCTCCCTCCAGCATCACCACCCAGCAGACCATCATCAATGACGATGTCATTCCGTCCATCTCCATCACGGATGTCACCAAGGTAGAGCCGACCGCCACTGGCGTCAATGCGCTGGCCATATTCAGGGTGCGGCTTTCCAACTACCACTATGCCGGGGCGGTGAAGGTGGATTATCAGACCACGGACGCCACTCTCATTGACGGTTCCACCGCTGACCGCTCTGCCACTGCAGCCAATGACTATATAGCACTGGCACCGGCCACGCTGACCTTTGGGGCGGGCGAACTGGAGAAGTTCATCACGGTGGTGATCAAAGGCGACGATATCGACGAGTATGACGAATCGTTCTATGTGAACCTCTTCAACCCCGCTTTCGCCACTATCAGCGATGACCGGGGTTACGGCATCATCCTTGATACCGATGCGGCACCTGTGGTGAGCATCACACCAGTGATTGCCGACGGTGACCTCAGTGGTCAGAGCACCACGGTGATTGAAGGAAACTACCTGACACAGGGCGTCGGCTTCAACGTGACCCTCACTGGCAAGACCTCGCGCACCGTCACGGTGACATGGGATGCTGCCCGGGGCACTGCGGTGGCGGGATTTGGCGATGAGATCGTGGGCGACTTTGAAAACAACGCCACCAGCGGCGAGGTGGAAATCGACAGCGACACGACGCTGACCTTCGCCCCCAACGGCGCCCTCACGAACTCGAAACAGATCTACGTGTGGGTGCATGGTGATTTCGAGGTGGAGGGAAATGAGCACTTCTATGTGAACCTGCTCACCGCGGACGGAGCGACCATCGTAAAGAACCACGTGACGGTGAATATCAACGATGACGATATCGCCGGGGTGACGGGCAGCCCATACGACGTGCGTTTCGCCCGCAGCTATTTTGAAGAAAACGAGACGGACGGTCTAAAGACCGCCTACATCACCCTGGTGCGCACGCCCGGCCCCACCCAGGCTTATGCAGTGCTCACTGTGACCGGAGGCACAGCGAAGAATACGCCCGATGCGAAGGCGGACTTCGATATGGGCACCAGCCAGTTGGTGGTGTTCGCCGCCAATGAATACGTGAAACTGGTGGAGGTGCTGATCCTCGGCGATACGCGCAATGAGGCGGACGAGACCATCACCTTCGGCTTGCGCCGCCCCACTGGCGCGCCGGCCAACGGCAATCCGGGCACAGCCACCCTGACCATCGTGGACGATGATGATGTAAGCATCATGGTGGAGGCCACCAGCACCGGTCACACCGAGGGCAACGGCGGGCTCGTGCCGCACGAATTCGAGATCAGGCTGGTCGATCCTGATGATCCCACACAGTTGCGCGAAACGGAGCAAATCATCACCTTCGATTACCGCACCATCGCCATCACAGCGACCGGCGGCGGCGTGGACTACAACGGTATCGGCCTGACTCCGGGGCAGTTCGATTCCAGTGACGGCACCACGCCGAAGACGGTGACCGTGAACGCTAAGGGTGACACGGACCCGGAATACGCTGAGGTTTTCCGCCTCAAAGTCAGCAGTGTGGTGGGCGCAGGTACCTACCAGCCGCAGGATGACGCCGTCATTGTGGATGATGACACCGTAGAGGTCGATGGCTATGTCTTCATTGACACCAACCAGAACGGCTACTGGGACGAAGCGGCCACCAATGGCTTTAATGGCGTTTCCTTGAACATCACCGACGCCTCCGGGGTGGCTGAGCCGGTGACGACCGACTCGACGGGACGCTACAGTGCGTTCGTTCTGCTGGGCACCGTCAAGATTGAGATCTGGGAGACGGATGTGATCGAAGGCTGGGAGTTGACGACAGAAAATGACTCGCAGCAGGAGGACTGGGACGGGAGCGCCGGCATTTCGCCGTTCACCGCCATCGGCTACCGTCTGCCTTTGACCTTCACGCTGCCGGTGAGTGCGGATACCGTTGGCCGCGGGGCTACTGACGATACGATCTTTGGCGGCCCGGGCAATGATTACATCGACGCCGGAGGGGGCGACGACCACGTGGTAGGGGGCCACTGGCAGACGGCCACGGATATAAATGCCCCGATCAATCTGGGCACCTACGACGCCCGGGTCATTGCCCGCTACATCGTGACCACGGAAATCAATGACCCGCAAACCGCGCCGATTTGGGAAGTGGACGCCAGCGTGGGCGCTGGAACGGGGTCGGTCACGGGCAATATCTTCAAGGATACCAACGACAGCAGCCGCCAGGACGAAGGGCTCTATTTCTCGGAGGTCATCGTGACACTGCTGGATTGTGAGTCCAATGTGATCAATATTCAGGCCACCAACACGGGGCTCTACCTATTCCGGGGACTCTATGCCGGCACTTACTACGTGCAATTCAGCCTGCCGCAGGGGCAGCAGTTTGTGGCGGCGAACGTGGGCGACGACTTTAACGACAGCGATGCCGCGGTGGCAGGGGCGACTGCGATGATGAGCTTTGGCTCGGGTGAGGCAAAGATCAATGTGGATACCGGTCTCGAAGAGCTCGGCTCTCTGCCTTCCGCCAGCACTTCCACGGTCGAGTTCGGTCAAACTGAGTTCCATGTCACAGAAACGGCCGACGCCGTCCTTGTGACCATGGTGCGCAGCAATGCCACGACCGCCGAAGCGGTGGTTTGGTTTGGTAGCAACGGAACAGCCCTTGAAGGCGTCAACTACACTGGGGTGCAGGGCGTTGTCATGTTCGCAGCGGGTGAAACGATCGCGAACTTCGAAATCCCGATCCTCTCCACCTACAACGACAACGGAACGCCGGACAATCCAGCCGATGATACTGGTCTGCTCGCCTGCGACGTGCTGGATTTCAGCCTCAGCATCCGTCGCCCGACAGGACAGCCCATCCGCGGCGGTGAGGCCACTGTTTATGTTCACGGGCAGGGTTCCGGCAGCACTGAAGACAACGACGAGATTCGCGGTGGTGACGACTGGGACATCATTCTCGGCGACAGTGGTAACATTCCGGCCATCGTGATTTTTGCGGACCTCGCCAATGGGCTCATCGACGACAATGCCGGCCTCGGCCACGACACGATCTACGGCGATGACAGTGCTGACTACGTGAACGGCCAGCTCGGTGACGACTTCCTAGCCGGCGGGGAAGGGGAGGACTTCATTTACGGCGGCTACGGCGATGACCGCATTCTGGTCGAGCTGGATGACGATGACATTTTCGGCGAACACGGCACAGACACCGTCTATGGCTCCTCGAACCGCAACTACATTACGCTGGACGGCAATGCCGGCGCGGTGCCCGCCGAGTTGCGTTTTGGTAAGGCCCGCACGCCTGACACCGCGGACAGCGAGTTCAATTTCGACAGCATTGAGGCGGTCGAGCTGTTTGGCACCTC
This sequence comes from Akkermansia muciniphila, assembly GCA_945861415.1. GTDB lineage: Bacteria > Verrucomicrobiota > Verrucomicrobiia > Verrucomicrobiales > V1-33 > V1-33. The sequence continues at coordinate 2,147 of CAMAUV010000021.1, read as the reverse complement.
GGCGGATGAGGTCTTCATCATCACCAACTGGGGCGGCGAACTCTTTGTCTTTGGCAACGACGGATCCGACGTTTTGGAAATCACGACGGACCTGCCTTCCATCACCGTTTCGGACACGAGCGCCCTCCAGCAGTGGTTCTACCAGGTGTTCTTCGGCTTCAATGTCGAGGCCAATGTGGTGCTCTCCTCCGGCGAGGCATATCACTTCGGTGAAATGGAGACGGTGAAGCTCGCAGGGCAGGGAAGCGATAACATCATCGACGCCTCGGCCTACAGCGGCGACGTGATCTTCGACGGCGGTGCGGGCAATGACACCCTCATCGGCGGCACCGGCGACGATACCTTCTCCTACGATACGGACAGCGCTCTGGGCACCGATACGGTGACCGGCAATGGCGGCACCGATATGCTCGACTTCAGCGGCACCAGCAGCGTTTTCACCGTGACAGTCAACCTCGGCACTATCGGCAGCGTGCAGGTGGTGAATGCCAACCTCAGCCTGACCCTGACTGCCGAGGACATCGAAGGTGCGACGGGTGGTAGCGGGGATGATGAACTGACCGGTAACTCCCTCGACAACCTCCTCATCGGCGGACCCGGCAATGACACGCTCATCGGCCGTGCGGGCAGCGAGACTTACAGCTATGACATCGACAGTCCATGGGGTGACGACACCATCGTCGAGAACAGCGGAGATGCCGGGCACGACATCATCGACTTCTCCGCCACCACGACCCAGACCATCACGCTGAACCTGGCGACCGGCACCATGCAGACGGTGAACGTCAGCCTCAATCTCCGCCTGACCCTCAGCGGTGGCGGCATTGATGAAGTGATCGGCGGCTCGCTGAATGACACCATTACTGGCGACTCCAACAGCAATACCCTCCGCGGCGGTCCCGGTGACGACACCCTCTACGCAGCAGGAGGGGACGACTTCCTCGATGGCGGCACCGGAACCGACCTCCTCGACGGCGGGGCGGACAACGACAGCATCTCCAGCACTGCAAATTCCAACTTCACCCTGAATGACGGGCAGCTTATCAGAAACGGCGGCGATTTGGACAACCTATTCAGCATCGAACGGGCCGAACTGATCGGCGGTGCTTCCAATAACACCTTCACACTGACCGGGTGGTGTGGCGATGTTACCATCAATGGCATGGGTGGCAACGACCGCATCCTCTTCGCCGGTGATATGGACATGGTGCTCAGTACGGCGGGCAGCACAGACCTGCTGGTGCTCAATGGCGGTCTGCAGAAATTTGCCGCTGACAATGTGGAACGCTGGACCCTCACAGGCGGGGTAAGCATCAACACCATCGACGCCAGTCTCTACACCCGTGCTGGCGGCTTCCTCACGCTCAGCGGTAGCGGCGGCGATGACGCCATCACCGGCAGTCTAAATGATGACCTCATCAACGGCGGGGCAGGGGATGACACCCTTTCAGGCGGGGCCGGCTTTGACACCATCAACGGTGGCACTGGCAGTGACACGATTACAGAGTCTGGCTTCACCACGTTCTATGTGACTAGCGCAGGTCTGCTCATTAACCGCGGCGGAGCAGTTAGCGAAACCGACAGCCTCGACAGCGTGGAGGCCATAGACGCGGACGGCGGGGCAGGGAACCAGACGTTCGTCTTCACTGGCACGCCGACTGGTCTGACCTCGGTGTCTTTCGATGGTGCCGCGGGCACTGGAGATCAGGTGGGCGTCATCTGGAATGGCTCGATGACCTTCACCAGTGCCACCATGAACCTTGGAGCTGGCACACCGGCCTTCAATCTCGCCGGGCTGGAAACGCTGATTGTCTTTGGAAGTGCCGGGAATGACTTAATCAACGCGGCGGGCTGGACCTCCGGGTCTGTGATTGTAAATGCAGGTGAAGGCAATGACGAGGTGATCGGCGGTTCCGGAAAGGACGTGCTCTACGGCGGCAAAGGTGACGATATCCTCGCCGGTGGCGGCGATGATGACACTCTGAATGGCGGCGACACCTCCGTTTCGACGGATGACGGCGACGACACCTACTTCTTCGACACGGATAACTCCTTGGGTGTGGATACCATCAGCGATGACGGCGGCGAAGACACGCTGAACTTCTCCGCAACGACCACCCTCGGCCACATGGTGAACCTGACGCTTA
>CAMAUV010000020.1 GCA_945861415.1 Akkermansia muciniphila | reverse complement strand
TGCATCTCGCGTATCAGGCTCGGCTCCTGGACTCCCAGCATCCCAAACCGACCGCCCTTCAGTGCCGCCGGAATTCTAAACTCGGTCATCAGCCAATGGACAAAGCACGGCAACTGCTCATCAAGCTTGCGGCCAAATGCCATATAATCATCCAACTCGGTCGTCGCCATCGGCATGGCGACAGCGTTAGCCCGCACCCATATGATTTTATCGCGGACCTCGGGCTTCATCGGCGGCATCTGGCGCAGATTGTCTTGGTCGTCATTGTGCGCCCAGACCAGCCGCCGGATGAGCGGCACCGTGTAGCTGGCGTCCTTCCCCTTCGGATGGATGCGGTGCTCCACCTCGGCGACCGTCTCCTTAATAAACTCACCGAGCAAAGCCCGGTCTTCCATGCGCGTTGAGAGAGGCGCATCACTAAGCCCTAAGAATTCCGAGCTCGCCGCGTCCATGTTAAATGGAGTCTTTCCCGTAAGATACTGCTCAACATTGGCGCGACGTCCGCCGAGCATCTTCTTCAGCAATCCCATGAACAGACTCTTTCCGCCGTCCGCCTTACCTGCCACGATTAGAGCGTGCCCATTTCGGGCCACGTTGTCGCCATCGCGCCGCCTATACATCACCTCGAGCATGAGGAAAAGCCACGAATAAACAAGCACCGTCTGATCCAATACCCAAGACACGACCACCTCACCCCGCTCATCGTCCGCCACCTCAATTTGCCGGACCATACTTTGCCAGATTTCCAGCGCACGGTCATGCGGCAGCGCCGCCGATTTGACAAAGACGTGGAAATAGTGCGGCATTTCCGGCCCCTCCAGCGGCAGCATGAACATGCCTTCCAACATACTTTTGAGCACCGCAAAGTCCCCCGGACGAGGATCCAGCAATTCCGGTCCCTTGCGGACTAGGACGCGCAACGTGTCCAGCTTCACGACCCCTGGCCAGTAGCCCGCCAGATTCATGACCATATCTACTTTTCTATGCTGCTGCACGTAGTGGATGACACGCTCCACCTCGCGCACCGGTTCCCGGGCATCGCCTTTTGCCAATCCTATGCACTGGAGTTCGGCCTCCAACTCTGAGCGCGTCAGCGGCATCCATTCATTATCCGCGCTTGAGCGCACCATAAATCCGCCGCCCTTTTCGTTGAGCCTCCAGATGTCCAGCTTTTCCGCCACATACACCGGATCAAAAGCTGGGCGCACCGTTGAGCCATCACCCGTAGGCCGGGCAGGCCCACTACCGTCTCGGCCTTTCGAGACACTACCGGCGCGCGACCGCGGCTTTTTAGCGACGGGAGGATTCGATGCTTTGACGGGTGCGGCTGCTGCGGTGTCGGATGTCATATAGTTAAACTCGGTTGGAAATTCATCGCCTCGGTGGCGGCCAGAGCCGCGCGCGTCCGTGTCTCCTCCATCGGCTGCGGGTGCCGAGGTGGTCGCCTGGATTCCGGGGCCGATGGAGGAGACGCGGAGTGTTTGAGGATAAATGCCGTCAGGGAATCGCGATGAATCAGCCGGACTCCCCGCAAAGCACCGCGCCGACGGATGCAGGCGCTTTTGATTTCGCCGGACTTTACCAGCTCATAAATGTGCGAGCGGGAGAGGCCGGAGAATTTCGCGGCGGCAGGAAGGCGAAGGAATTCCGCCTCGATGCTCTCAGCTTGTGACGGCGCAGCGTGCGCGCCCCGATACGTTTCTTGAATATGTTTAACCATACTCGTATCATTGAAGTCAGGGTGACAGCGTCGGAATTTCCTGCTTTACCCTGATTTTGCGGGATGGCAGCAGAGGTTATTGTCTATCGTTCGTGTATCGTTTTTCCGCATTCCCGCCGCCGCACCCACTTTTCTTCGCGGGGCGTCGGCGTCGAGGCACCACTCTTGGACCTGATTAAACAGGCCACCTGCCCGCCAGCCGCGGACACTAAGACCGACGCATGTGCCCGCCGCTACTTTTCCAGACCTTTTTGCCGCTCCCGATAAAGCACGCCCGCCGCGCCACGCATGGCATCTCCTAAGTCTTCATTCTGGTGCATCATCCCGGAAGACCAGAACCATTTCCTCCCATCTGGTGCCGTGCGGGTTTGGTATTTCGGTTTCAGTTTCGGTTTCATCAGAGGCGCGGGAGATGTTCCGCCGCACGGCGGAGGGCGTCAGAGTCTACGTGAGTGTAGCCAAGGCTTGAGCCGGTGTCAGAGTGGCCGATGAGGTCCATTGCCGTCTTGAGCGGCACGCCTGCGGATTCCAGCAGACTGCGTGCGGTATGGCGGAGGCTATGGAACGAAAGCTCTGCCACAGTGCGCCGCCCTTCGCGCCCGATGCCCCGGGCGTCATGGGCAGGCTTGCCCGCCTGCGGCTCCTCCACGGAGCGGAGTCCGGCGGATTCCAGCAGTTCACCAAAATGCCGGGACAAAGTGGAAACCTTGCCCTTTGCCCCGTTTACCAAAGCAGCGGCACGCGGATGCAGTAAGGCTTTCGGGTCATCGCTCCCCGGCAGAGACGTAAGATGCTCCGCCAGTGCGGTATTGATGGGGATAACCATGCGGCGGCCCGTCTTTTTCGTCGTGAGGACGATTTCCCCGCGTGCGGTGTCGATCTGACTCCACCGGAGCGCCGCAATATCCCCGAGGCGTTGCCCCGTGTAGAGGCCGAAAAGAATCAAGGAGCGCCATTCCTTATCCGCCACGGTCAGCAGCCTTTGCAGTTCCGGCACGGTGAAGGGGCGGCGGGCCGCAGTTTCCTCCCGGCCCTCGCGGAACGGCTTTACTCCCACGAATACGTCATCCACGGAGTGCCCCGCATCCTTCGCCGCCTTGAGCATCATCCGCACCAGTTTGAGCCTTAGATTGCCAGTCACCGGATGCCCGTCCGCCAGCGATTTCCGATAACGGGCGATGTCGCTGCGGGACAAATGCAGAAGCGACAAAGCAGCACGTTCCCCGAGGGACTGGACGAAATCCTTCATGCCGGTAGCGTAAGTAGCATGAGTGCTGGAAGCGACGGAAGGCTTGATTTCCTCCAGCCAGGATTTCGCGAATTTCGCCACCGTCACGCCTGCGGCTTCATCCTCGCCGTAAATCTCCTTGATCAGGCTGATGCCCCTCACCAGTCCGATCTTGCGCCGGGCCGCAGCCTCCAGCGCATCCGCTTCCTTTTGAGCCTCGCGGCGCTGCGTGGACTTCGTGCTGCGCTTCATGCGCCTGCCCGTGGCATCGGTCCAGCAGGCGGTCCAGTAACGTGATTTCGGATGCTTCCAAAGTGAGGCCATAGTGGTGAGGGCGGGTTGGGTTCGCGGGCATGGTAAGAACAAAAGCAAGAACAGCAAGCACGTTTCAGCATGTCCAGCAATGTCTTTTGAAAGGGGAATCCTGTCCTCTCACCGGGCTTTTTCGAATCGCGGGTTCGATTCCCGCCCCCGCCTCCACAGTGATTATCAATTGGTTATGAAGAAAGGATACTTGCTGACAACGGTAGTGACAACAAATTAGCTAAGTCAGAGAGGATAAGACCGATGCGCAAGTCCGCCGCATCCAGAGCGCTAATGGTTTAAACCTCGGCCGTGCTCGACGAGCACTTCCCGCGGAAAACGCATCTACGGCAAGCCTCCGCCCAGCTGCATTCCTTGCGATAAAGCCCCATGCCCTATATCCTTCATCCTTCAAGGGAACTATTCGGACAGTGTCCAACATGTGCAGAACCTTATTTTCGTCATCCACAGACGAGTAATGAATCAACCCGCCATATAAGCGTGATGTCACAACGCAAGCCGACACAGGATTGAAGCGGCCTCAGGAACGGTGCCGCAGCGGCTTTGTGTTGGTGCCAATATCTTAAAATAGGGATGGCTGAATTCGGCTATTTCTTTGCTGGTGTCGTCCTAGAAATCGTGCCCGAACCGAATTTGCTCGTCGTGGTCGTTGAGCCGTCTGAGCGTCGAGTAATTGAACCGGAGCCGAAGGGGGTGGTCTTCCCAGTCACCGTTTTACCGCTCTTGTCGGTCGTCCTAGAAATCGTGCCCGAACCGAACTTGCTCGTCGTGGTCGTTGAGCCGTCTGAACGTCGAGTAATTGAACCGGAGCCGAAGGGGGTGGTCTTCCCAGTCACCGTCTTACCATTATTAAGCGGCGGAGCAGCGAAAAGAGACGACCCGAAAATCAGGAGACAAGCTGCGACGATGAAAAAGTGTATAACCATTGGTAAATTTATTGTTTAACGGTCCTGAAGTCAAAGAGTTTTTCTTTTCATGCCCGCAACCTCGCACGCAAAGCTGGCAGAATCCGCCTACCTTACGGCCATATGGAACATGATCCGCGCAATGATCGAAAAGATCCACATCAAGATCGGGCTCGGCATCCGCTAGATTTGCAAAGTCCACGAGCTTTCGAACTGGTGCGCCATGAGAGTCGGACATTACCCGGGAACTTATGAGAGCTTAGAATTAGCCAGTCCGCGGAAAAGTTGTTGCCTGCCAGCACATTCTCCGCGCATTCTCCGGCGTATGAATTCACAAACGTCCCGCCGCCGATTTCTAGCCGCCGCCGCTGCGGCTCCGCTCATTTTGCCCGGCCGTATTCTCGGCGCCTGCGGGGCGACCCCGCCGAACTCGAAGGTGCGGTTGGCGTGCATCGGCGTGGGAGGGCAGGGGACAGGGAACTTGGGGGCGTTCCTCAACGACGAGCGCGTGCAGGTGGTGGCGGTGTGCGATGTGGATACGAATCACCGGGCGCGCGCGGCGGCCATGGTGAAGTTGAAGGAGGCGGATGCGATGAAGGATTGGCGCGAGGTGATCGCGCGGAAGGATGTGGACGCGGTTATGATCGCCACGCCGGATCACTGGCACGCAGTCATCGCCACGGCGGCGGCGGCGGCGGGGAAGGATTTGTATTCTGAGAAGCCACTAGCAGGGAGCGTGGGCGAAGGACGCGCGGTTTGTGAGGCGGTGAAGAAGCACGCGCGAGTGCTTCAATGCGGGACGTGGCGGCGCAGCGGGATGAAGACACGTCTGGCGTGCGAGTGGGTACGGAACGGCTACATCGGGGAGGTGAAGGAAATTCTCGTCGGCGTGCCTGGAAAGTTCATGATTAGCGGCGGCTATACGGGCATGGAGCCGAAGGAGCCGGTGCCGGCGCATCTCGACTGGGAAATGTGGCAAGGCCCCGCTCCTGCCGCGAGCTACACGGCGGCGCGCTGCCACTTTAACTTTCGCTGGGTGGATGCCTATTCGCCCGGTTACATTACCGATTGGGGCGCGCATTTCCTTGATGTGGCGCAGTGGGGCGCGGGACGGGATGACACGGGGCCGACGGAGATCAGCGCCACGGAGGTGAGGCGGCGTGACAAGGGCTGCTACAATGCGCCGGAGGAGTTCCGCATTGAATACCACTTTGCCAAAGGCCCGCGCGTGGTCATGTTCAGTAGCACAGATGAGAAACAGTGGGGCGTGAAGTTCACGGGCAGCGCAGGCTGGGTCTTCACAGAGAACGAGCGGCTGGAATCGGAGCCGAATCTCCGGACGGTGCAGTTCAAGGAGAGCGATGAGCGGCTGTTTTTGTCGAACAACCACTACCGGAACTTCATAGATGCCGTAATCAGTCGCGGACGCACCGCCGCGCCGGCGGACGTGGCCCAGCGGGCAGCGACGATGTGCCACCTAGGAGCCATTTCCGCAAAGCTCGGGCGGGCGGTGAAATTCGATCCCGCCGCGGAGAACTGTGGCGGCGATGAGGAGGCGAATGCTTTACTCTCCCGTCCGCGGCGCGGCGCATGGAAGCTCACGGCTTAGCCCGGAACTCAGCCTGCACCCGGCAAACACGCCGGACGGCATTTTACGCGGCCCGGGTGATTTTCCAAGTGTGAATAGCGGGATTCACGATGTCGCGGACGAAGCGGTCGGCGAGATGGGGGGTGTCGGCACTTTGGGCGGGGTCGAAGATATAGAAGCGCTGGTGGATGCGCAGACTGTGGATGGTAAAGCGGGCGCCGGCATCGCCGCGGTGGTGGGCGAGAATGGTTTCCTTCTCCAGATCAAGCGCGCCGCCTTTCATGCCATAGTCCAGCGTGAAGCTGTAGTCGGCAAAGGCGGGGGCGTCGCCAGTGCGGAGTTCGTGGCTGACCGCATCGGCGAGGACTTTGGCGAGGAATGCGGTGAGGGCGGCTTCGTCGCCTTCGTATTCCACAGTGTAGCGGCGGGTTCCGCGCTCGGTGAGGGGACGGGTGAGCGGGGTGTAGAGCAGCCGGTTGGCGTCGCCTGCATGTGAGAACACGGGGATGACTTCAGCTTGGAGTGTTAAGGACATTTTGGACGCGGGTGAGAACTTCGCTGTAGCCTTCCATGACGTCGCCAAGGTCCTGGCGGAAGCGGTCTTTGTCCAGCTTCTTTCCGGTCTCGGTGTCCCAAAGGCGGCAGGTGTCAGGCGAGACTTCGTCGGCGAGCACGATGTTGTGCTTGTCGGGGAAAAGACGGCCGTATTCGAGTTTGAAGTCAACGAGGGTGAGGCCGGCTTTGGCGAAGAAGATGGTGAGAATGCGGTTCACCTTGAGGGCGCTGCGTTTGATTTTCTCCAGCTCGTCGCCGCGGGCGAGGTTGAGTTCGCGGATGTGCTCGTCGTTGATGAGCGGGTCGCCGAGGGCGTCGCTTTTGTAATAGCACTCGATGAGCGGCTGGCGTAGTCTCTGGCCTTCCGGCAGGCCGGTGCGCTTCTTGAGGCTCCCGGCGATGAGGTTGCGGATGACGACTTCAATGGCGACTATTTCCACGCGTCTCACAATTAGGCTCTCCGGGCCGTCATCGCGCACGAAGTGGGTGGCGACGCCCTCTCTCTCCAGCAACTCATAGAGGTGGAGACTGAGTTGCTTGTTGAGCCTGCCTTTATCGGCGAAACTGGCTTTTTTCTCGCCGTTGAATGCCGTGGCGTCGTCCTTGAAAACCATGCGCAGTTCGCTCGGATTTTCGGTGGTAAAAAGTTTCTTGGCCTTGCCTTCGTAGATGAGGTCCATCGGGTCTGGTGACGGGTTGTTGGTTGGAGAGTGGGAAGGCTCCCGGACTATGATCGCGGGAGCAGAGCGTCAACCGGCTTTCCCGGCGGCGGGCATTCCATGTTACGCAGTCACGCGGACGATCAAACTGTGCCATTAAACGAGTTGCTTCGCGGACTTCGCCTCGTCCTTGCGCCCTGAGGCGTAGCTTTCGAACACGCGGCGCATTTCGTCGCGCACGCGGCGGAAAACGGCCAATTGTTCGTCCTCCGTGCCGGTGGCCTGGGCCGGGTCGTCGAAGCCCCAGTGGTGCCGGTTCACCTGACCGGGGAACATGGGGCAGTCCTGGTCAGCATTGCCGCAGACCGTGATCACCGTCTCTACGTCCTTCGCGAGGAACTCTTCAAAGTGCTTGCTGTGGTGGGTGGAGATATCGACGCCCGCCTCCGCCATGGCGCGAATGGCGAGCGGATGCACATAGCCGGCGGGCTTCGATCCTGCACTAGCTGCTTCCCAGCTGTCACCAAGAATGCGGCGCAGGAACGCTTCGGCGAGATGAGAGCGACAGGAGTTCGCTGTGCAGAGGACGAGGACGAGCGGGCGCATATTAAAAAAATCAGATCAATTACGGGCCGCGCATTTGCCGCCGCAGCAGCCGGGCTCGCGCACAGCGATACAGATGGGCACTGCGATCAGCGCACCGGTCACAGGGGCGACCAGATAGAGCCACAAATGGGCAAGATTTCCCGAAACCAGCGCCGGGCCCAGCGAGCGGGCGGGGTTCATGCTCGCGCCGCTCACGGGACCGGCGAGCATGGCTTCGAGCGCGATCAGTCCGCCAATAGCCATGCCGGCCGTAATGCCCTTCTCCTTCGCTCTCTCAGAGACACTGAGGATCGTCAGCATGAGAAGCAAGGTAAGCGCCACCTCCAGCACAAAACTCTGACCCCAACCAGCCCGTGGCATGGTGGTTCCTAGCGAAGCAACATTTCCGAACAGCGTGAACAACAGCCCGCTGGCCGCCAGCGCACCCGCCACCTGCGCCACGACATACCCCGGCAATTCCCGAATGGGAAATCTACGCGCGGTCACAAAGGCGAGAGTTACCGCCGGATTCAAATGCGCCCCGCTCACATCCCCAAAAGTGTGAATCATTGCCATCACCGCCAGACCGAAGGTCAGCGCAATGCCCGCATGACCGATGGCACCGCCACTCACCTCATTGATGATGATGGCCCCTGTGCCCGCGAAGACGAGCCCAAAGGTACCGAGAAATTCTGCGAGCAGTTTTTTCATTCCGGCGAATATCAAAGCTCAGCACTTTCCTCCGCCGCAGCACTGCGCGGACGCACCTGATGGAGGCACAAGACACACGTCCTTCGCGAGGCAGTCAGTGTGCTTTTCTGCCAAATGCAGCACTACCATGCGCTCCTCCACAGAAGCATCGTTCAGCGCAAGCTGCGTGAGCACGCCGTGCTCATATTCGATTTCGACCGGCAGGTCGTCGGCATTTTGAGGGAACACCGCAAAGCGCGCTTTGCCGATAATGCCGAGCAGCTTTCCAACTGCCAGCCGGTGTTCTTCATCCTCGCCCACCCATGCCTGAAACAGAATAGACTCCCACCGGTGTGGACGCCCGCCACAGTCGAGGAACTTCTTTACCACATGCCCAACCTCGGTGATGTGAAACGACACCGGCACGGTTTTCCCACCGGGTAGTAGCAGGCGAAATGGTTTTTCGCGGTGCTGAGTGAGCAGGCTGGAAAATTCTGATAGAGTCATGAGGGTTCAGATTAGTTGGGGGGGCACGCTCAACTCCACAACTTTTCTTGCGGCAGAACCAAGCACTTTTCAACTTCACACTCACACACCCAACGTAGCATGACGAGCAGAAAATTTGCCGCCGCAGGGCCGCAGTTTGAATCCGGTGCCCGGCGCCACCATGATCGCCGGACACCGCAGCCGCGAGTGCGCTACAGCTTTGAAAGGTACTTGGCGGGATTCTTCAGGAACTTGTCGATGCATGGCTCGCAGCAGAATTTGATTTCCCGTCCTTCGTTTACGATGCGCCGTTCGTCGCCCATGGAGCCGAGGCCATTGTCCGTGACGATGCACGTTTTGAGCGGGTAGGGCTTCACTCCCGATGATGCAGTGGCACCAACGGTGGCGTTGGTCGGGCCGGCCGGAGTGCTGCAGGAACTGAGCAACGGCGCGGCCGCGCTCAGGATGAGGATATATTTGGCTGTTGTGTTCATGGTCTTAGTGTTTGGTTTGATGTTTGGTTTGGTTTCGGGGGAGATTAGAAGCGGAAGGAAAGACCGGCGCCAAAGCCGTAGTCAGAATCCCACGATGCGGTGAGGCCGAGTTGTTTTGTCAGGATGTAGTTGGCGCCTGCCATCCACATAAAATCATGCCCGGTGTCATACTCTGCCCGGACAAAAGAGCTGAGTCGGCTGGTGAGTTGGAAGGTTTTGCCAAGTCCCAGTCGCGCGTCGCCGCTGCTCTCCACGCTAAGCGTTGCCTCAACCATGTAGGGCAGGAGGTGGGTAGCGCCGACAACCGCGGCATTCTCTTTCTCCGGCATATTGGTTAATCGGTAGCCGGCGAACACCGTCCAGTAGGGGTTGATATACCGCTGGTAGAGCAAATCCACTTCATACTCGACCTCCGGTGTTTCCCCGTGGCTGTGCTCTGGTCCTTCTCCGTGCGATTCAAGGTGAGGTTCCGTCTCATGGCCCCAGCCGGTCTCCCACATAACCGCGAATTCATCGCGCGCGTCCATAAGGCTAGCCATGCCCATGCTCATGTTCGTCTGCACGCTGCCATCCAGCGTGAAGTAGTAAGGGTCCTCCGACTTCAGGTCCAGCGCCGGCTGGTGATCAGGCCCCTGGTCGTCGTAGCTAATTACCTTCATCATTCCGGCGTGCATGTGATAGAGTAGGTGGCAGTGAATCGCCCAGTCCTTCTCCTCATTCGCATAGAATTCGATGAGCCTGCGGCTCATCGGAGGGACGTCCACTACGTTCTTCAGCGGCGCGTAGAGCGGATCCGGCCCGCCATCCATCAAGAGACGAAAGAAATGCCCGTGCAGGTGCATGGGATGATGCATCATGCTGTCGTTGCGAAACTCGATCTGGATTATTTCGCCGCGCTTCACAGGAATGCTACTGTCCTCGGTTAGCGTGGTGCCATTGATGGTCCACAGGTAGCGCGTCATGTCACCGTTCAGCGTGAGTGTGATTTTGCGGACCGGCGCGCTGCGCGGCAGATTTGTGGGCCGCGCCGATTCCAGCCGCTGATACGGCGGTAGAGGGCGCGACTTTTCCGCCGCCAGAGCCTCGCGATCACTGCGCGGCGCTTTCTCATCTAGCGCATCCAGCACTGTGCTCAGGGCATCATTCATGCTGTAGGGATTCAGCCGTTCCATTGCCGGAGCCTCCCGTTCCGGACCGCGGCCAATGAACAGCGACGCGTGGCCGGTGCCGTCCTGGGAAGTGGCGCGGAATTCCCATGCCCCGGCCCTAGGCACTGTGAACAGGAGGTCGTATGTTTCCGCTATTCCCATTAGCAAACGCTGTTGCCGAATGGGCTTAACATCCATGCCGTCAGCAGCCACAATTTGCAGCGGCCCGGCGGCGGAGTGGAGATAAAAATACGTCGATGCCGCGGCATTGATCACGCGAAGCCTGATGCGCTCGCCGGGACGCGCCGGCAGGTTCTGCCGCGGGCGTCCATTCAGCAAAAAGGCATCGTAAGCTATATCCGAAACGTCCATCGGCGGTAGCCGTGACTTCTCCCGCCGCCAGTATTCCGCTGACTCTCCCGCCTTGACTGCGCCGAGGATCGACTGGGCCATGCCCTTGCGCACATTGTACCAGTCACTGCCCCGCATGAGCGTGCGCATGACCTCTTCCGGGCTTTCGTTCGTCCAATCGGACAGCACCACGACTTCCTCCCGGTCTGCCTTGATGCGCTCGCCGCCGCGGGGCTCAATGACGATAGCGCCGTAGACACCGCGCTGCTTCTGTAGGCCCGTGTGGCTGTGATACCAGTAGGTGCCCGGGTTCTTTAGAGTAAACTCAAATGTGCGCGCGGCTCCGGCGAAAATGGGTGGCGTAGTCAAATAGGGAACGCCGTCCTCCAAGTTGGGCACCAGCGGTCCGTGCCAGTGGGTGGAAACTTCACCGGATGCGAGCGCATTGCGCACGTGGATGCGCGCGATGTCTCCCACGCGAAAGCGCAGTATGGGTCCGGGCAATTGTCCGTTAATAGTGAGCGCCTTTATGGGTTTACCGGCCGGATTTTGGATGGTTTCTCCGATTTCGAGAGCGTATTCCACAACCTTTCCGGCGCCGGACAAAATCCCGGTGAGGAATACAGCGGTGATAAGAAAAAAAAGTTTCATTTTGAGTAATATCCCCGGGCTGCAAACTGAGGTTGAGGCAGCCTCCGGCCCGGGAACGGCACGGCTAGCTCATCCAGCGGGCCAATGATTGAAATCATCGGACGGCAGCCACCAGTCCCCCGCTGTCAGGATCCGGTGTGTTCGTCCCCGCCGATGTCAGATGATGCCGCTGCCTGAGCACACCAAGGGCGGGAGAGGCAGTTGGTCAGCAGAGCATGGCACAATGCCGCCGATAGAGCGGCACCGTTCCCGTCTTGGGAGCAGCATCCGTCGTCTTTTCGCTCATGCATTTCCAAGCACGCCTAGGCTCCATCAGGCATGAGGTGAAATTCTCGACACTCACGAAAAACATTGGGTCACCGGCGCTCACCGACCGTGGCAGAGGAGAATGCAGCGGGGCGGTCGGGCCTTCGTCCTTCTCAGCGGCGCAATGGCAGCCATCGGCTTCGCAGCAGGCACAAGACACGGCAGAAATGTCGGGCCCACACGCTCCTGCACCGCACGCAAATACATCCTTCCATTCACGCGCCGGCAGCACGAGAACTAGAAGCAGCAGGAAGGCGAGACAGCTTTTCATTTTAAGTGCTACGCATCGGCGCAGCCTTTGGGTGCCTACACCTAGGCCGCCTTTTAGCAAGCCGTCTGTGTAGCATGCGAGAGCGTTGGCGAAAGACTACTGTGGCCCCTTATGCTTCCGGCTTTGGTTGGGCGGGACCCGCGAAAGGGATTGCAATCCATGCGGAGGGGTGCCTTGCACAGGCAGTCCTCATCTGGAATCCGCCGCCTTCGCCGCCGGCGCCACTGGATGCCTCCACTCTTCCAATGAATCCCGCCCAGGAAATCGCCCGCCGCCGCACTTTTGCCATCATCTCGCACCCCGATGCGGGCAAGACCACGCTGACAGAGAAGTTCCTGCTTTACGGCGGCGCCCTTAATATGGCCGGGAGTGTCACCGCGCGTAAGAATCAGCGCTCCACGGCGTCCGACTGGATGGAGATGGAAAAGCAGCGCGGTATTTCTGTCAGCTCCACCGTGCTTCAGTTCGACTACGGCGGCTGTGTCATCAATCTCCTCGACACGCCGGGTCACCGTGATTTTTCTGAAGATACCTATCGCGTGCTTACCGCGGTGGATGCGGCCATTATGGTAGTGGATGCCGCCAAAGGTATTGAAAGCCAAACCCGCAAGCTGTTTGAGGTGTGCCGCCGCCGAGGTGTGCCCATCTTTACTTTCATGAACAAGCTGGACCGCCCTGGCCGGGAGCCGCTCACGCTCATGGATGAACTGGAGAGCGTGCTGGGCATCGCCGCCTGCGCCATGAACTGGCCGCTGGGCATGGGTGCCGCTTTTCGCGGGGTGTATGACCGCCGCGCCAACGCCGTGCACCTCTATGAGCGCACGGCGCACGGGGCCTACCGTGCCCCGCAACTAGTCGGCGGACTCAAGGACGGATTCGTGGCGCAGCATGTGGAACCGGGCGACCTCGCTGCCGCCATGGATGAATTGGATATGCTGGATGGTGCGGGTGCATCATATGACCGTGACCGCGTGCTGCGCGGAGAACTCACGCCCGTTTTCTTTGGCAGTGCGGCTAATAACTTCGGTGTACAGATGCTGCTGGACGCCTTTCTGGAAATGGCCCCGCCTCCCGCGCCGCGCATGGCCGGCGGCGCGCCCGTGGCCCCGGGTGATCCAGCGTTTTCCGCCTTCGTCTTTAAGATTCAGGCCAACATGGACCCGAAGCACCGCGACCGGATTTACTTCCTGCGCATCGTTTCCGGAATCTTCCGGCGGGACATGCAGGTGGTCAATACCCGCAGCGGACAGAAGCTGCGCCTCGCCAATTCCCAGCGCCTGTTCGGCCGGGAGCGGGAAACCGTGGACGAGGCCTGCGCAGGGGACGTGGTCGGAGTGGTTGGAAATTTCGGACTTTCTATCGGGGATACACTTTCCGAAAAAGCGGGCTGGAGATTTGACGAGATTCCGCGTTTCGCGCCCGAGTGTTTCGCGTGGCTGCACGCGTCCTCCGCCGCTCAGGCCAAGCGCTTCCGCGAAGGTTTGGAGCAGTTGATGCAGGAAGGGGTGGTGCAGCAGTTTACGCAGCCGCATGCCGTGCAGCGCGTACCGCTCCTCGGTGCCGTGGGGCCGCTGCAGTTTGAAGTCGTGCAACACCGGCTGCTATCTGAATATGGCGCCGAATCTCGGCTGGAGTCTGCTCCGTGGCAATACGTGCGCTGGCTGCGCCACAAGGACGGCAGCCCGCTGAGCGAGGCCGCAATTCAGCGTGTCAGCGAAACCACACTCGCTCGCGATGTGGATGACCAGCTTGTGCTCCTGCTCTCCTCCACATGGACGCTGCGCATTTTCAGCGAGCGCAATCCGGACGCAGAGCTTCTGGAAAGTGCCCCGCCGCGCTGAAGGCGCACGTTCCGGGCTCTACCAATCCGCAGCCCCGGAAAACTGCTCGCTGAAAACGGAATTTACTCTAAGGACAAACATATAAAAGAGCGGACGGCACGAGTGCCACCGCGCCATCACCGCAGAGCTCACGTTGCGGACCGAGATGGGCGTAGAGCATACGATGACCTCCGCATCCTCGCTGGATGCGGATTGCCGCGCGCAGCATTTGCTCGCCGTCCCCTTACTCATCGCATATCGTCAGGCGGGCACCTTCTGATTTTAAACTTCTGATTTCGTCATTTCCGCGCGGCAGCCCGGACGGGATTTTCGCCTGGCAATTTACCTCCGTGCCGCGAGGACTGGAGCTGCCCATTTCACCGCTCATGTCCGCTGACTCCATCGCCCTTCTCCACGCTGCCATCCGCACGGTGCCCGACTTCCCCAAGCAAGGCATCAGCTTCAAGGATATCACTCCACTGCTGGCGCACGGGAAACTTTTTTCTCTTACCATCGACGCCATCATCGATACCATGGGGGGCCAGCGCGTGGATAAAATCGTCGCCATTGATGCCCGCGGATTTATCTTCGCCGGAGCCGTCGCCGACAGACTAAAGACTGGCTTCGTGCCTGTGCGTAAGAAGGGCAAGCTGCCGTGGCATACCATCGGCACCGCCTACAGTCTCGAGTATGGGGAAAATGTCATCGAAATGCACCGCGACGCGCTCGCTCCCGGTGAACGTGTCTGGCTGGTGGATGATGTCCTTGCCACCGGCGGTACTAGTGCCGCAGCTGCGAAGCTGGTGGGCCAACTCGGCGGCGAACTCGCAGGCATGACGTTTTTGATTGAGCTCGGTTTTCTTAACGGCCGCTCCGTGCTACCGTCAGGCGTGCCGGTGCATGGCGTGCTGATTTATTGACGCGGGATCATTCCCTACGGCGGCTCATCGCAGGCCACATCGTTGGGCGGGCTTCGTGCAGGTGAAAGCGGAGGCGGCTCGAGATGTTCGCCGAGGGGGTGTCGAAATCTTCCGGATTGGCCCCGGCTCCGCTATGAACGCAATCAACCGGATATCACCGCCACAACTCAGGCACTGCAGCGGAAACTCCTCCCTCGCCCCCGTTATCAGCTTGGCCCACGCATCACACGGCCAGCTTTGCGGCAAGCATAGTCTCCACCGCGCGCGCCTGCTCCGGGGTATCGATGCCGGGGCTTTCATGATCGGTGATGACGGTATGGATGGCGGCTCCGTTTTCGAGGGCGCGGAGTTGTTCGAGGGACTCGGTCACTTCCAGCGGACTGGGCTCCCAGCGCACGAACTGCTCCAGAAAGTCGCGGCGGAATCCATAGATGCCCATGTGCCGCCAGTGCGTGAGACCGGGATGGCTGCCGCGGGGATACGGGATGCGGTTGCGTGAGAAATAGAGCGCACGGCCGTCGCGGCTGAGCACGCACTTTACTATGTTTGGATTATCCAGCAGCGTGGCATCTTGGAGTGCATGCACTGCGGTAATCATCCCGATGGCGGGGTCCGCGATCATTCTGGCGGCGAGTTCGTCCACGAGCGCAGGGGAAATCAGCGGCTCGTCGCCCTGCACGTTGATGACATGCGTGGCCTCCGGTATCGCGCACGCTGCCTCCGCAATGCGATCGGTGCCGCTCTGGTGATCCGGCGAGGTCATACAGACCTCCGCGCCAAATCCCCGGGCGGCTTCCGCGATGCGCGTATCATCCGTAGCAATGGCGACCCGGCTCACATTCCGGCAGCCACGACAGCGCTCCCAGACGTGCTGCACGAGAGGCTTACCCGCGATGACGTGCAGCGGTTTTCCCGGAAACCGGGTGGAGGCATAGCGTGCGGGAATGATGACAGCGCAGGAACTCATGCCGGGCTATGCACGCTGCCGCGCCCCCAGACAAGCGCGGCGGCGACCTGCTCATGGGAACCGTGGAGGTCTGCCGCGAATCCCTCCCACCCAATACCGCCATCGACACCACGGATGGCCGCGATTCGGAGAGGAATCGGCTGCCCGAAGATCCCCCAGCCGCCACCCGTGCCAGAGTTGATGCCATCCGTCGTGGCGACGATCACGCAAGGCGAGCCTTGACGGTAAGTCGCAGTGGAGAAAGAGTTACTTGTGCAGCCGAGGCGGCAGGCACGCTGATGAAGAGAGCGGCCCAGAGGAGGAGTAAAGGGAGTCGCTTCATGGAGCGGGGGCGAAAAAACCTAGACACCGCAGTGTCTGGGCTGGGCCGTTAAGCTGCGGCTAAATTAAGCCCGCCGCCGACGCAGGAGTAGGCCCGCTGCGACGAGTAGGCCGGACATTGGCGCGGTCGGCTCAGGAATGGCAGCACCGAAGGCGCGCAGTTCGGCGATTTGGGGATTGTACTGCTGTCCGTTCAGGTTAGTCACACGGATGTATTGCCCGGCGAAGGTGCCCGTGCCGGCGGCGGCGGGGACGGCATCCGTGGTGGTGGAGATGCGATATCCCGGGCGCAGTGGCTGTCGTCCAGTTACTGTGGGATAAAAACGGAGAGCATGTTTCCGGAGAATGGAGCTGCAGCCGTATAATTCGCAGACTGACTTGTCGTCGTCTGGCCATAGATGGCCCAGCCGCGCCCGTCCACTGATCCATCAATGCTCCGGCCAACGGTGTAGTCGCCGCCCTGGTCATGGGTGGCGACGACCGAGTTGAAGGTAACGCTGGCTGCTGAGGCGAAGCTGGTTGCGGAGGCGAAGAGCAGGCTACGAATGATGTAATTTTTCACGCCTTTTTAAAAGGCAGCGCCGGGATGGATGGGAAGCTGAAAAACGCCAACGTCGTGCTGGCAAAGACACGATTTCTAATATACGCTGACCTAAGGAGCCTGTTTAAAAACTGGGACCAAGCCTTCGATAAATTTAAGGCTTCGTCATTCTGATTTGGCTGGGCCTAGTCAGGCTCCCCGCGCCTGACCTAAAAGCTGGCAGTAGCCATCAAACAGGACGAAAATGCCAAGAACAATGGAGAACCGCGCTTTCTCCAGGTTGCTCATGAAACTAGGATTCACTATCATAAGAAGAATGGCCGTGAGCCAAATAGTGGAATTGGCGATGAGCAGCTTCTTCAGACTGGAGGGGTGCGGTTATCGTTCATGGTATGTGTTGCGCGGAGATTTCTAATGATGAGGAAAAAGGCCTACAGCCACGCCGCCACTTCCCCTCGCAGCCTAAGCGACCAGACGCGGCGACCAGCGCGGATTAGATGACCGCCTCGCTTGGAGCCCGGGAGTGTGGGGCTTGGCAAATCTGCCCCGCTGTGTAGATTACTGTTTTTTATGAACCGCTCACTCCGCCTTCTCACTGCCGTCCTAGCGCTGGCATCTACTTTGCGATTAAAAGCGGGACGCGGAACGATCACGGATGAGGACAGGAATTGGTGGGCTTACCGGATGCTGCCGGCGCAGGTACCGGTGCCGCAGCCGGCTGATGCAGAGAAGTGGGTGAGGAATGCGGTGGATGCGTTCATTCTGGAGGTATTGCGGTCCGCAGGGTTGGAGCCGGCGGCGGATGCATCGCGGGAGGTGCTGGGGCGTCGGCTTTATCTGGATGTCACGGGGCTCCCGCCCTCGGCTGCGGAGGCGGATGCATTTATCAATGATGTGGCTCCGGATGCATGGGAACGGCTGGTGGACCGCCTGCTGGACAGCCCGCGTTATGGCGAAAAGTGGGGCCGGCACTGGCTGGACCTCGTGCGCTATGCAGACAGTGACGGCTACAAAGCGGATGACTACCGCCCGGATGCGGGGCGCTACCGGGATTATGTCATCGCGTCCTTCAATGAGGACAAGCCATACGACCGTTTTGTCATGGAGCAGTTGGCCGGCGATGAACTGGACCCGGACAATCCCGACGCTGTTACAGCCACGGGTTATCTGCGCTGCGGAATTTACGAATACAACAACCGCGACGCGGCCGGTCAGTGGGAGGCGATGCTGAATGACATCACGGATACCACGGCGGATGTTTTCCTCGGGTTAGGGTTACAATGCGCGCGGTGTCACGATCACAAATTTGATCCGCTCCTGCAAAAGGACTACTACCGGCTGCAGGCATTTTTTGCGCCGCTGGAAATGCCGGAGCACAGCGCGGTGGCGAATCCGCAGGATCGTGCGGTATGGCAGGAAAAGCTGGGCGCGTGGGAGGTGGCGACGGCGGAAATCCGCCAGCAAATTGAGGAAGTGGAGCGGCCCCACCGCGAGAGAATAAGAAAGGACGCCACGGAGAAATTTCCGCCTGAGACGCAGGAAATCATGGCAAGGCCCGCTGCAGAGCAGACAGCGGAGGAGCGCCCGGTGTTTGAGCTGGCGTGGCGTCAGGTGACTTATGAATGGGATCGCCTCGACGGCAGGATCAAAGGATCGGAGAAGGAGAAGCTCCTGGCTCTGCGGAAGGAACTGGCGGAATTTGATTCGCTGAAACCCGCACCGTTGCCGGCAGCCATGACCGGCCGCGATATGAGCGCGAGGGCACCTCGCGTGACCATCCCGGGAAATGCCGGTGCCGGGGAGATAGCGCTAGGATTTCTTACCATTCTGCAGCCGAAGCCTGCGCCTGTCACTCCATTGGCCCGCAGCACCGGGCGCCGTTCGGCGCTGGCGAAATGGATCGCTTCGCCGGAGAATCCTCTGACGGCCCGCGTGCTGGTGAACCGCGTGTGGCAGCAGCACTTTGGCCGGGGATTGAGCGCGACCACCAGCGACTTTGGGACGCTGGGCGAAATACCTTCGCATCCGGCGTTGCTGGACTGGCTGGCGCGGCGCTTCATAGCAGATGGCTGGAGTGCGAAGAAGCTGCACCGGCTCATCCTGAACAGCGCGGCATGGCGGCAGTCCACCATTTCCTCCGTGGAAGAAAAAGGCCGCCTGGCCGATCCTGAGAACCGCCTGCTCTGGCGCTGGAATACCCGGCGCCTCGACTACGAGCAAATCCGTGACAGCATTCACGCCGCGACGGGCGAACTGAACATGACGGCCGGAGGGCCGGGTGCGGACCACACGAAACCGCGCCGCGCGGTGTATCTCAAAGTCCTGCGCAATGTGCGCGATCTGCTTGCTGATGTCTTTGATGCGCCGCAGCACTTCAACAGTACGCCCACGCGCGACACGACCACGACGGCCGCGCACGGAGGAGGTGGAGGAAAGCCTCGCTTTTGTCGCGGAGCGTCAGATTCAGGAAAATCAATCCGTGCTCACTGCAGCGGAGTTCGTTGCCGAAGCCGTGCCGCAGCGAGCCGGTCAGGCCGCGGTGCTTTCACCAGGCACAGCGCAGGAGCGCCTGGTAGTGGCGGATGGCGCGGTGACACTTCCGGAAGGCGACTTTTCCATTGAGGCCGTGGTTCTGCTCCACTCCGTGTTCCCAGATGGCCGGGTGCGTACCATTGCTTCGCAGTGGAATGGCGACCACTCGCAGTCCGGGTGGAGCCTTGGCATTACGGGTATGGGCTCGCACCGTAAGCCTTACATGCCGGTGTTTCAGCTAGTCGGTCCGGGGGTAGATGGCCGTGTTGTCGAGGAGCCGGTTTTCAGTGAAATCCAGCTGCAGATGGACCGCAGTTACTACATCGCCGCTGCGGTGCAGTTCAGCCCGCAGGGCAAAAGCAGCGTGACCTTTTACATCAAAGACCTCGCCAACGACGATGAACCCATCCGCACGACCACCGTGCCGCATCCGCTGCAGGGACCGCTCCGCCCCGGCTTTCCGCTCGTCATAGGCGACACCCATGGCACTGGCCGCCGCCTTTGGGATGGGCTTGTAGATGAGGTCCGCCTCCGCCGCGGCGCTATATCCGAGCCAGCGCTTTCTCTTAAGGCCCCGAATCTGAGCGCTGACACCATTGCCTGCTGGCAGTTTGAGCCGGCACACGGCCACCGTCACGATGCCGTCAGCGGAACGGAAAACATCCTCCCGGGCCAAACCTCCTCGACCACTGCCCGCCTCACCGCCATTACCGACTTTTGCCACTCGCTGATGGGCAGCAGTGCCATGCTCTACGTGGAATAAAGGAGACAAAGCCTGCCCCGGTTGCTGCTTTCTCAGCCTTTTTGCACTGGTCAAAAGCCTACCGTTGCGCGGGCTTCGTGTATCCCTAAGAACGCGGGATGTTCACTATTCACCCTACCGCCATCATCTCCCCCCGTGCCGAACTTGGCAGCGGAGTGGAAGTGGGGCCGTATTGTGTCATCGGCGATGGCGTGATGCTCGGCGATGGCTGCGTTCTGCACAATCACGTTACCATCCACGGACCTTCCCGCATCGGAGCCCGCAACACGTTTTATCCCTCCGCCTGTATTGGCCAGCAATCTCAGGACCTGAAATACAAAGGAGAGCCTACCTTTCTGGAAACCGGGGATGACAATGTCTTCCGTGAGTTCTGCACGGTGAATCGCGGCACCCTCCCCGGCAGCAAGACCATCATCGGAAGCCACAATCACTTCCTCGCCTACGCTCACATCGCGCATGACTGTGTGGTGGGCAGTCACTGCATCGTGTCCAACAACGGAACGCTGGCCGGCCATGTCGTGATGGACGACCACGTCATCCTCGGGGGCCTCACCGCCGTGCATCAATTCTGCCGGATTGGGGCCTACGCTATCACGGGAGGCTGCTCCAAGATCGTGCAGGACGTGCCGCCCTACATGATCGCCGATGGCAATCCTGCCGCCATCCGCGGGGTGAACCTTGTGGGTCTGCAGCGTGCCTCTTTTCCAGAGGAGGATGTGCGCGCCCTGAGAGAGGCTTACAAGGCTCTGTTCATGCGCAAGCAAAACACCAGCGATGCCCTTGATGCCATCGCGCAGGGCGAATACGGGAAAAACCCCTGCATTGAGAAGCTCGGGCACTTCGTCCGCAGCAGTCAGCGCGGGGTCACGAAGTAGTCTGGCCGCAATAGAGCAGTTTGTTGAAAGTGGTAACGGAGGATGGAAGATAGGAGAGGGAAGCACGGTTTTGCCGCTTGAGCGCTTACGGGCCGCCGCCCCAACCGGGCGATTCTGTCCGTTACTTCAGAGCGCCGGCGAAGGCCATCGCTAGCAGTTCCATAGTGTGCAGGACGCGGGGGGCTCTGGGATGTGAACGCAGGTGCGCGGTGATTTGCGTCATGCAGCCGATATTGCCCATGACGACGTAGTCCGCGCCAGTAGCGGCGATGCTGGCGGCTTTCTTTTGGCCAAGTCCGGCGGCGATTTCCGGCTGGTCGATATTATAAGTGCCTGCGCTGCCGCAGCAGAGATCGGCATCGGCAACTTCTTTGAGGACGAGGCCCGGGATTTTCTGCAGTAGTTGCCGCGGGGCGCTGCGCACTCCCTGCGCATGGCTGAGGTGGCAGGCGTCGTGATAGGCCACAGTGATGCTGCGCATGGGCGGGGGAGGATCGATGCCGAGGGAGTCGAGGAATTTGCTCACGTCCTGCACGCGGTGAGCAAATGTCTGCGCCGCGGCCTCGTCGGGTGTGCCGCGGAGCATGAGCGGATACTCGTGCAGCCCGGACCCGCACCCGGCGGCGTTTGTTAGGATGGCATCCACATCCTGCGGAAAAGCGGCGATGTTTCGGCGCGCCGCGGCCCGCGCTTCATCACCGGCACCCACGTGCCACGCTAGCGCACCGCAGCATCCCTGAGCCTGCGGGATAACAACCTCGACACCACAACGAGTGAGCACGGCAATGGTCGCCGCATTGATTTCCGGGGCGAGGACCTGCTGGGCACAGCCGGCGAGAAGCGCCACACGGGCGCGCCGGGTGCACTGCGCGGGATAGAGGGGAGCGAGTATTTGAGCAGGCGGGAGTTTTTCCGGCAACAGGCCCAGCATGGGCCGCAACGCCTTCGGCAGCAGGCCGTGAAGGGGCCTGGTGAGAATGCCTATGCGCGCGGCGAAACGGAATCGCCCGGGATGCGGCAGCGTCGCAAGCAACATGCGCCGGCGCAGCTTTTCTGCGGATGTCCGCGGGCGGTCCTTGCGGATGTGATCGCGGAACGGACTGATGAGATCCCGGTATTTCACGCCGCTGGGGCAGGCGGTTTCGCAGGCAAGGCAACCGAGGCAGCGGTCCACGTGCGGTAGCGCCTGCGCGAGCGGCAGGGTGCCCTCAAGAACTTCCTTCATCAGCACGATGCGGCCGCGCGGCGTATCCATTTCCTGCCCCAGCTCTTGGTAGGTGGGGCAGGTGGGCAGGCAAAATCCACAGTGCACACAGGTCTGTACTGCCTCCGCCATGTCGTGGAAGGCGCCGCCGGGCTGGCTGTGGGGAATAGTGTGCTTCATGCGGAAGGCGCCGGATTGTAGGGTTCGGAAAGCAGTGGGGGAAATTTGCCGTGCGGGTCCATCGACGCTTTCACTTTCGCCTCCATGAGAGCTGATGAGATAAACCCGGGACGAAGCGGGCCGCCGCCGCGCAGCGTGAGCCCAGGCAGTTGCCGCGCGCGGAGCACAGGGTGCAAGGTGGCAGGGTCTATGCCGGAGAGGTAGGCCACATTCCCTGCCATGCTGTAACGCCGGCTTCCCTGCGTGCCTGCAAGTTCGTATTCAAGAGAGGGAATGCGGCCTGGAGTGAGCGGCACTTTCACCAGCGGTTCTCCCGCCAGCGCGGCGCACTCCTTCCAGTAGGCGTCCGCTTCACCGCTAGATAGAATCCTGCCCGGTCGCTGCACAGCGGCCAGCACGGCCTCTACACGCGGGGTCAGCGCGGGTTCATCACCCATGAAGCGCGCATAGAGCACCGGCTTATCTACACCGCAAAACTCCAGCGCTTCCGCTTCCCATGACTGGCCTGCGAGAAAATTGAGCCGATCGACGGCATCGCCGGTGCTGCTGCATTCGATGGCTGCTGTCACACGCGCAGTGGGGCTGGGAAACACCTTGAAGGACAAGTCCGCCATAACACCCAACCGTCCCAGCGATCCGCAGAAGAGCTTGGGAAAGTCAAAGCCCGCCGCATTCTTCACTACTTTGCCGCCGCCGCGGATCAGTTCTCCGGTGCCATCCACCCAGCGCACGCCAATCACAAAATCCCGAACGCCCCCGTAGCGCAGCCGGCCCGGCCCGCTGAGTCCCGCCGCCACCGTGCCGCCCAGTGTGGCACCTGCGGCTGCCAGCGGCGGATCAAAAGGCAAATACTGTCCGTGCATTGCTAGGGCGGCCTGCACCTCCGCCAGCGGTGTTCCCGCCAAGGCAGTGAAGGTGTATTCGTCGGGCTCATATTCGATGATCCCACGGAGCCCCCCCAGTTCCAGCCTCGTCACGCCTTCTGCAGTCGCAGAGAGTGCCGGCTTGGTTCCGCCGCCGCACGGCAGGACACAACTGTGCTCACGCACAGCTTCGCACACATCCTTGATGGTAGTCGGCCGAACCATGCGCCATATCTGTGTGGAAGCCGGACGTTAGCAAATTAAAAACGCCACCGCAGTCGCTGACAAAAAATCTTGAATGCGAGGGGCACGATCGGCCATTCCTTACGGAACCAGCTCACGAGTGCGCACCTGCCACCTTGGGCATATAGGCACGGGCACATCACCGATTGGGGAAATCAGGCAGGAGAAGATCTGGAACAATACTGAGCTTTTCCAGTCGCTGCCGCTGTCTGGTTCGATGGGGGCCCTGTCCGCCCCGGCCGCATTCCCGCGAGGCGGAGCAGGCAGCATTCCAGTATTGACGCGGCGGGCGCAGTCAGTCTCCATGAGCTGTAATTTACCTCATATCCCATGCTCTTTATCGGAATCGACAGCGGCACCCAAAGCACCAAGTCTGTGGTGCTGGATTTTGACACCGGCGCTATCATCGCGCATGCCTCCTCTAAATACGACGTAATCGACGGCTTGCCCCCGGGCCACATGGAACAGCATCCGGTCACGTGGATCAACGCGGTGGATGACACCATCGAGAGTTGCCTGCAGCAAATAGGCGCACGTAAAAGCGAAGTGCGGGGCATCGGTGTAAGCGGCCAGCAGCACGGCATGGTGGCTCTGGATGCGAACGACGCTCCCGTGCGCGCGGCCAAGCTCTGGTGCGACACCAGCACCGCTGCCGAGTGCGAGGCGCTGGCGGCAGCATTTGGCGGCGCGGCGGGCCTGATCGAAAAAGCTGGCAACAACATACCGCCCGGGTTCACCGCACCAAAGATTCTCTGGCTCAAACGTCACGAGCCGGAGAACTTCGCGAAGACGAAGTCAATCCTGCTGCCGCACGACTACATCAACTTTCACCTGACTGGCGTGAAGCGCATGGAATACGGCGACGCTTCCGGCACAGGCCTCCTCAATGTCGGCACGAAGCAGTGGGAGCGCGATCTCATCAGCTTCATCGATCCGCGTGTGAATGACATGCTGCCGGAAGTCGGCTCGTCTCTCGCCCGCCACGGTGAGCTGCGCGAAGCACTCCGCCAGCGCTGGGGCCTGCCCGCGGGTGTGGTCGTGAGCGCCGGCGGCGGCGACAACATGATGGGTGCGATCGGCACGGGGAATGTCTCCCCTGGCGTCGTGACTGTCAGCCTCGGCACCAGCGGCACGCTGTTTGCCTGCGCGGATAAACCGGTGGTTGATCCGAAGGGCGAAGTCGCCGCCTTCTGCGACAGCGCGGACCAGTGGATGCCGCTCGTCTGCACCATGAATGTGACCGTACTCACCGAGCAGGTGCGCGAGATCTTTGCATGGGAACTGCCGAAGCTGGAAAAACACGTCAGTGCGGCACCCGCCGGAGCGGATGGACTGCTTTTCCTGCCATACCTGAATGGCGAGCGCACACCCAATCTGCCAAACGGCACCGGCGTTCTCTATGGTCTGCGCACGTCCAACATGAACCCGGCACACATTGCCCGCGCGGCGGTTGAGGGTGTCACTACGGGACTCGCCTACGGACTGGGGCGCTTTAAAGAGCTGGGCGTCACACCCTCCGAAATTCGGCTCACCGGCGGCGGAAGCCGCAGCGCCGCGTGGCGGCAAATCGTGGCCGATGTCTTTGGTGTCTCCGTCGTCACCCTGAACACCGCGGAAGGCGCAGGACTCGGCGCTGCGGTGCAGGCTGCTTATGTTGCCCTGCATGAATCCGGCACCGTAACGACGATGAAGGAACTCTGCGCAAAGCTCGTCGAGCTGGACGAATCCACCCGCGCCCAGCCCAACGCGGTGAACCACACGCTCTACACCGCGCAACTGGAGCGGCAGACGAATCTCATGCGCGCGCTGCAGGGTGCGGGTTGGCTGTGAGCCGTAATCACATGCCGAAACCGTCGGATGTCTCTTCATTGGTGAACCCCGCCGGGGTTCCATTCCTTTTTTTCTGCCCCCAGCAAGGTTCTGACTGCTTACTGCCAAGCAAACACTGACAACTGCCCATGCAGCGCCCGCGCTACATTCCCATTCCGGACACCTCGCTCAAAGCGCGGTGCCTAGGCTGGCTGCTGGCGACGTTGATAAAACTCTACGCCCTGACATGGCGCATCCGCGTGCTGAATGAAGCGGGTCTCTCCAAAGACACACCAGGCGCAGTGATCTGGGCTTTCTGGCACAACCGGATTTTTTCCATGCCGGTTCTTCATTCCCGCTGCCTCAAACAAATTAGGCCCACAGCGGTGCTCGCCAGCCCCAGTAAAGACGGCGCGATCCTCGCCGCCGTGGTCGCGAGGTTTGGGCTCCAAAGCGTGCGCGGCTCCAGCAACAAACGCGCCGCGCAGGCCCTTGTGGAATGCCGTCGCCGGCTCCTTGCCGGATGCGATCTGTGCATCACGCCGGATGGCCCGCGCGGCCCGTGCTATCAAATCGCGCCCGGAGTCATCCATCTCGCCCGCGTGGCGAAGTGCCCGGTGATGCCCGTGCGCGTGGAAGCGTCCCGCAAGTGGCGGCTGAAGTCATGGGACCGTCTTCAGATTCCCAAACCCTTCGCCCGCGTGACCATTACCCTACTGCCGTTTGAGCGCTTCGACGACGGTGAACTCACCGACGGCATGGCCGCGCTCACGCAGCGACTACAGCCCAAAGATTGATATGGACTCAGAGCCCCAGTTGCCCGCGCTCCGGACGCGTCTCCTCGCCTGCACTGGTGTGATGCTGGGATTTCTCCTGCTCTACGGAGCCACCAACCTACTGGCCCACCTGCGTGGCGTTACACGCTCGGTAGCCTTCGAGTGGGAGCTCGAAATTCCGCGCATCACAGCCTTCGTGGTTCCTTACTGGAGCATTGATATCATGCTCGTCATGGCTCCGCTGTTTGTCGTGCGTCACACGCAACTGCGCACGCTTCTCTGGCGGCTGGGCATTATTCTGGTGGTGAGCTGCACGTTATTTCTGCTCTATCCATGCCGCTGCGCCTACGAGCGCAGCATTCCGGAGGACTGGACGGTTTTTCTGTTTCAAGTCCTCCACCTCTTTGATCTGCCCTACAATCAGTGGCCGTCACTGCATGTCAGTGAAGCCATGGTGGCTGCTGCGGTCACTGTTCCATGGCTGACTCCCGCATGGCGTCCGTGGGCCGTGCTGTGGATCGCGCTCGGCTGTGTAGGCATTATGTTTACGCACCAGCACCATCTTGTCGATCTCGTCACCGGCGCAACGCTGGGCGCACTGGTGCTTTGGAAAGTGAAGGAAAAGCCTCTGGCCCCAGTCACCTGACCGGCGATGCGTAGTAAGTCCGCAAATAGTCCGCCAGTGCCTCCCGCCATGGCCGCGGGCGCAGGCTGGTTGCGGCGGCGAGGCGGGTGACGTCGAGAGAGGTATGCACGGGCCGCGGAGCGAGAAGCGCTGTCATGTCCGCTAGTCGCTGTTCTGCGAGGGTGCGGGTGTGGAGTTTCCATCCAAGCGCGGCGACGGTATCCAGCGCAGCTTGGCCGAGTGTGTGCCATGTGCAGGAGCCTTCGTTACACAGGTTGTAGACCCCGCCTTCGCGCACGCTCAGAAGGAAATCCAGTTGCTCCGCCATGTCCAGGCTGTAGCTGGCCGAGGAGAATTTGTCCGCAATGGCGCCGCAGTCTGCCTCTTTCTGAGCGCGTGCAATGATCTGATCCACAAACGATGGCCGGTCTGGTCCGAAAACCCATGAAGTGCGCGCGACGATGAAGCGGTCATCCGCTTCTAGGACCCGCTCTTCCCCCTCCCGCTTGGTGCGACCGTAGACGCTCAGAGGATTCACCGCATCCGTTTCCCGGCGGAGTCCGGGAGCAGCGCCGTCGTAAACGTAGTCCGTGGAGACATGGATCATCCTTGCCCCGCGCCGGGCACAAATAGCCGCCATATGTGCTGGGGCCAGTGCATTGGCCTCATGGGCTTCCACGGGATGCTGCTCGGCGTAGTCCACCTGCGTGACCGCCGCGCAGTTAATCAGTACTTCAAATTCAAGGGCGCCCAAGTGATCGTCCATCTGCTGCGGGCAGCGCAGGTCCATGGCCCGGCGGTCGTAGGCCACCACGCGATGCCGTTCCCGCAACTGCCGCGCCACCGCAGCCCCGAGCCGACCTCCTGTGCCTGTGACCACCACTTTCATCTGCGCGCCCCGCTCAGAAGTCCATCCATGGAAAAGCGCCCCGGCCCGCAAAGAGTGAGGACAAGATAGACCGCGGCGTAGAGTGCGATGAGTTCCCCCATGACCGGAATTCCTGCATAAAGAAAAATACCGGTCAAAGCGCAGCCTAGCAGCACCAGCGCAGACACGCGGCCCAGTAGCCCAGCCGCGAGGAACGCCGAAAACAGCAGCGCCGCCGCCGCCGCCACGCCGGCAACTATTTCCGGTAAAGGAAATCCGCGCTCCGCCACCTCCCTAGCAAATGGCCACGGCTCCTTGCGCCAGAGGAACGCCCAACCGCCGCAGGCCTCGCGCCATGCATGGAAAAGGATGAGGCCAAGCCCGGCGGAAAGCCGGAGAATTAGCAGCCCTCCATCTCTGATGATAAGGGCAGGCGGATCGGCAGCGGGGGCATGATGATAGGACATGGAGGGATGAACGAAGTATGTCGCTCCGCTCTTGCGCCACGAATGCAACGGCATCGCAGGCGGCGGACTTGCTTTTCCCAAACCCGATGCAATCGCTCACTCTCCTATGGACAGTCAGCCTCAGAATCCGCCCGCCTCCCCCGAATCCGAAAGCGCCCTGCTCGCCTTCCGCCGCGAAAAACTCGCGAAGCTGGAATCCGGCGGACTGAACCCGTGGGGCGGACGCTTTGATACCACGCATACCCTCGCCTCGCTGCGCGCAAATTTCGCCGAAGGCCTGCCCGTGCGTGCTTATGGACGCATCAGCGCGCGCCGCGACATGGGAAAGACCCAGTTTTTTGACATCTCGGATCTGGAGGGCCGCTTCCAGTGCTTCCTCAATGCAAAGAACGTGCCGGAGGAAACCTTCAAGCTCTTCACCGACCTCTTGGACATGGGCGACTGGGTGGGCGTGGAGGGTGAAGCCTTCGTCACCAAAACCGGCGAACCGTCCATCAAGATCACCGGGCTCACCGTGCTCTCCAAGTCCCTCCGCCCCATGCCCGACAAGTGGCACGGCGTAGCCGACCGCGAGATAAAATACCGCCAGCGCTACCTCGACCTCATGTCCAACCAGCGCAGCCGGGAAGTCTTCGTGATGCGCAGCAAAATGGTGGCTGAAATTCGCCGCTGGCTCCAAGACCGTGACTTTCTCGAAGTCGAAACCCCCATGCTCCAAGCCGTGCCCGGTGGTGCCGCCGCGCGTCCATTCGAGACCTATCACAATGCCCTCGGCCAGCCGTTCTACCTGCGTATAGCGCCGGAACTCTATCTGAAGCGACTGCTCGTCGGCGGTTTCACCAAGGTCTTTGAATTGAACCGCAATTTCCGCAACGAAGGCATCAGCCGCCGCCACAATCCTGAGTTCACGATGCTCGAAGCCTACTGGGCCTGCGCCGACTTTGAAAGGATGGCCGACCTCGTCGAGGAAATGGTGTGCCACCTCGCTGAGAAATTCATTGGCACTCTCGTCATCGAGCACAAGGACGACGAAGGTAACGTCACCCGCACTATCGATCTCACCCGCCCGTGGAAGCGCACGCCTTATCGCGATCTCATCCGCGGCGTTGATGCGCAGTGGTTCGACTACACCCCCGAGCAGCGCCGCGCCCGCGGCGGCGAGTTGGGCGTCGAGATTTCCCCCGCCATGGAGGACTACGAGGTCACCCAGCAGGTCTTTGAAAAGCTCATTGAGGAAAAGACCTTCAACCCCTGCTTCGTCACCCACGTCCCCACCGAACTGGTCCCGCTCGCCAAACAAAATGCCGCCGACGGCACCGTCGTGGATGTCTATGAACTCATCATCAATGGCGTTGAAATTAGTCCGGGCTACTCCGAACTCAACGACCCCATCGTCCAGCGTCAGCGCCTTGAACACCAAGCTGGCGAAGAGACCCAGAAGGTTGATGAGGAATTCCTCCTTGCCCTCGAACACGGCATGCCTCCCGCCGGCGGCATCGGCGTGGGTATCGACCGCCTGATCATGATGCTTACCGGCTGCGACTCCATCCGCGACGTCGTGCTCTTCCCACAGTTAAAGGCTAAGGAGTGAGGCGGGGTAGTAGCAAAGCCCCAAAGGCAGTCGATACTCTTAGGGACGACGATGGTGGTGCCGCTGGTTGGGGTGACTGTGAGATGGCTCAAATTCAGGGTAAATGGGTCAAAGTTATCATTGGGAAAGCTGAGATCCCCGAGCGGGATGACGGGATTAGGGCCGACAACACCGCCAACATGGTCAGCAGAGATAGGAGCGGTGCCTGTGGCGGTCGTGTTGATCCTATTCCTTAGCCAAAACCGGATCTGGGATGTGCTGTTGGTCAAATCGGCTCCCGACATATTGACCATAGGAATTTCGAGGCGGCTCAACTGAGCTCCGGCTGAGAAACTAGCGAGATTGACGGCGGCTACCGTGTAGCGACTACCCGCGGTGCGCCATTGCAGAGGTGGCAGGGCGCGGCAGTCGGGAGGGCATGCATTTTCTTATCACGGCCGGTCCCACGCGGGAGGCTCTCGATCCCGTGCGCTTCCTGAGCAATCGTTCTTCAGGGCGCATGGGATTTGCCATTGCCGAGGCGGCGGCGCAGGCTGGACACACGGTGACGCTGGTTGCCGGGCCGGTGGCGCTGCCGGCTCCGCCGGGGGTGGAGCGGGTGGATGTGGTGAGCACGCAGGAAATGTACGAAGCGGTGCAGGCCCGGCTGCCGCGGGCCGAGGCGGCCGTGTTTTCCGCAGCGGTGGCGGATTACCGTCCGGTGCAGGTTGAGACGCAGAAGATCAAGAAATCTGCGGACCGATTGACGCTGGAGCTGGAGAGGACGCCCGATATTCTGGGGTCGGTGCGGCGGGTGTTTGGCTGGCGGGGAGTGCTCGTGGGATTTGCCGCCGAGACGGAGCAGGTGCTGGAACACGCGCGCGGAAAACGGACAGGCAAGGACTGCGATCTCATGGTGGCCAATGATGTTTCGCAGCCGGGCACAGGCTTCGATGCGGAGGAGAACTCGGTGACGTTGCTCTTCGCCGGCGGCGGTGAAGAAACCCTGCCTCGCATGAGCAAGGCGGCCGTAGCGGAACGGGTAGTGGCAGCGGTGGAAAAGCTCGCCGCCGGACGCTGATCGCGCGACGAGCCCGCCCCGGCGGAGGATGTCCTGAAGGACATCTTCAAATGCGATAGCGGGCCTAGTGCTGGCGAGGCCCACGCCTCCGCTTATAAATAATCACGGGGACGCGGACCAGCCCTTACTGTTACCGCAAACTTTCCAAGACGAATTCGCGCCTGCCGCAGGGCAGGTGCGGGTCGAGCAAAATCAAGTCCGGCAAATCGCTGCGGGCCATTCTCAAGGCTGAGGCACAGTCTCCGGCTTTGACCGCAACATACCCGGATTGCCGCATAGGTGACGAAATCCATAAGCGGATGCCTTGGCGGTCTTTGGCCACACGTATTCCCTTACCCAGCATGTGCAAAACTTAGAGAACTGTCCGTAGTCTACCTCCTTGCTTATGGATAATATAAAGAGCTGATAAATTTGGCGCAATTTATTTCACTCCCGTGGAACTTCCCAGAGTCCTAGTTTAGGTTACTTAAGTGAAATGCTTCTGACTGCTGCCATCGACCGCTTTGTTCTCTACCTCGCCACTGAGCGGGGGCTCTCGGCGAATTACCAGCTGAGTGTGCGCCAGTCTCTCGACCTGCTGGCTGGATACCTCAGGGGCCGGGCAGTAGAATCTGTGGACGCCATCACCATGGGACAGTTGACGGACTTTTTGCTGGAGCGAAAAAAGAACGGGCTCACCAGCGCAACCATCCGGCTAAATGCAGTTGCCATCAAAATCTTCTTCCGCTGGCTGTGTGCACGGAAGTTCCTACCAGCCGACGTCGCCGAAGGGCTCATGGCACCGAGACTGGATGCCAGTCTGCCACATACCCTGACCCTTGAGGAAGTGGAGCACCTGCTGGCCAGCATCGACCCGGTCACCCCGCTGGACTTGCGCGACCTCGCCATGCTGGAACTGCTCTACGCCAGCGGCCTCCGGGTTTCCGAGTTGGCCGGAGCCACTCTCGACCAGTTCTCGCCGGAGGAAGGATTCATCCGCGTGACGGGAAAAGGCAAGAAGACCCGCATCGTGCCCGTGGGCCGCGCCGCCCGGGATGCGGTCGCGCACTGGCTGGAAAGCGGGCGCCCGCATCTCGTTGCCAAAAAGACCGGCAGTCATATTTTCATAGGCATCCGGGGCAGCCGCCTGACCACCACCCGGATCGAGCAGATTGTGAAAGAGCGGGCCAAAGGGGTGGACCTTGACGTGCACCCGCACCTGTTGCGGCACAGTTTTGCTACCCATCTGCTCAGTGGCGGAGCAGACCTGCGCGTCATCCAGGAAATGCTGGGACACGCGGACATCGCCACTACGCAAATTTACACCCACGTGGATAAGGTGCGCCTCAAGCAAGTGCACCGTAGTTTTCACCCGCGGGGCTGAAGGAAGGAGGACCAGGTTGAGGCTCTACGGCTCCCCCGCAACCTGGCCCGCGGCAGGATAAAACCGCTTCAGTTTCCGCCACGCTGCAGTTTAGGCGGGATGTCGGCGGCAGTGGTTATCGAACTCCCTGCCGCACCCAAGCCGCAAGTCTCTCCATGCCGCTGCGCGCAGAAGGTAGGATCCCCGTTGGGCAGCGTGGTCGCATCCAGCCGCGCCTAGGTGGCCGGCAACACCACCGCGCTGCCACTGGCAGAACGGCATGCTGGAGGGCAGGATATTTCGTGAGAATCCTTCGCACCACTTCGCATGACCGGCATCGCCGCTGGACGGAACCGGACGATAACATGCTGCCGGACCATTTGCCTAGCGTCACGGACAGCAAAGTAAGTGATACTATTTACCTAACGATAGCGGACCGGCACGGCAACATCGTCTCCCTTATTCAGAGCAATTACAGGGGATTCGGCTTAGGCATCGTTCCCGCCGACTGCGGATTTATGCTGCACAACCGGGGTCATTGTTCACTTTGGAACCTGGCGCAGGCCAAGTCTATTTGCAGTCACGCCATCGCGGCCCCCACGATGTCCTGCATTTGCGAGTACTGCCGGTCCAGATCGTCCACTAAAGCAACCTGCACACGGAAGCGGTCGAGGTTGTGGTTGGGGCGGTGTGTTTTGAAATAGGTGTCGCCGTTGAGATGGTCAGCGAGGAAGCGGGTGGCCAGTTCGAAGGTGATGAGCTTCCCGGAAAACGCGAGTTGGTTCACTTCCTCCGCCGCGAGGAAGTCGCTGGCCGCGCTGAGGTAGCCCCGGACAACGGCCTCGAACATAGGGAGGCGCAGCATGACTTTAGTGGAGTCGCGCTCGTCTTCAGCGGTGGAAATGGTGGTGGTGCGCACGAGGTCGCCAAAGTCATAGAGAGCGAGGCCGGGCATCACAGTATCGAGGTCCATGACGCAGAGGCCTTCGCCGGACTGATGGTCCATCAGTACGTTATTGATCTTGGTATCGTTGTGCGTGATACGCTCCGGAAGTTTTCCGGCAGCGAACAGATCAAGGAGCAAATCGGCCGTGGCTTCGCGGCTGAGGCACCAGTCGATCTCTCTGGCTACGGAATCGCGGCGGCCGGCGCGGTTTTCCTCCACCGCGCGGCGGAAGACATTGAAGCGGGCACGGGTATTGTGGAAGTCAGGAATGGTATCAGCCAGCCTTTTCCCTCCCATGGTGGAAAGATGACGCTGAAAGACGCCGAAGGCACGCGCCGCCTCCTCGGCGAGGGCCGTGGAATTCACGTGGTTGTGAGCCTCGGCGCCTTCAATGTAGAAGTAGCCGCGCCAGTGGTTTCCTTCGGCATCCCGGTGCCAAAAGCGGCCGTCGCGGCAGGGAATAAGGGTGAGCACTTTGCGAGAGGCATCAGGCTCCCCCAGCGCGTCCAGCCTGTCCGCGATGTGCGTAGTGACACGGCGGATGTTTTCCATGACATCCTCCGGCTGGGTGAAGACCTCATGATTGATGCGCTGAAGAATGTAGCGCACGGCGGTGCCAGCCTGATTGAAACGGACCTCGTAGGTGTCATTGATGTGACCATAGCCGCAGGGCGCGTGGCTCATGTAGTCGCCCGGCATGGCGAACTGGCGCGCGAGGCTGCGAATGTCGTAGGTGCGTTTGGCGGGCATGAGACGGAAAAAGCAGCTACTCTGCCCCAGCGCAGCCTGCGACTGCAAGGAAGAACTGAGGGCAAGTTAGCGTTCTGCGCAAAGTGGCCGTCCTTTGTCCCGGGCAAGTCATTGTCTTAAGAGAGTTCCGGGTTTCCGGGATCTCATCCCTATACCGGACGATCCTCACCTTCAGTCGGCCGAACAGCAGTTTGTCCCCGGTATTGTTGGTCGAAATCACGGAGCGCGTCCCCGGGTTGTTCGCCGGATCGCCAAAATCATAGATCGCCTTGTCCGGGCTAAGCCAACCCATCGCTTCAATGATCTGAAATCCATTCAGCGTGATGCCGCTGAACGCTCCGGCACCTGATCCCGCTTCTCCCTTTCCATAGACAGCGATAGTGCCGACCGCATCCGGCTTCACCCCGGAAAAGACCACCCAGTTATCACCCTGCCGCCATGATTGCGCAGCCAGCACCGCCGCCGCATTGCCAATCACTTTGGGCGGCCCCGCAGCCCTGATCTGCCATGAACACTTCACCCCGGGAGCCCGCGAACTGGCAATGTAAATGTTATACTCCTTCAGAGAGTCAAGCCTTGTAATCGTGAGGCGATTGTGTAGTGTACGGCCGCTCCCCGAGTTCCATACCCGCCGCACCCCGCCACTGAGCATCCGGATACTGGGATGATCGGAAAACGAGTATGGCTCTCAAGATCATACGGGGTTGTCGTAGAAGCCGTCGTTTATCCGATCGTTGGGGCAGCTCCTTTGCTGTCCAGCGCATCGACTTGGGTAAAGGAACTGCCGGGCTCGGCGGTAGGGGCAATGACTTTCGGCCCGGTTTCGTCATTCCATGTGGACCCTGCATAATAAGCCGACGCCTGCGGCCACGAGTCGGAGATAAATTCCCTGCCGTCCATAGTGTCACCTGCGCTAGCGAGGGAGAAGCTCACATTCCAAGTGCGGCGGCGGCAGCCTGAGCAGAGAGGCATAGCAGGAGCAGGGATTTCAAAGGCGACTTCGGCTTCATAAGAGATGACGTGGAGGATGAGAGGGACTCCGGCAAGGATACCGCCAACTACGGTTCCGGCAGTATGGGTCCGTTGTTGGAAGCGACCGGCATGGCAATCTGCCAGTCAAAGCTGCGTTCGAGTGGCTTCAGGCTCTTCACAGGGGAGGGTGCGGTGGTTCCCTTTTAGCGGGCCGAACCGGCTTCAGGCCACAATTTCCCTGATCACGTTGCCGAAGACATCGGTTAGCCGGAAATCCCGCCCGGCATGGCGATAGGTGAGGCGTTCGTGATCGAAGCCGAGGCAGTGAAGGATGGTGGCGTGGAGGTCGTGCACGTTGGTCGGATTCTCGATGGCGCGGAATCCGAATTCGTCGGTCGCCCCGTAAGTGGTGCCGCCGCGGATGCCGCCGCCGGCGAGCCACACGGAGAAGCCGTAGTGATTGTGATCCCGTCCCATCTTTGATTTCCCGCCGCCATCGAGTTCCACCGATGGGGTGCGTCCGAATTCGCCGCCCCAGATGATGAGAGTGTCCTCGAACAGGCCGCGCTGTTTGAGGTCGGTCATGAGAGCGGCGATGGGCTGATCGATCTCTGCGGCGAGCTTCCGGTGATTAGCTTCGATGGCGTCATGATTGTCCCATGGCTGGCCGGCGCCATGCCAGAGCTGGACAAAGCGGACGCCGCGCTCCAGCAGGCGGCGCGCGATCAGCGTTTGGCGGCCGTGCACGTGATCGCCGTAGGCATTGCGAATGGATTCCGGCTCGGCTGAGATATCAAAGGCGTCGGAGGCCTCCGTCTGCATGCGGAAGGCGAGTTCGAAGGATTCGATGCGCGATTCCATGCGGGCGTCGGCTGGAATGGATCCGGACTGGGTGCTGTCGAGTTCCCGCAGTAGATCCAGTTGCCGGCGCTGCACCGCCGGGGAGGCGTGAGGGCTGCGGATGTTTTCGAGGAGTTTGGCGACTTCACGATGCTGGGAATCAACGAAGGTGCCCTGAAATGTGCCGGGCAGAAAGCCGGCCTGCCAGTTGGAGACGTCCTTGATGGGATAGCCGCCGGGACAGAGGGTGATGAATCCTGGCAGATTCCGGTTTTCCGATCCCAGTCCGTAGAGCACCCACGAACCGACGCTCGGGCGGGCCTGGGCGGAATCACCGCAGTTCATGAGCATCAGTGAGGGTTCATGGTTCGGGGCATTGGCGTGCATCGAACGAATGACCGCGATGTCATCGGCGTGGGCGGCGGTTTTGCTGAAGAGTTCGCTGATTTCCAGCCCGCTGCCGCCATGACGGGAGAACTTGAACGGCGAGGGAAATGCCGCGCCGGTTTTGCGTTCGGTGCGCAGGTATTCGCCCGGCAGCGGCTGGCCGGCATATTTAGCGAGGGCCGGCTTGGGATCGAAGGTATCCACATGTGATGGGCCGCCGTTGAGGAAGAAATGGATGACGCGTTTGGCCTTTGGCGCGAAGTGCGGGCCGGTGGCTCCCTCGGCGCGGCCAGCCAGCAGATCGTTGAGGGCCAGCGACCCCAAGCCGGTGCCTATGCGGGCCAGCAGTTGGCGGCGGCTGAGAAGTGAGGTCATGGTTACTCGAGGTAGGTGAATTCGTTCGCCAGCAGCAGCACCTGAGCATACTGTTCCCACGGCCCGAGCCCGCCCTCCGCAGGCGGTGCGGCTTCCGCGGCGGCGATGAACTTTAGCGCCAGTTCGGTTTCCCTGGCCGTGGCCTCGCGCTGGTAGAGGCGGTGGTGGGATTGCTGCACGCGCTCCTCCGGCGTTCCTTTGGTGGCACCCGCCAGCGCTTTGGCCCGCGCCCCAACAAACGGGCTGTTGAGGAAGAACAGTGCCTGCTGCGAAACGAGCGTTTCGTTCCGCTGCGGTGCCAGCACGTCCGGATGCGGGAAATCAAAAACGGTGAACGTGGACGGCACATACTGACGGTCCACGAGGCAATACACGGTGCGCCGACGGCTGCCATCATTTAGGGCTTCCTGCGGCGGACCGCCGGCGGTGAGGTCGAGTTCACCCGCAGCCGCGAGCAGGGAATCGCGCAGGGGCTCAAAGTCGAGCCGGAGCCGCGGGCGGTTGCGGCTTTGCCATGCCGCGCTGGCCACAATGAGCCGGTGCATTGCCTTGACGCTCCAGCCGCTGTCAATGAAGCGCGCCGCCAGCCAGTCGAGCAGTTCCGGGTGTTCCGGCGCCTCCGCCCGCAGGCCGAAATCGCCCGGGGTTTTCACCAGCCCTGTGCCGAAGTGCTGCTGCCAAAGCCGGTTCACCATGACGCGCGCTGTCAGTGGATTGTGAGGACTGGCGATGGCATCAGCCAGTTCCCGGCGGCCGCTGCCATGACGGAACGGGATCTCCCTGCCCTCCGTGAGAAATGTCAGGAAGCGGCGGGGCACTTCTTCGCCGGGCTGGGCGGGATTGCCGCGCTTGAAGACGCGGGGCAACCACGCGGCATTCCGGTCGGCCATGACCACCGTCCATGCCGGCGCCGCAGGGGTCTTTACCAGCCAGCGGTCCACCTCGGCTTGGGCTTTCCACAGCTCTTCCCTGACATCATTGATGAACCACGCTTCATTGTTCATGATGCCGGTGTCCGGTACCGCAGCGAGAGACTCCGGATCTGTAAGGAACGCCACCAGCACGGCCGTGTCTGCATCGTGCGGAGCTGGTGCCGCCATGGCTTCGCGGAACAGGACGCCGTAGCGTTCCGCCGCTTCCGACATGCTGGCCGGGGGTAATAAAAATGCGGCCGCGACTTTGCCATTCAGGCCCGGACGCTGCCGCAGTTCATCAAGCACCGTCCCGACTTTTGCCGTAAACTCCGCTTTCGGAATGGCCGCCAGCACCAGCCATGGCCCGAACACCGGATGGCCGGTTTTCGCTCCGTGCAGGAAGTCACGCCAGCGGCGCACCGCAGCCGGATTCAAATCGTCAGGGCCAAGGATTTCATCAAACCCTTCCTCGGGATACTTTTGCAGTTCGAGTTGCGCCGCCAGATAATCCGCGACCCGGGCCCGCATCCGGCCCGCCACTTCGTCCCGGCGCTTCTGCATAACCGCATGGTAATGTTTCAGCCGCTTTTCGAGTTCGGTGTCCGGCTTCGCTTCGCCAATGGGCTCAAGCCGGTCGGTGCCAGCATGGAACACGCCGTAGAGCGCGTAATAATCGCGGATGGTCACCGGGTCATACTTGTGATCATGGCAGCGCGCGCACTGCACGGTCAGGGCCATCGTTCCCCGGGTGACGACATCAATACGGTCGTCGATGATGTCATGGGTCACGCCCAGAAAGCGACGGCCCAGTGTCAGAAACCCCATGGCGGCGCGGTCCGGCGACCGCTCCGGCACCAGTTGATCTGCGGCAATCTGGAGACGCAGGAACTGGTCGTAGGGCAGGTCCTCATTGCAGGCCCGGATCACCCAGTCGCGATAGCGGTGAGCATGGACAAAAAAGCGTTCCTCCCGGCCATAGACGTAACCCTTGGTGTCCGCATAGCGGGCGATGTCCAGCCAGTGCCGGCCCTGCTGTTCGCCATACCGCGGCGAAGCCAGTATCCGCGCCGTCGCCCGCTGCACTGCGCCCGGCAAATCCGCTGCGGACTCGGGGACGAAGGCTGACATTTCGTCCATTGATGGCGGCAGCCCGGTCAGTATATAGCTTAGCCGCCGCAGCAGCGTTCGGGCATCCGCCGGCCCCGCCGGATGTTCTACCCGGCCGGCCGCCTCCGCCGTCGCCATCAGAAACCGGTCGATCTCATTGCGGCACCCCTCCGGATGCTTCACCGCCGGCGGCACAAGGTCATGCCGCAACGGCTGGAACGCCCACCACACCTTCGCTTTTTCCAAATCCGGCAATACCGCAGATCCACCCGAACACGGGTTGACCGCCATTACGCAAACCATCAGCAGTGTTTGGTGCATCATTCCCTGTAATACGCTGAACCAGCCCCGGTTTTGTCCGGTATTCACAGCGATGCCCGCAAGGAAGTTTGCTGGCCCACTCGCCTTTAGCGCCAAACGCGGCGGAACGACTATGGCGCGGAAAGTGCGGGCTTGCCGGTGACGGTGCCGTAGGTGGCGTCGGGGGTATCGCTCGGAAGAAATGGACCGAGTAGTTTGTCGCAGTGGAAAAGGTAAAGCGTCTGAGCATCGCGGCTGTGGCTGCGGGCGGGCTCAAAGGCTCCAGTGTAGCGTGCGGTGCTGGAGAGGCGGACTTCATCCACGACCGCGGTGAGGAACTGGGTGGGCGCGGATTTGGCATCCGGATTGGCACCGATGTAAAGCGGCAGCGGATTCACGCCGCGTTTTCCGGCTGCTGCTGCGGCAGCGGCTTTCTTGCCGTTCACGTAGAGCGTGAGGGCAGCGCCATCAAAAACTCCGGCGAGGTGAGTCCACACACCGGCTTGGACAACCTCGCTGCCGATAGCGCTAACATAACGCCCGTCAATGAAGGCGTGAAATCCCGGCACGCCGCCGGCAACGTTGAGCGCGTATTCACTTTGCTCCGCCTTACTGACAATGTCCCCATTGGTGCTGCCGTCAGGAGTTTTGACCCATGCCTCTACAGTGAAGGGACCGTCAGGCAGTTTGCCGGCACCGGCATCTACGCGAATAGCCGACTTGCCGTCGAGGGACAGCGCTTTGTTTTCCGCGGACTTGAAAAAGTCCTCCGGAAGTGCCGAGAGCCTGACAGGCACGGCCGTTTTGCGTGCAGGGAGTGGAATGCGGAGGCCCTCGAAGAGGACGTCTGTGCTAAACTCAACAGACGGGGCCGTGAGCGTGTCCCCGAATCCCTGCTGCACGCGGATCATGGAAAATGAGGACTGCTTTGTCTCGCCAGGCTGAAGTTTGAAGGAGAGATGAGCGGCGGTGCTGATCCATTCACCAGCGGGCACGTCAGGGGTCACGGTGAGTTCCAGCGGGCAGCTTAGGGTGTTAGTGATCTTAAATTCCACCAGCCCTGCTCCGTTCCCGCTGGCGTTGATGGAAATGGGCGCAGCGGTCATATTCAGCGGCAGCGCCCGCGCGCCGTCCACCACGGCGATCAGTTCCGGCGTGTATTTCTTCGGGTCGATGACGGTGCCTACCGGCAGCGCGCTGACCTTAACGCCCTCCGGCCGGACGCTGACGACGTTCATGTGGTGTAGATAGCCGGCCTCCGGAAAATGGCCGGGCATGGAACCGCCGGTGGTGGCAAGGGTGATGTAGTCGATGCCGTCCCGGTTTCCGTCATAGCGCATGCGGTGAACATGTCCTGCAAAGACTGCGCGCACATTACCTGCCTCTTTTAGCAGACCGTGCGCGTCATCCCAGTTGGCGTTGGGATAAGTCTTTTGCACCCAGCGGGGGTGATGCAGGAAGCAGAAGACGTGACGCAGAGCCTTCATTTTCGCGAGCGTGGCGGCGAGCCATCTACGCTGGCTTTCACTCATGCGCTGATTGCTCGCCTTAGTAAAGTCCCGCTGCTCGCCGGTGCCGTCGCCTTCATCGGAAAACAGCACGATAAATCCGCACTTCTTGTGCTCAAAGAAATACCAGAGAGGCCCAAAAGTCTGCTCGTAGTTGTCCTCGTGCTCCTGCGGCGGGCGGCCGGCACCGCGCCAGTAGACGTCATGATTTCCCGCCACGGGATACCACGGCATTTTGAGTCCTTTCATGACGTCGAGGTAATCTTTGGCCATTACCTTCCACTGCTCGGTGGGCGTGTAGCCATTGATGAGATCACCCACCGTCATCACAAGATCCGGATCAAGAAGGTTGGTATCGTTGACGGCCTGAGCGAGGACCAGCAGACCCTCCGGCGGGCCTCCGGTGCGGTCGCCAAAGACCATGAAGTGAAAAGCGTCATCACTCTTTGGCAAAGGCAGCAGTTTCGCCCCGGGGCGGTCGGTCTGCACGGAGGGCG
This sequence comes from Akkermansia muciniphila, assembly GCA_945861415.1. Lineage (GTDB taxonomy): Bacteria > Verrucomicrobiota > Verrucomicrobiia > Verrucomicrobiales > V1-33 > V1-33. Next base: position 27,719 of record CAMAUV010000020.1, on the reverse strand, counting down.
CGTCCTGAGCGGCTGCCTGCAGGTTGAAGGCGGCAAGAAGGATGAGAATAAAGCGGGAGGTCATGCCCTGCGAGTGCCCACGATGTCCAGATGCGCAAAGCGGGAATCAGACTCCGCAGGCGCGTGGGGGCAGTGGTCGCGCCGGGCTGTTATGGAGCCACCTGCCCGCAGGTGCTAGACCTCAGCGCATGAGGAACGGAAAGAACCGCTTCAGCTTTGCCAGGCTGACTTTTACTGGCGGGTAGCGGAACAACGGATCGGGGCGCAACGAACGCTGGACGATGGTTTTATGATGAGAAAAGCGGTCGAAGCCGCTCTTGCCATGGTAGGCGCCCATGCCGCTGTCCCCTCGTCCGCCGAAGGGCAGGTTTTTGCAAAGGAGATGCACGACCGTATCGTTTAGACAGAGTCCGCCGGAGCGGGTTTCCATTTCCACGCGCTGACATGTTCTTTTGTCTGTTGAGAAGAGATAGAGCGCCAGTGGGTCAGGACGGTCACGGATGAAGCTAAGTGCTTCATCAATCCGGTCGAACTCAAGAACCGGCAGAATGGGACCAAAAATCTCCTGCTTCATCACGGGCGCATCCCCTGCGACGTTGCCCAGTAGCGTGGGGGCGATGTAGCGGGATTCTGCATCGTATTCTCCTCCGTGCAGCAGAGTGCCGTCCTGCAGAAAGGAGACGAGCCGATCGAAGTGAGCGCGGTGAACGATGCGCCCGTAGTGCGCGCTGTTGCGGGGATCCTCACCAAAGAAGGCCCTGAGAGCTTTGCGCAACTCCTCTACCAGCGGCTCGCGGATGCGGTGGTCCACGAGCAGGTAATCAGGGGCGATGCAGGTCTGGCCGGCGTTGAGGCACTTGCCCCAGATGATGCGCCGGGCAGTGATTTCGAGTGGGGCATCTGCGCAAACAATGCATGGCGATTTTCCGCCCAGCTCAAGGGTAACGGGAGTGAGATGCGCGGCTGCTGCAGTCATAATGGCCCGCCCGGTGGTGGTGCTGCCGGTAAAGAATATGTGGTCGAACTTCTCCCTGAGCAGGGCCTCGGCGGCGGACCGTTCTCCTTCCTCGATCGCGACGTAACTTGGCGCGAAGCAGTTGCGTATGATTTTGGCCAGCACGGCGGAGGTGTGCGGTGCGTGTTCGGAGGGCTTCAAAACAGCGCAGTTGCCCGCGGCGATTGCCGCTACCAGAGGGCTAAGAATGAGCTGCACCGGATAATTCCACGGGCCGATGATCAGCGCCACCCCCAGCGGCTCGGGGCGCACGCGGCCACGGCCGGGCCAAGCGAGCAGAGGCATGCCGGCGCTTCGCGGTTTCATCCATCGGTGCAGGTGCTTTTTTGCGTGACGGATTTCGCTCAGCACCATGGCGCACTCGGAGATCCATGCCTCGGCCTCCGGCTTGCCCAAATCCGCGGCCAGTGCCGTCAGGAGTTCCCCCTCTCGGGCTTCCAACTCCATGCGGAGCTTCTCCAATTGTTCCAGCCGGAAGGCTACCGGCTGGGTGGCGCCAGTCTGAAAATATGTGCGCTGCGCGGCGACGAGTTCGGGAATGTTCATCTTGTTGGGAGGCCCCAGCCTAGCGGCGGAGCCTTAGGTGTCCAGGCAGCCGACAGAGTTTTTGCCGTTTGCGGGTTCCGGCATCATCGGCGAAGCGTTACGAGGAAGACACAATGGAACAGGGCAGTAAAAAAATCATCATCATCGGCGGCGGCCTCGGAGGCATCTCTGCAGCCATCAGTCTGCGTCAGGCGGGCTATGCGGTGGAGTTGCATGAAAAGAATGAGAAGATTGGCGGCAAGCTTAATTTCCTGCGGCAGGAAGGTTATACCTTCGATCTGGGGCCGTCTATTCTCACACTGCCGCAACTTTTTGAGCAGCTGTTCACCGGTTCCGGGCGGCGCATGGAGGACTATGTGAAAATCCTGCCCGTCCGCCCGCACTGGCGCAATTTCTTCCCTGACGGTAAGGTGCTTGACCTCCATCCCGAGCCCGAACGGATGGCGGAGGAGGCCCGCAAGGGCGGTGAAGATCCTGCAGCCATCGAACGCTTCCTCGCATACTCTGCGAAGCTCTACGATGTGCTGGAACCCGGCTACTTTCGGGCGGGTCTTGATGATGTTCCCGCTTTCCGCAACTTTTACGGGCTCAAGAATTTCTTCCAGTTCGACCTCTTCCGCAGCATGCACGGCGGCGTGGCAAAACATCTGCGCACCCGGTATTTCCGGGACATCTTTGATTACTTTATCAAATATGTAGGCTCCTCCGCGCTGCGGGCTCCGGCGTTCATGAATTGTTTGCCCACGATTCAATTCCGCTACGATCTCTGGTATGTCGATGGTGGCATGTACAACCTCGCCGTTGGCCTCCGCCGCTTGATGGATGAGATTGGCGTCGTGATTCATTGCGGCAGTGAAGTGTCCCGCATCCGCCGTGAAGGCCGCCGCGTCACCGGCATTGAGACAAAAAACGGCGGGTTTCATGCCGCGGATATCATTGTGTCGAACATGGAAGTCATCCCCGCATGCCGCGAGTTGCTGGAGGAGGACGCGGAGTCGCTGCGGAAGTTGAAGAAGTTTGAACCAGCTTGCTCTGGGCTCGTCCTTGAACTGGGCCTCGACACTTCCTATCCGCAGTTGGCGCACCATAACTTCTTCTTCTCCGCGAACCAGAAGAAGCACTTCCGCTCCGTTTTCCAGAAGGGCCTTCTCCCGGACGACCCCACCATCTACCTTGTCGCCGCATCCAAAACCGATCCCACGGTCGCCCCTCCCGGATGCGACTGCCTGAAGATTCTCCCGCACATTCCGCACATTAACGATGAACGGCCGCTGAGCCGCGCGGACTACATGCAGTTCAAGGAGCGCGTGGTCGACAAGCTGGAGCGGATGGGCTTGAAGGATTTGCGCAAACATGTGGTCACTGAGCATGTATGGACGCCTCTAGACATCAAAGAACAATACTACAGCAACAAGGGTTCCATCTATGGAGTCGTCTCCGACCGGTGGAAAAACCTCGCCTTCAAAGCCCCGAAACGCAGCGGGAAGTACGACAACATGTATTTCGTTGGAGGTTCTGTTAATCCAGGCGGCGGTATGCCCATGGTAGTGCTCTGCGGGCAGAATGTCAGCCGTCTGATTGTTGAGCAGCAAAATTAATGATTTTGCTGCTCACTGCGCTGGCTCTTGGATTGCTGGGTTTCGTCATCCTTTGGCGCATTCCGCAATGCGACCCTGCAGACGGTGCGCCGGCAGACCTCCTGAGCCTCATCATTCCGGCGCGAAACGAAGCTCATAACCTTCCCTCAATTCTGGGATCGATACGCGCGCAATCCGCGCAGCCAGGGGAGGTGCTGGTAGTAGATGATGGCTCGACGGATGGCACAGCGGAAGTCGCTGAATCCTTCGGCGCACGGGTTATTACCTCACAGCCGCTGCCGGAGGGCTGGGGTGGAAAAACGTGGGCCTGCCAGCAGGGCGCGGAGGCTGCGTCTGGCCGACTGCTCCTGTTCGTGGACGCCGACACATGGTTTGAGGCGGGAGGTCTTAGCCGCATCTTGAGCACCCATGCCCGGCGAGGTGGTGTGCTTTCCACCGGCCCTTACCATGTCGTCCGCAAAGCGCATGAACAGTTGTCCGCTTTCTTCAACTTGATCATGACCGCAGGGATCAGATCGTTTACGCTGCTCGGCGACAGGCTCCCTCCGCGCGGACTGTTCGGGCAAATGCTGCTCGTTCCCCGCGCGGACTATTTTTCCGCAGGAGGGCACGCGGCGGTGAAGGGCCGGAATCTTGAGAACTTTTGCCTCGCGGAGGAATTTAGGAAGTTGGGACTCCCGCTTCATTGTGTGGGCGGGAGTGGCGTATTCTCCTTCCGCATGTATCCGTACAGCCTTCGCGAAGTGGTGGATGGATGGACGAAAGGATTCGCTGCCGGAGCCAGCCAAACGCCCTTTCACCTGCTGATGCTTATCATTTGTTGGATTAGCGGTCTCTCCCTTGCGGCCATGCATCTGCCGGGCGCTCTGATGGATCTGGGCGGCGAGTTCGCGGGTTGGTGGGTCGCGCTCTATGTCGCACTGGCGGCCCAAGTTTATTTCCAGTTTCGCCGCGTTGGCTCATTCCACTGGAGCGCCGCACTACTCTATCCGGTCTGCCTGATTTTCTATTTCCTTGTTTTCACGCGCTCTCTGCTGCGCAACTATCTGGGGAAACGCAACACATGGAAAGGGCGCGTCTTCACTGCCGAGTGACCGCAGCGGACTACTCCTTTCAAACATCAGTCTCATGCTCTCACTAAAAGCGGTCACTAAAAAGTATGGCGGCTTTACGGCTGTGGATGGGATCACTCTCGATATCGGCCGCGGTGAGTTCTTTGGTTTGCTCGGCCCTAATGGAGCCGGGAAGTCCACCCTCATTTCCCTCATCGCCGGCCTTCATACGCCCGATAGCGGCAGCGTTTCAGTGGGGGACGCGCCGCCCGGCGCAAAGCACCGGAATGCCTGCCACAGGCCAGGTTTGGTGCCACAGTCCATCGCGCTCTACGAAGAGTTAACCGCAGAACAGAACCTACGCTTCTTTGGTGAATTACAGGGACTCTATGGAACGAAGCTCCGCTACCGGGTTGGGGAGGTGCTGGAAGCGGTGCAGCTCACGAGCCGCAGAAATGATCGGCTAAACACCTTCTCCGGGGGTATGCAGCGCCGCCTCAATCTCGCGGCGGCGCTGCTCCACCAACCGGAGCTTCTTCTCTGTGATGAACCCACCGCAGGTGTTGACCCACAGGCACGCAACGCGATCTTTGATATGCTTGAGTCTCTCAATCGCGGGGGTACCACCATCATCTACTCCACGCACTACATGGAGGAAGCTGCCCGCCTGTGCAGCCGCATCGGCATCATGCATCACGGCCGATTGCTTGCGGGCGGCACGGTGGCCGAATTGCTAACCCGGCTTCCCTTCGATGAGCAGATTTCCTTTCCGGTCACCCCGGCCACGGCGGCGCTGGCTGCTCAACTCGCGGGACTCGGCAAAGTAATCAGCGAACCGGAGCAGTATCACTTTCTCCCTTCGGCGGGCAGCAGGCTTTCGACGTTCTTCACGCTCACCGAATCCCACGGTCTGCCGCCGCAACTCTTCACTTTGCAGCGCTCCACGCTTGAGGCGCTGTTTCTCCACCTCACCGGCCGCACTCTTCGCGAATGAACCGCCTGCGCACATTACTGACCTTGGTTCGCAAGGAATTCGCGCTCTTCCGGCGGGACCGTGCGGCACTTCCGCTGACATTTCTGATTCCGGCTGGTCTGATCTTCATTTTCGGAGAAATTTTTGGCCTCCGCAATCCCGACAGCGCCCCTGGTGGAATCCCCGTCGCGGCAGTCAATCATTCAGATCAACCCGCTGCCGCCCGCATCGTTGAGGCGCTGGCAAAGGACCCCGCGCTCGATTTAGGCACAGGAGAGCAGACTGAGTCCGCGGACGAAGCGCTGCGGGAGTTGATCCGACAAAACCGTCTGCGGTTTGCTGTTATTCTTTCGCCGGGAGAGTCTTCCGGTGTTCTCAGAGGAGTCCATCTTCGAGTTCTGGGGAACCCTCGCAACGCGGTAGAGACGCAGACCTTCCATGCCGTGCTACAGCGTGCGGTGCTCGCGGGCCTGCCAGAATTACTGGGGGCCCCTGATGCCGGTGACGCTGGGCGGTCGACCTTCCTCTCCCGTTTAGTCAAGGTGGAGAACGAACAGGTGACAGGAAGTGAAGTGAAGGCACCTAGTGCGGCAAGCGTAGTTGGTGGCTGGGCGGTAATGTTCCTGCTGTTCTCGCTCACTATTTCCTCCACGTCTATTTTCGACGAAAAGAAGGCAGGGCTCTATCAGCGGATGCTTTCGGGATCGGTGACGCGCTCTCAGTTGGTGCTGGGCAAATTCTGTTGGGGAATGCTGCTTGGCATCGTACAGTTGCTGACGTTGTTCTTCACGGGCCAGTTTCTCTTTGGCCTCGACATCACCGGCCGCCTCCCGCTGCTGCTTCCCGTATGTATCGCGGCCTCGGCTGCCTGCACGGCGTTTGGTATGCTCATCGCCTCGGTGACTTCTTCGGCGGAGTCCGCGCGCAGCCTCGCCACGTTTCTAATTCTCGTGATGAGTGCGCTCGGCGGAGCGTGGTTTCCGGTCAGTCTCATGCCGGAATTCATCCAGCAGATTGCGAAAGTCACTATCGTATTCTGGACGATGGAGGGATTCACAGGCGTGCTCTGGGCGGGGCACAGCGCACGGGAGATCTTGCCATGCCTCGCGGTTCTATCGGGCACGGCTATTGCGGTGATGCTGGCGGCGCTGTGGCGATTTCGACGAGCGAGGGCGTTCGAATAGCCTGCACCGCGTTTTCACTCCTTCGATGCCAGCGCCTTATTCATGGCAGTGGTGAATGCCTTTATATTTTCAGCAGTCGGTCCGCCGGTGGTGCGGTGGATGATTGTTCCATTGGGTGAAACGATGACGAGGTTCGCCACTTTCGGATGGCGTCCGATAGCCGCACTGGTGGCACCGCTCCAGTCGATGAGCAGTTCCTGCTTTTGGGCTTCCCGGATGCGTTTCCGGATCATATTCTTCATGACCTCCGGCGTGCCGGATGCGTCTGCGATCCCGTGAACCGCCGCGCGATTTTTGTACTGGCCGAGAATAACCGCCCATTCGTTCGACTGACGCCGTCCATGCTGGTCCGCGAGGGAAATGATGTTGATGGTCTTCGCCGGATAAGTGACCACATGCTTTTTTCCATACTGGTCCTCGAGTTCGATGCGGGCGGGGACTTTCTTCTCTACTGTCCCGTTTGCCAGCGGGGCGAGCGCGAGCATGGTGAAACACAACGCTGCGGACAGCAGACGGAGAGATGCTTGGGAGAGAATGGAGGGAAGCAATTTAATAAGGAGAGGAATGAAGAACTACGGCTATTTTGGAGCACTAGCGTGACGCGCGTCGAAGTCTTGTCCGCGGGCGCGAGCGCAGAGCTGGCGACAGAAATCGTAGATTCCACCGACCCCCGCACGGCCGCTGAGTAAAGTGCTGAACTGTGCAGGCTCCCGCAGAAGGCTGGCGTTGGCCAGTTGGTCCTGAGCACGCGCGAGAGCCTCTTCGAGGTGCGTGTTCATTACGCCGGCGGGCTGGCCCTGCGGCAGCGTCACCGGCGGGCCAAAAGCTACGAGCACTTCCGGCGACCGCTCGTGCCACCATACGAACTCCAGCGCGAGCGGAACGAAAGCCACGCCCGGCAGCCGGGAAGCTAAGTGGCCGAGACCGGGCTCGAAGCGCACAGGGCGTTCCCTGATATCGGTAAAGCGCCCCTGCGGCGTGAGCCACAAGGCTTGATGCGGCCGACTCAGAATGTCGTCGGCGTTGCGTAGGAAACGACGGGCTCCCGCTAAGGAACCTCGCTCCACAGGGAAGAAGCCGAGGCGTTTCAGTAAGCCATATTTTTGCAGTGCTGCGGCATCCATCGGCGCGAAAGACTGCTGCGAGGGAAAGAATGTGCGCGCGAGGTGAAACGCCACCAGCGGATCCCACCATGCCGGGTGGTTGAGATAGAAAACGGCAGCCGCAGAGGACGACGCGGGCGGTGGCGCGTTCGTGAGGAGCCTCACTGCGTTGAAGTGCTTGCGCAAATACCGGCGGACATACCATGCAAACCACCCGCGCAGCTTGGGAGAGATGAAGGGAACGGCCTCCTCTGCGCCGGGCTTGTTCATGCGGTGTCGCTCATTGCTGCGGCAAGGCCGGCAGTGGCGGCGTTAGCGTCTGCCGCAAGCGTTCGGCGCGAAAGAATGGGCGAGGCATCAAGACCCAGATCGTTGAGCAAATGAACTGCACTGATGCGGGCCCCTTCGAAAATGACTGGCAATCCGCTTCCTGGGTGAGTGCCGCCGCCCGTCAGATAAACTCCTTCAAGATCTTCGAAACGGTTGTGAGGACGCAAGTGCAGCATTTGGCCAAGCGTGTGGGCCAGATTGAATGTGGCGCCGTGCTCAATTTCGTAGGATGAATCCCAGTCCTCCGGAGTGATCATTTTCTCATAACGGATGCGCTCCTCCACACCGGTGAAGCCTGCTTTGGCGATCTGCCGCAATGCGAGGTTACGGAAGTTGCCCTGCTCCCGCTTCCAGTCGATATTGGGATGCTGGTGGGACACGGGGACGAGAACGTAGAGCGTGCTGCGGCCCTCCGGGGCCAACGAAGGGTCCGTCACGCAGGCGTTTTGCACATAAAAGCTGGGGTCGGCACTTAGCACATGACGGTTCTCAATCTCATCTAGATTGCGCACATAATCACCAGAGATGTGTATTGTGTGGTGGGGCAGGTCGTATTTTCCCTCAATACCCAGATAGAGCATGAATGTGGAGCAGGAGAATTTCTTCTTCGCGAGGCGGCGGTCTGTCCAGCGACGGCGCAGCCTGTCCGGGACGAGTCGCTTCATCGCGCGGGCGAAGTCGGCATTGATGACCACTGCTGAGGCGTCGTGCTGTTCATTTTGTGTGCGGACTCCGGTCGCCCGGCGACCACTGAAATTCATTTCTTGGACTTCCTCACCTAGGCAAATCTCCACGCCCAGCCGCCGGGCCACGCGCGCCATAGCTTCCGTCACCGCCGCGCATCCGCCCATCGGATGCCAGACGCCGTGTTCATACTCCAGAAAGCTGAGAATGCTGAACAAGCTGGGACACCGGAAAGGCGACATCCCCAGATACTTCGACTGAAAACAGAAAGCCAGCCGAACGCGCTCGTCGGAGAAGAAGCGTTTCAAGTAAGTGTCCACTGACTGGTGAGGCCGCAGCATCGGCAGCAGGCGCAGCAGGCGGGGATTTAAAAAGGAACGCCAACTGTCGAACGAAGTCTGGAGGCACGGCTCCATGAGATGGAGCTTTTCGCGGTTCTCTGTAAGAAAACGCCGGAAGCCAGGAACATCCTGCGGTGCCAGCGTTGCGATCTGCCGCTCCATTTCTACAATATTGGGGCTGCAGTCCATGTGGCCGCCCCCTTCGAACTGAATCCGGTACTGGGGATCGAGGCGGACCATTTCCACTTCCTCCTGCAGCGATGTGCCGGCGGATCGGAAAATCTCGTCCAGCACCCGCGGATAGAGGAAGAAAGTGGGGCCGAGATCGAAACGGTATCCCTCAGACTGAATGGAGGAAGTGCGCCCGCCCACGCATGGAAGTCGCTCGAGAACTTTTACTTTTTGTCCGGCAGCAGCCAGGAGGATGGCGCTAGCTAGTCCTCCCGGACCTGCCCCTATTACGATGATTTTCTTGTCCATGCTAAAACTGCTATTCACTACGCGTGGCAGGAATTCATGGATTCCGCAAGGGAAGGCAAGATGGAAATCAATTCATGGCCGGCAGGGAGGGCTTTTCTGAGGATCGCCGTCAGGCCGTAAAGTGCTTCCAGATGTAGAAATTGCAGCGTGAAGACAAACGGCAGCGCACGTCACGATCGCGAATTGTTGGTGCGACTACTCCCCGCAGAGTTGCGCGGCTAGGCGGTCCCACTCGGCGTCGATATCTTTGATGCCCCGTGCGGGACGACTGGCGCGTGCATACCAATACCGGGCGTTGCCGGTGTCGCCCTCGATGAGATGAAGGAGGGCGTGCAGCCATGAGCCTTCCGGCGTGTGGATGTCCTGCGCGATGTTGTGGGAAGCTTCCCAGTCGTGGCGGGCAAGCCAAAGGGCGCGTTGTTCGGGAGTGAGTCCGGCGGGCGGGGCGCTATCGGTGGCAGCGCTGTGCTTTAACTGAGCGGCGTTCATGGGGCGACAGTAGCGTCCTCTTCCTGCAACTTCCTGATGCTTTCTTTCCATCCGTTTTCCGTGCCGGCATCTGCGAGGGGGACGATGGCGGAAAGCGGGCGGGTGACAGCATTCACTCCGGTGCCGAGCACATGCGTGGCGGCACCCACCGCTTTGCCCACGGCGCTACAGCCCGCGAACATCAGCGGGCTAAGGGCGAGGAGGAGGGCCGGGAATTTCATCACCCACCTGTAATCGGCATCGCCGGAATGGAAAGCGCGAGGTTTCCACCAGCCGCAAAGGGCGGATTCCCGGTTTACTCCCTGCTCCACCATTCTTCTGTCCGGCCAGCCATGCCAGAAACGCTCATCACACTCTCCTCTGACCCTGTGCCGGCCCCTCCTGCGCTGACTTCGGGGGAATGGGGCGCGGATGTCTGCTTCCTCGGCCGGATGCGCGATACGGAGGATGGGCGGCGTATCACCGGCATCGAGTACACGGCCTATCCGGAAATGGCGCTGCGGGAACTGCACGCCATTGCCGCGGCCATGCAGACGGAGCACGGCGCGCATCCGCTGCGGGTGCACCACCGCACGGGGTTTGTGCCCGCAGGAGAACCGTCCATTCTCATTGCCACCGGAGGCCGTCATAGCGCAGCAGCCTTCGCCTTGTGCCATGAGTACCTCCGGCGTATCAAGGCGACGGTGCCTGTCTGGAAACGCCCGGTGTTTGCCTAAGCCCTTAGTTTCTTATACTACAGTCCCACGGGGACGCCATCGGTGGGGGTTAGAATAGGTGGAGGGGGGCTGGTAGTTCAGCCGCTCTATCACTTCGTGAAAATGCGCATGCTCGTGCTCCAGTTTTTCTATATTCTCGTGCTCTTCCCTGAGGGGGTATTCGAGAGCATCGACTCTTTTTCTCAGGCGTTCTATTTCGCCAAGTAGAGATTTGATGACTGGTTGGTTGGCAGGAAGGTATCCTCCGTGTGTTTTGAACGGGAGGCAGCTGGATCCTCGATCAGAATTTCATCTACACAAGATTTCCGATTACAGAGCAGGGTGCTACTCAACGGCAACCACCCTCACGCCAGCCGCTGCTCTTCGCGGATGGCGATGAGTTCCTTCATCACATGGCTGACGCGGCCGCTCCACTGGGTGGTGCCGAAAGAGTCGTGCATCTGGCGGTAGAGGCTGTAGAGGCGGGCGTAGGTCGAGTGGTGGCGGCGGTCGGGCTCGTAAACGGTATCGCGCACGCGGCAGAGGACGCGTTGGGCGTCCTGTATGCTGTCGAATCCACACTCCACCGCCCCGGCGGCCATCGCTCCGAAGATGGCGGCTCCAAGGGCGCAGGTTTGCTCGCTGCGGCTGACTTTCATCGGGCGGCCGATGACGTCGGCGTAGATTTGCATGAGGGTGGCATTCTTTACTGCGAGGCCGCCGGTGTTGATCACCTCTTCGACTTTCACGCCGTATTCCTCGAGGCGGTTGATGATAGTGAGGGCTCCGAAAGCGGTGGCCTCGATGAGGGCGCGGTAGATTTCGTGGGCCTTCGTGTGGAGGGTCTGGCCGATGATCATGCCGCTGAGGCGTACGTCGGTAAGAATGGTGCGGTTTCCGTTGTTCCAGTCGAGCGCCAGCAGACCGGTCTCGCCCGGCTTTAGGGCGGCGAGGGCTTTTTCCATGCTCTCGAATTTGGCCGCGGGGGTTGCGCCGTAGCTGTCGGGCACGAGATTGTTGACGAACCAGAGGAAGATATCGCCGACGGCACTTTGGCCGGCTTCGAGGCCATAGTAGCCAGGAAGCACAGAGCCGTCCACGATGCCGCAGAGTCCGGGCACATCTGCGAGCGCGTTTTGATTCGGGTGAATCATGAGGTCGCAGGTGCTGGTGCCGAGAATTTTGACCAGCGTGCCTTCCTTCACTCCCGCGCCGACGGCGCCCATGTGGGCATCGAAGGCTCCGGTGGCGACGGCGATGCCGGCTTTGAGCCCGAGCTTTTTGGCCCAGTTGGGGCTGAGGCGGCCGGCGAGTTGGTCACTAGTGAGTGCGCGGCTGTAGAGGCGGTCGCGCAGCGCAGCGAGGCCGGGGTCGAGCTGTTCGAGGAACTTGCGGGCTGGGAGGCCACCCCATGCAGGATGGAACATGGCCTTGTGTCCGGCGGCGCAGATGCTGCGGGCCACGCGGTTCGGGTCTGTGTTGCCGGTCAGCACGGCCGGGATCCAGTCGCAGTGCTCCACAAAACTGTGGGCCGCAGCGAACACCCCGGGTGCGACACGTTTGAGACGCAGGATTTTGCTCCAAAACCACTCACTGGAATAGGTGCCGCCGCACTTGGCCAGATACTCAGGGTGCATGGTCGCGGCCAGCTCTGTGATCTGTGCAGCTTCCTCATGGGCGGTGTGGTCTTTCCAAAGCCACGCCTGAGCATTCAGGTCTCCTTTATATTCCTCCGTCAGTGCGAGGGGCGTGCCTTCTCTGTCCACTGGTATGGGCGTGCTCCCGGTGGTGTCCACGCCGATGCCCACCACCCGGTCAGGGTCGAATTGCTTGTTCGCCTTTTTTGCCTGCTCTAGCGCCCCTTTAATAATGGCGGTCATGCCATCAAGGTAGTCCTGGGGGTTCTGCCTGGCGACACTTGGGTCACGGGGATCCGTCAGGATACCCATTTCGCCGCTGGGGTAGGGAAAAACGGAGGAGCCGAGTTCTTCCCCGGTCTCCAAATCCACGAGGAGTGAGCGACAGGAGTTTGTGCCGTAGTCGAGTCCGAGAGCATAGCGCTTGTTCATTAGGGGTAATTCATAGTCACAGCTGGGGCAGGGTCAATGCCGCGAACTGGGCGATCTTTGAAATATGTTTTGGGTTTCGGCAGGCTCTTACCGGGACCGTCGTGCACTATGTCTCGGAAACTCCCTTCCACCGGGAGATAGGCAATACCCTTGAGACCATAGCCCGGCCGCTTGGTGACTAATGTGCTAGCGTCGATGCGGCCGGAGAAAAACTGGCAAGTGTTTATCGGCAGCAAAGCGTGGATGCCCTGTTCGAAGCAGCCCGGGTGTGACGACCTGAGTCCAAACGCAATATAAACGCTGCGAGGCAGCGGCAGGTGTTCGTGATGCATGGCTATGAGTATCGCATCAAGCGCACATGGGCCGGGCTTGTTCCCCTTTTTGTCGCGGGAAAAAACGTCGTTCCGGCCACCGTGGAATTTGTGGTCTCCTGCCATAAAAGCGGTCACAAGGGAGCCGGTATTTAATTTTATTGGAAGAGACTGGAGGACAACGAGATGTGGGCGCACCGGGGCGATTGCGGCGATGTGGCGTCCAACGGCGCTTCCTATGCCGGAATCTAGATCGGCTACTCCGTGCGCGATTACGAAGATTCACTGCGCGTCCTCTAACGCAACCCGCTGATGTCAGGCGGAACCGTGCTCATTACCAATACCTGCACCACCGACCCGCTCCTCACCAGCAGGCTAAACGCCACCGGACTTCCGGTGCACCACCTTGAGGCCCGCCGGACATGGAAGCCCGATCAACTCGCCTACATGTCGAGGGAGGGAATTGGTAATTGGTATCAGCGTGGCTTGCTGAGAAGTTACGGAGTTTCGCGGGAAAAGGCCAGCAGCCTCTAGAGGATTGCTTTTGATTCTTCCGAAACCACCAAGGCACGCCGCGCCGGGCAGATACCGCCCGGGCACCGCGGTAGCCGGAAAACAGGGCGCGAATCCGGTTGCCCGAGCGTTGCCACCCGGCATCGTAAACTCCTTTTATATTACCTCAACTCCTCAACTGACCTCGACCCATGCCCGCCAAGCCCGCCTCCGCTCCTGCTGAAGACCGCCTCGCTGCCGCCCGTGCCAAGAACCTGGAAGCCGCCCTCCAGCAGATTCATAAAGACTTCGGCGACGGCTCCATTATGCGCCTCGGCGACAACCGGAAAATGGACATCGAAGTCATCCCGTCCGGCAATTTACTGATCGACCGCGCCCTCGGTGCTGGCGGATTCCCCCGGGGCCGGATCATGGAAGTCTTCGGCCCGGAGTCCTCCGGTAAAACCACCCTTACTCTAACTGTCATTGCCCAAGCCCAAAAACGCGGCGGTCTCGCGGCCTTTATCGACGTAGAGCACGCCCTGGACCCCGAATACGCCAGGAAGCTGGGCGTGAAACTAGACGACCTCCTCGTCTCCCAGCCTTCCTCTGGGGAAGAGGCCCTCCGCATTTGCGAAACCCTTGTGCGCTCCAACGCCCTCGATGTCATCGTGCTCGACTCCGTGGCGGCCCTTATCACCAAAGCGGAACTGGAAGGCGAGATAGGCGACGCTACCGTGGGCGCTCAGGCCCGCCTTATGAGCGCCGCCATGCGGAAACTCACCGCCCTGATTTCCAAAGCCCGCACCTGCTGCATCTTCACCAACCAGATCCGGGAGAAAATCGGCGTTATGTTTGGCAATCCTGAGACCACTCCCGGCGGCCGCGCCCTCAAATTCTTCTCCAGCGTCCGCGTGGATGTGCGCCGCATCGGCCAAATCAAAAACAGCGACGGCACTGTCACGGGCAGCCGCACCAAGATAAAGGTCGTAAAAAATAAAATCGCCCCGCCATTTGGCGAGGCTGAGTTCGACATCATGTATGACGAGGGCGTTTCCAACACCGGTAGCCTTCTCGATCTCGCCCTCGAACTGGAAATCCTCCAGAAGCGCGGATCGTGGATCAGCTATAAAGGCACCCAGCTCGCTCAGGGCCGCGATGCTGCCAAGGAACTGCTAAAACGGGATGACACGACCTATAACGAAATCGAAGCCGCCGTTAAAGAAAAGCTAGGCATCAAAGGAGGCGCCGCCGCCGCCGCAAAGCTTCCGGACGAACCCATCCGCGACGAAGTCTAGCCCTGCCCATACCCTTCCCTCCGCATATACTGAACGAAAGAGCCGTCCGGTGGTCTAAGTGTGCGGCAGGATTCCCGAATCCTATTATCCAATTTCCAAAACATGAAGCGCCCAGCCCTCCTCTTCACCGTCGGCCTTGCCGTCCTGCTCTCCTCCTGCAAAGCCCTCAAGGAGGTGACTGGAGACCCCCAGCCTGACAACAAGGCCTACGATGCGGGTGCCGTCACCCCGCCGGACTTCCTCCTCACCCGTTCCGACGCACTCAACAAGTGGCTGGACACTCCCGTGCGTGTGCAAATTCACGACGTTCGCCTCCGGGAAGTTTTCCGGCACGATTCCCTCCGCGGACTCCAGTATTCCATCGTCAATCCCCCGCAACAAGACCCGCTGGTCTACATTGACAAGATTGCCATGACCCGCCGCCAGCTCCTCTGGGCCGTTTCGCACGATCACCAACTCCACATGACCCCCGCTTACAACAGCAAGGGAAATATCAGCCACATCGAGATCCGTTCCCGCAGCGTGGACCTGCCCAAAGTTGAGCCGGTTAATTGATTCGTATGCGAACCATCTCCGGCTAAGCGTTGCAGCGCAGAAACGCTTTTTGAGCGCGAACTGGAATCCGCGCTTGGATACAGTCAGGGGCTCTATGAAAACCAGCATAGCCGCTTAATCTTATTTGTTTTTCAGGACCATGTCGGGAAGCTACTTGATCTCCAGCACTGCTAACTCTCTCACCCCCTGATGGAGGTGCCATAGGGAGGGCTCAACAAGAACCGGTAGTGGCTCCTCCCCGTCGCCCGGCATCGCATAAAGTGTTCCGTAATGGGAATGCTCATTTCCCCCCCCCTAAAAATAAGGTCTGGGCGCTGAGCACCTAGGTAAAGCCCCGCGGATGTCGTGAATGATTCTCCGGTTTGTGGCAGGCGCAGTAATCCAGTGGAGGTCTCCAGATCCGGCAGTGGCGCCTGACAGTTGCCCCTCACTGCGAAAAACACTAGCACTGTTGCAAGTGCGGCCATCGAAATGCTGCCGGCGGCGCGGATTACCCGGGGAGCTGAACTCTTTGAGGTCGATTAGCAAAGCAAGCCCGCGATGCCATTGCGCAAAAGCCCCGCGAGCGAGGGGTGGCAACGTCTTCGCATCAACAGATGCTGACCATGCGATTCGATTGTCAGCCAACTTGTTTGCCTTGGAACATGGCAAAGTGCCCGAAGCCGGTCTGCAGTGTCCTGCGGCTTAATGGCCTCCGTGGTTCTAAAGCCCCTTATCCGTCACGGCACCTTCGGAGGCGGTGGCAACAAGTTTCGCATATTTGGCGAGCACTCCGCGGGTGTAGCGCGGTTTGGGCTGCTTCCATTTGGCAAGGCGCGCTTTGATTTCGGCGGCGGGGATGCCTAGGGTGATACTGCGTTTTACGCTGTCGATGGTGATGCGATCGCCGTTCTTCACGATGGCGAGCGGACCGCCAGCGTAAGCTTCCGGGGTGATGTGCCCAACGACGAATCCGTGGCTGCCGCCACTAAAGCGTCCGTCTGTGATAAGAGCCACGCTTTTGCCGAGCCCCATGCCCATGACGGCGCTGGTGGGCCCTAGCATTTCGCGCATCCCGGGGCCACCCTGCGGGCCTTCCATGCGGATGACGATGACGTCGCCGGCTTTTATCTTACCGCCGGTGATGGCGCGCATCGCGTCCTCTTCGCTGTCAAAGACCCGGGCCTTGCCGCTGAAGCTGCTGCCTTCCTTGCCGCTAATCTTGCCCACCGCTCCGCCGGGGGCGAGGTTTCCGTAGAGGATGGCGAGGTGGCCGTCTTTCTTAATAGGATCGCTGAGCGGCCGGATGACATGCTGGCCTTTCGGGTAGGGTTTCACTTTCGCGAGGTTTTCCTTCCATGTCTTGCCGGTCACGGTCATCACGTCGCCGTTGATGAGATTGGCTTCGAGGAGCATCTTCATGAGTGGGAGCAGGCCACCAATCTTCACGAGTTCCATCATCACATACTTGCCGCTGGGCTTGAGGTCGGCCAGCACCGGCGTTTTCGCGCCGACTTTGGTGAAGTCATCAATCGTGAGCTTTACGTTCGCCGCGTGGGCCATGGCGATGAGGTGGAGCACGGCGTTGGTGCTGCCGCCGAGGGCGATGACGACGGCGATGGAATTGAGAAAGGCCTCGCGGCTCAGAATGTCGCTGGGTCTGATGCCGCGTTTGATAAGATGCAGCACAGCGGCTCCGGCGTCGAAGGAGTCCATAAGTTTCTCATCACTCACTGCGGCCTGAGCACTGCTGTTAGGGAGTGAAAGGCCGAGGGCCTCAATGGCGCTGGCCATGGTGTTGGCAGTATACATTCCGCCGCAGCTTCCGGGGCCGGGAATGGCGCACTGCTCAATGTCGGCGAGCGTTTTGTCCCCGATCTTGCCGCTGGCGTGCTGTCCTACGGCTTCAAACACGCTCACGATGTCCACGTCCTTGCCATCGTGGCAGCCTGGTTTGATGGTGCCGCCGTAAACGAAGACACTGGGGCGGTTGAGCCGCGCCATGGCCATCACGCAGGCGGGCATATTCTTGTCGCAGCCGCCTATGGCCACGAGGCCATCCAGCATTTCGCAGCCGACTACGGTCTCAATGGAGTCGGCGATCACTTCCCGGCTCACGAGGCTGTATTTCATTCCCTCGGTGCCCATGCTGATGCCGTCGGAGATGGTGATAGTATTGAAGATGAGGCTCTTTCCGCCTGCCGCATCCACGCCTTTAGCTGCTTCCAGTGCGAGCTTGTCGATATGAATGTTGCACGGCGTGACCTGACTCCATGTGCTAGCGATGCCGATCTGGTTTTTCTTGAAGTCGCCGCGATTGAATCCGACGGCGTGCAGCATAGCACGGCTGGCGGCGCGGTCGGGTCCATCCACGAGAGTGGCGGAATGGTTGCGGTGAAGGGAGGTGTCGGTCTTGGCTTTCTTGCTGCTCATGTAAGGCTCATGGCACGGCGCAGCGGTTGAGGCAAGTGGCGGGATTTCTAAGCGGTTTCCTTTTGTATCCCCAGCCGGTAGAGTTTTCAG
The DNA here is from genome assembly GCA_945861415.1 of Akkermansia muciniphila. Lineage (GTDB taxonomy): Bacteria > Verrucomicrobiota > Verrucomicrobiia > Verrucomicrobiales > V1-33 > V1-33. Next base: position 10,002 of record CAMAUV010000020.1, on the reverse strand, counting down.
TCCCCTGCGGCAAATGATGCTACGAAGAAGACAGCCGCCGTAAAATTGAAAGCCGATGAAAAGAAAAAGGAGGCCGCGAAGCCTGCCCAAAAACTGAGCGATTCAGACAAGGCGCTGTTCGCCGATGCCAAGAAGCAAATCGATGCACTGACGCCCTCGCAGAAGGGAAAACTCATGGCGCTATTCAAGAAAGGCGATGAAAACTCACCTTAGGCGGTTGAGGAAATTGGCGAAGAGTTTGCAAGGAACGTCATCAAGAAGCGGCGGTCAAGCGTGCGGAGGAAGCCTCCATGGTGGACGACATCATTCAAAAATCTTTGCGTTCCGGTCAACCCCGCCCCGAAAACTATAAAATCAGAATCGAAACCCTCTAAACCAGAGGCCAAGTCAACTGAACACGAAACAAAGCCACTAGCCCCAAAGGCCGAGTAATCCGTAACTTCCGAACCGGCCCGGTTTGCCTAGCAGGGGGCTCGGTCCTATTTTCCCGATTGGGGCTCTCTTTTATAGAAATTCAAGCCTCCGCTAGTCTTGATTTTCCAGAATAAAAAAAGGCAATTGGATCCATCGTAATTTCAGTAAATGATTACCGAAGCGATTCCATCGCTGCTGAGAAAACAGGGGGAGAATTTGCAAAAGTGCTGTTCTTTTCGAAGGATTGACTTGCGCGGGGTCTAAAAAAGTCATAACCTTCGAGGATGCTATCAGGATAAGTTCCGGATAGGCATTTCCCTAACCTGTCCGCCAACAATAAAATATACCCAAACAGAGCCGTGCTTAAACAAATCATCGGTCAAAAACCACAACCCCAGCCGCAACCAGTGCCGGTTGCGCCGGCGGCGCCTGCCTATTCGACGGAACCCGCTTATTCCCCAGAATCTGCTTACGACCAGCAACGCAAAACCATTACCGCACCATTTCGTAGTTCCTCACCCATGAGCACCAACAAAAACATCCTCAGCAGCGACGTAGAGATCAAAGGATCGTTGAAATTCTCCAACGATCTGATTATCGACGGCAAGATAGAGGGTGAAGTCACCAGTGACGGCTGCCTGACTGTGGGTGAAAACGCCTGCGTGACCGGAGAAATCCGCACGAAGTCCGTGACCATCTTTGGCAAGGTTCGGGGGAACATCACAGTGACCGAGCGCTGCGAATTGAAAAACAGCGCGGTGCTGGAAGGCGATATTGTGGCCGGCACGCTGGCTATTGAGGAAGGAGCAACCTTCATGGGCAAGTCCTCCGTTGGAAAGAGTGCGGTGGCTGCGGCCCAGAAAGCGAAAGACGCTTAACAGTCCCCCGCTCAGGGAGGATTCCGCCCCTTCCGAACAATCCCACAACTTTAAAGCAAGCAGGCACCTGTAGGTGCAGACGGCTGTAAAGCTGCAGAAGAAGTGCGTGTCATGAGGCTCCAGCCACTCACTGCGGAAATCTTATGGTCTGCGCCACTGCGCTAGGCAGCGCCTACGCCACCCGGTAGGTGCAGTTCAAGGACGACCAGAAAAAGCCCGCTGGGGTCCGATGGAGAAGTTTATTGACCATTCCGCAGGAGACGCAGAAGCGCCGGGTGATTTGCTCCTGCCTGCCCTTTTCACGGTTGGAGGGTTTCAGAATGCGTGTGCGCAGATCAATGAATGGCGCGACCATGACGCTCGAGTGCATGCCAGCCGCAATATTCCACGCCTTATTCAAATTGCTTAGCTTGGCCGCCAGTCGCCCAGATTCCGGCGCAGCGTTTGAAGGGAGCAATACATGGCCAGAACACCGGCGGCGCGCAGGCGGCTACCGGGCCTCTCGGTCCAATTGATGGGCACGGGGCGGACTTTGATGCCAGCGTGCAGTAGGTGCCAAGTCAATTCCACGTCAAAAGTGAAGCGCTCCTCCTTCAGGCGGTCCCGGATGCTACGGTAGGCCGCGGCGGGGACGAGTTTGAATCCACACTGCGTATCCGGCACCGGGAAAGAGAAGAGCCGGCGCACGATGCGGCGAAAGATCTGGCCGGCGACCCTCCTGTAGAAGGCGCGGCGGACCACTGTGCCAGACTGGCCGGTTCTCACGGCATAAACCGCTTCGGCTGGGTTTTCGAGCGACGCGAGGAGACGGACAATTTCCGGGACTGCTATCGCGCCGTCAGCATCGACGAATCCCAGCAATTGCGCATCACCCGGCAAATCCCAGCCGGAATAGACTGCCCCGCCCTTGCCTAGGTTTTTGGGGTTCAGTTGGGCCGGTTCGAGCGCAGGACAATCGGGCCGAAGGCTTTCCACATAGTCCGACAGCCACTTTTGCTGCTCAGTACCGGAGCCATCATCCACAACGCGCAGCCGCAAGCCGGGCACTCCCCTAGTTGCTGCGCACAGTTCCGGTAGAAACGTCGGAAGTCGGTCCCGCTCGCGGTAACAGGGAATAATGAGAAGGACGGCAGGCACTGTGGAGGTCTACGAACAAGGTAGAAACAGGATACGGGCAAAAAGTAGCTGGCTTTCGCAGCGGGCGGTCTGGCCCGCCGGAAAGCCGACGGAGTTCTCTAAGCTATGCTTTAAGCCTAGAACTTGTAGCGAACACCTGCCGACCTAGTGGTCCGCTCGTCGCTGTCGGATAATCCGGCAGCAATGTGCCATGCGGAAGCCGCCTGATAGAACACGTTCACGAAATACGATTCCTGATAAAAATTAAATTCCCGGCCACCGAGCTCATTGATTTGGATGAAGCGCGCTCCGGCATGGGCCTCCGAGCAACCCCACTTGGCGCGGGGGGCATACCATCCGATTTCGTCTGAGCTGTCCTGACCGAGACTGATATCGGGGGTGCTGATTTAGAGCAGTTCAACGTTGTTGCGGCTTATCGGGCGCTCGTAGGGATCGGATACCAAGGGGGGGCAGCTTATAGAGAACTTTTGCCCACGGGAGCGTGAGCAGGTGTGCCCGCGATTGCGTCGAGAGCCTCAATGGTCAGGGAGGCGATAAGGAAAGCTGTTGTTTCTATTGCCTAGTTATACGTTTAGTTTAACAACATATAATCTTAGTTAGACCACGGTCCGTCAATAATTAGTGATGACGCCATCCTACTTTTATAAATACTTATTTTTTTATAATTAAGTAAATAAATAATGGAACGAATTTCCGAGAGGGGAAGGGAGCACGTCCGGCGGAGGTGGAATCCGCCGGGAATAGCGAAGCACAAGGCATACTCAGCTGATCAGAATCGTGTAGCCCGAAATTCCTCGTAAACTTGATCAATTTGCAGTGTGAACCTTGATCCGGCCTAGGCCGGCGGTAAGGTTTCCGGCGGCAGTTCGCTTCAGAAAACCAAGCGCCACCGCGACTTTTTGCACCGGGTGCCATGCCGCGGAAGTGATCGTCCCTACGCTCCCTTCATCGTTGTAAACTTCCCAGCCTCGCTCCAGCCGCTGTCCTTCCGGGGCGGTGATGCGACGAAGTTGCCGATTCACCCGGCCCACACTGCGCAGTCGACTGATGACTTCTTGGCCGGTGTAGCATCCCTTGTGGTAGTCGATGCAGGCGTCCTCCAGCCCGGCCTCCGGCGGTAAGATGCCGTCCGCCAGCTCGTCCGCCCACGACGGCACGCCCCGGAAAATGCGCAGAGCCCCCACGGCCTCCGAGGGTGCTAGGGGCAGCGTCTCTGCCGATCCGTGCGGCATCCACACGTCATGACCGGGAGCCGCAAGCCGCGATGAGGTGAAGGCCATGCCGTCCGGGGCCGGATAGGGCGCCAGCGCATGAACAATGGCAAACTCCTCCGTGACGTCCTCAAGCAGAGCATCGTCGGCGATGAGATACTTCTCCATCCGTAGGGGCAGAAAATCCCTCAGAGCAACATCGGCCGAAATCAGGAATGCGCCGCAGCCACTCCGTGAGATTTGCACGAGCGCTTCCAGCTTTCCCTTGTGCGTGCAGACGCACCCAGGGAGCGAGCCCCCCTTGGGGATGCGGCGGACATCCTGAGTGACCTGACCATTAAGATAGCGCTCTGCGTCCGGGCCGCTCAGCCGTAGCTTCACGGAATCGGACAGGTTGAAGAGCCCTCCTGAGGACTCAAGGCAGAGAAAGTCGTCGGCAGCAGTGTCGGCGGGCATGTTATTCCTTCTCTGTTTTGCCTATGTAATGCTCCGCCAGCACGGAATAGTCCTCATCTCCCCGGCCGGCCACTTCCAGTCCGGCCATAACTGCGGCGGCGGCGGTGATCACGGGCGCTTCCATCCCGCCCTGTGCGGCAAGCGCCAAAGCGTAGCGGGCGTCCTTGAGCATGTTTTTCAGAGAAAAATGGCAGGTGAAATCCCGCCGGATCATTGACGGCAGCTTCATGCGCACCAGACCGGAGCAGTTGGCGTTGTGCTCCATGGCTTTCTCAAACATCTCCAGCGGGACTCCGCCGGCCTCCACCAGCCCCAGCGCCTCCGCCAGCGCCTGCACTGTTACCGCGCTTACCAGATTCGTGGCAATCTTCAGCACCGTGGCACTGCCCACTTCCCCGGTATGTAATATCGCGGAACCGCTCGCCTCCAGCACCGGGCGCGCCCGTTCCAGCAGTTTTGCCGGACCTCCGGCATAGTAGGTCAGTTTTCCCGCCGCAGCCGCATCCCGGCTGCCGGTGAAAGGCACATCAAGGAAGTCCGCCCCAGTCTTCTTCACCGCCTTCGCCGCATCCTTTGTCGCCGCCAGCGACACCGTCGCGCAATTGATCACAATTTTTCCTTTCCCCAGCGAGGGAGCCATGGCCGCGACCACCTCCTTTAGCGCTTTGGCATCGCGCACAAAGATTTGCACGACATCACACGCCGCCGCCAGCGCCGCAGGAGATTCCACCCGGCCGGTCGCATGCGGCTTCGGCGTGCGGTTCCACACACTTACCTCAAAGCCCTTCTCGCGCAAATTGTCCACAACCCGGCTCCCGATAATGCCTAGTCCTGCGATCCCTGTTTTCAATGCTGTCGTACTCATGCCGGTTTCTTAGTATCTCACTGATGAAAAGTGAAGAGGGTTTCGTTGAATTTCTGGCTTCAACATTCTGACCTCGTCATTCCCAGCGCATCACTCACAGTTCAAACAGACCTGCCGCTTCCGGCTGCGCCGGGCCGAATGAATACAGTGCCGGCTAGGCCGGGAGATTCCTCCCGGGGCATGAGGTTCAGGACGCGCACCGCGGAATGCTGGGTCTAGAGGGTGTGACCAAAGCCTATCTCCGGGATTGATGCCGGCGGCAGCGGCCATAAGAACCGGGCGCCGTAAAATGCTTACCATGATTCCAAGCGACCAGCTTTCCACCCTCCTTCACGCCGCCGCCGCCAGCGGGAGGATCAAACTTTCCAGCGCGCAAAACGTGATCGACCTCTGCGGCGGAAGCAGCGACCCCGTGGTGCACCGCAGTGTGCAGGAACTGGTAGAAAGTGAACTATGGAAGGAACTGGATAACCGCTTCTTCAAAAAGCTCGCCTTCGGCACCAGTGGCCTGCGCGGACGCACGATCGGCGAGCACCGCACCGCGGCGGAAATCGGCACCGGCCTTGTTAACGACCGCCCGCAGTTCCCCTGCGTGGGAACCAATGCTCTGAACTTCTTCAACCTGACGCGGGCCAACCGCGGACTAGCAAAATTCCTTTGCGACTGGTGGCAGGAGCAGGGAAAACAAGGCCGGCCCAGCATCGTGTTCAGCCACGACACGAGGCACTTTTCCCGCGAGTTTGCCGAGTTCAGTGCGAAGGTGATGCTTGAGAGCGGCGTGGATGTATTCCTCTTTAAGAGCCACCGCCCCACACCCGAGTTGTCATTCGCCGTGCGGCATGTGAACGCCACTTCCGGCGTGATGATCACGGCTAGCCACAACCCCGCGCACGACAATGGATTCAAGGTTTACTTCAATGAGGGCGATCCCATTCTGGAGCCTATCGCCACCGGCATTCTGAATGAAGTGAACGCCGTGCAGATCGACCGCTACGCAGCGCAGCCGGCAGATCAGCAGGGCACGCTGACCATGCTGGGCCGCGAAGTGGATGAGGCCTACCTTGCGCGGCTCAAGGGCGTAATGCTGAAGCCCGCGCTCCTCGAAAAGGCGGAGGGTCTCAAAATTGTTTACACCCCCATCCACGGCGCCGGCGGCGTCCACGTGCCCACCGTGCTGAAGACGCTGGGCTTCCATTTCCTGACTGTGCCGGAGCAGGACATCCCGGATGGCCGCTTCCCAACCGTGAAAAAACCCAACCCGGAGGAAAAGGAGGCGCTGAGCATGGCACTGGCGCTCGCGGAAAGAGAGAAGGCGGACATTGTTATTGCCACTGATCCCGACTGCGACCGCATGGGAGTCGCCGCGCGCGACCGCGCCGGACAGATGCAGTTGATCTCCGGAAATCAGATCGGCTCGCTCATGGCATGGTATCGCGTGAAGACCATGTTCGAGGTGGGCATTCTCAATGAGTCGAACCGGAGCCGCGCTACGCTCGTGAAAACCTTCGTGACCACTCAGCTCCAGGACGTTGTGGCGGCGAAGTATCAGGTGCGCTGCGTGAACACGCTGACGGGCTTCAAATACATCGGCGGCAAACTCTCCAAATATGAACGCGCGCTCGTGGCGAAAACCGGCGTGAATTACCGCAAGCTCAGCGATACCGAGGCGCGCGACGCCCAGCTCCGGGACGGCGTTTTCTTCATCTTCGGGGGCGAGGAAAGCTTCGGCTACATGTGCACGGACTGGATCCGCGATAAGGACGGCAACGCTGCGGTGATTATGTTCGCGGAGCTGGCCGCCTATGCCGCCAGCCTCGGCAAGACGGTGCCGGATCTGCTCGACGATGTGTTCTGCGAGTTCGGCTGCTTCCTTGATTACACCGAGTCGCCGGAGTTCCCAGGCGCAGACGGCGCCGAGAAGATCCAGCGGCTGGTGGAGAGTTACAGCACGCAGCCGCCGCAGTCGCTGGGCGGCTCGCCGGTGGTGAAGTTCACCCACTACGGCCGGGATGAGGTCATTGATGAGGAAGGCGATACGGTGCCCAAAGAAAATATGCTCTTCTTCGATCTCGCGGATGGACGTCGCTTCGCCGTGCGGCCCTCAGGCACCGAGCCGAAGGTGAAGTTCTACTTCTTCGCCAGCCACCGTCCTGCAGTGGGCGCAACGCTCGACGCCGCCCAACTCCCGCAAATCAAAAAAGATCTCCGGGACGGCATCGCTCACCTCTGGTCGGACATTCAGACCGACTACAACGCGCGCCTTGCCTGACATCACCGGGCGCATTTTCCGCCGAGAATTCGCTGCGCAATTCCGCACCGCCAGTTGCACGCAACCCTGCGCGTTCTATAACAACTGCGCAATCTGGTCCCTACGGGGACAACCTTACTCTTATGGATCCTCTTTGGGACGACGACTTTCTGCTGCATGAATCACGCCTGCGTGTCCCCTGCTGGGGCGTGGTCGGTCTGCACCTCGAGCGCATCGTCAAAGGCGGCTCTGATCGGTCCTACTATCGCGTCACCGTCCACGGTCCGCACGACGGGCCCGACTCCGCCATCCTTATGGTCTACACCGACCGGCGGCCGGACAATCGCAGCTTCTTCCCCGCCACCGAAGTCCTAGCCCTCGCGGGCGCCCGCGTCCCGGAAGTCTATCACCACGATGCCGTGCGCAGGCTCGCATGGCTCGAAGACCTTGGCCCTCGCGACTTGTATGACTGGCATGCGGATGGGGCCATGCGCCTGCCGCTCTACAAGAGTGCCCTCGAGCAGGTAGCGCACGTCCATGCCCTTCAGTGGGCTGACATCCCGGAAAACCTCCGTGCGCAGATGCAGCCTGCCTTCGACGAAAGCCTCTACGCATGGGAGCAGGCATACTTTTTCAAAGAGTTTGCCTCCCGCTTCTCCGCCGTCGCCGAGGACCGCCTCGCCCTCATCCAGGCCCAAGAGGAATTCACAGAACTCCGCCGCACCCTCTCCGCGCTGCCCCGCTGCCCCGTTCACCGCGACTTCCAGTCCCAGAACCTCATCATCCGCGACGGCAAGGCATGGATGATCGACTATCAGGGCCTGCGTCAGGGGCGGCCGGAATATGATTTGGCCTCCCTGCTCTACGATCCCTACGTTACCCTCTCCGCAGAGGAGCGTGCGGAATTGCGCGACTACTACTTCGGCCTGCGCGCCGGATCCGATTGCCATCCGCGGCTCCTCGCCATGTGCGCCTGCCAGCGGCTCATGCAGGCGCTCGGCGCTTACGGCAAGCTCGGCATCGGAGACAATAAGCCCTCCTTCCTCCTTCACATCCGCCCCGCCGTGGAAAACCTCAAGGCGGTCCTCTGCGAGAGCGGCCTTCTCCCGGCCCTTTGGGAAGTGCTCGACCTCCGCGAGGGCTCGCTGGGCAGCGTCCCGTCATGAGTATTCGCAACATACTGCTCGTCCTCCTCTTTGGCGGAGTCACCGGCACCCTGCTCCTTCGCGAGCAGCAGCGCGGCACCCTCGAACCCTTCGACCGCGCCCACCGGGAATTCCTCAAGGCGAACCCGGATTCCTCCGAGTCCCACCGGCCCGTGCCCAGTCCCACCGTGGTGCTCGCCCGCATGGATGACATCGACCAGCCTAACAAAGTCTTCGCCGGTTGGCCGCTCACCCCCGCCGACTATGAAATCATCCTGCAAGGCCTTCCCGGCTACGAGCCCAAAACCGTTGCGCTCTCCGCCCCACTGCCCGCCGGATCTCCCCTGCCCGCGCTGGAATCCGCCGCCAAAGGCGTGCCCGGCTTGCTCGTCAGCGTGCAGACCAGTGCCATCGCCGGCGACGGCGCCAAAGACCTCCCGCTAGGCCTGCCCGTCCTCACCGTGCGCGGCAGCATCGCCGCCGTGCCCGTGTTCGCCTCTCTCAATCTCGCAGCCCTGCCCGGCATCGCCGGCGTGGAGCGTATCGACTTCGCCCCCACAGAGTGCCGCCTCACCGTCGATGGCGACACCTGCCGCGTGCCCATGCTCGCCCGCATGGGAGAAAAGGTAGTGCCCAGCCTTGCCCTGCGCGCACTTATGCAATGGGCTCAGGTCTCCCCGGATGCACTCAAGATCCAGATGGGCGTCGCCATCACCGGAGGCACCCGCCTGCGCATCCCGATCGATGAAGGCGGCTTCTTCCGCTATTATCTCTCCCTCGCCCCCCAGGTCCCCTCGGTCAATGTGGACGAATTTGTCCTCACCCGGCCCGCTCCCGGTGCGCCCCCCGCTCCCGGCACGCCCGCCACCACCGCCGCAGAGAAAACCAAAGGCAGCCTCCTCTGGGTAGGAGACGACGACAAAGCCTCCCGCCGTTTCAAGCTCCCCAACGGCTCCCCCGTTTCCCCCGCCGAACTCACCGCCCGCGCCATCGCCGCCATCCAGACCGGAGCCTTTATGCTTCCGCTCGACTACCGCCAGCAGTGGCTGCCGCCCGCCGCTGCCCTGCTCTTCTGCCTGTGGTTCCCCCACTGGCGCAAGACATGGCTCTGGCTCGGCGCCACCCTCCTCGCCGCCGCCAGCCTTTACCTCTACCGCGCGCGTCAGGAATGGATGCCCATAGGTCCCAGCCTTGGCATCATCGCCGCTAACACCCTGCTCGCCTTCATCCTCCCCCCCGTCCCCCGCCGCGGCAAACCCGCCAACATTCCCGGGGCCCGCACCCGCACGCGGACCCGCACCCGCCAGCAATCCGCCGCCACCAACCCTGGGCCTACTCCCGTCCCGGCCAAGGATGCACCCCGACTCGGCCCAGCCCAAGCCCTAGATCCCTGCACTGATCCCATCATCGCGAAACACAAATCCAGTCCCAGCCACAAGCCTAACTCGGGGAGGAAAAAGAAAAAGAAGAAGCACCGCCGATGATGTAGGGCGAGGCATGCAGCCTGTCGGACTTAGAAGCCCCGTTTTTCGGCCCGGAAAATTCTTTTCGTTTCGGCGGCAGGAGTTTTTTCCGCTAAAGTCACTCTCAGTGGCCAGTTTGACCTTGAACAGGCGCATGAGGCGCATTTCCGGGGGCGTGATTTCCG
>CAMAUV010000019.1 GCA_945861415.1 Akkermansia muciniphila | reverse complement strand
CCTTCTTTGATTTGGTCAAGGCGAGCGCCTTTCTGCCAGTCCCAGCGCTGCCATGTCATCCTACCACTTCCAGCCATGGGATCAGTCATCGGGCCCATACCGCAGAGGAGCAGCAACGCTCCTGAGGGATCGAAGGCGAGCTCGAAAATACCGCCACAGTAATGATGCGACTTAATATTACCCCATGAGGTAAAATCGGGCGAAGCCCGCTGCGCAGCGAGTTCTTCCACGCCTGATTGCAGGTCCCAGATGCGAACTTCGCCCATCATATTGGCGGCGGCAAGGTGCCTGCCATCAAGCGAGAGCGCGATCTGCCAGTTCCAGAACGAATGCGCATGCACCTGTCGCCAGCAGCGGCGGGTCGCGGTATCGTGCCAGAGCAACTTGCCATCCTAGCCGGCGGAGATCAGGGTTTTGCCGTCCGGCAGCAGCACCCAGCCGCTGGCATAGGCATCGTGACCCATGGTAAATGCCTCCGGCTTTCCGTCGTGCGGCACCTCAGAGACGAACCCGTCCGCACAGGCGGCATACGCCCGGCCGCCATCCGTGGCGAGCGTAAGGCCGAACACTCCGGCGGGCAGCTTCTGTTCATTGGTGCGCGGAGGATTCATCGCAGCAAATACCGCATGACAACTCCCATCCTTGCAAGAGACGGCACATCCGCGCGAACGGAATATGAAATCCAGCCGGGGTCCTTGACCGAGGGGGGTCCGGCTGTGAGACTGGAATCCTTCATACTCCAAATAACTACCATGTCCTTTTCCAAACTAATCAATCACGCCGGCCAGAACCTTGAGTTTGCTTTTCATGAATCTCCAGCTCCTCGTGACCCGCGGCACCTTGTGCTGATCGGGCACGGGGTGACGGCAAACATGAACCGCCCGTTCCTGAAAGCACTGGCGGAGGCTCTTGCCACGGGTGGATTCCACGCGTTACGTTGGTCGTGGTCGGGTAATGGGGGAAGCGAGGGCGACTTCCGGGATTCGTGCATCAGCCGGGAAGCAGCAGAACTGGGTGCGATCATTGATCAGGCTGCGTCGGCCGGCTACACCGTGAGCTATGCCGGGCACAGCATGGGCGGTGCCGTGGGAGTGGTGACCGCAGCCGAAGATGCGCGCTTGAGGCACCTCATTTGTCTGGCCCCCATGGTGCAGACGGTGCGGTTTTCAGAGGCAGAATTTGGCACCGTGACGCCCGATGCGGGCTGTATGTGGGACGATCCAGCGTGTCCGCTTTCATCAACCTTCGTGAATGACCTGCGTAACATGGGTAGCATTTTGACGGCCGCAGAGAAGCTGCCGCTGCCTGTGCTCATCATTCATGGTCAGGAAGACGACCTCGTACCGGTGTCCGAAGCCGAGGCCCTCTACCATGCAGTGCTGCACGAGCATCCGGTTTCGCTCGTGCGACTACTGACGGATCACGTCTTCAGCGGCGAAGCCACGAGTGCCATGTGCCATGAGGTAGTAGAATGGCTGGCAGCCCAAACCGATTGAAATTTCAGCGCCGGGGCGTCCGTAGCCGGAGGGTGAAACGCGGCAATCTCTGATTGTCATCCGCTACAGTTCCGCCATCTGCCCGCCTTCCTGACAAGCATTTTTCTATCCCAACACAGCACCTATGCGAACCCACTCTGTCCTTTTGCTTACATTCACGGCATCTCTGCTGACGGCAGCCGCCCAGGATCATCTCCACCTCGCGCCGCCGAAGCCGAACGGCAAAAAGATCGTGCTCGTTGCGGGTGATGAAGAATACCGCAGCGAGGAAAGCTGCCCTATGCTGGCGAAGATTCTCAGCCAGAAGCACGGGTTCGAATGCACCGTGATTTTCAGCATCGATCCGCAGGGCGGCTACATCGACCCGAACAACCAGAAGAACGTCGCCCGCACGGAGAAGCTGGACAGCGCGGACCTCATGATCATCGGCACGCGCTTCCGGGATCTGCCGCCGGATCAAATTGAGAACTTCGCGGAGTTTCTGAATGCCGGGAAGCCGGTCATCGGTTTCCGCACCGCGACTCACGCCTTCCGCGGCGGCGCGCAGACGGGGAGTTTCAAATGGAGTGACTTCGGCTTTACCATTCTTGGTGAACGCTGGGTGGCGCACCACGGGGGCCATGGGCGTGACGGCACAGCAAGTGTGGTGGAGCCGGCCAACGCAGGGAACACACTGCTCAAGGGTGTAGGCGAAATCTTTGGACCCTCGGATGTTTACACCGTCAAGAATCTCGGGCCCGACTCAACGATTCTCCTGCGCGGCGCGGTGACAGAATCGCTGACTTCAGCCAAGCATGCCGCAGGTCCGAAGAACGATCCGATGATGCCGCTGGCGTGGGTGCGGGAATACACGGCTCCGAACGGCACCACCAAAGGCAAGGCATTTTGCACGACGATGGGCACCTCCGCGGACTTTGCAGATGAGGATTTGCGCCGGCTCGTGGTGAATGCATCGCTGCACATGACCGGACAGCCGGTTCCGGAGAAGGCAGATGTAGCTTACGTCCATCCATTCGAAGCCACGCCATTCAAAGGCATCGGTGACAAGGAGTATTATAAGACGAGAAACCTCCGTCCCGGGGATTATGTAGGCAAGAGCCCGAGGACCGGATTCCCCGGAGAAAAGAAGGAGGAACCAAAGCCGGAGCCCCCCGCCGCAACTACTCCCCAACCGCAGGTCATGAATACCGCGCCGGACAACGCGCCGCATGCCAAAATGCCCGTGCCCGGCCCCGCGACGGAAAAGCGCCCGCAGTCGGTGTCCGCACCGCAGAAGGGCGAGCGCGTCGTCCTCATTGGCAATGGTCTTGCCGAGCGCGATGTCTATTACAGCCAGATCGAAACGGAACTGCACCTGCGCTTTCCGAACGAGCAACTCTTTGTCCGGAACATGGGCCGCGTGGGCGATACTCCGGGCTTTCGCCCACACCCTTCACGCCAGTCGCAGTGGGCATTCCCCGGTGCGGAGAAGTTTCATCCAGACAAGAAGACTCATAATGGCAAAGGCTTCTTCCCCATGCCTGATGAATGGCTCGCCTTCCTGAAAGCCGACACCATCGTCGCCTTCTTCGGCTACAACGAATCCTTCGACGGCCCCAACAAGCTGGCCAACTATGAAGCCGAACTGGACGCATGGGCGCAGCATACCCTTGGTAAAGCCTACAACGGCGAAGCCGCCCCGCGCCTCGTGCTCGTCTCGCCCATCGCTTTCGAAGATCTCAGCAAGAAGCGCGACCTGCCGAACGGCGAAAATGAAAACGCCAACCTCGCTCTTTACGCCTCGGCTATGGAGCACGTGGCTAAGAAGCACGGGCTCACCTACATTGATCTCTTCACCCCCACGAAGGCGCTGTACGCTCTGGCGAACACCAAAGAGTCCTTCACCGCCGACGGTTTTATGCCGACGGAAGATGGCTACAAGCAGCTCGCGGGAATCCTGGCCACAGGCATCTTTGGTGGACGTTCCCATGAATCGAAAGCTGATCCTCGGCTGGTCAACGAAGCCGTGAAACAGAAGGACTGGTTCTGGCAAAACGACTACCACATCCTCAACGGCGTCCACACCCACGGCCATCGTTACAATCCTTTCGGCCCCCAGAACTATCCGGACGAAGTGAAGAAGATACGCGAGATGATGTCCCTTCGTGATGAACTCATCCACTCGGTGGTAACGGGGAAAAAGAAGGACCTCGCCGTGGATGACAGCGGCACGCACAAGCTCCCGCCTGTGCCTAGCAACTACAGGCCCAACAAAAAGAGTGGCACGGCGGAATATAAATACGGAGACGACGCTGTGAAGGCGCTCTCCGTGCCGGAAGGCTACAAGATCGAGTTGTTCGCCAGCGAGAAGGAGTTCCCTAATCTCGCAAACCCCATGCAGTGCAGCTTCGACAACAAAGGCCGTCTCTGGGTCGGCGTCATGCCCACCTATCCGCATTATCGTCCCGGCGATCCGCTGCCGAACGACAAAATCCTCATCTATGAAGACACCAACGGCGATGGTAAAGCCGACAAGGAGACGGTGTTCGTGGACAACATCCACATGCCCATCGGCATCGAGTTTGCGCCGGAGGGCGTCTACGTTGCGCAGGAGCCGAACCTCGTGCTCTTCCGTGACACCAACGGCGATGACAAAGCCGACAGCCGCGAAATCGTCCTCGGAGGATTCGATACGCACGACACGCACCACGCCATCAGCGCATTCGGCGCGGACCCGTCGGGCGCGTTCATGATGTGCGAGGGTGTCTTCCTCCATACGAACGTCGAGACTGCCTATGGTCCTGTGCGCTGTGTGGACGGCGGATTCTACCGCTACAGCCCACAGCGCGGCCATTTGGAGCGTACCGTGCAGATGAACATCCCGAATCCATGGGGCGCCGGTTTCGACCGCTGGGGCCAGGACTTCCTTCTCCACACCTCCGGCCCGACCATGAACTGGATGCTTCCCTTGAGCGTAAAGTCCACCTTCGGCAGCAAGACCCCCAGCGCGCCCGACCTCATCCCGAAAGGCCATGCCGTGCGCCCCACCAGCGGATTTGAAATCGTGTCCAGCCGCCACTTCCCAGACGACGTGCAGGGCGACATCCTACTTTGCAACGCCATCGGCTTCCTCGGCATCAAGCAGCATAAGATCACCGACGAAGGCACCGGCTGGAAGACAGAGTTTCGCCATGACCTGCTCAAGGCTAACGACGACGGCAACTTCCGTCCCGTGGACCTCGAGTTTGCCCCGGATGGCTCGCTCTACCTCATCGACTGGCACAACGTGCTCATTGGCCACATGCAGCACAACGCCCGTGACCCGCTCCGCGACCACGTCCACGGCCGCATCTACCGCATCACTTATCCCAGCCGCCCGCTGCTCAAGCCCGCCAAAGTACACGGCGCCACAGACGCTGAACTGCTCGAAAACCTAAAACTCCCGGAAGACCGCGTGCGCTACCGCAGCCGCCGCGAACTCCGCGGGCGCAGTGCCGCCGATGTCCTCGCCGCCACCAAGGCATGGGCCGCGAAACAAACCGAAGAGAACGCCAAACTGGAAGCCCTCTGGGTGACATGGGGCCTCAACCAGACCGACGACGCCCTGCTCCGACAGTTACTCCAGTCCCCCGACTTCCACGCCCGCTCCGCCGCCGTGCGCGTCCTGCGCTATAACCTGCACCGCGTCCAAGACCATGCCGCCCTGCTGGAAAAAGCGGCCAACGACGACCACGGCCGCGTGCGCCTTGAGGCCATCGTCGCCGCCTCATGGATGAACGACATTCCCAGCGCCCGGAAGATCGTCGCTGCGGCTACGGCCAAAGGCGTGGACGTGTGGAGCGAAAAGGCCGCCAAAACCGCCGCCGATCGCCTCGCCGGCATGGCCGAACAAATCGTCGCCGAATACCCCGTGCTGCCCGCCCCCTCCCACCTCGACGACGCGGCAAAGAAACAATATCTCGCCGGCCAGGAAGTCTATTTCCGCGATGCTCACTGCGCCACCTGCCACCAACCAGCCGGTCTCGGTCTCGACCCCGCCTTCCCTTCCATCAGCAAGAGCCCGTGGGTCACCGGCGACGACGACCGCCTCATCAAGCTAACCCTTAAGGGCCTGATGGGCCCGATGGAACTGAATGGTAAAAAATACGATGGCACAGTTCCCATGACCCCATTCGGCGGACTATTGAAGGATGAAGAAGTCGCTGCAGTGCTCACTTTTGTGCGCAACAGCTTCGGCAATCAGGCGCCATCCATCAGCGTGGACCAGGTCAAGAAAGTCCGAGAAGCCACCAGTTCTAAGGCGACCCTGTATACTGTGGAGGAGTTGCTCATAGAACACCCGATAAAATAGAACCCCTACTGCATCCGTCTCTCCCGGGGGCGGCATTGCTGCAGGGCACAACGATTCCGCCCCTTGCGCATGTTTAGGACAGAGGCACCGTACGCCTGCCACAGACGTTTATCTCGTTATCAGATTCCTCCCACATGGTCTTCCGTCACCTGCTCCCCATTTCCCTTGTCATTGGATTTGCCACCACAGCGCATGCTGCCGGCCCGGCTCCCGATTCCGAGGCTTACTTTAATCAGTTCGTGCGACCGATTCTGGAATCCTCCTGCACCCACTGCCACGGCAAAGATGAGGCGAAAGGCGATCTTCGTCTCGATTCCCTTGAGGCCATCCTTAAAGGAGGAGACGGCGGCACTGCCCTCGTTCCCGGGAAGCCAGAGAAAAGCCCTCTCTACACCACCACTGTGCTGGAGCCAAATCACGATGACATCATGCCTCCCTCCAAGGAGCCACCGCTGACGAAAATTCAGACGGAAAAACTGGGAGAGTGGATCAAGGCCGGTGCCAAATGGCCGCAGGGCTTGGTCCTCGCGCAGGAGCCGCGCATGCAGTTTGCCCGCGACATCAAACCCGTCCTTGAGCAAAACTGCGTCGCCTGCCACAAGGCCGACAAGAACGAGGGAGGCCTCGACATGACAACTTTGGCACACAACCTCAAAGGCGGAGACTCCTCCCCTTCCCTAGCGCCATTCGATGAAAAGAACAGTCTCTCGCTCGTTCGCGCCCTGCTACCCGCCGATGACGATGATCTCATGCCGCCCAAGAAAAAAGGCGGCCCGCTGCCCAAGGAAACACTGCAGAAGCTGCAACTATGGGTGAAACAGGGCGCCCCTTGGACTGAGGGCGTCGTTCTCGTTCAGAAAGCAAAGTCGGAAGAGCGCCCCCCCTCGCCGGACAACATCGATCTCGCCAAAAAGATCCACGATTTCATCACTGAAAAAAGCCCCGAAAAAACAGCGGGCGACATGAATGCCTACAAGGGAATGGTGCCGAAAATCAGTAAGGACTACAGCATGGTGGTTATCCCAGGCGGGGAATTCCTCATGGGCAGCCCCGCCGCCGAGAAGGACCGCAAGGAGGATGAAGGACCACAGGTGAAAGTGAAGATTGAGCCCTTCTGGATGGGTGCCTATGAAGTCACATGGGACCTCTACATGCCATTCATGGTCACCAGCGACGCCCGCTGGAAAGACGGCGCCAAAAAGGACCCGAAACCCACCGACACCATCATCGATGCTGTGAGCAGTCCGACCACGCCTTATACAGACATGACCTTTGGCATGGGGCAGGACGCCTATCCTGCCATTTCTATGACGGAACACGGCGCGCTGAAATTTTGTCAGTGGCTCAGCGCCCAGACCGGACACTTCTATCGCCTGCCTACTGAAGCCGAGTGGGAGTACGCAGCCCGGGCCGGCTCCACTACGGCATTCTTCTGGGGCGATGACTACGCACGGATGGGCGAATACGCATGGTTCTTCGACAATGCCGATGGCAAAACACAGCCGGTAGGCAAAAAGAAACCCAACCCGTGGGGCATCTATGATATTACCGGCAACTGCACCGAGTGGACCCTCGACCAATATGACCCCAAATTCTACTCGATCCTGACTGCCGGGGTGACAAATCCTTGGAACGAACCGAAGGCCCTTTATCCTCGCTCAGCGCGCGGCGGTTCATGGGACGATGACCCGAAGGACCTGCGTATCGCCGCCCGCCGGTCCTCCAAAGATACATGGAAAGTGCAGGACCCCCAATTACCTAAGAGCATCTGGTATCACACCAATGCACAGTTTCTCGGATTCCGCATCGTACGGCCACTTAAAGTGCCGCCCCCCGAGGAAATGCAGATGTATTGGAACTTGGGGCTTAGGAACGAAAGTAAGTAGTCGGGCAACCGGAACACACCCGGCATGCCCTTCCTAAATTTAATTGTCAGACTGGCGAACGTCACAGCCGTCATTTGCCGCCGGGCGGTAATCCGCAGACTGCGCCTCCGATGCCACAATATTTTTTTTCTTCCTGCGGATATGGTCAGAGATTCACTCAAGCCGTGCTTTTCGTAGATTGGTGGCAGGCCGATAGAGCAGCAGCGGGACAGAAGGCGGGCGCATGACAGGCAGGAGTCTAATTCAGCCACGTGGTCTTGTTAAGAATTTCGGCGGAAAGCACAGGTTGTTCCGCTGCTGGTTCGTTCTTTGCACGGCATCATTCACGCAATCCGCCTATTATCTACTCACAGCGCCGAGCCCAATCCCGGGGCCAACGCATCACTCACCCGGTGCATCCCGTCGTTGGAGGAAAAGAGTCCCGGCTCCCGACCGGCCCATGGTTCGTTGGCAGCGGGTGTAAATTGTGGCGAGTTCAATTCCACACCGTTCAGGGATGGCACATGCTGCGCGAGCAGGCAGGAATGGATGGCGGCGAGACCGGGGTTTGTCAGATCCTGCACGGCGATCTTCATGCCCCGGGAATGAGCCCATGCGCCGGCGATGAGATTGAAGCTGTGCCCTTTGCAAGTTTTGAGGCAAATCCCGCTCCAGCCCTGCGCTGCGATGTCCGGAAAAATGTCCTGCGTCATTAGGCCCTCGTCGATGAGCACGGGTTTTCGGGCGCTCACCGGGTGCCAGTCAAAGGCGTGTCGGCGAATATCGCGGCCCGTCGGTTGCTCAAGGTATTCCAGCCCAGCATAAGCCTCCGGATTCATGCTTTTCAGCGCATCGAGATAAGCCATTACTGAGGCGGCATCGGGGTTTCCTTCATTGCTGTCGGCCGATAGGCGCGGGGACTTTACCCCGAGGGCGCGGGCGGCGAGGTAAACTTCCACCGTCCGCCGGGCATCTGCTTCCGGATCCTTCCCGTGCGTCTTTAGTTTGAAGCAACGGAATCCCCTGCCCTCTACGAAAGCCTTGAAATCATCTGCCAGCGGATCCGTTCCGCTGACGACATACCATCCATCCACCGCCGGGACCGGATTCGGCAGAAGAAACCGGCGGATGAAATGGACAGTGTCCCCATCAAACAGGGCATCCGCCCGGGCGACTGGAAAAGATTTTTCAAAAAAACGAAACGCCGAGGTTCCCGTGGCCTGCCCCCATGCGTCGTGCAAAGCGGCATCCAAAGGGCTGGCGCAAACCAACCGCGCCAGCAATGGCACCGGATCCTCCTGCAAAGCAGCGGCCCGAGCATGCAAATCAAGGCCCGAAACCAGCGGATGCGCGTCGTTGAACCATCCGGAATATTCGGCCAAATCTACGCAAAGGCGACGCATTTCGGCATCGCGCTGAGCGTGAGAAAGAGCGGGATCCGGCCACGCCCAGAGGTCGCTGAGATAAATAGAGCCGCTCCCTTCAGCCTCCACGCCACCGACCCTGACGCGCACGATAGCGGTAGCCTCGGTGATCTCAGTGATGATTCCACTGCTTAATTGCAGGGGTTTGGCGAAGGGTCGCTCCCTAAATCGGATGGAGGCAGAGAGAATCATGAGGATGTATTAAATTGCGTAAAAACCAGCAAGCGAGGCAACGACAGTTCCGGATTCGCGGGCCGCCAGAGCACCGCTAAGGCGCCAATTTTCTAAACAATTCCGGTAAATCTTTTAGTGCTATTTCATTGCCTTCAGCGACTTTATATTCGCCCTGAAATTTAGGGCTGTCACCAGTATCTATAGCGAAGGCTACCAGTCGACCGGAGGGATTGAACAGGTATCCAGGAGGACCAGAGGTCAGCGTCCAACGCGCCTTATCCCTGTCGCCAAAGACGCAGATGTGTCCCGCAGGCTCAGCGATCTGCACAGCCCGGGTCATAGGCACGCCCTGCTGCTGAAGTTGCTCAAAGTTTAGTATGTCCTGCCGGGGTGACAAAGTGCGCAGATAAAGAAACCCCGCAGCAACCCATCCTATAGTCAGCGTCACCACTATTCCGCCCGCGATGAAATACTTTCTATTTTGTGTCATGTCGTGCACAGTTTTTAGCTCTCGCCTCTCTTTCTTCAAGTTCCACCAGAAACAAGCAGGATCATGGGCACTATCGAAGTCTGGGAAAGGTTCGCGAAATGTTGCCGATAAAAACTTTTAGAATATAGCGCGAGCGATACTACTATATTTTGTAATTCATTCGAGGCAGACTACAACATCTTGTGCTTATTCAGCAAAAAAAGCTTGGCAAAGCCCTAAATATCTGCCAAAGATGCGAAGATTCTTTGTTTTAGGAATCAAACTATTTAAGTTTTGTAAACTATGCGCTTAAAATGCCTCGATTTGCACGGATTCAAATCCTTCGCCGACAAAACCCGCATTGACTTCCATGAGGGAGTGACGGCAATCGTCGGTCCGAATGGTTGCGGTAAATCTAACGTGGTGGACGCCGTGCGCTGGGCGCTAGGGGAAACTTCGGCGAAGGCTCTGCGGGGCGGTGAAATGGCGGACGTTATCTTCAATGGCACCGATAAACGCAAACCTCACGGCATGGCTGAGGTGTGCCTCACGTTCGAAGAGTGTGGCGAAGCGCTGGGCTTGGGATTCAATGAAGTATGCGTGACCCGCCGGGTATTCCGGGATGGTAAGAGCGAATATGAGCTGAACGGCAGCGCCTGCAGGCTCAAGGACATCAATAAGATGTTCATGGACACTGGGGTCGGCCGCAGCGCCTACAGCATCATGGAGCAGGGAAAAATCGACATGCTGCTCAGCGCCAAGCCGGAGGACCGCCGCCAGGTTTTCGAGGAAGCTGCGGGGATTACCAAGAGCAAGGCCGAGAAAAAAGAGGCTCTCCGCAAGCTGGAGTATACTGAAGCCAACCTGCTCCGCGTGAACGACATTCTCGCGGAAATGAAGCGCCAGATCGGTTCGATGCAGCGTCAGGCGAACAAAGCCCGACGCTACCAGGAACTCCACCATGACGTGAGTGTCCTGGACACGCACCTTTCTTATAAGAAATTCACGGAAATGGCCGCGGAGCGTTCCGAACTGGAGACCAGCGTCAACAGTCTGCGCGTTAGGCAGACCGAAATGGAGGAGCGGATTCACGATGATGAAGTCCAGCTCACCGCCGACCGTCTCGAGCTCCGCGAGATGGACAACATGCTCCAGAGCCTGCGGCACCAGCTCAGTGACCGGCAAAATCACATCCATGCCTCGGAAAGCCGCATCGGGTTCAATGGCGAAAGGATCCGGGAATTGGAGGGGCTGAGTGACCAAAACCAGCACGATGTGGAGGCCAATACTGACCGTCTTTGCCACCAGGAGGATGAGTTGAAGTCTGCCGACGGCGCGCTCAATGCCATCCGCGAAAACATGATGCGGCAGCGCGAGCAGATCGAGGAACACACGCACATCACCCAGCGGGCCCGCGAGGAAAAGGCCCGGCTGGAGCGCATGCTGCGCGAGGCCCGTCAGGCGATGCACAGCGCGGAAGGCGTGATCATTTCAGCCCAGGCGGAAATTTCCAGCCACCATCAACAGGCCGAAGGCGAGCGGGGTCGTCAGGAACTGCTCCAGCGCGATGCGGAGTCCCTCACCGCCGAGCGCGAGAACCGCACGGTCGAGGAGCAAGAAATGCAGACGCGTCTCAATGAACTGCGCGCCGAAGTGCAGGAGATGGAAATCCAGATCGCCCTGCGCGAAAAGGAACTCCAAGCGGTTGAGATCAGCATGGAACAAACCAGCCGGCGGATTCAGGATGTCGGACGCATGCACAGCGAGCGTGCCGGCAGGGTGGAAATCCTGCGCCGGATGATCGCTCAGGGCGAAGGCCTAGAGAAAGGCACTCAGGAAGTGCTCAAAGGCCTAAACGATCCCGAATTTTTCCGCGGAGGGATCCGCGGATTGCTCTCTCAGTTCATCGAAGTGGACCGCGAATACATTCCCGCCATCGAAGCCGCCCTCGGCGCCAACCTGCAGGCGGTGCTGGTGGCGAACTCAATGCTCGCCGAGAACGTTATTGATGTACTTACCCGCAACAAGCTGGGGATGGCTTTGGTGCTTCCCGAGGACTTGCTGCGAACATTTGGAGAATACCAGATGCTAACCCCTCCGGAAGGCGGACTCTCATGGGCTGCCGATGTCGTCCGAGCCAAGGACACGGTGCGCACTATGGTGCACCAGCTCCTCGCCAATGTCCTCATCGTGCCAGATCTTTCGACCGCACTGCGACTGAAAAGGGAGAACCCGGAAATCGCCTTCGCCACCCTCGGGGGAGAATTTGTGAGCATCGAAGGTGCCGTCGGCGGTGGATGCGCCACGGACGCAGGCAGCATCCTCCAGCGTCAGGCGGAACTCACGGACCTTGATCAGGAAGTGTCGCGCCTCGAAGTGCACCTTTCCCTGCTGGAGGCAGGCCGCGAGAAACAACTCGAGGAGCACAAATCCCTGAAGTCGAACCTCGACGAAAAGCGGGAGGTGCTCCAGGCCCGCCGCGTGCAGGAAAGTCAGCACCAGGGACAGGCCAATCTCCTAAACCGCGAACTCCAGGCATTGACCGCCCGCTCCGAAAGCCTCGCATGGGAACAGAGCGAACTAGCCCGCCGTCAGGATGCGCTGACGAGGAAACTGGATGAAGCTACGGCCCGCCGCGCCCGCGCCGAAGAGGATCTCGAAACAAAACGCGATGAAGCCAGCCAGCATGAGACCGACCTTGAGTCCGCGGCGCGCAACGAAGCGGATACCGTTGAACTGCTCAACGAACTGCGCACCGCCCTCGCGGTGGAGCAGCGAGCCGAGCAGGCCATGAGCGAACAGCGCGGCCCAATGACCAACCGCGTGCATGAACTGAACGAAGCCATCGCCCGCCGCCGCCGCGAAATGGAAAGCTACCATGAGCGGATCATGGCGGCGCGTGAAGAAAGCGACCGCCTCACTGAGGAAATTTCCTCCATGCGCAGCCTAGTGGAGGACTACGTGGACCGCATCGCCAGCCAGAGCGGGGAGCGCGACGAACGAGCGGACTCTGTCAATGAGCGAGAGATCAAAATGACCACCGTGCGCCGCGAGATTAGCGCTCTGGCCGACCAGCGCGGACGCGACGAAGTCCGCGTGACTCAGGTGAGCCTTCGGCTCGAAAACCTCCAGAATTTCGTCCGGGAACGCTACCGGGTCGACCTGAACGGATTCGAACAGGATGTGCATGCCCTGCTCAGCGCCATCGCGAGTCAAAAAGATGGTGGCAAGAAGCGAAACACTACCCCGCGTCGCCCATCCTTTGAGCGTCAGGCCGCAGAAGAAAAAAGCGAGGAAATCGAAGTCGCCGCAGAAGTTGCGGAGCAATCATCCCCCGCCTCCGGATCTCCCGTCTCTGAAACCGAAGAGGAGGAATCTCCGGTCTTCATCGCAGCCGAGGAGGAAGTGGAGGACCCCGCTACCCTGACCGTAGTACTCGAAGAGGAAGTGGACTGGAAATTCGTGGAAAGCTCGGTCACGGAACTCCGCCAGCGTCTGGACAGCATGGGCCCGGTGAACCTCGACGCCATTCAGGAGTATGAGGAACTCGAAGAGCGTCACAATTTCCTACAGAAGGAAATGGATGACCTCAGCAACGCCAAGACCGAGTTACTCGCCATCATTCAGCGCATCAACGACGAGTCCAAGAAGCGCTTCACCGAGACCTTCTACCAGGTGCGCGACAATTTCCGTAACACCTTCAAGGAACTCTTCGGCGCCGGTGCTCAGGCCGACCTCGTGCTGCAAAACGAAGGGGACCCGCTCGACAGCGGCATCGAAGTTATCGCCAAGCCGCCGGGCAAAAAACCCACCAGCATCACCCTGCTTTCTGGCGGTGAACGCTCAATGACCGCAGTGGCGCTCCTCTTCTCTATCTACATGGTGAAGCCAAGCCCGTTCTGTATCCTCGACGAATTGGACGCGCCGCTCGACGAATCGAACATCGGGCGATTCCTGAAAATGCTCGACCGGTTCCTCGACAAAAGCCAGTTCGTCATCGTCACGCACAACAAGCGCACCATGCGCCGCGCAGACGTGCTCTACGGCGTCACCATGGAGGAATTCGGCGTCAGCAAGCCGGTGGGGATGAAGCTCTCCAGCGACGAGGGCACCCGCCGATACACTGGAGCCACAAAGGGCGAGACCCCCAGCCAAGAAATGCCCGCAGACATGCAACCGGAGCCGTCCGGAGAGGAGGAGCCACTGTCACCCGCGGAAGCAGGAGAGGACGCCATGGCCTCGGAAGTAGTCACGGCTGATTCTTGAAATTCACGCCCGGTCATGCCCGGGAAAACAAGTTCAAAGTCCAAGCCAAAGAAGGCCGCCGGAGAGAAGGGGCCATTTTTCGGTCTACTTGCCACAGGCATCTTTAGCATTCACTCTAACTAAGCGGGACGACTGTCCGCTGGCGTCCCGCGAAGCGTAGAACGCTGTCATAACCCGCCGCTTTGGCCAGTTCCACAGCGGCGGTGAACGAGCGTCCCACCTCGGCGGGCGCGTGGGCATCCGAGTTGATGGTTAGCGGCACCCCGGCTTCCCTCGCCAGTTGGAGAAATGGCATGGCCGGATACATTTCAGCCACGTCCTTGAAGAGCCCGGCAGTATTGATCTCAATGGCCGCACCGCTTTCTGCCACGGCGGCCACTGCGGGTTCATACCAGCGGCGCAAATCACCGGCGGGGCGATGGCCGAATTTCTTGATGAGATCCGGGTGCGCCATAATGTCGAACATCCTGCTGCGGGCCGCCTGCGCAAAAAGCGCCCAGTAGCGATCCCATGCCTCCTCGGTGCCAAAATCCGAGAACTTCTGCTTATCCGCCGGGTTGTCGAAATTCCAAGCGCCGATGTAATGGACGCTGCCAATAAGGTAGTCCCACGAAGCGCGACCCGCCAGTTCTTCAGTCCACGCTTCCCCGCCCTCCAACCAGTCCACTTCCAGCGCCATGCGCACCGGCATGTCCCCGGCTGCGGCGCGGGCTTCCGCGATCCAGTCAAAATAGAGCGGCAATTCCTCCGCCAGCATCCGCCAGTCATCGTAGTAGGACGGCATCGGACTGTGATCAGAAAATCCGATTTCCGCAAGCCCCGCCACCCGCGCCGCGGCGACGTATTCGGCAGCCGTTCCACTCGCGTGGCGGCACAGCGGCGTATGCATGTGATAGTCCGCGGGCATCAGTAAACGTCGCGGCGGTAGCGCTTGTCCGTTTTCATCTGCTCAACGTAGGCCGTCGCCTCCTCCGGGGATTTACCGCCGGCGGTTTCGATGACCTTGTGCAGCGCCTTGTCGACATCGGTGGCCATGCGCGAGGCATCACCGCAGACGTAGAAGATTGCTCCTTCCTCCAGCCATTCCCAGAACTCTGCGGCAGCCTGCTCAATTCGGTGCTGGACGTAGATCTTCTCAGTCTGGTCGCGGCTGAATGCAGTATCAAGTCGTGTGAGCGTGCCGTCGACGAGGTGCGCGCTCCATTCCTCCTCGTAAAAAAAATCCGTCTTCGCACTGATTTCTCCAAAGAACAGCCACGACTTGCCCTTCGCACCTGTAGCCTTCCGCTCCTGAAGAAAGGCCCGGAATGGGGCGATGCCTGTTCCCGGCCCGCACATTATAATGGGCGTCGTCTCCTCCGGGGCCGGGAGGCGGAAGCCTTTGCCCGGATTAATGAAGGTCGGAATGTCCGTCGCGTCCAGAGTCACGCGCTCGCTGAGAAATGTGGACGCCACTCCCTTTCTCGCGCGCCCATGACTCGTGTAGCGCACGGTGGCCACCGTCAGGTGCACAGAGTCCGGATTCGCCCGCAGACTGCTGCTGATAGAGTAGAGGCGGATTTGCACCTTCTTGTTCAGGCTCACAAATTCCTGGGGTTCAAATTTTGCAGACGGAAACTGGAGCAGGAAATCGATCACTTCGCGCCCATAGAGATGCGCATTGAGCGCCTCCTTTTGCGCCGGGTCGAGCAGCGCGCGCAGGGCGTCCGCCTCCACACCGGGAGATTTGTCACACAACGCGTTGAGCAGCTTCTTGTCTGGAATGGTGATGGCGCAGGAGGAAGTGAGCGCCTCCCGCAGCCTAACGGTGCGACCGTCGAGATCTGTCACCGCTTCATCGCCCGTGTGCCCAAGCACCGCTAGCACTTCCGACACCAGCTCCGGACAGTTGGTGGGCAGCACCGCAAGTGAATCCCCAGGCTCAAAGGTCATACCGCTGCCACGCAGATCAATCTCAAAATGCCGCGTGTCCTTGGGCGAACCTTCGCCCGAAAGCTTACGGGACAAATTGATTCCGGCGATGCAGAGGTTCTTGCGGTTAAAGGCAGGCGGAGTGTGCACGGCGGGTGTGGTCATGAGTTGGAATTATGGTCATTCTTTGAGCACGAACCTGCAGAAATTGCGAATACTTTTTCCTGCCAAACACTGCCGCAGGGAACCTCGCGCCCGCCATTTGTCGGCATGACTGCCTCCATTGCGCCCCGCGAATGGCGGGACATAGACCCCTAGATGGACGAAGCGGGGGGGTAATCGTTAGGGCACCGGCCGCACGCAGCAGAGCCAGCGCAGACTGCCAGTGGCGGCAGGAAACGTAACGGTCGGGCCGCTAGCGGTGACGGGGGCAGACCACGGAATCCAAGTGTCCAAATCAGTGGAGGATTCCGTGAGGTAAATCCAGCCGGGGGTGGAGGTGACGATAATCTGTAGAGTTACGGAGTTGAGATAAATAGACGTGCCTTGGCTCAGCACGTTCGCGCCGCCGGGGCTGGGGACGGTGAACGCCGCAATGTCAGGGCTGCCGTCTGGGCAGGAGCCTTCCGCAAGGTCGCATTCGACAAGTCTCCAGAGTGATACAATTTTCGATTGCTCACGTTTATTGCCAAGGCGCAAATACATTTACCGATAACTAACATCTGACCAACAAGAAGGTGCTTTTTCTATCAGTCGCGATACAACTTGAGCAAGGTATATTTTTTACACTTCAAACATCCAACCATAATCCCAAGAACCGAAATATGACACGCACCACCATCTTCGCCCTGCTGGCCTGCGCCAGCGCACTAGCCGCCAATGCCGCGGATGAGCCCGGCTTCAAAGCCATCTTCAACGGCAAAGATCTCACCGGTTGGGATGGGCGTCCTGGCTTCTGGTCGGTTAAGGACGGCCACATCCGCGGCGAGACCACTGGGTCGAACCCCGCACCGGGAAATACCTTCCTCATCTGGCGGGATGGCACGCTGAAGAATTTCGAGTTGAAGCTGCGCTATCGCATCCATGCAGGCGACAACAACTCCGGTGTGCAATACCGCAGCCGCGAAACGGGCAAGTGGGTTGTAGCCGGCTATCAGGCAGAGGTAGAAAACAAGCTGGGCAAGACCGGCTTCCTCTACCACGAATCCGGTCGCGGGTGGCTCACGGACGTGGGTGATTTCATGGAAATCTCGCCCGACGGGAAGCTCGATGTAGTCGGCGTTGTGGCGAATCCGAAGGCCATTTATGCAGCGCCTTACCACACGGACAACGATTGGAACGAGTATCACTTCATCTGCCGTGGCAATCACGTCGTGCATCATCTCAACGGGTTTCAGACGGTCGAATTGGTCGACCATCATGTGAACAAAGCCGATGCGAAATCGACGCAACAGCGCTGCATGGAGGGGGTGCTCGCGCTGCAGATCCACGGCGGCAGCCCGATGACCATAGACTACAAAGACATCCGGCTAAAAACGCTCGCAGAGAATTTTGGTGAAGCGAAGCGGCTCTTCAACGGGGTGGACCTGACCGGCTTCAAAGGCGGAGACGGCAAGTGGTCGGTCGCCCCTTTGGCTGAGGGCTTTGAATCGCCACGCCAGACGAAGCCGTCGGCTCCGCTGAATGCGCTGAAGTGCGCGGGCGGCGGTGCTTCGCCGCTGGCGCTGAGCACACCTCCGACTGGAAGTTATATACTGCGTTGCCAGCGCCGCGTCTTTGGTGACCAGAAAACAGGCGGCGATACGACCATCAAGCCTGTGCTGGGTTGGCAGACCTGGGAGGTAGAGGTGACCGACGGTAAGGTTACTACCCTGCAGGTCAACGGAACGCCCACCGAAGAAAAACTGCGCATGGTGGGGGGCGCACCCGCGTTGCCCTCCGACGAGGTCGCCGAATATCGCAACCTCGTCATGATCCCGCTCAATGCTTCCCGCTAGCCCGGCAAGCGTAGCGCGGGTGGCGACTTTGATCTTGCTGTACGGTTTTTTACGTCCGTCCAATAACGCCACAGCTGAGATAAAACCTGATCAGACACCACCCGCCGGACTCTCGCTAGCCAGCGTTTTTAGCGACCATATGGTGCTCCAACGCCAGATGAAGGTTCCTGTCTGGGGACAGGCCCGTCCGGGAGAAAAGGTCAGTGTCACTTTCAGCGGGCAATCCAAGTCAACCGTCGCCGGAGAGGACGGGCGATGGACGGTAAAGCTTGATGAACTGGAGGCCAAAAGTAAACCGGCCCAATTGATCGTCAGTGACTCAAAGACGACCGTCAAATGCACCGACGTTCTCGTTGGCGAGGTGTGGCTCGCCTCCGGTCAGTCGAACATGGAAAAGCAACTCGGCCCAGTCCGCCATCAGGTGCCCTGCCTTGATTGGCAGGAGGAAGTTGCCGCTGCGGACTATCCGCAGATCCGCCTGCTAGATATCCCTCATACGCAGGCACCAGCACCAGCATCCTCCGTAAACTGCAACTGGGTGACCTGCTCCCCAAAGAACATCGTGGTGACGCCAAGCCGCGGCGTGGGATTCTCCGCCTGCGCTTACTTCTTTGGTCGCAAACTGCACAAAGAGCTGAAGGTCCCCATCGGACTGATCTCTGCTACGCGTGGTGGAACCGTTTGCGAGTCCTAGACACCCGGGCCGAGTGGCGACTTGTAGAACGGCATGATCGCACCCCTCGCACCGGTGGCAATGCGCGGCGCTATATGGTACCAAGGCGAATCCAACGTGGGAGCGGGCCTGAGCTACGCTGACAAGATGAAGGCTCTAATCGAAACCTGGCGGCGGACATGGGGCTATGATTTTTCATTCTACTTTGTTCAGATCGCGCCCTTCGGCGGATACGGCCCCAACTCTCTTCCACCGATCTGGGAAGCCCAGGTTTCCAATCTCAAGATTCCCCGTACTGGCATGGCGGTAACAACAGACTTGGTCACAGCCATCAGCGACATCCATCCAGTCAACAAGGTGGACATCGGCAACCGCCTGGCCCTTTGGGCGCTCGTCAAGGATTACAGGAAGGACATCGTTTATTCCGGACCGCTCTACAAATCGATGAAGGTCGATGGCAGCAAGATCCTACTGTCCTTCGCCCACGTCGGGGGCGGACTAAAGGCGCGCGACGGCAAAGCACTGACGGAGTTCGAAGTCGCTGGCGGGGACGGCAAGTTCGTCCAAGCCGAGGCCATAATCGACGGCGACACCGTCGTTGTCTAGGCGAAGGAAGTTGCCGCGCCCACGCGCGCCCGTTTGGGCTGGAGTAACGAAGCAAATCCGAATCTGGTCAACAAAGAAGGGCTGCCGGCCTCACCCTTCCACACCGACGACTGGCAGGGTGCTACGGGGGATTAAATCGTTGGTATACAGCCTTTAGTCGACCTTCTGAACGTAGGGCGAAACCGCCACTCTTTAAAAGAAGTGCCGCTTCGCGGTGAGGAGGAATATCGGCTAATGCCTACACACCAACAGAAGGACCAACGAAGGCCTACTCCGACGGACTATTCGCATAGTAATCTCCGTCAAACCAGTCGCGGCACCACTCCGACACGTTTCCATGCATGTCGTAGAGCCTCCAGTCATTGGGCTTCTTCCCGCCGACGGGCTGTGATCTGCTCCCGGAATTATCGGTAAACCAACCATACTCGACGAGCCCTGCCTTTTCGTCGCCAAAGCAATATCTTGTCTCCCGGCCCCCACGGCTCGCATATTCCCACTGTGCCTCAGTGGGCAAAGCGAACTTGCCCACCTGCTGCGCGGCCTTGGCATTGAGTGTTTCGATGAACTTCCGGCAGTCTTCCCAATTGACCTGCTCCACCGGATTTTTGGCCCCCTTGAAGCGGCTGGGGTTGTTGCCCATCACGGTCTCCCACTGCGCCTGCGTCACTTCGTATTTTCCAAGGTAGAACGGCCGGGTGATCCTGACCTTGTGGACCGGTTTGTTGTCTTTATCGCCCATCATGAATTCACCGGTCGGAATCAGGGCCAGTTCCAGTTTCACGCCGCTGCCTAGGCGCACCGTCAATTCTTTCCCCGATCCCGTGACAGCAAATGCCTTCGGCACTTGCGGCCCGCCTTCACTGAAAGCCGTCCCCACGGCTGCAAAAAAGACCACGGACAAAATCAATAAGTTTAACATCTCATAGTCTCTCAACAAAGTCCTCACGCGCAAGTGGGCTCGCATCCGGGTTGATTTGAGGAATCCGGGCCAGTATAAATTTGGTCTACCACCATCACTATGAATCGCTCCACCTTTCTCAGACTTGCACTCGCCGCTTCAGCCACCCCCCGCATGTCCTCCGCTGCGGAGGGCGGGAAACCGCGCAAGCTGGTTCTCATCGCCGGCCAGCCCAGTCATCCGCCCATGATGCACGAGTTCCGTGCAGGTACCATTTTGCTGGAGAAACGCTTGCGCGAAATCCCGGGGATCACCGTTGATCGCCATGAGATGGGCTGGGTGAAGGATGTGAAGACCTTCGACGATGCCGATGCCGTGGTCTGCTTCTCCGATGGCAACGGACGCCACCCGGTTCTCCAAGGAGAAGGCCGCCTTGCCGTTATGGAACAACTTGTCGCCCGCGGTGTCGGATTCGGCTGCATGCATTATGGTGTCGAGGTGCCGAAAGAAGGCGTCGGCGACAAGTTCCGCTCATGGATCGGCGGGTGCTATGAACACGCATTTTCGTGTAATCCAATTTGGCAGGCCGAAATCGACAAACTGCCCGAACATCCGATCACGCGCGGCGTGAAACCCTTCGCAATCAAAGACGAGTGGTATTTCAACATGCGTTTCGCGGAAGGCTTCGATGCCACAGGGCCGAAGGAGATTGGGGGCGTGAAATTCACACCCGTTCTAGTCGCCCGTCCGAGTGATACCGTTCGCGAAGGCCGGTATGTTTACCCCAAAGGCCCTTATCCGCACATCCAGGAAGCCAAAGGCCGCGATGAAGCCCTCATGTGGTCGGTGGAACGCCCCGATGGCGGGCGTGGCTTTGGCTTCACCGGCGGCCATTTCCACAAGAACTGGCAAGACGATCAGTTCCGAAAAACCATCATCAACGCCCTCTGCTGGATTAGCAAAGTCGAAGTGCCAAAAGATGGCTTCAGCTCAGCCGCCGTGAGCGACGCGGAGGTGATGGAAAATCTCGATCCCAAGGAGAAAAGGTAGTCGCCCGGTGCTGCATTAAAACCGCTGCTCCGCTTGGTGAGAGCTACACAAGCCGACAGTTTGAGATCAAACAGTTACTCTCCCCCGACTGGCTGGAGCCTGTTCCGAAAACAAATCCCTGAGGCGAGTCAGGCCCGGAGAGCCAAGCGCGCCGTAAATCTTCAGGCGAATGGCGTAAAGTCATATTGGCAAAAGCCTCCGACATGATACAAGTTTCGGAAAATCAACGTTTATAGCCAATCAAACTTTAGTGCGCACTCAAACCGCTACCAGATTCCGCCACCTCCTTTTCCTGCCGGCCCTAGTCTCAGCGACGATGCCGCTCAGGACTGACGGGCGCCCGGCCAACGTCTCCGCGCTACCTGCGCCGGCGGGGGTCACCGTGGATTTCGCCCGGGACATTAAACCTATCTTCGCAGACAACTGTGTGAAATGTCACGGGGCCGAAAAGCAGAAGGGCGGGCTGCGGCTGGACAACAAGGCCTCTGCCTTTCAGGGGGGCGATGAAGGCAAGGTGCTGGTGGCGGGTAAAAGCGCGGAGAGCCCGCTTGTTCATCTCGTGGCGGGGCTGGAGGAGGACAAGATCATGCCGCCAAAAGGAGAGCGGCTCACGGCGGCGCAGGTCGGGCTGCTGCGGGCATGGATTGATCAGGGCGCAGCATGGCCCGACGATGGAGCGCCCGTGGCGGCGGTGCGCAGCGACCACTGGTCGCTCCAGCCGCTGAAGGCTCCGGCGGTGCCCGGCAATGCGCCGGATGCGATTGACGCGTTCATTCGTGCCCGTCTGGCGAAGGATGGCCTCGCGTTGTCGCCGGAAGCTGACCGCGCGACGCTGATCCGGCGGTTGAGCTTTGATCTCATCGGGCTGCCGCCTTCGCCGGAGGAAGTGGATGCTTTCGTGAACGATACGTCGCCCGGGGCCTATGCGAGCGTTGTGGACCGGCTGCTCGCTTCGCCGCACTATGGCGAGCGCTGGGGCCGGCACTGGCTGGATGTGGCACGCTATACGGAGAGTCAGGGCTTTGAATACGACCAGCTGCGGGACAACGCGTGGCATTTCCGTGACTATGTGATCAGGAGCTTTAACTCCGACAAACCCTACAACCGGTTCATGCAGGAACAGGTCGCCGGGGATGTGATCGAGCCGGTGACCAGCGAGGGCGTCGTCGCGACCAGCCTGCTCGTGTGCGGCCCGTGGGATCAGGCGGGGAATGCCCAGTCCAATGCCACCCAGCGTGCCATCACCCGTGAGGATGAACTCGAAGACATGCTCGGCGTGGTGGGGCAGTCGTTTCTGGGCCTCACGGTGAATTGCGCACGGTGTCACGCGCACAAATACGATCCGATTCCCCACGAAGAGTACTACCGGATGAAGTCGGTCTTCGAAGGCGTGAAGCACGGCGAGCGGCCCATCGCGGGCGCCGACGAAAAGAAGGCTCACAACGAAAGGCGGGCGGCTTTGGAAAAGGAAATTGCCGCCGCCGGAGAGCGACTCTCACGCATTGAGGCGGAGGGAGCGAAAATCGCCGCGGCGCAGATCAAGCCTCCCGCCGCACCACCCGGGCCCGCGCCGTTTCTCTCATGGAACTTCACGGCCAGCGGGGCCGCAGGCGAACTGCACGGCGGCGCAGCGATCGCCAACGGACGCCTGCAACTCCCGAAAGACGGGGCGTTTTTCCAATCCCCTCCTCTCACCAAAGATATCCGCGAAAAGACTCTCGAAGCATGGGTCTCGCTGGCGACTAACGAGCAGGGCGGCGGTGCTGCCATTTCGATTCAAAGTGGTGGAGGCAAGGTCTTCGATGCCATCGTCTTCGCAGAGCGGCAGCCCGGGAAATGGATGGCCGGCAGCGACAATTCCCGGCGCACCGCCGATCTGGATATTCCCCCTGAACCGGGGGCTCCCGGCACGCTCATTCACATGGCTGTCGTGTATCGCGCGGACAACAGTGTCGTGCTCTACCGGAATGGCGAGCCGCTGGGAAAACCCTACACACCCGGCTCACCGCTCGAGACCTTTGCCGCGGGCGATGCCCATATCCTGCTTGGCCTGCGCCACTCGGGTGCCGCGAAGGGCGCATGGCTCAAGGGAGAAATCCGCCAGACCTCACTGTATGACCGTGCGCTCGGTGATGCGGAAGTGGCCGCCTCCTACCGTGCTGCCGGATTCGCCATTCCCCGTGAAGCCATCCTCGCTGCCCTGACACCGGAACAGCGGGCTGAACACGAAAAGGCCGTGGCGGAAAAAGAGAAGAGCCAGGCCGCCCTCGCGGCCCTGCCGCCAGTCTCCGGCGCTGTTTCCTACGTCGGCACGCGGAACAATCCGGCGCCTACCCGCCGCCTGATCCGTGGCGAGGTGACCTCGCCAGATGAAGTGGTTACGCCCGGTGGCCTGTCGGCGATTGCGGATCTGAACCCTGACTTCGGTCTCCCTGCGGATGCGCCGGAAGCAGAACGCCGCAAGAAATTTGCAGCCTGGCTGAGCGATCCCAAAAATCCCCTGCCCGCCCGCGTCATGGCGAACCGCGTCTGGCATCTTCATTTTGGTCAGGGCATCGTGAGCACTCCCAACGATTTCGGTATCGCCGGTGCTAAGCCCACGCATCCGGAACTGCTGGACTGGCTGGCGGCGAAGTTCATCGAAAGCGACTGGAGCATAAAATCCCTGCACCGGCTGATCGTGAATTCCGCCACTTATCGTCAGTCTTCCGTTTCCAAAGTGGCGGCCACAGCCATCGACGCCGGCAATACTCTGCTCTGGCGGTATGCGCCGCGTCGGCTCGAAGCCGAAGCCATCCGCGATGCCATGCTTGCCGTGAGCGGTCAGCTCAATCCCCAGGCTGGCGGCCCGGGATTCCGCGCGTTCGATGCTATCGGCTTTCCTGCCAATGTTTACGCGATCGCCGACAAACAGGGGCCGGAGTTCAACCGGCGGACAGTTTACCGCATGAATGTGAACAGCGGCAAAGACCCGCTCCTTGATACCTTCGACTGCCCGGACCCCTCCGTGAAAACGCCATCCCGTGGCGTCACTACTACGCCGCTGCAGGCGCTGGGGCTCATGAATAACAGCTTCGTCCAGCGGCAGGCGAATCACCTTGCCGAGCGCGCCATGAAGGCTGCCGGAAACGAAAGCGTCAAGGCCATCCAGTTGGTCTATCGCCTCGCGCTGGGACGCACGCTCAGTGCTGAAGAAGCCGCCCGCGCTGCCGCTGCCGCAAAAGATCGCGCCCTCAAGAGCGTATGTTGGGCGCTGTTGAACTCGTCCGAATTCGTCTATCTCCGTTGAATCAAATCAAACTATGAACATCTCCGCAACTTACCTCATGAGCCTCGCCGCTATCGCCAGCACCGCCGTCCCTTCACTGGCGGAAACTCGCACCGTCAACTCGCAGACCTGCGTTATCCTGTCGTCCAAAGAAGTCGAAGTCGCGGTCACCCAAATGGGCGGACACACAGCACCGGTTACATTTTTCCGGGACAGCGCGAAGCCCGTGCAACCCTATCACATCACTCCGTGGCAGGATGAGAAAGCGGCGGCGATGCCCGTGCCGGTGCTCGTCCCGCTGCGGGGCGACTTTTTCTGCCTGCCCTTCGGCGGCAATTCCGCTGAGGTCTCCGGCGAGAAGCATCCGCCCCACGGGGAGGTGGCCGGTGACGCATGGAAGGCCGTCGGCACAAAGAAAACCGGCGACGTCACCACGCTCACGATGGGGATTCAGACAAAGGTGCGCAAAGGAAGCGTGACCAAAGCGCTTTCGCTGGTGGACGGTCAGAATGTCCTCTATTCAAGGCACACCATCGAGGGCTTTGCCGGGCGCGTGCCGCTAGGTCACCACGCGACCCTCGCGATGCCGGACAAGGAGGGAGCGATTCGCATCGCCACCAGCGCCATTCGTTTCGGCATGACGAATCCGGGCGTTTTCAGCGACCCGGCAAAACGCGAATATCAAGCGCTGCTGCCCGGAACGAAGTGGAAGGACCTGTCAAAAGTCCCCTCCGCATGGAAAGATGCGCCTGATGCCGACCTCACTCGCCTGCCGACACGGACTGGTTTTGCGGACCTCGTGCAACTGGTCAACGAGCCCTGGGAGAAGACCGGCGGCCCTGCGTGGATCACCGCGACGAACGCGGAAGCCGGATACGTCTGGTTCGCGCTTAAAGATCCCGCTGTCCTAAACAGCACCATCTTCTGGCTGGAGAACCGAGGCCGCCATGGCTACCCGTGGAATGGACGCAACAACTGCGTCGGACTGGAAGACGTCACCGCCTTTTTTGCCGATGGCCTCGCGGCTTCCACCAGCGACAATGTGCTCGCCAAAGAGGGAGTCGCGACTGCCGTCCAGCTCAGCGCGGACAAGCCGACCGCCATCAACTACATCCAGGGAGTGGTCAAAATCCCCGACGGATTCGAGAACGTGAAGACGCTCGAATACGCCGCAGGATCAGTGACCTTCGTCTCGACCACAGGTAAGAAAGTCACCACTCCCGTGCGACACGAGTTCATCCGATCTGGAAAACTCTGACCCGCGCAACCGGATCAATCATGAGCGAAGACAACTCACCCTCCACACTGCTCTCACGCCGGCATTTTCTCTGGAATAGCGGCGGCGGGCTCGGTGCCATCGCGCTGGCGTGGATGCTCGACCGCGACAATGCCCGCGCCGCAGACGCCGGCACGGCTTCATCACGGAAGCCCCATTTCCAAGCGAAAGCGAAGCGCGTGGTGCAGATTTTCTGCGCGGGAGGGGTGAGTCATCTGGAGACCTTCGACTACAAGCCGCATCTGGAAAAGATGCACGGCAAATCCATGGAAGGCCGTGGCGAAAACCTCGGATTCTTTGGTCAGCCGGGGAATCTCATGAAGAGCGTTTACGATTTCCGGCAGCACGGAAAGTCGGGCGCATGGGTCAGCAGCTTGCTGCCAAAGCTCGCGGGCTGCGTGGACGATTTGTGTTTCATTCACTCGATGTTCGCGAAGAGCAACAATCACACGCCCGCCGCTTTCCAGATGAACACCGGATTCACGCTGAACGGATTTCCCTGCATGGGCGCGTGGCTCAGTTACGGTCTTGGCACGGACAACGAGAACCTTCCCGCATTCGTCGTGCTGCCCGATCCCCGCGGGATGCCAGCCGGTGGATCGATCAATTGGACGTCCGGCTTCCTCCCGGCTAATCACCAAGGCGTCGCCTTCCGCACCGCTGTGGCCGAACCCATCTCGGACCTACGCACACCGGAGGGCATTTCCCCGGAAGCCCGCTCGGCGGACATGGACCTCTTGACTTCCATGAACCGCGACTTCGCCGCCGCCAATCCCGGCGACGGCGCCTTCGCCGCCCGCCTGCGTTCATACGAACTCGCGGCCCGCATGCAGTCGAGCATTCCCGAGGCCACGAATTTCGACAGCGAGCCGGAGCACATCAAGAAGCTCTACGGCATCGACGAGCCGGCCAACAAAGGCTTCTCACGCAATTGCCTCATGGCCCGCCGGCTTCTGGAGCGCGGAGTGCGCTTCGTGCAGATCATCAATGGCGGTTCCTTCGGCACTCCGCGCATCAACTGGGACGGTCATGAAAACATGAAGGAGAACCACGACAACCAAGCAGCCACCATGGACCAGCCGGTGGCTGCGCTCATTCAGGATTTGAAGCAGCGCGGGATGTTCGATGATACTCTCTTTATCTGGAGCACGGAGTTTGGGCGCTGTCCGGTCACGCAGGGCGTGAATTCCCCCGGACGCGATCACCATCCCGCCGCCTTCACCTGCTTCCTCGCCGGCGCGGGCGTGAAGGCCGGCCACCATCACGGCTCGTCCGATGATATCGGTTATTCCATCGCCACCGACCAGGTGAATATCCCTGACTTCCACGCCACCATTCTCCACCTCCTCGGTTTGGATCACAAAAAATTGACCTTCTACCACAACGGCATCGACCGCCGCCTGACAAATGTGGAGGGCGAAATCGTGAAAGGCATCCTCAGTTGAACTTCATGCGACCAACTACATTCATTCGGATCATTCTGCCCGTCTTCTATTTCACAGGGCTGCCCGCCGTCCGGGCGCAGGAACCGGACTTTTTTGAAAAACGCATCCGGCCGGTGCTCCACGAGCATTGCACGGACTGCCATGGGGCGGAAAAACAGAAGGGCGAGCTGCGCCTCGATTCCCGCGCGGCCATGC
The DNA here is from genome assembly GCA_945861415.1 of Akkermansia muciniphila. Lineage (GTDB taxonomy): Bacteria > Verrucomicrobiota > Verrucomicrobiia > Verrucomicrobiales > V1-33 > V1-33. The sequence goes on along the minus strand of CAMAUV010000019.1, from coordinate 42,610 downwards.
TGGAGGGCGGAGAATCCGGCCCGGCGATTATCGCTGGAAAGCCGGACGAAAGCCTTTTGCTGAAGGCGGTCCGCCACACTGAAAAGGATCTGAAAATGCCGCCCGCAAAGGCCGGCCCTAAGCTTCCCGATGCCGCCATCGCCGATCTCGCCGCATGGGTGCAGGCCGGTGCCGCATGGCCAAAGGAGGAGGCCGCCGACGCTCCGGGAAAAAAGGAGACTTTCAACCTTCAGGCGTACAAAGAGCGCCTGCCATGGATCTGGCAAACTCCGCAGCGTCAGCCCGTTCCCGATGTGCCAGGGTCTGCGGAGGTGGATAAATTCATCAACGCGAAACTCGCCGCCAAAGGCCTCACGCCTGCTCCAGCCACCGATGACCTTACGTGGCTTCGCCGCACTTGGTTTACCCTCACCGGCCTGCCGCCGCAACGCGATGCCGCGCAGGCATTTCTTGCGGACACTTCACCGCGGCGGCGCGAACAGGTGGTGGATGCCTTGCTGGGCTCCGTGCATTTTGGGGAGCGCTGGGCGCGGCACTGGATGGATCTCGTCCGCTATGCCGAATCCCGGGGACATGAGAGCGACTTCCTCATCGCCAATGCGTGGCGGTATCGCGACTATCTGATCCGCGCCTTCAATGCGGACCTGCCCTATGACCGCTTCGTCTCGGAGCACGTCGCGGGAGATTTGCTGACGCCACGACTGGACCCGGCCACTGGCGCCAATGAATCGGTGATCGCCACCGGTTGGGCATTTCTCGGCGAGGAGGTTCACAGCCCGGTGGATACTCGTCAGGATGAATGCGACCGGATCGACAACAAAGTGGACGTGCTTTCCAAGACGTTCCTTGGTCTGACCGTGGCCTGTGCCCGCTGCCACGACCACAAGTTCGACGCCATAACGCAAAAGGACTACTACGCCATGAGCGGCTTCCTCCTTGGCTCGCCCTACCGTCAGGTGCGGTTCGAGACCATGGCCAGTCATGCGCAGGCTGCTGAGAAACTGGCCGCAATTCGTGCGAAACACACCGGCGATCTCACGACTGCCTTTGCCAATGCGGCGAAGCCAGAAGCGGAAAAACTTGTCAGCAATCTTCTCGCAGCACCCGGCGGTGCCTCCGCTCCATGGGCGGAGCACTTGAAGCAGGCATCTGAGAATCCGCAGCATCCGCTCCACACCTTCGCTGTGCTCGCGAGAAATCCGGAAGCGGCAAAACCGGAGCGTTTCAAGGAACTGCTCAGCCAGGCGCGAACCCCGGCCCCGGCTATTCCCGCGGATGCCGTGATCGCAGCCGACTACACTAAGCCCGGCGCCACGCTGTGGAGGTCGGACGGCCCCAGCTTTGGACCGCACCCATTGAGCGCCGGAGATGTGATTGCCGGCGATGCCGCGCGCCCGCTGTCGCGGATCATGCCTTATGGTGCGGCGATGCGCGACGCTTTCTGGAATCGGCTGAAACATGGGCTAGGGACCGAAACTGACTCAAGCAGTCATGCTGTCACCGAACGTGCCGGACGGAATCTGGTGACTCCGCGATTCACCCTGAAAAGTGGCCGCCTGCACTATCTGGTCCGGGGCAAGGGGAGAGCCTATGCTGGCGTGGACACGCACATCATGATCACCGGGCCGCTGCATGGCAGGCTGAGAATGGATTTCGATACCAAAGACAAACTCGCCTGGGTGACCCACGACCTCAGCGCCTATACAGAGCACCGGACGCATGTGGAGATTGCCCCGCAGGGCGATTCCGCGCTGGAGGTGCTCATGGTGGTGGATGCGCCCGGTGGGCCCGCATGGCTGCCCGGCACATCATGGCAGCCCAAAGCGGACGCGCCCTCGCTACAGGCCTTGGCGGAAGCCATGCAGGCGGATGCGCTGGCTGCTCTGGCTTGCCTGTCATCCGGGAAAGCCATCGAGCCCCACCTCGCGCCGCTTGCTGACTGGATGCTCCAGAACGCGGCTCTGCTGGAGGTGAATCCCGTCGCCCTGACAGAGCCTGCCACCGCTTTCATTCAAGAGCAGGACGCGCTGGCCGGGACAATCCGCTGGGAATCCGCGCTGGCCCCAACCCTCAGCGACGTGTCAGGCGTGGATGAAAACCTGCTCATCCGCGGGAAATACCAGCGCCTTGGTGCGGTCGCCAAGCGCGGCCTGCCGGAAGCATTTGGCACGCCCCGCATTGCTCCCACTGACTCCAGCGGACGCGAGGAACTGGCCAGCCAAATGACAGACCCCGCCAATCCGCTCACCGCCCGGGTCTTGGTGAACCGTGTCTGGCATCACCTCTTCGGCCGCGGCATCGTGCCGACGGTGGATAACTTCGGCTATCTCGGCGAGCGCCCCTCCCATCCGGAACTCCTGGATCACCTCGCATGGCAGTTCATTCATGAAGACAAGTGGTCGCTAAAAAAACTCATTCGTCGCCTCGCCCTCACCGACGCCTTTGCTCGCAGCACCCGGGCCAGCGATCCAAAGGTCGCAGAGGTCGATCCAAAGAATCTACTGCTGCACGACTTTCCGGTGCGTCGCCTAGAGGGCGAGTCCATCCGCGATTCCCTGCTGACTGTCTCGGGCCGCCTTGATGCAAAGCCATTCGGTCCGCCCGTTCCCACGCATCTCACGGCCTTCATCGTCGGCCGCGGCCAACCAGGATCCGGTCCGCTCGATGGCAATGGCCGGCGCAGCATTTATACATCGGTCCGTCGGAATTTCCTGCCCTCCATGATGACGGCCTTCGATTTCCCCACGCCCTTCAGCACCGTGGGCCGCCGCAATGTGACCAATGTCCCCGCGCAGTCGCTCGTCATGATGAACGACCCGTTTGTCAGAGACCAAGCGACGCTCTGGGCCGCCCGGATGATGAAGGAACTCCCCGAGGCAACCGATGAATCCCGCATCACCTGGCTGTTCGAATCCGCCTTCACCCGCCAGCCGAATGCTGAAGAGAAGCGCCTCGCCATGGAAACCCTGGCTGAATTGCGCGCCCTCGCTCCCGGCGATCCTTCTGCCGCCTGGCCGGAATTCTGCCACGCGCTTCTGAATACCAATGACTTTATCTATCTGAAATGAATCCAAAATTTCAACTACCCCTGCCGAATCTTTCCCGCCGCGCCATGCTCAAGCGAGCCGGCAACGGTTTCGGCGCGATGGCCTTTTCCGCCCTGTTTGGTAATGCAGGGAACGCCGGGGCCGCCGTGAGTCCATCGCTGGCGAAAGCTCCGCATTATCCGGCCAAGGCCCGCAGCGTCATCTTTCTATTCATGGAAGGGGGGGTGTCGCAGGTGGACAGTTTTGACTACAAGCCGATGCTGGAGAAGCATCATGGCGAGGATCCTCGAAAGGCGATCGGCAAGCTGGAGAAGACGCAGTTTGCCAATGTCGGCAAGGTGTTGAAATCGCCGTGGGAGTTCAAGCAGCGCGGGCAGAGCGGCCTGTGGGTCAGCGAACTGTTCCCGCGCATCGCGACTCGGGCGGATGATCTCTGCGTGCTGAAATCAATGACGTCCCAGTTCCCTGAGCACACCAGCGCCAACTATTTCCTGCACAGCGGACTCGGCCTCCAGGGCCGTCCCAGCATGGGGGCGTGGGTGGCGTATGGACTCGGGAGCCATAATGAGAATCTGCCCGGATTCGTCGTGCTCAACGGCGGCCAGATTCCGTCCGGCGGCCTTGATTGTTTTGGCAGCGGCTTTCTGCCCGCGAGTTTTCAGGGCTCGCTGCTCAATGCTAACGGCACCCCCATCGCGAACATCGTTCCCGGTGAGAAAAACCCGGAGTATCAAGTCGTAAAACGGAAGCTGGCCCAACGGCTCAATCGGCTCAGCCTAGCGGACTACGGTGCCAGCGACGCTCTGGAAAGTGCCATCGCCAACGCCGAGCTGGCCAGCCGGATGCAGACCACTGTGCCGGACTTGCTGGATTTGTCAGATGAATCCGAAGCGACCAAAAAGCTCTACGGACTGGACGCAGAATACCAGCATACGAGGACCTACGCCAAACAGTGCCTGCTCGCCCGCCGCATGGTCGAGCGGGGCGTCCGCTTCATCGAACTGACCATTACCTCGACCGGCGAGGATCGCTGGGATGCGCATGGTAATCTGAAGAACAACCACGGCAACAACGCCCGCGTCGTGGATCAACCCATTGCCGCGCTGCTCGAGGATTTGAAACAACGCGGCCTACTCGATTCCACGCTGGTGGTTTTCACCGGGGAATTCGGACGCACTCCATTTGCCCAGGGCGGCGACGGACGCGACCACAACGAATTCGGATTCAGCATGTGGCTGGCCGGTGCTGGCGTGAAACCGGGTATATCCTACGGCTCCACCGATGACTGGGGCTACAAAGCTGTAGAGAATCCGCTCGAAATGCATGACCTCCACGCCACGATCCTTCATTTGATGGGCATCGACCACACGAAGCTCACTTACCGCTTCGGCGGCCGCGACATCCGCCTGACCGACGTCCACGGCCATGTGGTGCGCGATATTTTGGCGTGACACCCGCACGGTCACGGAGGGTATGGTTGTGAACACCTACACCGTGACGGCTGCCGCAGCCCCGGCGAGCCTCCTGATAACGCCCGTCGCGGCGACGGCTTAAAGTTCCTTCACCCACGATGGCCGTTTGCCGGACCGTGCCTTTAATGGCAGCGGCATAACGCCCAATAATCCGGTCGTCACCACATAGACATGCAGCAACGCCCCCGCCAATTCGATGTGGCTGAGCGTTAACACTCAGAACACTTGGATCACGTTCGATCTGGGCAGCGTCCAGACCGTCGGCGGATTCCACCTTTGGAACTACAATGAAAACACAGATTTGTTCCGCGGAGTCAAAAATGCGGGCATTTACGCCGGCAACTCCCTTCTGGCCAATGACGCTCCCTACGCCTCGGCAGGGGTGGCGTGGGGCACGCTGGTGGAAAACATGACCTCCCCTCAAGCGACTGGGCTGACCAATTACGCTGGCGAAAGCTACACCTTCACCAACCCGGTGACGACCCGTTATCTCCAAATATACGTCACTTCTAACTTTGGTCCCCCCGGCGATGACTATACCGGAATTTCCGAAATCCGGTTCATCAGGGCAAATATTCCGGCAACAATGATCACCAATGTCATTCGGAATCCAACGACGGGCGAAGTAACCCTAACATTCACGTCATCGGACTCGGCCACTTACACGGTTTGGGCATCGACCGATCTCGTGAATTGGTAGGATCTCGATGACAGCGTGGACGGGCAGGCCGTGGAGACCAGTTATACCGACAGCACCTTTGCACCCGCACCCGCTCCCAACGGTAAGAACCAGGTATTCTACCGCGTAATCCGGAATTGATCCGTAAGGATCAGTTTGCCGCTACACATCCACGGTGACAGATCTTCGAGATGCCCGCGCCCGTCCAACCGGCGCCTCCCAGCCCCCCTCAATCCCCGACGCCGGTCCCCGTTCTGACCGTTTGCGGTGCGGTGGGCGCGAAAGTAATTTCCCGGCAGCCACCAACGATAATCCTCGAATGAGCCTTCAGCGAACCGCCGCCATTGTCCTGCCCCTCATCATCGCATTCCTGTTTTCCCCTGCAGCACACGCGGCAGACCCCAAACCGATCCCGGACAAACTAATCGTTCTCACCTTCGACGACGCGAATGCCAGTGACTACCACACCGTCGCCCTCATCCTCAAACAACATGGTTTCAACGCAACGTTCTATGTCACGTCGGGATGGGTTGGCAGCGAAAAACGTCTCACGTGGGACGACGTCAGGAAGCTTCACGAACTGGGGTTTGAAATTGGCAATCATTCCGTGACTCATCCTAACTTCCTCGACCGGTCTGAAGACCAGTTCCGAGCAGAAGTCACGGGATTCGACCAAGCCTGCATTCAACACGGCATTCTAAAGGCCACCTCCTTCGGTTACCCAGGTTCGCACTTCGATCGACGCATGGTCAGAGTTCTTAATGAACTGGGCTACACCACTGCCCGGCGCGGCTCTGATCCAGAAGCGCAATGGAGCGACGACGGCGGAATCGGGATCGCCTACGAACCGGGACTGGACGATCCATTTCTCGTTCCGGGAGCCTTCACTCGAGGCAGTGGCTTCGCAGATTCACAAGGTCTTCTGGACGCCATTAATATGGCGAATAATGGAAAAATCTCCGTCCTGATTTATCACGGAGTCCCTGATCTGTTCCCTCATTGTTCCACCTCCGTGGAACGATTCAAAGCGGATATGCAGATGCTCAAGGATCAGGGATGCACCGTCATTTCCATGCGCGACCTTTCCAGTTATGTTGACCTGACAAAACGCCCCCGGGACATCTACGCTCCCATTATCAATCGCCTCGGCGGCTTCGCCGTGAACCCGGAAACCAACGCAAAGAGGAATCCCTCGTTTAGTTGGACCTTCGCTTCAAGGAAAACGAACCATTCGCAGGTGGCCTACCAAATCCTAGTAGCCAGCAGCAAACAGAAGTTGGAGCGCGACGAGGGTGATCTCTGGGACACCGGGAAGGTGAATTCCGTCGAATCGAAGAACATCGCCTACCGCGGAAAACGATTAGAGAAGAACAACGACTACTGGTGGAAAGTGAGGCTGTGGAACCAACCCGATCAAAAGGAACTCGACCGGGTGAGCAAATGGATCGCCGCCGAATTGATCAGCACCATGCGCAAATCCCTCCCCGGCCCCTACAGCCAGCCCGTAAAACTCGAACTGAACTAACCCGCCCCATCTGCTTCGCCACAATTCCCCGCAATTGGACCGTTCGATACGGACCGTCGATAACCGTGGTCATCGCCGACCTCGACGAAAGGTCCGTCCCAGGACAGACCTCTTGTTGATAGGAGTGGGTGTGATACCAACCAATGCAAATCACCAGATAATTTGCAAGATAGTGCCTTTCTCCGGGATTCTCTGCTAAGTTTCGAGGTCCCAGACGCATAGTTCTCATGCCCGAATCTGATCAAATAGCACTTGTGCCGCGCCTGTTCATTCAGAACATGGTATCGGTGCGCGGATTCGTGATCGCGCTGATGCCTGACTTCAGCCGGGTCGATGATGTGGTGCAGGAGACTTTTCTCACCGTCACTGCGAAGGCCAATGATTTCGAAACGGGAACGAACTTTCGTTCCGGGGCGTTTTCCATCGCACGTTTCAAGGTATTGGAGGCCGCCTGGGGTCCTGGTGCCAAAGAAGTGATTCTCAATACGAAAGTGATTGAGGCACTCTCTGCCTCAGTGATGGAAGAGCCGGACTCTGCTATGGAGTTACGAGTGTTGGGTGAGTGCAAAGACGGCCCGACCCGGCAGGCCATGCGGGTGATCGACCTGCGTTACGAACAATCCCATCGGCAATGTGAGATTGCTGAGATAATGGGCTGGACGGTGAACGCCGTGAACGTAGCGCTGGCACGGGCACGCAAGGCGCTGAGAGAGTGCGTGGATCAAAAACTCAGAGCTCAAGAGAGCTGATCAACGATGGACACGCCACGACTTGACCATCTGCTTAACAGCTATCTCGACGGTAATCTCCCGCCTGAAGAAAAGCATGAACTGGAGGGTAGCCTACTTGCGAGTCCGGACGCGCGGCGGCAATTCTGGCGTGCCGCAAGATTGCACGGGGCCTTGCGTCTGCTGGGCGGACAGGAATCGGGAGCGGGCGCAGCACAAAGAGAACCCGACCTGCCCGGGAAGGACAAGGTCATCCATGTCGGGAGGAGGTTCTGGATCGGTGCGGCCGCTGCCGCGGCGATCGCTCTTGTCGCCATCGCAGCGGAGTTTTGGCCGTCGCGTAATACCGCCCAAGGTCATCTTGCCGGGGTGGAACCAAACACGCCAAACGGGTTGGTCGTGCCCCCTGAATCAACGAAGCCGAAGCTCTCAGAACGCCTGTTCTCCGCAAGCCCTCACGAGTCCGCATCCGAACGAATCGCCGCTTCCAGAAATCGATTAGACCAGTTGCGGACCAAATTCCACTACCAGCCCGCCTCACGACTATGAAATCCAACTCATTGATCTACGCCCTCATCGCCGCCGTTGCGGTGGTCTCAGCGTTTTGCCCTCGTCTTCAGGCGGAGGAAGATCGTCCGCGTACTGAACACGTCCTCGATTTTCTTAAAGAGAAGATGCCTGAAACGTTGAATCTGCTCGAACGCGTGCGCACCGAAGAGGAGGAGGATGGATACGGCAAGGTGTTGGAGAAAGCAGGCAAATTCCTGATGGAATATCTCGAGATCAAACACGAGGGCGGGGCGGAAGAAGCCGAAGCGTTCCTCAAGGAGGAGCGCGGCAGAGTTCGGATGGAGGCTCTGGTCGAAGCCTGGCACGAGGCCGATGACGAAACCAAGAAGGGCGCAATCAAAGGGGAGATCGCCGGGATGATCGGGGCTCCGATCGATCGAGACCTCGAGCACGGCCGGCACGAGCTCAAGTCTCTCGTTGAGGAAGTCGAGAAGTTCGAAGCCGAGCTCGCAGATACCGAAGAGAACCGGGAGACGATCATCGCGGAAGAACTCGCGGTGATATTGTCTACTAAGGCTGAGGGCGAACGCGAGAGAGAGAAAGAGGCGGAATGGGGCACGCGGCAAGACGAACGGAGAGGCCTCAGAGTTTTCGATCACCCAATCCTGGTCCCAGGAGAAGAACTTCAGGCGCCCCTATTGGGTTCATGTCCCGGCGCGCGACGAGGCGGCCAAACCGGAGCCCTTGCCAGTGCTCATCGTTCTGCACGGCAATGGGGGCAATGCCAGGGAGGTGCGGAGCATGGTTTTGAGGCGTTACCCGGAAATCGCCAAGCGCTTCATCACCGTGTTCCCGGAGGGGTATCGGGAGAGTTGGAACATCGTCTCGGAGCGCTCCAAAGCGGACGACCGGGGGTTTATCGAAGCCACCATCCGCGAACTCGCAAGGCGTGATGATGTCAGGGAGGAAGAGTTCACGATCATGGGGATCTCCAACGGAGCGGCGCTCGTCAATCAGATCGCGATCGAGACCAAACTTCCCCACATCAGAAACTACATTACCGCAGTCAGCCCCCTGAATGGCTGCCAGCACGACGGCAAAAATTTCAAGGCGATGGGGGATGACAACGACTACCGCGAGGTCGCAAAACCACTTGCCGGCAAACGTCTGTTGAACATATCCGGAACGGAAGATCCGCTGGTTCCCTACGCAGGCGGCCCCTCCAAGGCGATTCCTGCCAAAGACGGCAAGCTTTCCTTCGTGGCTGCCGAAGAATCGATTTATCTGTGGGCGAAACAGATGGGCTACGAGGGGGAGAAACTCACCGGGCCCAGCCAGACGAAAGGAAAGATCGGGATCTTTTCGTATCTGGATGGAGACGTCGTCCACTTCAAGGCAAACGAACACGCCCACAATGCCATGCAGGCACTTAGCGAAGATTCGCTGCTGGATTTCCTGGTGGACCGCAAAGGAAAGTAACTCACACCAATCAGCAAATGATGAGCAGGAAAACGACCAGACAGGGCACGGCGATCGCCGTCGCGATCATGACTTTGATGGGCTGCGACTATGTCCGTGCAGGGGACTCTGAACCCAAGCGGGACATCAAGTATGATACCAAACACGAGCGCAACGTCCTCGATTTCTGGCCCGCCCCGGCGAGCGACGATCCTGCCCCGGTCTACGTCTGGTTCCACGGCGGTGGGTTTAAGAACGGTGACAAAAGTCAGCTCGAGAAGAACCGGAAATCGACGATCGATGCGCACCGGAAGGCTGGCTATGCCGTGGTGGCCTGCAACTATCCCTTCCTGAGCGACGATATTGATTACCTCGGAATCGCCAAACACTGCGCACGGGCGGTCCAGTTTGTCCGCTCCAAGACGAAGGAATGGAACATTGATCCGGAGAGGCTGGTGTGCAGCGGTGTCTCGGCTGGCGCTCTGATCAGCGAGTTCCTAGGATACCACGATGATTTCGCAAATCCTAAGTCAGAAGACGCCGTTAGCCGCCAGAGTTCGCGACCGAGAGTCGTTGTCAGCATCATGCAACCCATCGGAACCGAGCAGTTCGCCCTGCGCTTCATGGACAAGGGCGAAGCGCCGATCTTCATCTACTCCGATGCAGACCCCAGCGATCGTATCCATCCGCCGTCTGCGGCCATCATGCTTCGCGACAAGGCGATGAAACTCGGCATCCCCTGCGTGGCGCTCGGCGGCGGGCGCAACAAGCTTCCCAAAGTCGCTGACGGCACGACGTGGCTGGAGCAGCAATTGGAATTCTGCCAAAAGCACCTCTGGAAGTAGAACGTATTCTTATCTGACACGCATCCCAAACCCTCGATCCCATCCCGCTTCCGATATGATGAAAGCCGGTAAATTACCCTATCTGGGCATCGCTATCGCTGTCGCCAGCGCCCTGTTTCTGAGGGGACAACCTGCCGGTGCGGAGCCGATTGATGCGGAAACAGAAGTGATCGACAGACCGGTCTACACACCAGCACCAAAAAATCCTGCCGGGGCGAAGGATGACCTCCATGGCGTCGCGTTCGACTACGCTAGTGACATCCGGCCGATGCTTGAGCGCTATTGCTTTGACTGCCACGACCGCGAGAGCGCCAAGGGAGATATCGATCTGGAGTCGGCCTTGACGCAGACGCCGCTGGTGCGCAATCGCCTGCTTTGGCAGAACGTCGCGGAACGCTTGAAACAGGGGGATATGCCACCGCAGAAGAGTCCCCAACCCGGAGCCCCGGATCGATTGAAACTGCGCGCCTGGCTCGCCGCCGAAATTCGTCATTTTGACTACAGCACGGTGCGCACCCCGGGCTATACACCGGCGCGGCGCCTGACACGGGAAGAATACAATCGCACCATCCGGGATCTCATCGGGCTCGATCTGCGCCCTGCGGACGACTTCCCGATGGACTTTAGTGGCACCAGTGGATTCTCCAATAGCGCCAACACCCTGTTTCTTCAAACCTCCCACCTCGATCGCTATTTCTCCGCTGCCGAGGGCGTGATTGACCAGGTGCAAGCCGACGGTGACGCTTGGAAGAAACTGGCCGGAGAACCCGCCGAAGCAGGCAAGGCAATTGCCAAGTTCATGCGCCGAGCCTATCGGCGGCCACCCACCCGGGCGGAAATCGACGAAGCCACGCGACGTTATGAGCGTTCGTTCAAGCAAGGAAGCTCCCAGCCGGATGCCTTGTCCGATGCCTTCAAAACGATTCTCATTTCGCCGAACTTCCTCCTGCGGGTCGAGCAATCGACGGACAGCCCCAAGGATCAAGCGGTGACCGGCCTCGATCTCGCTGCCCGCCTTTCTTACTTCCTATGGGCATCCACACCTGATGACGAACTCCTGGATGCCGCGGAGGCAGGGGTCCTCTCGAACCCAAGCCAACGCCGGGCCAGGGTCGAACGGATGTTGGCCGATCCGCGCAGTCTTTCGCTAGGTGAGATCTTCGCAGCGGAGTGGCTCAGCACCGACGACGTCGGTCCGCGGATCCGCAAAGATCCGATCGACAACCCGTGGTGCACCGAGACGCTCATGTTCGCGATGCGTGCCGAGACAGCACATTTCTTTCACTCGCTGGTTACTGACAACGCGCCCGTGGCACGCTTGATCGATGCAGATTACACCTTCCTTAATGCCGAGCTGGCACGCTTCTACCGGATCGAAGGGGTCGCAGGGAACGAGATGCGCCGCGTCCCTCTCAAGACGAAGCAACGTGGCGGCCTCCTTGGCCACGCCAGCGTGCTCGCCACCACTTCGTTCCCGGATCGCACCAGCCCGGTGTTACGCGGTAAGTGGATCCTCGACAACCTCCTCGGCACGCCGCCACCACCGCCGCCGCCGGATGTGCCAGAGATCGAGGTCAAAGGGGGAGGACGCGGGGCCGCGACAAGCTTGCGGAAGAAGCTCGAAGCGCACCGCGAATCGAAAAATTGTGCCGGATGTCACGCACAGATCGATCCGCTAGGCTTCGCGCTCGAGAGCTACGCCGAATTCGGCCAATGGCGTGACGGAGTCGATGATCGCGGAACGCTGCCGAGCGGTGCGCAATTTCGCGGGGCCGCCGGCCTCAAGCTCGCCTTGATCGATGAACGTATTCACGACCTCGGCTCGCAGACGATCCGCATGATGCTCGCCTACGCGCTCGGACGGCAGCTCGAATATTATGACGAGGCGACGGTCAATGAAATCGCAGCAAAGCTCGGGCCGACCGGTTATCGTCTTGGCGACCTTGTGTTTGCCGTTACCGAGAGCTACCCATTCACAACCAAACGCCAACCTCCTGCCTCCACCAAAGAATCCGATGAAGAATAACCCCAACCGCCGCGCCTTTCTGAGGGGGATCGGGGCCTGCCTCGCCCTGCCCTCTTTGGAAAGCCTCGGTGCCGCGACAACAACTACTGCCGGGTCAGGCGTGCCGCCGTGTCTTGCCTACCTTTACTTCCCGAATGGCGCCGCCGAGGCGACATGGGGGCCAGAGAAGGTTGGACCTGCGGGCGAGTTGCAGAAACTCAATCGTTGGATGGCGCCACTGGAGGAATATAAGTCGGACATCATCGTCACCAGAAATCTGTGGACACCACGCGGCAACGGCCACGGCGCCAGCACCGCCACTTGGCTCACGGGTGGCGCGTTCGACAACCGCAAAAACGACGTTGGCTCGCCCTCGGCAGACCAGATCGCCGCCCGCCACCTCGGGGGCTTGACGCCCTTGCCGTCCTTGGAACTCAGCACCAGAGGCGAAGGAAGTTTCTCCGGCAGCCTGCCGCGGAACTGCCTGTCTTGGATCCATCGCGATGTCCCTGCCGCGCGCGAGACCGTGCCACGCGCCGTCTTCGACAAACTCTTCCGCCGCACGGGCGAGGGCTTCGTCGATCGCAGCGTGCTCGATCTCTTGCTTGAGCAATCAAAGTCCCTCAAACGTCACGCCAGCAGCGCGGACGGACGCAAGATCGACGAATACCTCGATGCCGTCCGCGCGGTCGAGAAGCGCCTCGACTTTGCGGAGCAGCAGACGCAGCGTATCTCCGAGGACAACGCCCTCACAGACACACTAGCAAGACCGGCAGCCGGGATTCCCGCCAGCCACGAAGAGTATGTGCGGCAGATGCTCGAGCTGATGGCGCTTGCTTTCTGGTCCGGTGCGACCCGCGTATCCACCTTCATGCTCGATCACGGACAGAGTAACCGTTATTTCGACTTCGTCCCCGGTGTCAAAGGCACCTGGCACGCGCTATCCCACTGGAAGGACGCCAGTGGCCGCACCGAAGACGACGATGGTAAAACGAAGTGGGACAGCACCAAGTCGAAGTGGGAAATGTACAACTCCGTAACGCGCTGGCACCACTCACAGTTCGCCTATTTCCTCGACCGGCTCAAGGCGCTCAAGAACGCCGACGGAACGAGCGTTCTCGACAGTTCGATGATCGTCTACGGTTCCGGCATCGCCGACGGCCACGCCCACGGGGAAAAAAACCTCCCGATCCTCCTCGCCGGTGGCGGTGGGGGAATGATCAAGACAGGACAATACCTGGCGCCGCACAGCGACACGTCCTTGTCACAACTGCATCTCGCTCTGCTGCAGCGCATGGGGGTGCCGCTGGAAGAGTTTGGCGAGACGAGAACTCCCCTCGCCGGACTCTCGACCTAGCCTGTTGTTTGAGCTCGATCTGGCCGCCGATCCCCGGGCCGCGGAGGTGGATTCCAAGAATCTGCTGCCCCACCACCTGCCGGTGCGCCGCCTCAAGGGCGAGTCCATTCGCTATGCCCTGATCTCTGTCTCAGGACGCCTTGACTCAACGCCATTCGGTCGGCCCGTTCCCACACATCTTACGGCTTTCCTCGTTGGCCCCGTCCGACCTAGTTCGTGATATTTTGGCGTGACACGCGCTCGATTTGCGAACAAACTGCCTCTCCTCAAACCTATGCAACACTCCTTTTTCAAACTCACTAACATTTTAGCTATTCTCGGCATCATGGCGACGGCCCATGCCGAGGACGCTCCCGCGATCAAGCATTCCTATCTGGTCATGGGCGCGAAGACCGCCATCATCAGCGAAGATGGAAAAGCGGAGTGGGAATACAAAGGCGGCACGCGGGATGGTTTCATCATGCCAAACGGAAATCTCCTTCTCGCCTTCAGTGCTCGCGTTGAGGAAGTGACTCGCGACAAAGAAGTCGTTTTTTCCTACATACTGGACAAGGCAAACAAAGAAATCGGAACGACGCAGCGACTTTCTAACGGGAACACACTTATCACCGAACTGGGGGCGAAGCCGCGTCTACTCGAAGTGAACGCCAAGGCGGAGATCGTCCGTGAAGTGACTCTGCAGCCGGAAACTGACAACGCCCACATGCAGACCCGCATGGCCCGGCAATTAAAGAACGGCAACTACCTCGTACCGCATCTGCTGGCATTTGCGATCAAGGAGTACACGCCGGAAGGCAAAGTGGTCGCCACACTGAAAACCGACCTAGAAGAACTCGGCGGACGCCCGTCGAAATCATGGCCCTTCACCGCCATCCGGCTGGATAATGGCAACACCGTGGCCTCGCTCACGAACGGTAACCAGGTCGTGGAGCTAAATCCGAAGGGCGATGTCGTCTGGAAAGTCACCAACGCCGACGTGAACGGACTCCTCAAGGATCCGTGCGGCTCGCAGCGGCTCGCCAACGGGAATACCGTAATCGGCAGCCACGCAGCCAATACCGGCATCTCGATGGTGGAGGTTACTCCCGACAAAAAGATCGTTTGGTCCAGTGATCATCCCCTCGCCGCGGGCGTGCATCACTTCCAGATTCTTACCACGAACGGAAAAGCCGAGCCCGGCGTACCGCTGAGATAACCCAGTGGAATTGGAACTGAACAATAAGGTCGCCATCATCACCGGCGGGGCCAAAGGGATCGGCGAGGCCATCACCCGGACGTTTGCAGCAGAAGGCGCCGTTGCCTGCATCTTCGGCCGTAGCGCGATCGAGGCGGATCAACTCGTGCAGGAAATGACGGCCCTCGGCCAGCGGGCGGAGAGTTACGTTTGCGAACTGACCGACGAAGCCCGTCTGCGGGAAGCGGCAGCGCAAGTCCTGTCGCGGCATGGGCGCATTGATTTTCTGGTCAACAACGCCGGGGTGAACGATGGTGTGGGGTTGCGGGCTCCCGTTGCGGATTTCCGGGCCTCGTTGGAGCGCAATATCGTTCACTGCTTCGTCCTCATGCAGGCCTGTCTGGATGCCCTCATTGCCTCGCAGGGTGCCATCATCAACATCGGCACCAAATGCGCGACGACCGGTCAGGGCGGAACGAGCGGCTATGCCGCGGCCAAGGGCGCGATGAATGCCCTCACCCGGGAGTGGGCCGTGGATCTGGCCCCGCACGGAGTCCGGGTGAACGCTGTGATTCCGGCTGAAGTGATGACGCCGCAGTATGACCGTTGGATCAGCCAGCGGCCCGATCCCGCCGCAGAGATCGCGAGAATTTCCGCAAGTATTCCCCTCGGCCGGCGGATGACGACGGCACAGGAAATTGCCAACACTGTCGTCTTTGTCGCATCCTCCCGTTCGTCACACACCACTGGACAAATCCTGTTTGTGGACGGGGGCTACACTCACCTAGACCGCGCCTATACGGCTCCTCCTCTGACCTGATTCTTCATGGCTATCACCGTCACATCGCTGACAGTTCACGATATCCGCTTTCCCACCTCGCGGTCGCTTGATGGCTCAGATGCCATGAACCCGGACCCCGATTACTCCGCAGCCTATGTCGTCCTCGGCGTATCAGGCTCGGAGTGCGAGGGACATGGCCTGACGTTCACCATCGGCCGGGGCAATGAAGTCGTCTGCGCCGCCGTGGAAGCGATGCGCCATTTGATCATCGGCCAGACGTTGGGTTCGTTTCAATCCTCTCCCGGAGCCTTCTGGCGGCACCTGACCGGCGACTCGCAACTGCGCTGGCTCGGTCCCGACAAGGGAGCGGTGCACCTGGCCACGGCGGCGGTGGTGAATGCGTTCTGGGATCTGCTGGCGAAAGTCGAAGGCAAGCCGCTCTGGCGTCTCCTGTGCGACCTTACTCCACAGCAACTCGTGGATTGCATCGATTTCCGCTATCTCACGGATGCCCTCACGCCGGACGAGGCACTGGAGATGTACACGAAAATGGCCGACACCCGGGCAGCCCGCATCGCCACGCTGGAACAGTCAGGCTATCCCGCCTACACCACCTCCGCGGGCTGGCTCGGTTATCCCGACGACAAAATCCGCCGGCTCTGCCGCGAGGGAATTGCGGAAGGATGGAATCATTTCAAAATCAAAGTTGGCCGCAGCCTCGAAGACGACATCCGCCGCTGCCGCATCATGCGGGAGGAACTGGGCTGGGACCGAAAGCTGATGGTGGACGCCAACCAGACATGGGACGTGCCGCAAGCCATCGCGTGGATGCAGGAACTCGCTCCCTTCAAACCTTGGTGGATCGAGGAACCCACCTCCCCCGACGACGTGCTGGGCCACGCGGCCATCGCCCGGGCCATGGAGCCGCTGGGCATTGGCGTCGCCACCGGCGAACACGGCATGAACCGTGTGCTGTTCAAACAACTGCTCCAGGCACGCGCCATCTCCTTCTGCCAGATCGACAGTTGCCGGCTTGGCGGGGTCAATGAGGTCCTAGCGGTGTATTTACTGGCGGCCAAATTCGGGGTGCCCGTCTGTCCGCACGCCGGCGGAGTCGGGCTCTGCGAATACGTGCAGCACCTCCAGATGTGGGACTATGTCTGCCTCAGCGGCACGATGGAGGATCGACTCGTGGAATACGTGGACCACCTTCACGAACATTTCCTCGACCCCTGCGTCATCTGCGACGGCCGCTACATGCCCCCTCAACTGCCTGGCTACAGCATTGAAATGAAACCCGATTCCATTCGTGATCACACCTTTCCCGGTGGGAGTGTCTGGCATAGTAAATGAGCGTCCTTATGTTTTCCCTTCAAAATAAAACAGCTCTTATCACCGGTGCCGGCTCGGGCATCGGACAGTCAATCGCCACGACCTTCGCCAGCCAAGGCGCGGAAGTAATTGTGGTGGACCGCGATGCAGCGGCTGGGAACAGCACCGTGCAGATGATAAACGAGGCGGGCGGAATGGCCACCTTTGCGCAGCTCGATATCAGCGATCCCGTCGCCGCGCTGGAACTAGCGGAACGGTTGCCAGTGCTCGATGTTCTGGTCAACAACGCGGGAATCGGGCATGTTGGCAATTTGCTGGGCACCACCGCCGCGGACGTGGACCAACTCCACGCAGTCAATGTGCGGGGCGCGTTCAATCTCTGCAAAGCCTTCGTGCCAGCCATGATGGAGCGGGGCCGGGGCAGCGTTATCAATCTGGCGTCCATCGGTGGCGTCCTCGGCGTCCGAGACCGCCTTGCCTACACCATGAGCAAACACGCCGTGGTGGGACTGACCAAAGCGCTGGCCCTAGACCACTCGCACACCGGAGTGCGCTTCAACAGCATCTGCCCCGGCCGCGTGGAGACTCCGTTTGTGCTGTCCCGACTGGCTGAATATCCGGATCCGGAGAAAGCCCGCAAGGACATGGCATCCACACAATTGAACGGTCGGATGGCCCAGCCGCATGAAATCGCCACTGCGGCCCTTTACCTTGCTGCCGACGAGTCCTCCATGGTCACGGGCACCAACCTCATCATCGATGGAGGCTGGAGCGCCGGAAAATAGACACTCATCCCCAATCCAATGCTCAAGACAGGCATTCTCAATCCTCATCTCCTTTCGCTGCTGGCCCGCGTCCGGCATACGAATACCCTCGTGATCGCCGACCGCGGGTTTCCCTCGTGGCCCGGCATGGAAATCATCGACCTCTCGCTGGTGGATGATGTGCCCACAGTGCTCCAAGTGCTCACTGCGGTGAAATCGAATTTTGTCATCGCCCAGTCGTTCATGGCGGAAGAGTTCACCCGGTACAATGCGCCGGAACGCCTGCTCGCAGTGGAGCAGGCCCTGGAGGGTGCGCCGCTGTCCTTTGAACCCCATGACCTGTTCAAAAAGCGGATTCCCTCCGCCACGGGCCTCATCCGCACGGGCGACACCATTCAGTATGGCAATATGGTCCTCGTCTCCGGCTAGCCAACTCTGAGTATGCGCCTACTCGATCTGTCCCAGCCCCTCTTCCATGACGCACCCAATTGCCCGGTGCATCCGCCGGTCATATTCAGGACGACGCTCGACCACGCCGACTCCGGCTGGCGGATGGAGGAAATCGCGATGGCCACCCACACCGGCAGCCATCTCGACGCCCCGCTGCATAAGATTGAGGGAGGGGCTAGTATCGACCAGTTGCCGCTCGATGGTTTCGCAGGCCCAGCCCTGATCGCAGATCTCCGTGGCATGGAGCACGGAACCGCCATCACTACTGAGGTTCTCGCTCAGAAGCTGCCCGGTGAAATCGACGGGATAATCATACTGTTTGCCACCGGATGGGGCGACCGCCGGGCGAAAAGCGAGGAATGGCTGCACCGATCACCGTGGCTGCACCCGGACGCCGCCCGCTGGCTGGTCAGCCGGAAAGTCCGGGGCGTGGGCATTGACCATTTTTCGATCGGTGGCGCGGGCACGCAAAACGAAGAAACCCACACGATCCTGCTCAGCGCCGGGGTGTGGATTCTTGAGGAACTCCGGTTCCCTGTTGAATCTTTTGAACTCCCGCAACCTGTGATGTTATGGGCTTTGCCTCTCAACTGGCCAGGATGCTCCGGGGCATTCTGCAGGCCCGTGATTGAGCTTGCCTGACACCATTATCCTTCGCTACCATCAATCTAAATCCAATGTCCGCGCCAATATCCGCTCCATTTTCCCTCAGAGGCCGAGTCGCTCTTGTCACCGGCAGTTCCACCGGTCTCGGTAAATTCATGGGCATCGCTCTCGGCCAAGCCGGAGCGAAAGTTGCTGTCAACTATAACAACAACACGGCGCGCGCGGAGAAGACGTTCGCTGAATTTAAAGCCGCCGGCTGCGATGGCATGCTGGTGCGCGGCGATGTGAGCAGCGAAACCGAAGTGCCTCGAATTATCGCAGAAATCACGGCGACACTCGGCCCGGTGGATGTCCTTGTCGTCAACGCTACGCCTGATCAGCCACACAAGCCGATCGAGGAATACGATTGGGCCTTTTACCAGCAGATGCTCGACTTCTTCATCAAAAGTCCGGTACTGCTCGCCAAGGCATGCCTGCCTCACATGAAACAGCAGCGCTGGGGACGCATCATCAATATCGGTTCCGAAGTAGTGGCTCGCGGCGTGCCTAACTTTACCGCCTACGTGGCCGCCAAGGGCGGACAAAACGGACTGAACCGCAGCCTCGCCACCGAAGTCGCTTCATCGGGCATCACTGTGAACATGATCTCGCCGGGCTGGATCCCGGTGGAGCGTCATGAAAACGACCCTCAGGAGGAGAAAGACGGCTACCGGGCGCTCATTCCCGCGGACCGCTGGGGAGTGCCGCAGGACCTTTCCGGAGCGGTGGTATTTCTGGCCAGTGAAGCCTCTTCCTTCATCACCGGACAAAACCTGCACGTAAATGGAGGACTGACAGTCCACTGATCGCTTTGATGTAAACCAATCGTTTAACCGAGCTTACGCATACCTATGAAACTCATACTTCTCTCTCTCGCTGTTCTCAGTGCCATGGCCGTCAGCGGCTGCAAACCCTCCGGCTCCGGCTCCGGAAAAAAGAAAGTCGTTTTTGTCAGCAATGGAGTCGATCCGTTCTGGACCAATGCGGCCGCTGGAGTGCGGGACGCCGGGCCCAAGTTTGACGTGGATGCCGAAACCATCATGCCGACGGAAGGAGTCGCCGATCAGAAGCGCATAATCGAAGACCTGCTGACCAAGGGAGTGGACGGAATTTCTGTCAGCCCCATCGATCCCGCGAATCAGAACGATATCCTCAATACCGCTGCCGGCCGTACGAAACTCATCACTAATGATTCCGACGCACCAACCAGCAACCGGCTCGTTTACATCGGAATGGACAACTACAAAGCCGGCCGCATGACCGGTGAACTGGTGCGTGAAGCCCTGCCTCAGGGCGGCGCGGTGATGATTTTTATCGGACGAATGGAGCAGGACAATGCTAAGACCCGCAGACAAGGCACTATTGATGGTATCCTGGGACGCCCCGAGGATCCCACTCGCTTCGATCCGGCCGGCACAATTATTGAAGAGGCTGGATTCAAGATTATGGGCACACTGACGGATAACTTCGATCGTGGAAAAACCAAAGCCAACGTGGAAGACACCCTGTCGAAATACCCGGACATCGCGGGCATGGTCGGTCTGTTCGGTTACAATCCTCCGATCATCATCGAGGTGCTGGCCCAGGCCGGGAAGCTCGGCAAGGTCAAGGTCATCGGCTTCGATGAGAATGAAGCCACCCTCGCAGGCATTCAGAAAGGAACCGTTCATGGCACGGTGGTGCAAAATCCCTACATGTATGGATATAAGTCAGTGGAAGTGCTCAGCGAACTAATCAAAGGCAACACCTCCGTAATTCCCGCCAACAAGATGATCGACATCCCCGCACGCCAAATCCGCAAGGACAACGTAGATACCTTCTGGGCGGAATTGAAAAAGACCCTCGGCACCGCCAAGTAAGGACCACGCAGGGTCTTATGGACATCAGTGCGCCGCTCCTAGAAGCCAGAAACCTCGTCAAGACTTTCCCGGGAGTGCGGGCTCTCAAGGGGGTCAGCCTGACGCTCCACCGCGGAGAGGTGCTGGCGGTCATAGGAGAGAACGGCGGAGGGAAAAGTACCCTCATGAAAAGCTTGGCGGGGGTCCAGCCTGCGGATTCAGGGGAGATACTCATTGATGGACGGCCCGCTGAAGTGGCTTCTGTGCCGGATGCGCTGGCAAGGGGCATCGCGCTGATCCATCAGGAACTGAATCTCGCTGACAATCTGGATATCGCCGCTAATCTTTTTCTTGGCCGGGAAAAGAGCAGATTCGGCACCATCGACAAACCCGCGCAATACCGCGCCGCCCGCCCGCTTCTCGAAGCTGTGGGGCTTGATGCAGATCCTGCGGCGCTCGTCAGCACCCTTTGCATCGGCCAGCAGCAGCAGGTGGAAATCGCCAAGGCCCTGTCCTTGAA
Source organism: Akkermansia muciniphila (assembly GCA_945861415.1). Classification (GTDB taxonomy): domain Bacteria; phylum Verrucomicrobiota; class Verrucomicrobiia; order Verrucomicrobiales; family V1-33; genus V1-33. The sequence continues at coordinate 21,480 of CAMAUV010000019.1, read as the reverse complement.
TGCCCGCATCATCATCATGGATGAACCGACCTCCAGTCTCACCACTCGAGAGTCGGAGAAACTCTTCAAGGTCATCCGTGATCTGCGCTCCAAGGGCGTAGGTATCGTTTACATTTCCCACCGCCTCGTGGAAGTGATGGACTTGGCGGACCGCGTCACCGTCCTCCGCGACGGGGCGAATGCCGGAAACCTCGAAAAGTCGGAGATTTCTCATGAGGCGATGGTACGGTTCATGGTTGGACGGGATGTCAGCCGTTTTTATCCCCAAAAATCAGGGAAATTAGGTGATCCTGTCCTCGAAGCCGATGATCTGCGCAGCCCCGCCCATCCTCAGCACGGACTGAATTTCACGATCCGGGCCGGCGAGATCGTAGGCCTTTCCGGGCTCGTCGGGTCCGGCCGCACGGAAATGATGCAGACCCTGTTCGGCATCACACCCGCCACGGGCGGCCGTTTGAGGATCTCGGGGAACTCCCTCGTGCCACAGACGCCGATGGAGGCCATCAATGTCGGTATCGCCCTTGTGCCAGAGGACCGGAAGAAGCAAGGCGTGGTGCTGGAGATGGCCGTCAGCGAGAATCTGAGCCTAGCAAGTCTGCGCCGGGACCAGAACGCCGCCCTGATCAATCGGCGCGCTGAAAATGACCTCTGCAGCGAAATGATCGGGAAGCTCCGCATCAAAACGCCCGGCGGCAAACAGCCCGCACAGTTTCTCTCCGGCGGAAACCAGCAGAAAGTCGTCCTCGGCAAATGGCTGGCTATGCGTCCCCGGGTTCTCCTACTCGATGAACCAACCCGCGGTATTGATATCGGCGCCAAACAAGAAATCTACCAGCTTATGGAGCAACTCGCGGCAGACGGCGTCGCCATCCTTTTTGTCTCTAGTGAAATGGAGGAGCTGCTCGGCATGGCGGACCGAGTGCTTGTCATGCACGAGGGCCGTATGGCTGGCGAACTAGCGGGCATCGGACTGAGCGAGGAATCCGTCATGCACCTCGCCACCGGCGGCTGCCACTCAACCAGTAAATCCACATGCAATTGAAGAAAACTCTCGGTATCACTCTGCTCTTCTTTGCCGTCTGCATCCTGACCACATCGCTAAGCGAGAACTTTCTCAGCAGCTACAATCTGGAGAACCTACTGCGGCGCACCGCCTTGTTCGGCATCATCTCCATTGGCGTCGCGTTCGTCATTGTCACCGGCGGCATTGATCTCTCAGTTGGTTCAGTGGTTTGCCTCTCAGGATGCGGTCTGCCATGGCTACTCACCACGCAGGGCTGGTCGCTGCCTTCGGCCCTGATGGCGGTAGCCCTGGTCTCCGCCGGTATCGGCCTGCTCCATGGCCTGCTCATCACCAGACTCGGCATCCAACCCTTCGTCGTGACCCTTTGCGGACTCATGATGTATCGCGGAATCGCCCGCGGATTCACCGGCGATCAGACGGTGGGATTTGGCGACGGCTTCAAAGGTCTGCGCTCCCTTGCCACCGGGCGCATTGAGCTTCCGTTCATTGATGACTTCGCACTTCCGGCTCCCTGCGTTTTCCTGCTCGTCATCGCTCTGCTGGCTGCGTTCTTTTTGAACCGTACGATCTATGGACGCTACCTGCTGGCACTTGGCCGAAGCGAGGAAGCCGCCCGTTACAGCGGCATCAACACCGGGTGCATGACTGTCCTCGCCTATATAATCTGCTCCTGTCTGGCCGGCCTCGGTGGCGTGCTTTTTGTGCTCGATGTCAACATCGCCCAGCCATCCGATTGCGGAAACTTTTATGAACTCTACGCCATTGCCGCCGCAGTGCTGGGCGGCTGTAGTCTGCGGGGAGGGGTGAGCACCATCTTCGGAGTGATCATCGGAGCCGCGCTCATGCAGACGCTGCGCAACATGATCACACTAACCAGTCGGCACCAGCACATGGAGTTCGCTATTATCGGCGCCGTGCTGCTCGCTGGTGTCGTCGCGGATGAACTCATGAAGCGCCGCAATATCCGCCGCAGAGCCGTCCGGGCCCTGCGCGAAGAATCCACTCCCGCCTGATCACTTCTAAACCGTCTTCACTTTCATGCCCGCCAAAAAATCCTCCAGTCCCATCGTGCAGCTCATCGCCAGCGGTGACCTCCGCCTTTCTGCCAATCAAGTCTGCTGGCCCGCGCAGGCCGGGATGGAAAAAGCCCTCGGCGCAGCCCTTAAAGAGGAAGGATACACCGTCACCCGCGCTCATACTTACAGTTCCAAGCTGAAACACGGATTCATCGCCAGTCAGAAGGAAGGCATCGAAGTTTTCCGCAGCATTGATCCCAGCGCGCCGCTCATCGTCGCAGAGGCCGTGTGGCAGTATTCGCATCACGTTCTTGCGGGACTCACCACGCATCGCGGACCGATTCTGACGGTGGCCAACTGGAGCGGTCAGTGGCCCGGCCTTGTTGGCATGCTCAATTTAAACGGCTCTCTGACCAAGGCCGGTGTAAAATACTCCACCCTCTGGAGTGCCGATTTCACAGATTCCTTTTTCCGCACTAAACTCCGGCAGTGGCTGAAGACCGGCCGCATCCAGCACGACACCTCGCACGCTCAGCCCCTCGAAAATCTCAAGCTCCCTGCGAAGTCCGCTACGCTCGGCAAACGACTCGCCGAACAGCTCCAGCGGGAAAAGTCCATCATGGGAGTCTTCGATGAGGGCTGCATGGGCATGTTCAATGCCATCATCCCCGACCACGCGCTGCACGCCTGCGGTGTTTTCAAAGAGCGGCTGAGCCAGTCCGCGCTTTACGCTGAAACACTCTGCGTTTCTAACATAGAGGCCAATGGCGTCTATGACTGGCTGGTGAAACGGGGCATGAAGTTCCATCTGGGCACTGATGAAGCTACAGAACTCACCATGGCCCAAGTAGTGCTCCAGTGCCGGATGTACATTGCCGCGGTGCGCCTTGCCGATGATTTTGGCTGCGACACCATAGGCATCCAGTATCAGCAGGGACTCAAGGATTTGCTCCCCGCCAGCGATCTCGTCGAGGGCACGCTCAACAACACCGACCGTCCACCGGTCCGCTCGCGCGACGGCAAACGCGTCCTCTTCAAAGGCGAGGCCGTAACCCATTTCAACGAAGTGGACGAATGCGCCGGTCTCGATGGCCTGCTTACCGCCCGTGTCCACAAGGCCCTCGGACAGCCCGCCGAAAACACCCTGCACGACATCCGCTGGGGCGAAACCTTCGGCAATGAATATGTCTGGGTCTTCCTCATCAGTGGCGCCGCGCCGCCCGCGCATTTCAACGGCGGTTGGAAAGGAGCCGAAGGATTCCGGCAGCCCGCCATGTATTTCCCCAAAGGAGGCTCATCCCTGCGCGGCATCAGCCATGCCGGCGAAATCATCTGGTCGCGCATTTACGTCCAGGATGAGTCCCTTCACATGGATCTCGGACGCGGAGCCGCCATCGACCTTCCCGCCGCCGAGACTGAGCGGCGCTGGCAACTGAGCACCCCGCAGTGGCCCATCATGCATGCCGTCACCTACGGCGTCTCCCGCAATCAACTCATGGCTAAACACAAAGCCAACCACATCCAGGTCGCCTACGCCACCGATGCCAAGTTCGCCGACGCCTGCCTCCTCGCCAAAGCCGCCTTCGCCCGCGCTTTGGGCATCCAGGTCAACATCTGCGGCACGCGCACCCGTATGGCCGCGTGGTGAGGCCCCTGTTGCTGCCGACACATATCTGCTGAGTTATCATCTCTCCTAGTGCAACCTTCGTCCTTTCCATCTTTCCTATCATGAGAGAACGTTTAATCCATCCTGCCGCACGCGTGAGCCTGTTCCTTTTTAGCTTCATCAATATCGCTCCGGCAGAGCTCATCGACTTCAATCGCGATGTGCGGCCGGTCCTCGCGGACAAATGTTTCGCCTGCCACGGAGGGGACGCAAAGTCGCTGAAGGGCGACTTACGACTTGATCTCCGGGACAAGGCTACCGCGCCAGCAAAAAGCGGCAAAACGGCGATTATTCCGGGAAAAGCTGAGCAAAGTGAACTCGTCCAGCGCGTTATTTCTCAAGATCCTGACGATCAGATGCCACCGCCGGACTCCCATAAGTCACTAACTACGGAGGAGAAGAAACTGCTAAGCCAATGGATTGCTGAAGGTGCGGAATACAAAGACCACTGGTCATTCATCCGGTTAGGCAAGGTGCCGCCACCGACTGCCAGCGATGCGGCATGGGATGAACAGGCGATCGACCGCTTTGTATACGCGGAGTTGAAAAAGCGCGGGATGAAACCCGCCGGGGAGGCTGACCGACTTACTTTGATCCGGCGGGTGTCGCTAGATGTTCGCGCGATTCCCCCGTCTCTGGCGGAGATCGATGCATTCACGGGCGATAACGCAGACGGCGCTTATGGCCGCATGGTGGACCGGATGCTGGAGAGTCCGCGCTACGGCGAACGCATGGCCATGACATGGCTGGACCTAGCCCGCTATGGCGATACCAATGGCTACCACAATGACTCCGACCGGCCAACCTGGCTCTGGCGTGACTGGGTGGTGGATGCTTATAACAGCAACATGCCGTTCGATCAGTTCACGGAATGGCAAATTGCCGGCGACCTCCTGCCAGATGCGGGCCCAGAGCAGAAAATCGCTTCGGGTTTCAACCGCAACACGCGCTTCAACGAAGAAGGCGGCGCGGACCCGGCGGAGTTTCTCGTCGCCTACGCGGCCGACCGCGCCATCACTGTGGGCCGGGTCTGGCTTGGACTGACCTTGAACTGCGCCCAGTGCCACACGCACAAATACGACCCCATTTCTCATCAGGAGTTCTATCAAATGACCGCCTTCTTCAACTCCATGGAAGAGGAAGGTGCCGGCGGCGTTTCCGGGTTTCACGGAAAACCGGTGCCGCCCGTGATGCGGGCTGCGACGAAACAGATGCGCTCGGAGCTTGAAGATGTCAGGAAGAGGGTGACAGTTCTCGAGCGCGAGATGGAAACTGTCGCGACCGTGAGCTACACCGATCCCGGGTTCACTGGCGACGAGGCTCAGCAAGTGGGAGTATCACAGTCGGCATGGGAGGCATCAGTCGCCAATTTCCAGCCGCCCCCGGCACCCGCAGCGACTTCCCAATGGATCTTCACCAAAGGTCTGGAAGATGTGACCGGTGATCGCGAGGGCACCCTGCACGGCGGCGCATCACTCAGTCCAGAGGGACTGGTGCTCGATGGAAAGACCGGCTACGTCCTGACTGCGCCGGTGAAATCTGATCTGAAGGCGAAGACGCTGGAGGCCTCGGTGAAGCTGAGCACTCTCAAGCAGGCCGGTGGCGCGGTCATGGGCGTGCAGACGCTCAATGCGGACACCGGGGCGCAGCATTTCGATGCCATCGTTTTTGGCGAGCGGGAGCCTGCCATGTGGGTGGCCGGGAGCGATTCCTTTCACCGCACGCAGGACCTCGGTGCTGAGCCGGAGACCGCTGCAGACAAGGAGTTCGTCCACATCGCTATCACCTACGATGAGGATGGCACCATCCGCTGCTACCGGAACGGGAAGCCCTACGGCAAACCCTACAAGAAGGCGGAATCTTTAGCATTCAAGGCAGGCGAATGGCGCGTGATCTTCGGTGCTAGGGCGCTACCGGCCGGGAGCAATTTCATGCTCGCCGGCACCATCCGCGAAGCCCGGATGCATGACCGTGCGCTCACAGAACAGGAGATTGCCGCCAGTGCTGGTGCCATCACGCAGCAGGAACCGCCGCCCGTGCTGACTGCGCTCAAATTGGAAGCTTCCAAGCGCACTGCTGAACAGACGGCACAGCTCCGCGACTATTATCTTCGCAACGTCCACGCCGCCACCGTCGCAGCCCTGAAAAAGCCCCAGCAGGATCTGACCGCCGCCCGCGAGCGACTGGCCTATCTTACCAATGAAGCGAATCATCCTCTCCAGATGGTAAGTGTGGAGATGGCAAAGCCCAAGGACGCCTTTGTTCTGATGCGCGGCGATTTCCAGACACCCGGTGAAAAAGTGGAGCGTGACGTCCCGGCCTTCCTGCCAAAATTCCCCGCTGATCAGCCCCGCAACCGGCTCGGGCTCTCCCGCTGGTTGATGCAGAAAGACCAGCCGTTGGTCGCCCGCGTGCAGGTGAACCGACTCTGGCAAATGCTTTTCGGCGAGGGCCTCGTTCGCAGCATGGGCGACTTCGGCCTGCAGGGGACTTTTCCAAGTCACCCGGAACTGCTCGACTCGCTGGCGCTGGAGTTTATCGAATCGAAATGGAACGTGAAGCAGACGCTGAAGACGATCCTGACCAGCCGCACCTACCGTCAGTCCTCAGGCGATGCCCGGCGCTATGCGGAGGCTGATCCGCAGAACAAACTGTTGTGGCGCGCTCCCCGGGTGCGCCTCCAGGCGGAAACCATCCGGGACAACGCCCTGTCCGCCGCCGGATTGCTCTCGGACAAAATGGGCGGCCCGCCCGTCTTTCCCTGGCAGCCTAACGACTACTACAAAGGCAAGAACAACGGCTGGCCGTGGAACCTGAGCCCCGGCGAGGACCTCTACCGCCGCGGCCTCTACACCTTCTGGCGGCGCACCACTCCCTATCCGACCTTCGTGATCTTCGACGCTCCCGACCGCGCCGAATGCACCTTCGAGCGCCCCCGCACCAACACTCCGCTCCAGGCCCTGGCCACGCTCAATGACCCGCAATTCGTCGAAGCCGCCCGGGTCCTCGCCCAGCGTCTCCTCGCTGAAGCCACCGGCACTGACCAGCGCATCACTCTGGCCTATCGACTCACCCTCTCCCGCCCGCCGGCAGCCAGAGAACTGGAGCTGATGCGCCCTTTTCTGGACGAGCAACTCACCCTCTATCGAAGCCAGCCCGAAGCCGCCAAAGCGCTCGCCACCGCCGGCCGGGCCCCGCGTCCGGATCCACTCGACCCGGCGGAACACGCCGCATGGACCGCCTTTGCCAACGTCATGCTGAACCTCGACGAAACCATCACCCGGAATTGAAAAAAAACCCGGGATCATCACACGGCAGTTTGATGAAACGATTGTTCCTCATCCCCATCAGCATCTTTTTTGTCCGGGCCGGTTCACTTTTAAGCGCACAGGAAATCAAACCGCGCGGTCTTCACCCGCGCCTGTTCTTCACTCCGGAGCGGATCGCGAATCTGCAGGAGCGCATTTCGGTGAACCACGGAACAAGTCGCCAAAGGAACCCATGAACAGAGCCAGATTGAAAATCATCCTCCTCGCCGTTCTCGCGCTTCCGATCCTTCCGTTGGCCCGAATCACGGCAGCCGAGAATGCAAAACCCAACGTCGTCTTCATCCTCGCTGATGATCTCGGCTGCATGGACATCGGCGCGTTTAATCCTAAAACCTTCTACGAAACGCCGACGATCGACGGACTGGCGAAGCGCGGGATGAAGTTCACGCAAGCCTATGCGGCATGCTGCGTGTGCTCGCCGACGCGCGGAAGCATCCTGACAGGCAAGTATCCGCCGCGTTTCGGAATCACCGATTTCATTCCTGGAATGCGATCGGGCAAGGTGAAGTCCGCGCCGAATGCGGATCATCTGCCGTTGGAAGAAGTGACGATTGCAGAATCGCTGCGGGATGCGGGCTATGCGACATTCTTTGCTGGCAAGTGGCACCTCGGCGGTGGCGAATTCTATCCTGGAGCGCAGGGTTTTCCAAAGGAGCTGACGAACGGCCAGGGCGCGAAGGGCAACGTGCAACTCCAGGGTCAGCCGGTTATCAACGCCTACCTTCGATCGGCCAGCCCGCCAGAAGCGCTCATGGTCAATGGCGTCAGGCACCGCGCACATTATGATGAGGTGACGAAGATAGTTAAGATTGCAACGAAACCAGAGTAAGCTATTTATGAACTCCAACCCATACTATACCAGCCGACGCCGGTTCCTGTCACAAACAGCGTCAGGCTTCGGGCTGATGGCCCTGTCGAATTTGCTGGGTCGCAACTCCGCGCAGGCGGCGCTGATGCCAACTGGCGGGGCGCTGGGCGGCACTCATTTTCCGCCGAAGGCGAAACGGGTGATCTATCTGTTCCAGTCGGGCGGACCGAGCCACGTGGATCTCTTCGACTACAAGCCCACGCTGAAGGATCAGCATGGGAAGGACATGCCGGCCAGCGTGCTGGGGACGCAGCGGGTTTCGCTGATGACGCGCGAAAAAGGGCGGCGCACCTGTGCCTCGCCATTCAACTTCGCACAGCACGGAAAAAGCGGTGCCTGGGTGACCGAACTGATGCCTCACACGGCGGGCGTGGTGGACGATCTGTGCTTCATCAAGTCGCTGCAGACCGAGCCGATCAATCACGACCCGGCGGTGACGTTTATCCAGACGGGACGGGCGATTTCCGGCCGGCCGGCCTTCGGCTCTTGGATGCATTACGGGCTGGGCAATGCCAGTGACAACCTCCCGGCCTATGTGGTCATGATCAGTGGCAATGCGGATCAGCCGATTCTCAGCCGGTATTATCACAATGGGTTCCTGCCCAGCCGGTATCAGGGCGTGCAGTTCCAGTCGGCGGGTGATCCGGTGCTGTTCCTGTCCAATCCCACCGGCATCGACCACGGGAACCGCGGGCGGATCATCAGCACCATCAATCAGCTCAACGCCTTCCAGCACGAACAATCCGGCGATCCTGAAATCGAAGCGAGGATTGACTCCTACGAACTCGCCTACCGGATGCAGACCTCCGTGCCGGATCTGATGAACCTCAAGTCCGAGCCGAAGGAAGTGCTCGACATGTATGGCCCGGAGGTCACGAAACCGGGTTCCTTTGCCTATCAATGCCTGATGGCCCGGAAACTCGCCGAGCGGGATGTCCGGTTCGTGCAGATTTTTCATGCCGGATGGGACCACCACGGCGGACTGAAGGACGGCGTGATCCGCCAGTGCCAGGCCAGCGACCAGCCGTCGGCGGCGCTCATCAAGGATCTCAAAATGCGCGGCATGCTCGACGACACGCTGGTGGTCTGGGGCGGCGAATTCGGGCGCACCGCCTACTCGCAGGGCGACGATCTCAATGGCCGCGACCACCATCCCCGCTGCTATTCCATCTGGATGGCCGGTGGCGGCATCAAGTCCGGCATCACCGTCGGCGCGACGGACGAGTTCGGCTACAACATCGCCGACAACGTCATCCACGTCCGCGACCTCCACGCCACCATGCTCCACCTGCTGGGTATCGACCACCAGCGCTTCACTTTCAAAAATCAGGGACTCGATGACCGTCTCACCGGAGTGGAGTCCGCGCGGCTTCTGAAGGAAATCATGGTATGAATCTGGCTCGTTCGGCCAAGTGCGGCAGCCGCATCGCAGCTCTGATCACTCTTCTGTTCGGGTCAGACCTCACAAATGCCGCAGTGCCCGACTGGGCTGCTCATGCCGTTTGGTATCAGATTTTTCCCGAACGATTTCGCAACGGCGATCAGGCAAACGACCCCACCCCCCCGAGCCTCGCCGGAACGCATCCCTACTTCGTTCCGCCTGGCTGGCGTGTCAGCCCCTGGACCAGTGACTGGTATGAGCTGCAACCCTGGGAAAAGGACGGCAAAGATTTCTACGTCCATGCCCAACTGCGGCGTTATGGCGGTGACCTTCAGGGAATCATCGACAAGCTCGACTACCTGAAGGAACTGGGCGTCAACGCGCTCTACCTAAACCCGATCTTCGAATCGCCTTCGCTTCATAAGTATGGCGCCACGCTGTATCAGCATGTGGACAAGCATTTCGGTCCCGACCCGGCGGGTGACTTGAAGCAGTTTGCGGCCGATAATCCGGCCGACCCCGCCACATGGAAATGGACGAGTGCAGACAAACTGTTTCTCAAGTTGATCGCGGAAGTTCACCGCAGGGACATGCGCATCATCATTGATGGCGTGTTCAATCATGTGGGTCTCCAATTCTGGGCGTTGCAGCGCGCGAAGCGTGAGGGTCCGGACAGCCGGTATGCAAAGTGGTTTCACGTCACGCGATGGGATGATCCCTCCACGCCTGCCGATGAGTTCCAGGCCCGCGGGTGGAGCGGCTACCAGGGATTGCCGGAATTCGCCCGGGACGAACACAATCTGCTTCCCGATATTCGTGACCATTTTCAACATATCGTGCGGCGCTGGATGGATCCGAACGGCGATGGCGACCCGTCGGACGGCATTGACGGATGGCGGCTCGATGTAGCCGCCGATATGCCGATGGGCTTTTGGAAGGAGTTTCGCGGCTGGGTCAAAGGCATCAATCCGAAGGCCTACACCACCGGTGAAGTCTGGTGGGAAGACTACAAGGCAAACAAATTGCGCAATGCCGCGCCATGGCTGGAACAGGCCTTCGACGGCGTCATAAACTACCGGTTTGCGGACTCCATTTATCAGTTCTTCAACCAGTCCAAACCGATCTCCGCAACGGAGCTGGGGCAAATGCTCACGGCGATCCATCGCGATTACGGTTACGGGCGAAGTCTCAGTTTGCAGAACCTGTTTGGCTCTCACGATACCGAGCGGATCGGCTCCATGGTTGTAAACCCAAATCATCGTCAGGATCACCAGAGCGGCGTTGCCCAAAATCGCAGCTACTCCGTCCGCGCCCCGAACTCCGTCGAGAAACAACGGTTGAAGCAGATGGTCGCCTTCCAGTTTCTCGCGCCGGGTGCCCCTTTCATCTACTACGGCGACGAGGTCGGCATGTGGGGCGCAGATGACCCGGACTGCCGCAAGCCCATGCTCTGGCCGGATCTCAAGTTCGCGGGCGAGCGGGCCCATCCGTTCGGACAGAGCCGTCCGGTGGACAACGTCTCGCCCGATGGAGATTTGCTCGCCTTTTATCGGCGGTTGGCGGAACTGCGCGGCCACAATGAGGTTCTCCGCACGGGCGGATTCGACTTAACTTTACTGGACGACGAGCGGCGGCTGGTCGCATTCCGCCGGCAACCTGCGGCTACCGGCGTGGCCGTCCTGGCGGCCTTCAACGCCTCGGACAAACCGGCGATTCTGAAGCCCGTCGACTTAAAATGCGACTCGTTCGCCAGCTGGACGAACTTGTGGACTGGCTTGGCGGCATCTTCCGATTCGATGGAAGTTTCCCCGCATTGGTTCGTGGTCATTGGCCGGGAGTCGCGGTGAGGCACAAGCAGAAACACTAAACCTAAATTCGGTGATGGGGTCCGCAGATTACGCAGATTGCGCAAGTTTTCAGAAAGTTTCGACGGAGACTCTCCTCACCCAAATGGTGATCGCGTTCATCGCCTCAACCCCTTCATCATCTGCGTGAATACGGCGGCCAGCGTCAGGAGGGCGATCCGTTGGACGGCGAGGATGGAAGTAATGCGTGAGTTTTTTGGCGGTGCGTTCCTGGCCCCAAACGTTCCTCATTCGAGGCTGGCCGGGCTGGCCCCTCATTGGGTTCCGATTCGATCCCGAACAGTGCACAGGTTCGCCGGTTCTGCGCGCGACAGGCGTTGGCGAATGCCGCAGTGACTACCGTTGGCGCACCTCTACCCTTGCGTAGGCCCGGCCTGCAGGGGCGGGATGTGTGGTGCGGGCGGTGACCTGGATGGTGCCGTCGGGCTGCGCGGTTTCGGTGATGACGGCGAAGGCCGCGGCGCTCCAGGTGGTAAGGTCAGTGGAAAGCTGGGCCTCGACGATGACGTCATCGGCACCGGCGCGCCGGGTGTAGTTGAGAGTCAGTCGGCCGTCCGGCTCCATGATGGCGGTGGCTACAGGGAGACCGGGGATGGAGTCGCTGGAGCCGAGGCCGTGCTCGAGCAGGGCGTTCTGGCCGTCCTGGTCGTTGTCAGCAGTGGGACTGCCGGAGAGCGAAACGGCGTCACTGCCGCCGGGATTGCCGCCGCTGGCGGTGCTGGCGCGCCAGTTGGCGGCGACGCTGTGGTCGGGATTGGTGGCGGGATTGATGAGCACGAGACTGGGACCATTGCCGTCGGCGGCGGCGGGCCAGGGTGCGGTGTCGTGGTAGGCGAAGGCGCGGAGCGTGCCACCCGGGCCATTGGTGAGGGTGATGCTTTCGCCGCTGTTGCTCAGTTGGGTGCCATTCAGAAACGAACCCCCGGCGAGAGAGGCCGACGCGCCGGGATAGCGGAGGAGGAAGGCGCTGCGGTTGGCGGGGATGACGACGCGCGCGCCGGGCTGGAGCAGCAGGCCGGAGGTGAACTGGTAGTCAATGCCGCCGGTGAAGCGCACGCCAGTCATGTCCACCACGGAGGAGGTGATGCTCTGGAGTTCGATGAACTCGAACATGTCCTGGTCGGTGAAGCTGGCGGCGGCTTCGGCGGGCGTGGGATCCGGCGGATGATACATGATTTCGGAGATCACCAGATTCGCCGTCGAGGCGGGCATGATCTGGGTGGTGCTGTTGATGGTGATGGTGATGGTGGCGGTGCCGATGACGGCGCCGGCGAAATTGACTGCCTCCAGGGTGATCTGATGGCTGCCGGGAGCGGCGGGCACGATGGCCTGCCAGGTGCTCGCGCCGGTCCACGTGACGGTGAGCGGCTCCGGACTGCCGGCGATGCGGATGCTGCGGACGTTGACCCAGCCATTGCCGGAAACAGTGGCGCTGCTCGCGGCGACGTTCAGAGGGCTGGCCGTGGTGATGGCGAACGGCACGGAGGCAATCTCGGCCGTGATCTGGGAGAGCACGCTGTTCGAGCGGCTGGTGATGTAGCTCAAATGGCTGGACCAGGGCTGCGAGGGATCGAGCGTCGCGAGGTGGGTCGTCCAGGTGGACATGTAGCTGTTGTTGTAAGTCCTCGTGATGATGTCGTGCAGGTGCCCGAGATAAAGCCGGCGGCGGGACGGGTTGGCCGTGAGAGCGGCGCACTGCGGGTTGTTGAAAATGGTCAGTCCGGAGTTGAAGCCGTTGTCCATGTCGTGCGGCAGAAAGATGACGCGTCCGTCCGGCCGGGCATAGAACCATGCGTTGTGCGCGGAACCGTCACCGGCGTAGTTGTCGGTGGCTCCTGACAGGACGGCGCAGCCGAGGCCGCGGAACCAGGCATCGAGATCAATGAGACTGTTGACGCCCGCTTCGAATTCCGCGCCGGACTTGTTCCACAGCTTCGCGTAGTTCATCAGCGGAGTGAAGTTGTCGGCCTCGCGGTGATTCTTGTTCATGAAATGCCAGCGGTAGCGCTCGGGATTGTCGCCGTGATTGGCAAAGGAGAGGCCGATAACGCCGTCGGGCGACGGGTAGATCAGCTTGTTGCCGTTCGCATCGGCGCTGGTGGGATAATAGACGAGTTCGTACTCGTAGAGGTGACCATCCGCGCCGTTGTCGAACTGCTCCTCCAGAAACAAGTCTTCGTAGCGCGCCATCTGCATGATCGCGCCGCCGGTGAGAGAGCTGAGCGGAGCGAGTAGTTTGATGAAGTCGTTGTAGCGGCTGATGGGGCCGCCGGCATTGGAGATCATCACATCGAAGAGCAGTTCCCGCTGGCCAGGAGCCTGCCCTTCCGAGCGGTCGAGGTTCGCAGACTCATGCACCCCGCGGAAAAGACCGTCAGGAGGGAACGTGAGGTTGTAGCCGACCCGGGTGAGCTGATTGCGCCCGCGCTCGCTGCTCTTCAGGTGTACGCCGGCTCCGTAGTAGATGTCGCTTTCGCGGTCTATCACGGTGCAGCCGATGAGATCGTTGCTCATGGTGTTGTAGTTCGTGTGCATCCAGTCGCGGTCGGCATTGGTGGTGATGATGCGGAAATTGTGCCAGCCGGTGGTGGCCGCCGTGTTGTCATTCACCTTGTAGAGCGCGCGGGATTCCGGGCCGGCAGCCGGGTAGAATCCGCTGGCGCCGAGGCTGTCGGAGCCACTGATGTAGAATTGCACAACCGCGCCTGCGGCCTGACCCGGGATGCTGCCGGTGTAGTTCCCGCCGCCGCCGGAGGACATGGAGGTGCTCGCGAAGGCGGCGCCATTCACCGAATAGAAAAGCGTGAGCGCGCCGATGCCGTCAGGGTCTTCAGCCGTGCAGGAAATGGTGGTCACCGCACTGGCGGCAGGGACGGCGGGCGAGTGCTTCAGGCGGGAGAACGAGGGACCGGCGTTGGCGGCGGCGCGGGAATTCACGGCCCCGGGCGTGCCGGGATTTGCCACCCGGTCAATGACGTTGACCCGCGCGAGCCGGTTGAAATAGAGGCGCGTGTGGAGCTGGTTCGCGCCCGCAACCCAGCGGGCACGGAAGCGGATCTCGTACTCGCGTCCGTTGACCACGGCGGCATTCAGCGTGGTCTCGATCTGATTGTGCATGTGCTCGGTCGGACCTTTCGCGACGAGGCGGAGGATGTTATTGCCGGGATTGCCTGGCTCCGGGATGACCTGGCTGGAGCGGTGGTTGCCGATGCGTCGCCATGCAGTGGCGTTGTTGAATCCCGGGTCGGTGATCCGCGGCGTGGCTGCACCGTTCGGGAGTTCGATGACGTTGAGATCGTCAATCCACAATTCGCCCGCGCTCAGCATGCCCATGTTGAATTCGATCCATGTGCCGTCCGGCCCGCCATTGCTGGCGGCGGCGGTGCCGCGGTAGCTGTAGGTTCTCCATGCGGTACGGCTGCTCTCGTCGCTCGCGGCCCATGAACTGCCGGCATTGTTGTCGGCGTCGAGGTCGCGGATTTCGATGCTGGTCCCGCCGCCGTCGCCGTAGCGCGGCCACTGGCCACCGTCAAAGTAGCGGACCTGGTCCACCGTATTCTTCAGAGCGTCGCGCAGGACGATCTCCTCGGTGGAGCGCGAGAGGGAGCCGGTGAACGTGCCGAGCACGCGCGCGGCGGGATATGCCGCGGAGAAGAGCGCGGCATCGCGGACCACGCAGGCGCGCTCGCCGGCGGCCAGCGTGGTGCCGGCGGGAAAGGCGAAGTTGATGCCGTCCTGAAAGTCCCAGCCGGTGAGCACGACGGGAGCGGCGCTGCGGTTGGTGAGTTCCAGCCACTGGTTGTCGCTGTTGCGCAGTGGCTGCCCGGGCGAGCCCGGCGTGAGCTGCACGCGGGCGTCCATTTTCAGACCGAAGACGATGTCGCTGCTGTTGGTGCTGCTCTGGTGGACCTCGACGGAGAGGCGGTTGGTGCCGGCGACGAGACCGGCGGTGGAAATGACGAGCGGGTTGAGGCCGGCATCGCCGACGCTGGGAGCGGCGACGGTTTCCGGCGTGAAGGCGCCGCCGGCCATGTTGAAGCGGCTGGACGGAATCTCGGTGCCGTTGAGGTAGAAGACGGCGCCGTCGTCAATCAGGTGCGTGATCTCGATGGAGGTGGCGGTGGCGATTTGCTGGGCGGTAATGGTGAACTCCTTCTCAAAGTAATAGGCCACGGTGGCCGGAGCGTAAGGCGCGATGGTGGTGACCAGCGGCACGGATAGCGCGGCGGTCTCCACGCCGATGGGGCCTGTGCCGGAGAGCCAGCCGCCGCCCACGGGATGTTCCGTGGCGGCCCAGCCGGCGGCCAGGTTGGCGTCCGCGGCATTGTAGCGCCATGTGTCTCCGAACGCGATGAGCGGCGTGATCTGAAACGTCGGCGGGGTGGCCGGCACCGGGGCCAGCGACGGCGGATTGTACATGATCTCGCTGATGACCACGCTGTCGTTGAAGACGAAGACATTGGCCGCTCCCGGCGTGGCCGCAGAAGGATACGCCCACTCTCCGGAGCGCGCGGCGGCGCGACCGCGCAGGCGGCCGGTCTGCTGGCGTGAATCCATGAGGACGGACTTGCCGGCGGAGTAGAGGAAGACTTTTTCACCATCCGCGGGACGGAAGCCGAGCGTTGCCTGATCCAGCAGCAGCACTCCGCCGCCGGCGAGCGTGCCTGACACAATGACATGCTCGCGTGCGGCATCGCCGCCGGCATTGATGACGAGGCCAGCGAGGTCGGCGGCCGCGGCGCTGGTGTTCACGAGTTCCACCCACCATGCCGCTTCGGTGGCGGCGGGGATTTCATTGAGCCGGACGGGCGGGGCGGTGCCAGGCAGGGGGTCGGAGATGTCCATGTCGAGCTGCGCACCCCAGACGATGTCGCTGTTGCCGACGGCGAACTGGTGGACCTCGACGGAGAGCCGGTTGCTGCCGGCGACCAGATTGCCGGCGGGCAGAGGGAGATACGCCGACAGCGCCGTGCCCGCCTCAATGCTGGAGGACGCGGGAGTCGAAGAAATGACCGCGCCGGTGGCGGGCATGTTGATTCGCGTGGCCTCCACACCGTTGATGTAAATGACCGCGCCGTCGTCGAGGGCGTGTTTGATTTTCAGCGTGGCGAGATTGGCGAGCTGCGCTGCGCTGATGTTGAACTCCGTCTCGAAGTAGTAGGTCATCACGTAAGGTGAATTGCTGCCAGGGAAGCGGAGCTGAGGGGAACCGAAGGGCACAGTGGCGGCAGTTTCGTAGCCGATCGCGCCGGCCCCCTGCTCCCAAAGGTCCACGCCGGTTCCGCCAACGAGGTGTGCGGTCTGCGCCCATGAGGCGTTCCATGCGGGGCCGTTCTGATTGTAGCGCCACACCTTGTCGAGGTTGAAGAGATTCACCGTCGTGACCGGTGGCGGCGCGCCGGCGGCGGGGAAGTTCACGGTGCCCGGCGTGCCGTTGGCCTGCGCGCTGACGGTCCAGTTCTCACGGCGTCCGCTGTCCGTGTAGGGCTGGAGCTTGGCGAGGGTGAAGCCGGAGCCGTCCGCGCCGGCGGGCCAGGGGGCGTCGTCGCCGTAGTCCACTTCATCCATCATGCGGTCGCTGTGGTTGATGAGCCGCAGGCGCTGGCCGTCATTGCCGATGTTGCCAGGGAACGGTCCGAACTGGCCGCCGGCCGGAGTTTTCGCGACGATGATATAGGCGCCGGGATCGATGATGGTGGCGGGGACGGTCGGGAAGGTGTAGCCAATGCCGTCAATGCGCCAGCCGCTGATGTCCACCTTGATGCCCATCTGGTTGAAGAGTTCGACGTATTCTCCGGCCTCGGAGGTGCCCGCGGGGTTGTAGTGGATTTCGTTGAATACGACGACGGAGTCGGCGGAGCCGAAGCACGGAAGAGAAGTGCAGGCGAGCAGCACCAGTGCGGAACGGATCGGGCGTGGGATCATTTGGGAGAAGTAGGAGAGAAAGGGTACAGCAGCAGTTGTAACTCAGACCGCTGCGAATAGGAAGCCCGGAGCTTGTGCTCCGGGCTCCTGTGATTCGGCGGCAGGATGACGGTGGCGGATCAGGGGGGAGTAACATCGCGTGCCCGGTAATAGGCGCGCGGGAGGTTGGAGGCGACGGTATCCAGATAGACCGTCTGGGCTCCTCCGGAAGCCAGGGAGTCTGTCAGTTCCACCCAGCCGCCCGGCTGGCCCATGGGATTCATCGCGGTGGAGTAGTCCACCGCATAGGTCCGGCCGGCCCGGGACTGGATGGTCAGCGTCACGGAGGCACCGCCGGGGGCGCGCACCATGCTGACAAAATCCAGGGGAGCCTGCCCGACGGGAATAGAGATGTCCAGAATAGCGTTGTTGCTCAGGGGCGCGCGGTAGAGGCGCACATCGTCCATGAGGCCCGCGAAACCCTCCACCGTATTGTGCCGCGTGCCGATGTTCATGAGCCCGCTGCCGGGTCCGGCGGCGGGAACCCCGGGGCCGGAGAACACCAGTTGGCCGTTGATGAACAGGGACATGTCCTGCGCTCCTGTCCCGCGGTTCCGCCAGGCGACGTGCGCCCATTCGTTCAGTGCCAGCGCGTTCCCCGTGTTGTGCCAGCCGGTGGTTTGATAGTAGCTGAGAGTCAGATCGGGGGCTCCGCCCACGGCCGCGCGGTTGCCGATTGCTGTTTCGAAACTGTCCGAGGATCGGCTGGTGAGGCGCTCGAGGCCGGCACCCTCCTGCAGCGTCGCCGGCTTGATCCAGTAGGTGAGCGTGAACGCATTGGACCCGAGCGAACTGTGGCCGGGCACGGTGATCCCCTGGTTGTTGACCGGCGTCGTATTGGCGAGCGACAGGGCCTGGCCGCCGCCGGGGCTTTCGCCGGAAACGAATGCGGGGCCGTTGAGCAGCGTGCCATGATTGTTGCGCGTGGAACTGTCCTGCGCGTTCCCCTCACAGTTGAGGTGGAGCACGAGGAAGGTGGACGGGGGCGGGCCGCTCAAGGGATCAAGCGGATTGGTGCCGGCGGTGACTTCATCTCCATCGCTGATGCCATCGCCGTCGGTGTCGGGGAGCAGCGGATTGGTCGTTCGGGTGACTTCGTCCCCGTCGGTGAGGCCGTCGCCATCCGTGTCCGCCACCAGCGGATTGGTGCCGCGGGTGACTTCATTGCCGTCGTTGAGGCCGTCATCGTCGGTGTCGGAATCGTTCGGCTTCGTCTCCAGGGTGAATTCCTGGGCGTTGGTGAGGCCGTCGCTGTCGGGACTTCCGGTGGCGCCATTGACGGGATTCACGCTGCCATCGTCGGCGGGATCGAGGCCGTAGAGAATTTCCCATGTATCCGGCAGTCCGTCGCCATCCGAGTCGGTAGTGGCGTTCGCGATGCCGCTCGCAGCGATGGCCGTGATCCGTCCGGGAGTGAGCGTGCCGTCCCAGAGGAAAGCATCGTCCATGAGGCCGGCGAATCCCTCGACATTGTTGAAAGCGCTGCCCAGATGCATGAAACCGCTGGGGGCCGGAACCCGCGGCCCCGTGAAGGCCAACGCCCCGTCGAGGTACAATTCCATGGCACTTGGTGTATTGCGCCACGCCACATGAGCCCACCCCGAAGATGGCACGGTAACTCCAGTGCCTACCCAGTTGGTCCCGGGGCTATAGTAGGAGAGCACACGGGAAGTGGCTACTGCCGTCTCGAAGCCATAACCATCCCGGGAACTCAGTCGCTCATAGGGGCCACTTTGGGAGGTGCCGAGAAGGTTGATGAAGTATCCGAGCGTGAATTCAGCCCCGTTCAACTGAGCGCTGGCGGGAATGCGGACACCTTCCGTGTCGAAATCGAACAGCACCGACTGCCCGACCAGACCCGGAGCCATCTGCATATCGAAATCCGGCATCCCCTGCGGAGTCCCGTGCAGGGCATTCGCGGAGACATCCATGTAGCTGCCGTCGAATGGCCACCACCCTTTCAGCCCGGGGTTGGCGGGCCGCCGTGCGGCCGCCCAGAGCGATGTGACTTCTGCATCGGTGAGCACCCGGTTGAGCCAGATCGCGACTTCATCCTGCGCTCCGGAATGAGTCGTCGTGTGCGTGGGATCATCCTTGCGGCCTCCGATCTTGGCAAAGGCCGTGTCAATGCCCCAGCCGGTCACATTGGGCTGCAGGTTGCTGGTGCGGTCGATGCCGTTGATCCACACGCGGATGTTGGCGGCGCGGTCCGGCCCGGTCGCGCCGGAGGTGGAGGCGACGACATGGAACCATCCGTTGCTGGCATCAATCAGACGGCGGTCTGGCCCGCTGTTGTCTTCCATGAACAGCGTCCGCTCGGCATTGAGTCCGGTGGTGCCGGGGTCAACGGCCACCACCAGTCCGTCATTCGCCGTGACGATCTGGAAACTCGTGGTCGGGTCTGCGAGATTGTTCGTGAAAATCCGGTCGCCGCCCTCGGCCGGACCTGCTTTGAGGAACAGAGCGACCGTAATCGCATTGGCACCGTAGGCAGTGCCCGGACCGACAATGATATGCCCCGCGTTGTTGCTGTAATGGGCCTTGTTCGCCACCCCGCCGACCCCCGGCACCTGAATGCCGCCGAAAACTTCCAGCGGCCCCGGACCTCCAACCATGGGCGGGCCATTGACGTAGTCTCCGTTGTAGGAACTGGGCCCGGTGGCAGTGCCCGTGCTGTCGATGGCGCCGGCGGCAGTGGACGTTTCGTTCAACTGATAATAGTAGGTCGGAGTCAGACTCTGGACCGCAGTCTGATAGGGCGCAGCCCCAGCGTCCCCGGGCGCCGCTGCGCCTGCGAGTAAGCCAACGGCCAGCAGCGACCTGCCGGCAGACAGTTTCCTGACATTTCTTTCGCGGCGTCTTTTCAGAGGCGGATGGCTGGCTGCGACGGGGTGGTTTGCGTAATTCATGTTGCAGTGTTCTGGTTGGTGTTGTCTCACGCTGATGCGTGAATTTCGAGTTAATATCGACCCGCTGAGCTTTCGTAAAGAAAAATCTGAGCCCGCAGAAGTCGGGGCGCATTGCCTCAAAATAAAAGACACCGAGCGCCGCGAGCGGGGAAGAACCCGCCGGGGGTGGTTGCCTCATAAATCGTGACACCGTGGGCCATGAGCACCACGATGAGTCAAAACACGATCCCCGAATATCTGAGAGTCCAGCGAGTCCGCTACCAGCGGCGGACCGGGAAGCAGGCACGCAGTGTCCTCCTCAACGAATGCGCGGAAGTGACCGGACTGGAGCGAAAGCACCTCATCAAAGTGCTCGGCGGGCAGCGTCCCATCGCCGGCGAAGGCGATACGGAGCAGAGCCGCCGCGGCCGCCCCGCGCGATATGAGGCCGTGCTGCCCGTGATTAAAGCCATCTGGCTGGCCAGCGAACAGCCGTGCGGACGCAGACTGCGCGGCGTCTTGCGCGAATGGCTGCCCGCCTGGGAAGCCGAACACGGAGCGCTCAGCGCCACGCAGCGCCGTCAGCTCAAAACCATCAGCCCTGCGCAGCTCGACCGGCTGCTGGCCCCGCACCGCGCGGCGAGCCCGCGGCGGCGCGCCCGGGAGAGCGACGGGGCCGTGCTCCGCGCGCAGGTGCCGCTGCGCACCGGGCCGTGGGAAGTCAGCGGCCCCGGATGGTTTGAAATTGACAGCGTCGCGCACTGCGGCGGCAGCATGAGAGGCAGCTTTTGGTGGACCGTGGTCATGACCGACATCAAAAGCGGCTGGTCCGGACAGCAGCCCGCCTGGAACAAAGGCGCCGCCGCCACCTGCGCCGCCATTGCCCGCATGGAAAAGCAACTGCCCTTCCCCGTGCGCGGAGCTGATAGCGACAACGGCAGTGAGTTTTTGAATCACCACCTGCTGCGCTACTGGCAGGAACGCACCCCCGCCATCGAAGTCACCCGCTCCCGTCCCTATCGGAAAAACGACAACGCGCATGTGGAGCAGAAGAACCGCACGCATGTGCGCGAGCTGCTGGGAGAAGACCGGCTCGACGAGCCTGCGCTGGCCCCGATGCGTCGCCTGCTGGAGGATAAACACGTCACCGGCAAAGGCCGCATCGCCATGCTGGCGCGGCACAGCGTCCTCAATCCCCTGCGGCTGCACGCGCGCATTGAGGAACTGCTGCGCGAGATCTGGGCACAACAACGGGCCGCGGAAACGGCCGCAGGCAGCGCTGCCCGCCCCGCCGCCGCGTCGCAAGAGGGCGGCGGCAGCCGCTCCGGTTTCGGCGTTCCCGGCGGCCTGCCGGGCTCGGGCTTCATGAATATCGGCACACGGCACAACAACGTCGAAGGCTTCGAAGGGCAGATGGACGATTTCCGCCTTTACAACACCGCCCTGTCCAACGGCGAGATCGCCTCGCTGGTGCCGGAG
>CAMAUV010000018.1 GCA_945861415.1 Akkermansia muciniphila | reverse complement strand
GCACACCGGCGGAGATGGCCCGCGAGAGTCGAGGCCGTGCGGAGTAAACGCCCCCCGCGGCGCCCGATTACGTTAGGGTCCGTTCCGGCCTCAGGGCTGCGCCCTGCCCTCGCTTTGCTCGGGACGGCCTCCACGGCCCCTAACGCAATGGGAGTCTTCCGTTGCTCCAGGACTGAAGAGCGAGGAAAGGTGCCGGAACCCAAGTCATCCGACTTTCCCGGTTTCTCTCCCACAGCCCGTTCCACTTGGAACTTGAAACGACCAGCTTCATCGACAAGCAGTAATCGCCCTATTCGCTATTCCCTCCTGTTAAAATCCGCCTGAGGACTCTAACTTCTACATATCATGCTTACTCTACCATTCCATCGCTCTCTTCTTGCGGTTGCCGCGGCTTGTCTTCTCCCTGCCGGTTTTGCTTTCGCCAAAAAACCCCGTACAGACGTGACAGATAAGGTCAACGCCGCCGTGAAGGACGAGAGCCTTTCCATCGCCGCGACCAATGAGGTGTTCGGCGACACCGCCCTCGGCGTCTCGAAAAAGTTGACCGTCGAATACCAGGCTGGCGATGAAAAGCTCACCAGTGAAGCCCCTGAGGGCGAGCGGATTCAAATCTCCGCACCCGCCGGGAAGAAACTGATCGTGTTGAAGGCGACGTATGGGCCGGCGGATGGATCCTCGCCCACAAGTGCTGCAGCACTAACGGAAACCCCGGGCGAGGTGCTGCAGACGCTGCCCGGATTCAAGGTCGAGCATGTGCTGGAGGCGGATGCGGCCAAGCAGGGCTCATGGATTTGTATGGCGAATGATCCGAAGGGGCGCTTGCTGCTGGGTGGCCAGAGTGGCCAGCCGATCACGCGGGTGACGCTCAAGGACGGCAAGAGTGTGAAGACGGAAATCCTGACCATTCCCGTCACCGAGGTCATGGGCATCCTCTTTGTGGAGAATGTCCTCTACCTCAATGGCAGCGGCAGCAAAGGCTACGGACTCCACCGCTGCCGGGACAAGAAAGGCGACGACAGCTACGATGACGTGGAGTTTCTCCGCGAATGGCAGGGCGGCTCTGGAGAACACGGCGCTCACGCGCTGGTGCTGGGGTCTGACAAGATGATCTACACCGTCTGCGGGAATTTCACGGCGGTGCCGAAGGACCTTGTGGCCAGTTCCCCGCACCGGAACTACGGCGACGATGTGGCGCTCAAGCGCATGGAGGACGGTAATGGATTCGGCGCCGGTGCCAAGCCGCCCGGTGGTTATGTGTTGCGCATGGATCTCGATGGGAAGAATGCGGAGCTGTGGTCCTCGGGACAGCGCAACAACTACGATATCGCGTTCAATGCTGACGGGCAGTTGTTCGGATTCGACAGCGACATGGAGTGGGACTGGGGCACGCCGTGGTATCGGCCGGTGCGGGCTTTCCACATGGTGCGGGGCGGCGACCACGGCTATCGCGAGGGCAGCATCAAGTGGCCGGATTATTATGCCGACAGCCTGCCGACGACCGTGGATATCGGCATCGGCTGCCCGACCGGCGTGGTCTTTGGCACCGGCGCGAAGTTTCCTGTCACATATCAGAAAGCCTTCTACATCTGCGATTGGACGTATGGCCGTCTGATCGCGGTGCACCTGAAGCCCGACGGAGCCAGCTACACCGGGTCATGGGAAAACTTCGTGGCTCCCAAGTCACTGAAAGGCCGCAGCGGCAAGGTACCGCTGAATCTCACGGATTGCGTCGTCGGTGCCGATGGGGCGATGTATTTCACCATCGGCGGCCGCGGCACGCAGGCGCAGCTTTTCCGCGTGACCTACACTGGCAATGAGGCCGCTGCGCCACTCGCCGACGCAGGTTTGCGCGACAAGGAAGGCAGCGAGGCGCGCACTCTGCGGCAGAAGCTCGAGGCCATGAATGTCGCACCTGATCCCGCCACCGTCGCGGCCGCGTGGCCGCACCTCTCCAGCGGCGATCACTTTATCCGCTACGCTGCGCGTCTCGCGATCGAGCGCAATCCAGTGGCTGAATGGCAGCAGAAGGCGCTCGCTGAAAAGCAACCCGATGCGGCATTCACTGCACTGCTGGCGCTGGCCCGTCTGGGAGCCGCCGATGTCCAGCCGGCGATTCTGAAATCGCTGACCACCTATCCCTTCGCGAAACTCAGTGAAGCGCAGGTGCTCAGCAAGCTTCGGGTGATCGCCGTATCCATCGCACGCCACGGTGCCCCCACGGGCGATGCGGCCAAAATGGTGATCGCGGATGTGAGCCCGCAGTATCCCGCGAAGTCAGTGAATGTGAACCGCGAGCTGTGCCCGATCCTGCTCGCGCTTGAGGCGCCGGAGGCCGTTTCCCGCACAGTCGCCCTGCTGCGCGCCGCCGCCACGCAGGAAGAGCAGTTCACCTACGTGGTCGCGCTGAGGAACATCAAGACAGGATGGACCGACAACCTGCGCCGCGATTACCTCGCATGGTGGAATGGGGCGCGTTCCAACCAGCATCCGCTACAGGTGATGCAATGGTTCACCGATGCCGGCGTCAATTTCAACAACGGCGCCAGCTTCGGTGGGTTTGTGAACAATACACTGAAGGAAGTCAAAGAAAGCATGAGCCCGGCGGAACTCGCCGCGATGGGCGACCTTACCAAAGTGAAGTCCACCCTCCCCGTGCCCACGGAGCCCCGCGCCGTGGTCAAGGAATGGACCACCGCAGAACTGCTGCCGTTACTGGACAAAGCCGGCAAAGGCCGTGACTTCGCCCGTGGCAAAGCAGCCTACACCGCCGCACAATGCATCCTCTGCCACCGCTACGGCGACCAGGGCGGAGCCGCCGGGCCTGACCTCACCAACGTGGCCACACGCTTCAAGCGCCGCGACCTGCTGGAGTCCATCACTGAGCCGTCGAAGGTGCTTTCCGAACAGTACATGATGACCGTGTTCACCATGAAAGACGGCAGCGTCACCGCCGGCCGCATCAGTCAGGAGAACGCCGATAAAGCTGTCGTGATGACCAACCCGTTCGACACCTCCACGACAACCATCGTTTCCAAGGCTGATGTGAAATCGCGGGAGTTGTCCAAAGCGTCCATGATGCCGCCGGGCCTGCTCAATACTCTCAGCGAGGACGAATTCCTCGACCTGCTCGCCTACCTCGAATCCATGGGCGACGAAAAACATCCCAACTTCAGCAAGTAAGCAAAAGTGAACCTTACTGCTGCCGGTCCTTTCTTCCGGGACGGCACTCTGGCATTCCTGCTTTCGGCATTAGCCCAAGTTTCTCAAAAAATCAGACAGGGTAAGTTAGTG
The DNA here is from genome assembly GCA_945861415.1 of Akkermansia muciniphila. Taxonomy (GTDB): domain Bacteria; phylum Verrucomicrobiota; class Verrucomicrobiia; order Verrucomicrobiales; family V1-33; genus V1-33. The sequence goes on along the minus strand of CAMAUV010000018.1, from coordinate 66,897 downwards.
TTTGGTTATTACTAACGGATTAGATCTGCAACGCGTTGATTGTCAACGAGATTAGTCCTAACAGATCCGCCGGATCCGATTTGTAGTGCCTAATAATGAAAATTCCTCTTGATTTTTCCTCTTTCATCTTCGCGATGTGTTTTTCCGAATCAAACAGAAATATGAAATGAAATGACAACGACGGTGTAGTGCCTTTTGCAGCCACCCCCTGCAAACACGGGGGTTCAACGCTGCTCGTAAGAAACTTGGGTTAGTGGCTCTGCTGGCACCGGCAGCCAGCCCGGGGCGGAATTAATCTCTCGCCTGCTGGATCAAGCCGAGCCGCGGCTCAAGGCGATCTGCGAGTCCGATGAGTTTCGCATGCGTTCCTTCAAGGCAACCTGGCTGCCGGACGGTTCAGGTTATCTAAAGTTGGAGACGCCCGACGGCTCGTCCGGGGCGATGATTGCCAATACGAATCAGCCCGGCGGGCGCGGTCGTTCGCGGGCGGGGCGGAGCTGGCACTTTTTTGGCCGGCCGGACAGGGCTTGCTTGCGTCACATTCCGGGGCAGTCCCCGCATAATCATGATAGGGAAACTCAGTTCGCCTTCGCGATGGCGACGACCACCTGCTGTTTGGAAACGACCACGCCACCGGGTTGCTCCATGGTGATGACGAAGGCTTGGGGATCGGTAACTGTGAGCGGATTCCGAATAGGAATGACGGCGGTGCCCGCGGCCGCGATGTCGAAGACACCGCCATCGACCGGCTTCTCATCACGATCGGGATCTACGATCCACAGCTGATACTGCTTCGCGGCCGGGTCATTGACCGGAAGATTGGTCAGGGTCATATAGCCTTCCTGAAGCGCATCGCTCCAGATGACCCGGCCGGTCATGTTGCGGTAATCGGCAAGACCACCGAAATCCGACTCGACCAGATCGCTGGCCTTCCGCATCAACTGGTCCCTGGCCTCCGAGGGTGGTTTAGGGGCAACAACTACCTGAGATTTGGGCTCTTGAACGAAGGACTTGACCAGGAAGAGGATCGCGAAAGTCGCGGCGATGCCCCACCCGAGTTGGGGAGCCGACAGAATCCGCCGCCAGGCCGGAGGTCTGACGATGTTTACGGGTGCCTTTGCCACGAACCCGGCCATGTCCGCCCGGAGTTTCTCCAGCAAGTGGGGCGGAAGTTCGCTCTGCCGACCCTGGAGGAATTCTGTCTGAATGGCGGAAGCCGTGAGTTCGAGGGAAGAGTCGCGCTTGCAGCGGGGATCCCTGGAGAGGGCTTCCCACTCCTGATACTCCCCGGCATCAAGATCACCAAGGATACGTCCGGCTTCGAGTTCCTCGAAGCGATTCATGATATCATGGTCATTCATGAGGTGGCGGAGATAGAGGGTTGAGCAGCTGCGACACCCATGGCGTGGCGCAGCTTGTTCCGAACTTCAATCAAGCCCCGCCGGAGGCGTGTCTTGACGGTGCCGAGCGGAAAACCGGTTTGTTCGGAAATTTCGGAATGAGTCATCCCTTCGTCAAAGTGCAGGAAGAAAATCCGCTGGGTTTCCTCAGGAAGTTCTTTGACTGCCGAAAGAGCATCCCCTCTATCACAGCGGATGAAGGGTGTCGGCTCTGTTGAGGCATTGGGCAGGGACTCGGCTTCGGGCAGCGGTTCAATTTGCGGACGTCTGCTTTCCTTGCGGACGAAGTCGATCGCCCGCCGCCGGGCGAGCATGCCGATGAAGGTGCACTCGGTCGCGATAGCGGGATCGTAGCGTTTGGCCGATTTCCAGAGGTCCGTGAAAGTCTCCTGCACGACATCTTCGAGACAGGAGTGGTTCTTCACGTAACGACTCGCAATCGACCAGACCAAACCACTGTACTTGGTGATGCAGTATTCCATGGCACGTTCGACTCCCCGGGCGACCTCATGGAGAATCCCGTCGTCTGAGTCATCTTGAATTCTGTCAGTCACGAACGATGGAACAATGAGGCTGGGCGTTGGAGAAAGAGTCAATCCCGGATGCCACACTGTAGAAGGCATCCGGGATCGAATGTGGTTGGATTGGGTTACTCGGCGGGTGGCAGGATCACGGTGTCGATCACGTGAATCACGCCATTCGAGCATTCGATGTCTGCGGTCACGACCTTGGCGCTTTTGTTGAGAGTCAGCGTCTTTTCCACCACAGCGAGAGCGATGTTTTTCTTATTGAGGGCCGTGGCCTTGTCAAGGGTCACAGCGGTCTTGGCCATGACCTTGCCTGAGACGACGTGGTAGGTGAGGATGGCGATGAGTTTCTCCTTGTTCTCCGGCTTCAGGAGATTCTCGACAGTGCCCTTGGGAAGCTTGGCAAAGGCTTCGTCAGTTGGAGCGAAGACCGTAAACGGTCCCGCTCCTTTCATCGTTTCGACAAGGTTGGCTGCACCGAGTGCGGCGGCGAGTGTCTTGAAGGAACCGGCGGCGACGGCGGTATCAACGATGTCCTTCGGAGCGGCCTTTGGCTCGGCTGCGGCAGCAGGTGAGACGAGGGCGAGGACTCCGAAGAGGATGGCACTAAGGATGGACTTCATGGTGTTTAGTTTTTTAGTTTTGTTTGTGTTTCGAGGCAGCGCGTTGAGCTGCTCGTGACAGTCTTCGCTGACTTCCGGATTTTGGATTCAAGCAGCGGATCCATTTTTTTGATTTTAGCTGTTTTCGCTCTCAAAGCCGATGGCGGAGGGCTGCTGGAACATCCATCCAGCCAGACCAAAGGACAGAGATACGGGCCGGCTGACTTCCTGCCCTCTTCGCCCCGCGGGACGCTTCGCGGGAAAAGCAGAACACCTCACCCGATTCAGTGCTGCCGCCAATTAAAGGGCGACTGAACACTTTGCCTCGAGTGAGGTTCCAGGTCCGCAGACCGTTGTGGATTGGGCTTATCTTCCGAATCGTGCCTTCTCCGCAGACTGCAACAAACGGTTATCCTGAATCCGATCTTCCTGGCGTTCGAAACTGCGGAGTGTTTCCTTGAAGGCATTCCGCGCTGCCCAGGCTTTCTCCGCGTACTGGTTCATCGGCTGACTGTCGAAAGCTGCTGCCTCAATTCTCCCAATGTCGTTTTTGTCCGCGATAGCGGAATACTTGTCGAGGAACTCCTGGGCGCGGCGGATGTAGTAGCGCCAGCTCGCCTCATACTCGTTTGCCGCATAGAGATCGGAGCCGTTTTTGAGCGTATCCTGCACGAATGTGATGGCATCCACGCTGGAGATATCTTTCTCCGGCAATTCCATCGGATCGGGGATGACATCATCGATTACGTTGACCAGACCGTTGTATCCCTCGATGTCGGTTTCACGGATGGAGATGCCGTTGATAGTGCGCTTGTCACCGTCACGCAGCAGGTAGATAGGCGCTCCGTGAATGGTGCGGAGCCTGGAGTTTTCCGACACGTGTTTTCCGACAATCACGTGTCGGGCGAGGAGCCCGAAAATCGCCTCGCGGTTCTTTCCGGAAGAGTTGGCGATTATGTCCGCATATTTTCCGGAAGCTTTCCAGGCATCGTCGGTGGGCGCGAAAACCGTGAACTCCTGCGATGAAGCCACATTGAGCGACAGTCCGCATGAATCGAGGAGTTTCACCAGAATACCGAAACGGCCGTCTTTCCGAAGAATGTCAAACAGGTCCCGTTCCACAGGAGTAATCACGCTGTCGATCACGTGCACAATGCCGTTTGCGCAGGGCAGGTCGGTCTCTTTGATACCTGCTCCATCGATCGTCGCTCCGCCAGCGGTCGCCTTGAAATTCAGTTACTGACCGAACACGGACTGTGGTGTGACATCGGAGACGCCGAGGCTGCGAACTCCCGGCACTTTTCCGGCAGCGAAGGTTCCCTCGGTGATGTGATGCTTGATGATGTCTTCAAGACGCTCGTCATTTTCCGGAAGGAAGAGCGATGCGACAAAATCCGGCGGCAGTTTTTTGAACGCCTCATCGGTCGGCGCGAACGTCGTGTAGAGTCCGTGCATATTTTGGAAGGTTTTCCCCTGACGACTCGCTGTGATGGCCTTGGTGAAGATTGTGAACCGACCATCTTTCTGGAGACGCTGAAAAAGGTCGTCGGTCGTCGGAGTCAGCACTGTGTCGATAAGATAAATCACGCCATTGGAACAAGGAATCGGCGTTGCCGTAAACCCGGCCCCGCCGATGACCTTGTTCTTGTAGTCGATCGAAACGAACTGGCCCGTCGCGGTTCTTAGCAGAGTGAATTGTTCCAGCCCGAATTCCGGCTGGGAGTTGGGGAGCACATGGAAGTTGAACACCTCCTCGAGTCGCTCGTTGTTCTGCGGGGACAGCAAAGTCTCGACGGCTCCCTTCGGCAGCTTCTTGAAGGCCTCATTCGTCGGAGCGAACAAGGTGAAGCGGCTTTCCGTTCTCTTTGAGAGATCCGACCCGAGTTTGGTCTTCTACAAAAGCGCCTGCAGGCTGCTGAGGTCGTCCCTCTCGCGAACGATTCGTCCGATGGTCTCGGCTTCAGCCGGATTCGCTGCGTTGAGACCTTGCGGCGTGACAAATGACAGAAGCAACGCGACTCCCCCGACGATTCCCCCGACGATTCCATGTTTTAGTTGCTTCATAGTGTCAGGGTATTCGCCGCATTTCTGGAATCGGATTCAATTTCCGCGAAAAAATTGTTCGTACTGCCACAAATTTCGCCAACTTTTCCTATTCCCGCATTGGTTGAGGGATTCCTAGCGGCGGCCACCTCCAGACGGCTCACCGAACCGCTGTGGCCCCTCGCCAGACGATTTGTGATCCAGGGATTGCCTGCCGTCGTGCGCTGTCCGGGGGCGTTCGCTGCATTCAATCAGGTGGAATTCTGACGATTTGACGCAGAGGCGGCCGCACCATCTTCACCGGGGCGGCAACAATGGACGGGACCATCATCACCGCTGCTTCACGATTTGGATGGCATTTGTGGGATCATGGGCGGCACCTTTATTGGGGTGACCGACGACTTTGCTTACAACGTGGTTCGCGATCCGTGTTCAGTCCACGATTTGCACGCCGCCATCCTTGCCCGGATGGGCATCGACCACGAGAAACTGACCTGCCTTTTCCAGGGACGGAAATTCCGCCTCACCGATGTTGCCGGGGTGCCGATTCGCGGAGTAAAGGCATAATTTAGATGATAGATGTCCACGGGAAATCAGTAAAATCCATCACGGCTTGAGAGCTGCTAACCCCATGCACTGGAGAATTACGAAAGCATGAACCAATATCACAAAGTTTACGACGCCATTGTCCCCGCGGTCCGGCACGGAGACCCCGTGCCCCGCCTGTTGCTGGCGCTGCTCTTCGTCGCCCCATTTGCTCCCACCGCTCATGCAGAGCAACTGAGCTTCAATCGGGACATCCGTCCCATCCTTTCGGCGAACTGCTTTGCCTGCCACGGGCCGGATGCGAAAACGAGAGAGGCGGACCTTCGCCTGGATGTCCGCGAGGAAGCTGTCGCGGTGCGGGATGGAGTCGCCGCCATCCGTCCCGGGGCTCCGGATGACAGCGAAATGATCCGCCGCATCCTGACAAACGACCCCGATGACGTCATGCCGCCCCCGAAGGCGCATCTTCCGGCCCTGTCGCCGGAGAAAATCGATACCCTCAAACGCTGGATCAGCGCAGGTGCGCCCTACGATTCCCACTGGTCATTTGTGCCGCCAAAGAAAGCAGCCGTGCCTGCGGGCAGCCATCCGGTGGATCATTTCGTCAATCAGAGACTCGCGAAAGAGAGTCTCGCGCCAAGCCCTGCGGCCGATTCGGAAACACTGGTTCGCAGGCTCTACCTGGATTTGACCGGCCTGCCGCCCGCCGTCAAAGACGTTGATGCTTTTCTGAACGATGCCTCGCCAGACCGCCGGGATCGCCTCATCGCGCGCCTGATGGATTCATTGCAGTTCGCCGAACGCATGGCCTTGCCGTGGCTGGACGGCGCACGCTACTCGGACACACACGGCTATTCCATCGACGACCACCGCGACATGTGGGCCTGGCGGGACTGGGTGATAAACGCCTTCCATATCAACCGGCCCTATGACCAATTTCTGCTGGAGCAAATCGCCGGTGACCTGATCCCTGATGCCAAGCCGGATCAGATCGCCGCCACCGGATTCCTGCGCAACAGCATGAACACCCATGAGGGCGGCACGATCCCGGAGGAATACCGCGTCAACTACACCGCAGACAAAGTGGACACCGTCGCCACCTCTGTGCTCGGCCTGACCATGAAGTGCGCCCAGTGCCACGATCATAAATACGACCCGATCTCCCAGCGTGAATACTTCCGGATGTTCGCGTTTTTCAATACCAGCTCCGAACCTGGAAGTGGCGGGACCAATTCGAATACCAACCCGGTCATGGAGTATGCCTCGCCACTGGGCGATGGTGGCGTGGAGGGTCTGAAGAATCGCATCGCCGAGCTGGAACACCACAAGCTCCATCCGACTGAGCCGGTCATCCGGGCCCGCGCTGAGTGGGAAACGAAACAATCGCCACCCGACGGCCCGTTCGCCGCAGCGCTCAAGACTCCCAAAGATCAGCGGACTAACGAACACTGGCAGGTCATCAACGCCGAGTTCATCAGAGCCGGAGGCCCGTCGGCGAACCGAATGAAAATTGCGGTGAAGACCATCGACGTGGAAATCGGGGTTCTCCAAAAGGACCTTAAACGCGGCAAGACCACGGTCATGGTCATGGATCATAAGCCGGAGCTTCGCAAGACGCACATCCTTGTGCGGGGCGCTTACGATCAGCACGGCGAGGAAGTTTCCGCAGGCGTGCCCGCAGTCCTGCCAAAGCTCGAAGCCGGGGAGAAAGCAACTCGCCTTGAACTTGCGAAGTGGCTTACGAATCCTGCGCATCCGCTGACTTCCCGCGTGGTGGTGAACCGGTTGTGGCAGATGGTCTTCGGGCGCGGCATCGTCGAGAGCGCTGGAGACTTCGGCAGCCAGGGCTCATGGCCCACGCATCCGGAACTGCTCGACTGGCTCGCCGTGGACCTCGTCGAACACGGCTGGGACCTGCGCCACACCCTCCGCACCATCCTCAGCTCCGAAACGTATTCGCGGTCCGCCGCCGCCACTGCCGGGCAACTTGAAAAAGACCCGCGCAATCAGCTCCTCGCCCGCTCACCCCGCACCCGGCTTCCCGCTGAAATTCTGCGCGACCAGGCACTCGCCATCGGCGGGCTGATCAATCTCAAGGTAGGCGGCCCCGGGGTCCACCCGCCGCAGGCGGACCTCTGGAGCGAGATCAGTCATTTCGGATACTCCAACCCGTTCACCGCGCAAATCTTCCTCCCGGGCCGCGGCGCCTCGAACTACCGCCGCAGCCTCTATACCTTTTGGAAGCGCACCTCGCCGCCGCCGGTGCTGTCCATTTTCGATGCTCCTACCCGTGAAACCTGCTCCGTCTCCCGCAGTGCCACCAACACCCCGCTGCAGGCTCTCGTAGTCATGAATGAACCACAATTCGCCGAAGCCGGTGCCGCTCTTGGCAAACGTATGTTGGCGGAAGGCGGCGACTCTGCTGAATCCCGGCTAACATTCGGCTTCCGCATGGCCACGGGACGCAAGCCGGCCGCGGAAGAACTCACACTGCTTTCCAGCGCCCTCGAACGCCATCAGAAACGCCTCGGCAACGAACCCGCCGCCTACGGCATGATTGGCTCGACTCTGATCAACCTCGACGAATTCATCAATCGCCCATGACCCCGCTCGAAACTCATCTCCACTCTCACTCACGCCGCAGTTTTCTCGGGCTCACCGGACTCGGTCTCGGCGCCATCGCCGCGCGTTCGCTGATGGCCGCCGGTACCACACCAGCATCCCCGGGAGACCTGCCCCATTTTGCACCGACGGCGAAGCGCGTCATCTATCTCTTCCAATCCGGCGGCCCTTCGCACATCGACCTCTTCGACTACAAACCTGCGCTGGAGGGACTCCACGGCAAAGACATGCCGGCCTCCGTCCGTCAGGGACAGCGCCTCACCGGCATGACCGCCGGCCAGTCCAGCTTTCCCGTCTGCAAGAGTATCGTCCCCTTCAAGCAGCGCGGAAAGAGCGGCCACTGGATCAGCGACCTGCTGCCCTACACCGCAGGCGTGGCCGATGACATCGCGGTCATCCGCTCGATGCACACTGAGGCCATCAATCACGATCCCGGCATCACCATGATCAATACCGGCTCGCAGTTTCCCGGCTCGGCCAGTGCGGGATCGTGGGTTTCCTACGGCCTTGGCAGCGTGAACCAGAACCTGCCGGCCTACATCGTTCTCGTTTCCCAGGGCACCGGCAAAAACCCTGGCCAGCCGATTTTCTCCCGCCTCTGGGGCAGCGGCTTCCTGCCCTCCAGCCATCAAGGAGTGCAGTTTCGCAGCAGCAAGGACCCCGTGCTCTACCTCAATGACCCCGACGGCATAACCCGTTCCGACCGGCGTGGCATGCTCGACGACCTCAGCCAGCTCAACCAGATCCGCCATGACAAGCTGGCCGATCCCGAAATCCTCGCCCGCATCAGCCAGTACGAAATGGCCTTCCGCATGCAGGCCTCCGCCCCGGAACTCGCCGACCTTTCCAACGAACCCGACTGGGTCTTCGATCTCTACGGTCCGGAATCCCGCGTCCCCGGCACTTATGCCTACAACTGCCTGCTGGCCCGCCGCATGGCCGAACGCGGCGTTCGCTTCACCCAGCTTTTCCACCGCGGATGGGACCAGCACGAAAAATTGCCCACTGAGCTCACCAACCAGTGTCGCGATACCGACCAGGCCTCCGCCGCGTTGATCGCGGATCTCAAGCAGCGCGGCATGTTGGACGACACCCTCATCATCTGGGGCGGTGAATTCGGACGCACCGTTTACAGCCAGGGTGCCATTGGCAACGGGCGCGATCACCACGGCCGATGCTTCAGCCTCTGGCTCGCCGGCGGCGGCGTAAAAGGCGGCGTCAGCTACGGACAGACCGACGACTTCGCCTACAACATCGTGGATAACCCCGTCCACATCCGCGACCTCAACGCCACGATCCTCCATTGCCTCGGCCTGGACCACAACCGCTTCACCTTCCAATTCCAGGGCCTCAGCCAGAAACTCACCGGCGTCGAACCCGCTCACGTGGTCAACGGCGTGCTCGTTTGATACAGGGCGACTCCTGGTCACAGCGGGGTGCCGGGGATCCCCCCTCCCCGGCCCACGTTGCGCCCCGCCTTTTTATCGATACGCCCAGGACCTCCACCACCGACAACAGCGAACCTCATTGGACGAAGGAGCGGCTCCACGAGCTGATCGAGAGCCGCCTCAGCGGCTGGAAGATTATCGTGGTGTCGAACCGCGAACCCTACATGCACCGCCGCACGGAGTCGGGCGGCGTGGAGTGCATTTCCCCGGCGGGCGGCCTGACGACGGCGCTGCGCCCGGTGCTGGAGGCGGGCGGCGGCACGTGGATCGCGCACGGAGCGGGAGATGCAGACCGGGAGATGTCGGATGAGCGTGGCTGCCTGATGGTGCCGGAGGAGCAGCCGGCCTACCGGTTGCGCCGCGTATGGCTGACGAAGGAACAGGAGCGGGGCTACTACTACGGGCTGGCCAATGAGGGGCTGTGGCCGCTCTGCCACATCGCCTACAGCCGTCCGCATTTCCGCGAGGCGGACTGGGAGCACTACCGCGAGGTGAACCGCCTCTTTGCCGATGCGGTGCTGGAAGAGGCGGGCGATGCCCCGGCCTTTGTCTTCGTGCAGGACTATCACTTCTGCCTGTTGCCGCGCATGGTGAAGGATGCGGGCAGGGCGAATATCCACATCGCGCAGTTCTGGCACATTCCGTGGCCGGGCCGCGAGATGTTCCGCATTTTTCCCTGGGGCGAGGAACTGCTGCACGGGCTCACGGGGAATGATCTGCTGGGCTTTCACATCCGGCACCACTGTCAGAACTTCCTCGACACCGCAGACCGCTACATCGAGGCGCGCGTGGACCGCGAGCACTGGACCATCACGCGCGGCGGGCGCGATACTGCGGTGCGTCCGTTTCCCATCAGTATAGATTTCACGGCGCAGGCGCAGCGTGCAGAGAAGATTGGAAAAAAGAAAGCCGCAGCCCTCTGGCGGGAGCGTCTGGGCATCGCGGCGAGTGTGCGCATCGGCGCAGGCATCGAGCGCATGGATTTCACCAAGGGAATCGCGGACCGGCTGCGGGCGCTGGACTTGTTCTTTGAAAATCACGCCGACTGGCGCGGACGCATGAGCTTCATCCAGATCGCCGCGCCCAGCCGCTCGAATCTGCCGGCGTATCAGCAGGCGGCGCAGGAAGTGGCCGCGCTGGCCTGCGCGGTGAATGAGCGATGGGGCACGCCGGAGTGGCGTCCGGTCTATCTGCTGGTGCAGCATCACAGCACGGCAGACATGGCGGCGCTGCACCTCGCGGCGGATTTCATGGTCGTTAATTCCCTGCACGACGGCATGAATCTCGTGGCCAAGGAATATTGCGCGAGCCGCGTGGACAACGGCGGCGTGCTTGATCCTGAGCCGCTTCACCGGCGCGCACCGCGAGCTGAAGGAATCGCTGGGCGTGAATCCGTTCGCTGTGCATGAAATCGCGGCGGCCATGCATCAGGCGCTGACCATGAGCGCCGCCGAACGCACGCGCCGCATGAAGCGCATGCGAGCCACCGTGCATCATGGAAACGTCTATCAGTGGGCGGCCCGCATCCTGGGGCATCTGCTTCACGTGGACCTGCCCGACACCGCCGATGTCTCTGACAATTCACTGGACTGACCACCTCACCGGTATCATGCGCCGCGCGGCCGATCCGCCGAGACTGCTCGTGGCGTGCGACTTCGATGGCACGCTCGCGCCCATCGTGCCCACGCCTGCGGAGGCGGCGCTGCTGCCCGGCATGGAGGAGGTGCTGCGCAGTCTGAGCACTGCTCCAGGGGTGCATCTGGCGTTCGTCAGCGGGCGGCCCCTCGAGGATTTGAAAAAGCGCGTGCCCATCGCCGCCGCCGGCTTCATCGGCAGCCACGGTTTGGAAATGCAGGGCCACGTCCTTGACGGAGTGCCCGGCGCGGCTGCGGCATGGCGCGGGCGCTCTCCCTTCATCGCCGATGCCATCCGCCGCCGCACGGAGCAGCTGCCGGGCGTCTTCGTGGAAGAAAAACCATTGAGTGTGGCCGTGCATTATCGCCACGCCTGCTCCGCAGACGCCGCCGCCGTGCAGGCTCTGCTCCAGGACACCGTGAACGGCGCGCGCGAATTTCGTCTCCAGGAGGGCCACATGGTCACCGAACTGCTCCCGGCCATCGGTTGCGACAAAGGCACCGCCCTTTGCGCCCTCGCAGACCGTCTGGGCGTGCCCCGCAGCGCCGTAATCTGCTGCGGCGATGATCTCACCGACGAGACGATGTTCACCGGCCTGCCCAACGCCCTCTCCATCCACATCGGCCCCGGCCCCACCGCCGCCGCCTGCCGCGCCGACAGCCCCGCGGATCTGCTCCAGCTCCTGCAGCATGTGGACGCGGCACGGCGGAAAAACCTGCGGAAAGGATCCTGCGGAAGTTAAAGTCCGCCTGGCTGCGGCCCGTCCTGCGCTCTCTCCACACTGCAAAGGTGCACAGCGGTGCGGATGAGTTCCGCGGGGCTGCGGAGCTTGAGTTTCCGGCGGATGCTCAGGCTGTGGGTTTCGATGGTCTTGGCGCTCAGATTCAGGGCCGCGGCGGCTTCCTGATTCGTCATGCCCGCGCCGAAGAGGCGCAGCACCTCAAACTCGCGGTCGCTCAGTGCCGCGAGCGGACTGGCGGCAGCAGTGCGGCCGCTGGTCTCCTCCAGCAGTCGCGTGGTGGTCTCCGGGCTGAAGGCCATGCGTCCGCGCAGCACGAGGCGCAGGGCTTCGATGAGCGACTCCGCCCCCGCGGCCTTGCTGCAGAATCCGCGGGCCCCGGCGCGCAGCGCGCGGCTGGCATAGAGGCTCTCGTCATGCACGGAGAAAACGAGCACGGGCAGTTCCGGCCAGCGTGCTTTGATGTCTTTGGTGAGTTCCAGCCCGTCGCGGCCCGGCATGCCGATGTCCGTGACGACGGCATCGGGCCGCAGGCGCTCGATGGCGTCCAGCGCGGCGCTGGTTTGTTCCGCGGTGCCGCAGACCTCCATGTCCGGCGTCTGGCCCAGCCACAGCGCCGCACCGTCGCGCACCACGGTGTGGTCATCTACCAGGAGAATGCGTCTGCGGGCGGAGTCGGGAGTCATGTGAGGTGGTGTAAAGTGCGGAATGTCCGGGCAGCACTGCCACACTGACGCCGCTTCCGCTCGTGGAGCGATACTACGCCTACTGGCAATCGCCGCCGCATTTCACTGCCGGCACCGGTCTCTCCCGCTATCACGCGCTGGGCGAAGGCCCCGCGCCCGAAGCCGTGGCCGGCGAAGTGGATGAGCACGGGCTGCATCACTACCAGCGCGTCTGCAATGCCCTGCGCGACCATCCCGCGCCCGAGCCCTGGTTCCCCCGCATCTACGACGCAGCCACGCACGACCTCACGCGCGACGGCTACAAGAATGACCGCACCGTGCGCGAAAGCGGATTCGATCTCACGCACCGCTTCGGATTCTGCGGGCTGGCCGTGCGTGACTACCTGCCCGTGTGCCTCAATTCACTGCTTTATGTGATGGAGACGGACATCGCCGCCATCCGGCGCACACTGGGCCGCGGTGAGGACAGCATCGCCACATGGGGTCAGGCCGCCGCCACCCGCGCCGCCACCATGCGCGAACGTTTCTAGGATGAAAGTGCAGGCCTGTTCTTCGACTGGAATCTCGCGGACAGCCGGCGCTCCAGCTACGCCTTCGCCACCGCCTTCATGCCGCTCTGGGCCGGCTGGGCCACACCGGAGCAGGCCGCGCGTCTCGCGAAACGACTGCCGGACTTCATGGCCCCCGGCGGACTGCTCACCAGCCTCACCACCACCGGCTGCCAGTGGGATGCGCCCTTCACCCGGGCACCGCTCGTGCACCTCGCCGCGCGCGGATTCGCCGCCTACGGCTTTGAAAAGCAAGCCTCCGACATCTCCTGCCGGTTCGTCCACCTCGCGGCCCGCGAATTCGAACGCACCGGCCGGCTCTATGAGAAATACGACGCTGTGCAGCAGACCGCCGACGTGTCCGGAAAGATCCACTTCGGCTACCCCACTAACGAACCCGGCTTCGGCTGGACCAACGGAGTGCTCGCGGAGATCCTCGCGACGATGTGACACGACCGGAACGGGCGGACTCAGCACCGCCCTCCGATTAGCCGCAGCATCTGTCAGTCTAACCCACAACTGCTTCACCTTCCAATTCCAGGGCCTTAGCCAGAAAATCACCGGCGTCGAACCCACTCACGCAGTCAAAGGCGTGCCCGTTTGACACAGGGCACCTCTAATACGCTTAGTCCTCTTTCGCGCGCATGAGTTTTCAGATGTCACCAGCACAGATTCAGACGCTGCTCGACGAGTTGTGCGTTGTGTTGGGCTTTTGCCTGCCGCCAGCCGAGCAGGCAAAACTCAGGAGCGAGCCGCCAGTGGATGTGGAGGCATTTATTGACGCTGTGATTCGAGCCGAAGGACTTGATCCGGTTGCTGATGTTTCCAGGCGTTTACATCGCGATGTTAGAAATCGTGTCACGAAGCATTTCAGAGTTGCCGGGGATGCGGCGGTGAGTCAGAGTGGTTGACGATGTTTGGGACTAACAACACGCGCGCTTCAGTGAACTGCCGCCCCGGGGGCCAGTTGAACGGTTCAGGTAATTTGTCAGCAACTGGGGCAGCGGACCGGGCGTTTCCGGCGGCGGTCGCTGAGCTTGAGGCAGGAGGAATACATTCATGAAACACAATCAAATCACTGCCTCCCGGATCAGCGCTCTCGTTTTGTGCCTAGCTGTCACGGTGCTTGCGGCTCACGCGGACGAGCCGGAGGCTTTGAAGGAAACGGAGCCCGCAACGAACGCGGGTGCCGCAGTCCCGCCTCCGCCTGATTTCTCAACGCAGATCCGCCCGATCCTATCCACGTATTGTTTCGTCTGCCATGGTCCGGATGAGGCCAAGCGCAAGGCCGGCCTGCGCCTGGATACGCGCGCTGGCGCCATCGCCCGCAACGAGGACGGCCGGGCGGCAGTGGTGCCCGGTGACGTTGCGGCCAGCATGATGCTGGCGCGGGTGAGCACCAGCGATACGGATGAGCGCATGCCGCCCAAGGGTAAGCCCGGACCGGGCGCTGCGGAGCAGTCGCTGCTGCGACAATGGATCGCCGCCGGCGCACCCTATGCCGAACACTGGGCGTTCGTCGCGCCGCGACGGCCCGGGAATCCGGCGGTGAAGGATACGGCATGGGCGCGCAGTGATCTCGATCGTTTCGTGCTGGCCAGTCTCGAAGCTCAGGGTTTGAAGCCGCAGACGGAGGCTACGCGCGAGACTCTCGTTCGCCGCGTCAGTCTGGATCTGACGGGGATCCCGCCGACGATTGCCGAAATTGACGCCTTTGTCGTGGATCAGGCCGCTGATGCCTACGAACGTGTCGTGGACCGCCTGCTCGCCTCGCGCCGCTACGGCGAACGTCTGGCCACGCCGTGGCTCGACGCGGCGCGTTACGCCGACAGCCATGGTTTCCAGAGCGACGATGAGCGTTCGATGTGGCGCTGGCGCGACTGGGTCATTGAGGCCTACAACGCCGACATGCCCTTCGACCGGTTTACCCTTCTGCAGATGGCCGGTGATCTGCTGCCCGATGCCAGCCCCGAAACGATCCTGGCCACTGGATTTCACCGCAACCACCGACTCAGTTCCGAAGGTGGCATTGATGCCGAGGAATTTCGTTTGGAAGGCGTCTTCGACCGCGCGGAGACCACCGCCACGGTGTGGCTCGGGCTGACCATGAATTGTGCGCGTTGCCACGACCACAAATACGACCCGATCCTGCAAAAAGATTACTACCGCTTTGCCGCCTACTTCGACTCCATTGAAGAAAAAGGTATCCGCGGTGAAGAACGCGTCGTCGCGCCGATCCTGCGCCTTCCGGGTCCAGCGGATGCGGAGCTCACCACAGCGCTGGCTGCCGCCTTTACCGCAGCAGAGAAAGAACTGGCCACGCTGAAATCGGCCGCGCCGCCAGCTGAGCCCGCAGCGCTGGCAACGGCGGAATCGGCACTCAAAGAGGCAAAGAAATCGCGCGATGCTTTCGCCAAGCAGTTGCCCGAAGTGATGGTGCTCAAGGATCTTGCGAAACCGCGTGAAACTTATGTGCTGAAGCGCGGCGAATACGGAAACCGCGGCGAACGCGTCGAGGCTGGCACACCCGGCTTCCTGCCGCCGCTTCCCGCCGACGCGCCGGGCAACCGCCTCGCCCTGGCCCGTTGGCTGGTTGATCCGGCGAATCCGCTGACGGCACGCGTTCAGGTCAATCGTTTCTGGGAAATGCTTTTCGGCACGGCACTCGTCGCGACTACCGAAAATTTCGGGGGCCAGGCCGAACCGCCTTCAAACGCAGCGTTGCTCGACTGGCTGGCGGTCGAATTCCGAGATCAAGGCTGGAGCACGAAGCGTCTCCTGCGCACCATCGTCACCAGCGCCACCTATCGACAAAGCGCGGTCGCTCCGGCCGGGTTGATCGCCCGTGATCCGGCCAATCGTCTGCTCGCGCGCGGCCCGCGCTTCCGCATGACGCCTGAGATGCTCCGCGATCAGGCGCTGGCCGCATCGGGATTGCTGTTCGAGAAGCTGGGTGGACCATCGATCCGTCCCTACGAGCCCGCCAGTTCGTGGGATGGCGGCCAGGGCAGCGGCAATCTCAATAATTACACTCCAGCCACCGATGATGGTCTGTGGCGTCGCGGTGTCTATGCCATCTGGAAACGCACTCAGCCGCCACCGAGCATGGTCGCGTTTGATGCGCCCAGTCGCGAATTTTGCAGCGTCCAGCGATCGCGCACCAACACGCCGCTACAAGCCTTGGCGATGTTCAACAATGTCACTACCTCCGTCGCCGCCCGCATGCTGGCGGTGCGGATCATGGGCGAAGCTGCGACACCGGAGGAGAGATTGATCCTGGCCATGCGGCACGTCGTGGCGCGTCGTCCGGAGGCACACGAACTCGAAATCCTAACCGCCGGGCTGAAACGACGACTTGCCCGTTATGCCGCCGACATCCCGGCGGCGCAGGCCGTGTTGGCCGTGGGAACTTCGCCACCGACAGCCGCCCTCCCGCCTGCCGAGCTGGCGGCGTACGCGCAGACCTGCGCGCTCATCCTCAATCTCGATGAAACGCTGACCCGGGAGTGACTGCGGCGGGTGGCGGATTATTACGCGATTATGTTTCTTGCTCCAGGAGAGGTGGTGTGACTTAAATTGCAAATATCCGCGGGCGTGGCGCCCCTTCCTGCTAAAGCAGCAACCGATACTCTTCAACCAAGCCAAGCCAAGCCAAACGTCCACTATGAAGCCATCAAAATCAAACATGCCAATCAAACTGGGTGCCCTGATCGCCACTCTTGCCCTGCCCGTTGCCAGATAGGCAGCCGTCACCACGGCGGCGGAATTCTTATACAATAGTCCCCCCGTCTTCGCGAACGTGGCCGTGGGTAAACAGGCATCACAAACCTCCTACGCCTGTGGCGGCGTCGCTAGCCGCGCCGTGGATGGCAACACCAGCGGAAACTGGGGAGACGGCAGTGTAACTCACTCTGCGGATTCTAACAATGGACCCACTGGACCCGCTGATAAATGGGTGCTCACAAACCCCCCAACCCCGGTGTGGTGGGAAGTGGACCTCCAGTCGGACTTCTCAATCAATGAAATCGCACTCAATAACCGCACCGACCACCAGCCACAACGTCTGAGCAATTTCCGCGTTTCTATCATCAATGATGGAATTGAAGTGTGGGGGATGGACAATTTCGTCGCATCGGGCTTAGTCGGTATCCTTTATTCCATTCACGAAGACACAGGTGGCTTCATTGCTACTGGCGACAAAATGCGCGTCGAGCTGATCGGTGGCTTAAATAACAGCACCTTTGCTAATGACAGAGGCATACTCAGCCTCGCGGAGGTGCGGGTCTTTGGTGCTACCCCAGTCTTGACTGCTGATGCAGGATTGGACAAGACATACAATCCAGGCGGGTCAACCGTCACCCTTGGCGGAAGCCCTGCGGCTTTTGGCGGCACTCCTCCCTACACCTACAGTTGGTCCCCGACCACCGGCTTGAGCGACCCAAACATTGCCAATCCCACCGCCTCGCCATCGGCCACCACACCCTACACCCTCACCGTAACCGATTCCGCCGCTGCCACTACTACGGACGAGGTGGTTTTCACCTATTCCTCGTCCAGCCTCGTCTCCGTGGGAGTGGACACTGATACCGCCGGTGCCTGGCGCTCCACCGATGTGAACAAGCCGGGGGATGCCGACAATGTCTATGGCACGGACGGCTACTTGGTCGTGCAGTATCCGAACGGTGACCCCCTCAACAAGGTCAATCCGCCCTTCGCCACTCCTTGCCCAGCTCCAAGACCTGGCTTTCGAGGGACCGGGGAACGAAGCCCGCCAGAGCGCGTTTGACGATGTCGCCCTAACTCCCGGCCCGGGGCTCGCGGACAAGATCTGCGGGGACTACTCCCGGGGTGGCGGGGGCGCTCCGAACATCCAGAATTTTTTTACCATCACGCTGACGGCACCTGCCAGCTTCCGCTTGGGCGTGATCGGCGATCAGACCACCAACAATCCGCCCGGATTGATCAATGAGTCCTCGGATGCCGTGCAGGTTACCGGCCCCGGGGGAATTGACTCGGGACTGGTGGAAAGCCCACCCAAGAATTCCCAGAATGATTATTACCTCTTCGACATCACTGGCACGACCGGGGATGTGTTCACGATCAAAGGACGAAACAATATCGGTTGGAGCGCCAACGCTCTCGGTGGCATATTTATTGATCCGGCGCCCACCGGCATCTTCCAGATCACCAATTCTGCCCTGGATCCAAACACGGGCAACGTGACCCTCACGTTCACGTCCGTGGACTCGGGCACTTATAGAGTCGAAGCCTCGACCGATCTCGTGCACTGGACCGAGCTCGCTGACAGCGTGGACGGACAGCCCGGGACGACCGATTACACCGACAGCGCCTACGCCCCCAATTTAGGTTCGCAGCGCCCGCCCTTCTTCTACCGCGTGTCCACGGTGCCGTGACCGGCCAGTTTACCGCAGCACATCCCCTCCCTGCGGCACAGCCCCGGGCCACACCGGTAATTCTACATTTAAGCCCAAACTCCGAAGTCGCAGCGGTCTCTTTAGCGGAACGGAGAAAGCATCCGAACTTTTCCTGGGCGTCTGTTTCCAGGGCTTACGTCCTTCCCGTTCCGTCCAGGCAGTGTTTTATAACATGTTCCTGACACGCAGCTATTCGTGCTTTGACGGCAGGGTGCCAGGCTAGGCAGTGTTTGAGAAATGGGGACGGCGCCGCTCCTTGTCACGCGCCGCGGCTGCCATGGCGCCGCACCGCCTTTGGATTACTTTGCTCATTTTTCAAACACTGCCTAGGCTCATAAGCCATGAGCCATCTTGGAGGATTGATTACTCGATTGAAGAACAAGGATTGCTGATTGTTGAAGGTATGAAGAACATAGCACTCGAGTAATCAGATACCATCATGAATTTCCCGCCTTTTACCCACGAGCAACCGATGCGGCGCACCTTCCTCAAACGCAGTGCCGGAGGGATAGGCATGATGGCGCTCGCCTCGCTGCTGAGGCGCGACCTTGGCGCTGCCGAAGCCTCTTCCGGCGGTGCTCTACCCGCACTGCCTCATTACCCGCCCAAGGCCAAACGCGTGATCTTCATGCACATGGCCGGGGCACCTTCACACATCGATCTGTTCGAGCACAAACCACAGCTCGAAAAGCTGCGCGGCACCGACTTGCCGCCCTCCGTGCGCAACGGCCAGCGCATCACCGGATTCACCTCGGGGCAGAAAACCCTGCCCGTCGCGCCGGCGCACTGGCCGTTCAAAATGTGCGGACCCTCAGCAATGCCGATCAGCGATCTGCTCCCCGAATTGCAGAAAATCGCCGGCGATCTCGCCTTCGTGCGCAGCATGCATACCGATGCCATCAATCACGATCCCGGCATGAGCTTCCTGCATTCCGGATCTCAATTGCCGGGCCGTCCGGCGCTCGGATCGTGGCTGTCTTATGGATTGGGTTCAGTGAACCACGATCTGCCGTCCTTCGTCGTGCTCATGTCGCGCGGCGCGGGCCGTCCTCAGGAATCGCCGGTTTACGATCGATTCTGGTCGAGCGGTTTCCTGCCCGGCGAGCACCAGGGTACACGCTTCCGCGCTGGCGCCGACCCCGTGCCCTTCCTTGCCAATCCGGGTGGTGTCACGAGCGCCGACCGGCGAGATCAACTCGATGACCTGGCCGCGCTCAACCGCCGCCATCAGGCCACTTTCCATGACAGCGATATCGCCGCCCGCATCGCGCAGTATGAACTGGCGTTCCGCATGCAGACATCCGTGCCCGAACTGCTCGACCTTTCGAAAGAACCGAAGGAATCCCTCGACCTCTACGGGCCCGACGTCCTGAAGCCCGGCAGCTTCGCGTGGAACTGCCTGATGGCGTGTCGTCTGGCCGAACGCGGCGTGCGCACCATCCAGCTCTCGCACGTGGGTTGGGATCATCACGAGAACGTGGTGGACCAATTGCCGCGGCAATGCGCCGAAGCCGACCGTCCCACCGCGGCGCTGATTACCGACCTCAAGCGCCGCGGTCTGCTCGATGACACTCTCGTCGTGTGGGGCACCGAGTTCGGCCGCACCGTCTTCACCCAGGGCGGCAACAATGGCCGGGACCACCATCCACGTTGCTTTACAATTTGGATGGCCGGCGGCGGCATCAAGGGCGGCACCGTGATTGGAGAAACCGATGACTTCGCTTACAACGTGGTTCGCGAACCGTGTTCAGTCCACGATTTGCACGCCACCATCCTTGACCGGATGGGCGTCAACCACGAGAAGCTGACCTACCTTTTCCAGGGTAGGAAGTTCCGCCTCACCGATGTTTCCGGCGTGCCGATTCACGGAGTGATGGCATAAGTCAATTATTTGACATCCACGGGAGAACAATTCGATTCATATTCATGAAATCAGTCTGGCGAAAAAAGACCCCAATGTTTAACGTTTCCTTAGTTCATGCGCTCCTCTATCCGCCTGTTTCTGTTCTGCCTCGCCTCGCAGCCCGCGACGGTGGTGGTTTCGTGTGCTGCCGGAACTTTGGATTTTAATCGCGACGTCCAGCCGATTCTGGCGGGCCATTGCATGGAATGCCACGGGCCGGATGCGGCGGCGCGGAAGGGTAAGTTACGGCTGGATCAGGGCGATGGGCTGACGGATGACCGGGGCGGGCACCGGATTGTCGTGGCAGGGAAACCGGAGGAGAGTGAACTGATCTCTCGCATCACGCACGCCGATCCCGAGGAACGGATGCCACCCGCGGAATTCGCGAAGAAAAAGCCGCTCAAGCCGGAACAGATCGAAATCCTGAAGCGCTGGATCGCGGAAGGAGCGAAATACGAGAAGCACTGGTCTCTCGTTCCGCCTGCTAATCCCGCGCCGCCCGCGGTCGCCAACTCCTCATGGGTGGAGAAGCCCCTCGACCACTTCGTCCTCGCGGCGATCGAGGCTGCCGGGCAGCAGCCGACTTCGCGCGCTGATCGCCGCACCTTGGCGCGACGCGCATGGCTCGATCTGCACGGTCTCCCGCCCGCGGCCGCCGAGATGCAGGCCTTCCTCCTCGACAACCGGCCGGATGCGTGGCCGCGACTCATTGATTCGCTGCTCGCCTCGCCCCGCTACGGCGAGCGCTGGGGGCGTCACTGGCTGGATGTCGCCCGCTACTCGGATTCGAACGGGATGGATGAAGACATCGCCCATCCCGCCGCGTGGCGCTTCCGTGACTATGTGATCGGCGCTTTCAATGACGACAAGCCCTACGATCAGTTCATCGTTGAACAGCTTGCTGGGGATCTTCTTCCGGCGGAGAATCCTGAGCGCACACGGGCCCAGACGGTCGGCGTTGGCTTCCTGTCCGTCGGTCCGAAAATGCTGGCCTGCGATGATCCTGAAAAAATGCGCCGCGACATCGTGGACGAACAGATCGACACCACCGGACGTGCTTTTCTGGGCATGACGCTGGGGTGCGCGCGCTGTCATGATCATAAATTCGACCCGGTCTCGACGGCCGATTACTACGGACTGGCCGGCATTTTCATGTCCACGAAGACGCTGACGAAATACAGCGTGGTTGCCCAGATTTACACCTATGACTTGTCGGATTCCGAACACAAGCAGCGCTGGGCAAAGATTGCCGAACTTGAGAAGCAGCGTGATAAAAAGGAGACGTCCGCGGAGGATAAATCCAGGCTCAGCGCGGAGATCGACGTGCTGAGGAAGGATCTGCCGCTGCCCTTCGATGTTATCGGGGTGACCGAAAACCCGACCGAAGATACGCCTGTCCATGTGCGCGGCGACTATCTGACGCTCGGGGAGACTGTTCCCCGCCGGGTGCCCGTGGCGCTCTCGGCTACAGCCAGCCAGCCAGAAATGCCGAAGGCGCAAAGCGGGCGACTTGAACTTGCCCGCTGGATCGCGTCGCCGGAGAATCCTTTCACCGCCCGCGTTATAGTGAATCGCGTCTGGCGCTGGCACTTCGGTCGCGGGCTTGTTCCTACGCCAGACAACTTCGGAACGCTGGGAGTGCGCCCAACTCACCCCGGTTTGCTTGATCATCTGGCGCGCCGACTGGTCGAGTCGGGTTGGTCACTCAAGGCCCTGCACCGCGAGATCATGGTTTCCGCGACCTACCGGCAATCAGCCGTGGCCGACCGTGCAGCCAAAGAAGCCGACCCCGAAAATGCGCTCTTCGCCCGCTGGCAGCCGCGGCGAGTCGAGTCCGAAGTGGTGCGCGATGCCATTCTCACTAAATCCGGCCGCCTCGATCTGACGATGGGCGGCTCGATGCTGAAAGTGCGTGCCAATGCCTATGTGGATCAGGGCAAGCTTGCGGAATATGAGAAGGTCCTGCGCCGCACGGTCTATCTGCCTGTGCTGCGCAGTTCTGGCTACGATAGCCAGAATGCCTTCGATTTCCCCGATCCTGCCCTCTGCGAAGGCGACCGGCGCACCTCGACTGTGGCCCCTCAGGCGCTCTTTCTAATGAACAGCCCGCTCGTTCATGAGTCGTCGAAAGCCCTTGCCGACACGATGATTGAAAAGACGTCCGGTGCTTCAGCGCGCGAGCGCGCCGCATGGCTTGTCCGCCACATCCTAGACCGCGAAGCCACAGAGACGGAACGCCTGCGGGGAGAGACCTTCCTCTCCGGCTACGCTCCGGGCGACGAGGCCGCCACATGGTCCGCATTTGCGCGCGTGCTTTTCGCCTCAAATGAATTTCTTTACATCGAATGAAGACGCTCTGCCAGAACCGCACTTCTCTCCCACTCACCCGCCGCGACATGCTCAAGCGGGCCGGGACCGGCTTCGGGGCGCTCGCGCTGCATGCGCTCCTCGCGCGTGAATCCGTTGCAGCCAACACACCTCCGCCCTCGCTGGCCCGGGCGAAGCGCGTGATCTTTCTTTTCATGCACGGCGGCCCGTCCACCGTCGATCTCTTCGATCCCAAGCCGCTCCTTGAGCGCGACGCCGGCAAACCACTCCCGTTCGACGGCCCGCGCATTGTTTCCCACAAGACCGGCAATCTGCTCGGCTCCCCTTGGAAATTCCAGAGGCACGGTCTGAGCGGCGCCCCTATCAGCGAACTCCTGCCGCACATTGGGTCAATCGCCGACGACCTTTGCTTCATCCGTTCGATGCGCTGCACGAACTCCCGCCACGGCGGCGCGCTGCTCGAACTCCACACTGGGTCAGATACCTTCACCCGGCCGTCGATGGGGTCGTGGATCAACTACGGACTCGGCAGTGAGAACGACAACCTGCCAGGCTTCATAACGATCAACCCCAGCGGCAGCCACGGCGGCGCGGGAGCCTGGTCATCCGCATTTCTTCCAGCGCGATTCAGCGGCACACGCATCGGCAGTGATGCGGGCGGCATGAACATCCCCTTTATTCGCAGTCCGCTAGGGGACGAGGCGCGCCAGCGAAAGGAACTCGAAGCGCTCTCCGCCTTCAATGTAGACCATCTCGCCGCCCGCGGCCCCGACACCGAACTCGAATCCCGCATCGCTTCCTACGAACTCGCCTTCCGCATGCAGCGCGAAGTTCCCGGCGTTCAGGACATCAGCAATGAATCTGAGCACATCCGCAAACTCTACGGCGCCGATCAGGAACCGACCAAGAGCTTCGCCGAACAGTGCATGATGGCGCGCCGCTTCAGCGAGGCCGGCGTGCGCTTCGTCCAGGTCACCCACCGCTATTGGGACTCGCATGGGAACCTCCGCAAAGATCACACCCGGCTCTCCGCCGAAATGGATAAACCTGTCGCTGGACTCATTAGCGACCTCAAGCAGCGCGGGTTGCTCGAAGACACTCTCGTCCTCTGGGGCGGCGAATTCGGACGCACCCCCACCGCTCAGGGCAACGATGGCCGGGATCACCATCCGCACGGCTTCACCATGTTCCTCGCTGGCGGCGGCACGAAACCCGGCCTCCAGTTCGGCTCCACTGACGACTACGGTTTTTACGTGCGGGAGAATCCCGTGCACTTCCACGACCTCCACGCCACCATCCTCCACCTCCTGGGCATCGACCACAAACAACTCACCTACCGCTACGCCGGCCGCGACTTCCGCCTGACCGACGTGCATGGAGAAGTGGTGAAGGGAATCATCAGTTAAATTCCGTGACCAACTTTTACTGTCACTCTAAACTCCTCACAGGCATCGCCGCCTTCTTGCTTGGCGTCACCGCAACCGCCGCTCCCTTCGACTACCACAGCGTGCGCGGACGCGATGCGAAGGGTCCGCTGTCCGGTGTGCTGGAGGGCGAGAATCTCGCTATGCGGGGCAAGTCGCGGGTGCAGGAAATGGAAAACTACGGGGCCCGATGGAGCGGCAACGCGCACCTGCTCTGGGACGGGAAGATCGGCCAGAAGATGGAAAGCGAGTTTCGGGTCGTGCGGTCGGGCCGCTATCGCGTCGCCCTACAACTCACCGTCGCCCCGAATTATGGAATCTTCAGCCTGAGCCTCGACGGGCAGGAGTTGCGGAAGGAGATCGATCTCTATGGACCCGCAGTTGCGCTCGCACCCGTCGTCGATCTAGGCGAACTCACCCTTGGGGAGGGCTCGCGCCGGATCGAGTTCACCCTGCGAGGGGCCAATGGAAAGGCCGAGGAATTCCAGGGCGGTCACCTGCTGGGCCTGGACTTTATCACGCTGGCTGAGCTCGATCCGGCCAAGATGGCGGCAGCGCCGCCTGCAGCCAAAGTGGTCCCCGGGCCAACGGAATCTCCGAAGCTGGCAGTCACCCTCGATGAAATGCGTCCCGTGCTGGCGGCCCATTGTTTCCAGTGCCACGGCAATACGAAAAAGGTGAAGGGCAACGTGAACCTGAAGGAGATTACGACCAAGGAGGGCTTCCTCGCTAACATCGGGCTCACCCGCAAGGTCGCGGAGGCGCTAGCCTACCAGGAGATGCCGCCCGCGGACGAAGATCCGTTGCCACCGGAGGATCACCGGAAGCTGAGCGCGCTCTTCAACGGCTACCTCGAAGAATACCTCCAAGCCCCGGGCCGCCTGAAACCGGTCGTCATGCGCCGCCTCAACCGCTACGAGTACAACAATGCGGTGCGCGATTTGCTGGACCTCAAGGGCGACGTCTATCCGCTCCCAGAAAAGGTCATCCGCGGCAGCAGCTACTTCAATCCCGCCCAGGGCCAGTTTCCGGACCACGCGACGGTAGCCAACCGACCCCTCGCCAAGGAACAGATCGAAATCCACATCCTCACCGGGGTTAGCCCGTTCGCTATCGACCTCCAGGCCGAGCACGGGTTCAACAACCAGGGCGACCAGCTCAGCCTCTCGCCCATCCTGCTGGAGAGCTTCCTGCAACTGGGGCGCTCCATCGTGAACGCCCCGGAATTCGACAACTACTCGCGACTGACCGGCACCTTCTTCGCGGAACCGCCTAACACCGAGCGCAACCACTGGCCGACTGCTGTGGAGCAGCGCCTGCGGCCCTTCCTTGAGCGCGCCTTCCGCTCCGCCGTCACCGGGGAGGTGTTGGGGCGCTACGTCGCTTTCTTTAAGCGCGAAATCGATAAGGACGAGACCTTCCCGCAGGCCATGAAGAGCGTGACGGCGGCAATCCTCTCCTCGCCCCGCTTTGTCTATCTCACCGAGCGCAAGCACGACGCGGGCAAGGAAGAACCGCTCACTCCCTACGAATTGGCGGCCCGTCTTTCCTCCTTCCTCTGGAGCAGCGTGCCGGACGATGAACTCCTAGCCGCCGCACGTAGCGGAGATCTCCTCAAACCGGAAGTCTGCGACGCTCAGGTCAGGCGCATGTTGGAGAGTCCCCGAAGCAAGGCGCTGGCAGAAAATTTTGCCCGTCAGTGGCTGCGGCTCGACCGCCTCATCACCGCGGTCCCCGACTTCGACCGATTCCAAGTCTATTACTCCCGCATCGGTTGCGAGCAGTTTAAGTTCGGCCTCCAGACGATGATCGAACCCCTCCTCCTCTTTGAGAGCATTATGGTAGAGGATCGCTCAATCATGTTGCTGGTGGACTCCAACTATTCCTACCGCTCCGACGAATTGCAGTCATGGTATAAGGACACAGTCCCATTTGGCGACAGAGGAAACCGTCAGCGCTTCAGCACCACCAGCCAGAGATTCACCCGACGGACCCTCGACACCCGGCGCGAAGGAGGGGTGATCACCTCCGCCGCCGTCCTCACCATGACTTCCGAACCCCTGCGCACCAGCCCGATCCGCCGTGGGGCATGGGTCGCCACCGTCATCTTCAACAGGCCACCACCGCCTCCCCCCGATGATATTCCTGAGATCGAGCAGGACGACGTTGCCATCGAAGCCCAGGGGGTGACCTTGCGCCAGCGCCTCGTCGCCCACCAGAAGAATGAAAGCTGCGTCTCCTGCCACCAGAAGATAGATCCGCTCGGCTTCGCCCTCGAGAATTACGATGCCATCGGGCGCTGGCGCGATACTTACCAGTCGGGGCTCGCGATTGATGCCAGCGGCGAGTTGTTCGGAAGGGCGAAGTTCAACGACGTCATCGGCTTGAAGGACGCCCTCCTCGCACGGCCGGAATGGTTCATGCGCGCCTTCAGCCAGCACCTGCTCACCTACGCGCTCGGCCGCGAACTGGACCTTTCCGACAAGCCCGCAGTGGACAAAATCGTGGCCCGCGTCCTCGCCGACCATGGTAAGTTTTCCACAGTTGTCTCCAGCATCGTCGCCAGCTATCCTTTCCTCCATAAAACGAATCAGTGAAAACCGCCATGATCCTTAAGCGAACCACACTTTCCCGCCGCACCATCCTGCGCGGAGCTGGCGCCACCCTCGCTCTGCCTTTGCTCGAAATCATGCAGAACCGAGGATTTGCGTCCGCACCCGCCGCGGCCAAACCGCCGGTGCGGGCTGGGTTCTTCTACATTCCGAACGGAGTGGTGCAGCGCGCTTGGCATCCAGTGGACGAGGGACACAACTTCACCCTCAGCCCCACCCTGCAGCCGCTCGCTCGCGTCCGCGAGCACATCTCCCTTTTCACAAAACTGGACCGTATCAAGGTGGCTGGTACCGACGGCCATGCCCAGGCCGGTACCTGTTGGCTCAGCAGCGCCGCCCCCGACCAGCTTTGTCCCGCCGGCTTTCCGCTCCGGACGACCATTGACCAGCTTATGGCCGCAGAGGCCGGCAAGCACACCGCCTTTCGCTCGCTCGAACTCAGCTGCAATCCTTACGAGGATAACCGCGAGTCGGTCTACTTCGACAACATCTCGTGGTACGGGCACGGGAACGTGGCCCGCTCCCTGCGCGACCCCAAGGCCGTCTTCAATCGCCTCTTCGCCGTCAAAGAACACCAGGAACACGGCAGCGTACTCGACCTCGTGATGGACGACGCCAAGTCGCTCAATCGCGACCTCGGCAAGGTAGACCAGGGGAAGCTCGACGAGTATATGCAGTCCGTGCGCACCGTTGAAAAGCAGATCGAGCGCGTGACCAAACGCCAGGCCGAGATCGACCAGCTCAAGCTCGCCCCGCCCACTAAACCGTGGCAGGCCATGACACGCGACGAGTTCATCCAAGTCATGGGCGATCTGATGATCCTCGCTTTCCGCACCGACCTCACGCGGGTCTGCACCATCATGAGCAGCCCGGAGCGCTGGGGCTCACCGCTCAATGTGCACGGCCTCTTCGACAAACCCGTGGATCACCACAGCATGACACACGGCCAGGGAAAAGAGGACGTGCGCACCAGACTCGAAGCCCTCGATCATTTCCACATCCAGCAGTTCGCCACCCTCATAGCCAAAATGGCGGAGGTCAGGGAAGGGGAGGGCACCCTGCTCGACAGCACGATCTTCACCCTCGGCTCTGGCATCAGCGACGGCTCGCTCCACATCTGCAGCGACCTGCCCACTATCGTGGCAGGCCATGGAGGCGGGGCGATCAGCACTAATCGCCATCTAAAGTCCCAGCTGGGAACGCCCATCGCCAACCTGTGGCTCTCGATGGTGCAACTCATGGGAGTAAAGTGCGACCGCATCGGCGATAGCACCGGCGCACTGAAGCTTGGATAGCAGTTGAATAGCACCCCCCCTCCATCCCCGTTCCGAAGCCCGCCAATGACGAATTTGAGTTTTTTACAATCGCTTGGGGCCTGGCGATATCGGCCTGAGCACAATTGTCCTTGGCTTGACCTTAGTTCGATCCGGCGCGCCTCAAGGTTTTGCACACGATGACAAAGCGGTTTGTGGACGACGGAAAGCACGCAGGCATCATCACATAGCTGACACAAACGGCATGATTGTGGACTGCCAGATGTTCCACCTTCTCGGAATGAAAGACACGGGATTTGATGTAGCGCAGGACAAGATGCATCGTTTGGCGAAGACCTACAAAAATGGTTCGGAGGGGAAATTGGTTTAAGACAAGTCCATCCTCGCGACCTGGTCCGAGCTAGGTCGAGGCCCCGAGGCGGGAGGATCGGGAATTTTTCCGAAGGCCGACGACTTGACCCGTTTCGCGCAAATGCTTCTCAACGGCGGCACGCTCGGCGGCAAACGCCTGCTCGGCCGGAAGGCCATCGACCTGATGATGGCCAATCACGCCTTGATACTGCCGAACAATCAGGCGGCCACGCGGCAGAAGGGGTTCGGTTTTGGAGTCGAAGTGACCACGGAACCCGAGCGCCTTTCCGTGCCATCGTCGGTCGGACCGTTTGGCTGACGCGGCACACCAGCCAAATTCTGCCAGATCGAACAGAAGGAAAGAATCGTCGTAATCGCGCTCGATTCGCATTTACTCATCAACCAGCAGGGCTTTTTCGCGGCATTGTGCCGCCGATGGCCACCTGCCGCCGCAGGGTTAGTCACAAGTCGGATGGTCGCGCGCAGACCGGGTGCAAAGTCGCTGCGGGGTTGCGTCTGCATGGCGTCCAGAGGCGCGCCACTCCCGATGCGCTGCCCCTGCGTTTTTGCCTTAATAAATTACCATGAAATAAATATTGACGCCTCGTGGAAAAATTCATGAAAGCGCAAATTTGACGTATTTTTTAAGTTTAGTGCTTAGATAAACATTAACATCAGAACCAAATAAACAGGATGAGCCGATTCATTCAAACTACCCCAAGGAGCGTGGCGGCGTTCCTTTTCGCTCTGCTATCCATAGTCGATAGTGCAACGGCCGCTCCAACCACCGTCACCGCGACTGCCTTTTCCGGCTTTACGGCAAACAACGTCTTCGTAAATTCGATTCCGTTCACATTTACTCCGGGGCCGGACGGGATCCTTGTCGCCTAGGTTACGGGCGAAGGATCGTTCACCGGGGCACAGGCGGCCACGTTCGTCTGGAACGACGGGGTGACGCAGACTCCCTTGACACTGGGGGATAGAATATCAGCTAACAGCGGAGTGGCCGGGGCTTTCGTGCAGGTCTATTACCTGCTGAGTCCACCAACCGGCAGCGGGCTGATCGAGGTGGCGCTCAATGGTCCAGGCAACCAGGTCCAAGGAAACGTTCTGGGTGCCCTGTATGCGACCGGTGTGCGCGGTTGGGAGGGCTCCGCCACCGCCCAGAACGGCAATACGCAATCTTTGACCGCCGGTCCCCTCGCGGTCAGCGAGGGAGCGCTAATAGTTGACATTGCAGGACACAGTCAGGCGCCGTTTCAGGTAGGTAGCGGGATCATAGGCGGGGGAGATACGGCCATCTATTTGCGCCCGAATGGCTCCACCGGTTCGGGTTCTGGCGCAAGCTACCTTGCCAACGCTACTTCCGGCGATTACAGCGCCACGTGGACCATTGCTGCTGCCGCGCAAAGAGAGGCCGTCCTTATTGCCTCGTTTGCGCCGTCGTCCGGTGCGGACATCAAGTCCTTCACAGCCAATGACCCGTTTGTGAGCGGCAGGCCGGTGATTGACCATACGGCGCTTACAATTACAATCCCCGTGCTTCCCGGGGCGGACTTGGCGAACTTCGCCCCCACCTTCCTGCTCTCGGATGGCGCAACTTGCGATAAGCTGAGCGGCTCCGTTCAGAACTTTAACAACTTGGTCGCCTTCTCTGTCACTTCCGCGGACACTCTCGTCAACCGTGTGTATACCGTCGCCGCGGCATATCCGTCCGGCTTGGGTATTTGGGATGAACCGGCTGACGAGACGTGGGAAACCGCCTCGAACTGGTTAAACGATACCCTCCCTATTTCGATGGCGTTTTTCCCGGACTTGAACCCGCCCGGCGGCGCGATCAGTGTTAACGCTGAAAATATACTAAACGGTAACCCGTCAACCTTGGAAACTTTAATCTTCGATTCTACGGAGAGCTACACCTTGTTGAACGGTTTCATCTATGCTAACAAAGACACCACCGTGCGAGCATTGAGGGGCGAGCATGTGGCGAATGTCCGCTTTGAGGTGGAGGAAAGTTGCTACATTGTCCTAGACGTCGCCCAGAACGCCAAATTAACTTACCCGGGCCAAATTTACTGTTATGGTTGGAACGGAGAAAATGAGCGCACCACAGTCAACGGCTCCAAGCTAATAGGGTATAGGAAGACCGGGGCCGGCACGGCAGTGGCGACATACGATTTCGAGACCCACGCTCCGTGGCGGCAACCCAATCGCAGCAACGAGGTTGACGGGGGAGTGCTGCTGGTGAACAACGCGGCCGGCTCCGGGTTAGGAACCTATGGCCAGATAATCGTCAATTCCAGCGGCACCTTGGGCGGCACCGGTGCCGTGGGCGGCGGCAACCACCCGGCGACAACAACTGGAGGCAGGCCGACTGTCAACTCCGGCGGGGCGATTTCCCCGGGAGATCCGTCGGTCAATAACGGCGTGGACACGTTCACACTCAAGAACGGGCTGACACTGAATGACGGCTCGAAACTGATCTTTGAACTGGGCGCGACCAGTGACCTGCTGCGGATTCCGGGTGGTAGCTTCACCGGCAGTCCGTCAGCCGGGGGAGTGACCGTGTCCCTCGTGGACGCCGGGGACACAGCGGGGGAAAACACCTACGACCTGATTGACTTTGAAGGAGCGACGCCCAGCGGAGTTGACCTCAGCGATTTCCAGTTGGCGCCCGGACCGTATACCGGCGGCACTTTTACCCTGACCGATAAGAGATTGCAGGTGACCGTCAATCCGCGCCCCTTCGAGATCACCAATGTCGTCCGGAATCCCGTTTCAGGCGCCGTGACCCTCACGTTCCCCTCTGCGCTCGGGGCCACCTAGAAGGTCGAGGCATCGACGGATATGACAACATGGGCAGAACTTGATGACGCCTATCCCGGAATGGCCATCGAGACTAGTTACACCGACACGGCATTCGCGGCCACTCCCACTCCCGGAAAGCGGCGGGTGTTCTACCGCGTGACCCGGAATCCGTGACGTAAAGTAAAATTCGATAATCCCGGCGGCGTTCGGTGAACCCGTGATCTGGTGCCTAAGGAATCAGACAGGAGGCTCATAGGGATGCTGGTTCTCTGGTTTTCTGCGCCACGACCGGCGCGATGAACCTTTGATAGCAGCAAGGCAGCTTTTTAGAAATGGTAACTTGAGGGCGTTCCGGTTGGGGTATGACCTTTAGCCGATCACGCTCATCCGCACGAGTCGCCCACTTCTTTTGGTAAGGGGCAGCTTCCCCGCATCGGGCTATTTATCGACTGAAGCCTATAGACCAAAGGCCCAACCTTTACACAAGACGTCGCTCAGCGCGGGGCAGTTTACCGGTGGGGCATCGGTATCCCGTCCCTTCAGCGCTTGATGATCTTTGGACGGTTTCTTAGGACTCCGTTCCCCGTCGGGGCCAAAGCCCGTCTCTTCAAAGGCTGCCTGAGATGCTAGGCGCATCACTGACTATTTACATGCGACCGTGGCTGGAGGTCACCGTGATGTGACACGCACGCGAAGGAGGGCCCGGCGCTCGGCGCTCAGGGGCGGATCGATGCGGAAGGTCACGAGTTCGGTGCCGTCGCCAACGGGGGCTCTGGAGAGTTGCACAAGGCTTGCGGTGGCAGAGGTCCAGGCGGTAGCGTTTTGAGACCACTCGACTTCAAATCTGAAAGAGGGATCTCCTAGGCGCCGGCGGAAGGCCATGGTCTCCTGCGGAGTTAGGCCCGGAGTGGTGCCGAATTGCAGCTGCACGACGGCGGGATTGTTGCTGGCTAGGTCCACTCCGAAAGCGTAGGTGAGAAGGTTGTTGACGGAAGAGCCAGCAATGGTGGCGAGTGGATCGGTCTCGCCGCGGGCAGCCATCCATGCCGCGAAGGGACTTTGTTCTGAGGTCCCAGGGGAGCCTCCCACTGCGGCACTGCCGGAGTAGTCGGCTCCGTTACTAGTGTTTCCGGTGGCCGAATTTTTCAGGACGAGGGAGTTGCCTGCGTTATCGGGACTGCTCGGCCAAGAAGCAGCGTCGCTATATTCGAACGAGAGAACCACGAGACCCACGTTGTCGAGAATGGTAATGACTTCGCCAGAGTTGCTGAGGTTACCGCCTAGCCATTCACCGATGATGAGGGGGTCGAGGGCGTTGCCATAGCGGGAGCGAAATCCAGCGAGGTCGCTAACGACAAGCATATAGGCTCCCGGTGTGATGGTGACGTTCGGGAAGACGAATTCATCGAACGGCTGGCCCTGCGGGAAGCGGAAGCCGGCAAGGTTGATGGGAGCGCCACCGGCGTTGTGAAGTTCAACATACTCGTAGGCTTCGCCTCCATTGGGTTTATACATGACCTCAGTAATCACAAGTTCGCCGGCTGTGGAAGAGGTGGAGGATGGGTCCACGAGCATCGTGTAGTCGAAGAGGACGTCTAGGGTCTCGGCCGATTCGGTTGAGGCGAAAGGGCCGCCCTCAATGACGGTGCTGCCCGCAGGGAGGGTGAAGCGGTTTAGTTCCACAAAGGTCGCGCCGGGGCGCCACTCGAAGATCAGCGCGGCGCCCTCGCGCCGGATACGTACGGCGACGCTGTCGGTGCGATCGTAGGCGGTGGTGGCAAGGGTGCCGGTGAGGCCGGAAGGAGAGACGGACATGACTGCAACTTCGGTGCCGTTACGGTAGCCTATGCCGTAGCGAAAGGTCTCCCCGCCGCGAAGGACTTCCACAAGCAGGCCGGAGTAGAAGTTACCGGTCTGGATGCCCTGGAGCTCTAGGTCGGTCTGGAGCACCCAGTCATTGGTGGCGGGTAAGTCGCGTTTGATCCATGGGTGGATGATGGAGGCGAGTCCGCCGCCGGTGCCGAGGGGGTAGGATGCGATGGTCATCTTTGCGCCGAAGACGATATCGGAGGAGCCGGGTGACTGGTTGTGCAGATCCACTGCCAAGACGTTGGTGCCGTTTACTAGGTAGTTCGTGCCGTCTGTGTTCACCGCGCCTATATCGAGTGCGGGTGCGCCAGCGGCAGCCTCGGGATTGCGGCTGGTGTTGGCGGGGGTGTTTTTGTCTATGACCGCTGGAGCGGCGGGCAGGCGGACGCGGCCCACTTCCTGCCCATTGAGGAAGAATCGGGCGCCGTCGTCGGCATAACATTCAATAAGGATGCGCGAACCGGCGGCAGTCCGGTCGAATTGAAACTCAGTGCGCAGGTAGTAGGTGAGGAGACTGCCGACGCTGTCGAGACGCATACTCGTGCGTATGGGCTGGATGAAGTTGGTATTGGAATCAACTCCGAGCAGGCCTTGGCCGGTGGGCCAGAGGGAGTCGTCGAAGGCGGGTTGCGCGAAGGAGGTGCCAAGTTCGATGTTCGCGTCATTGAAGGCCCAGACGCTGCCGTAGTCCACATAGATGGAGGCCGGCGGAAGGGGGAGTTGGGGAGTGCCGAGAGGGAAGGCCTGGTCGGGTGGAATCTGGAGGTGGAGCCGTCCCGGATGGTTTTGCAGTGAGTAGGTGGGTCTGCCGGGTAGGTTGTTCACTGCAACGATGTTCCGCAGTTCCCAAAACGACTCAAGGCTGTCCGTTCCAAAGTTACTGAATCCGCCCGGTCCATAGACTGCGGCCTGGCGGGTGATGGGTGTGGTGCCGCCTGCGTTGTCGCTGGCAATGACGGTGAAATTATATAGCCCGGGCGTGGCAAAAGAGGCTGTGGCGAGCCCGCCTGCGGCATTCAACGCGGAGTTCGCAGCAGCCGGAGACCATGTGAAGGTCAGGGGCGCTCCTTCAGGGTCGGTGCTGGTGGTGGCGTTGAGGACGAAGGACTCGCTAAGACTGACGTTTTGGGAGGCGGGATTGGTTTCCAGCGCCATGAGCGGTGGTGAATTGCCCGTCTTGGTCGTGGTGAAGTTCTGCGTAGAGATGATGACGCCGTCGTGATTCACGCCTTCGACGACGACCGTGTTAGCTCCGTTACGCAGGGCGATGGTATTGAGAGTCCATATCGTTGTGCTGGACCATGTCTCTGTCACCCACGGTTGGCCTTGAACTTGGACTTTATAAACGGAGGAGGGGGCCGTCCCGCTGATGTTGATGGCGGCGGCAGTTGTAGTGGGCAAAACGGTGGTGATGGCGAAGGCGGTCGTGTAGGGGGCACCGATAAAGTTGCGTGCAGGAGTCTCGCGGTTGTTGAACCAATTTCGATAGTGGGCATCGGACATCACGACTCCGCTGCCGGCCACGGCGGCGATCTCGGCCTGCATCCATGCTTCAGTGCGGGCGGAGCCTTTGGCATAGCGGTTGATCAACTCGGTCAGGTAGTAGTTCAGAGTCCGCCGGATGTAGGGCTTGTTGAAATAGTTTTGAATCCCGCCAAGGTTACCTAGAAAGCCGCGGTTGGCGTCCTCGAAGACCCGGTCGCCATCCCAGTGGAGCAGCATCCAGCGTCCGTTGTCCGGCGGACGGTAGAAGTAGGCGTTCTTACCGCGGTCCACCGTGATGGTATCCCAGTCGGCATCGTAGCCGCGCACGGCGGCGCTGAGGCAGAGCATGTCGCGGTCGGCCATGCGATTGATGGTTGCTTCCGTCAGCGTGTTGGGCCCCACTTTACGGACAAACTCAATGAAGGTGCTGTAGTCGTGATCATTCTCCCGTGACCGCATGATCCACTCGCTCTGGTAGCGGATCGGATTGGTGCTGTTCTTGTAAATCCATTCGGCGTTCCGGCTGTCACGTCCGCCGTCATTGGACGCGTCGTCGGGGAAGTGCCATTCATCATCAATGCGCAGAAGGGTGCCCTCGCTGCCGTTGTCCCATATACGGTCGAGCATATCGGTGGCGATGGGTTCGTGCAGTTCCCTGAGCGCGAAGCCGTCGGTATTGATCGCGTAGTGGGCGTATTCAGCTTCGCTGCTGGGCAGACCCATGAGATAGAGGAAATAGCGGGCAATGCGGTCGTCGTAGTAACGCGGCGTGACACTCGCGCCAGAAGGATCGATGACGGTCTTGCTGCGCTGGCGGAAAAGCCGGTCTCCGGGAAGCTGGACCTTGCCGTGACCAAGGCCGCTGCCGCCGTCGCGGGTGAAGGGGCTGCCGCTCTTCCGTATGCCGGCGGTGTAGCGGATTTCGGATTCGTTGTTGATGACCGTGCAGTTGAAGAACTGATTCGACATGCGCGGATAGTCGAAGCCATAGGTCGCAGTGTTGCCGGTGCCGGTTAGCGCGTTGCGATCCCATGTGGACATGACGATACGCTCACGCAGCAGTGTGGTGGCCATGGTGCGGTTGTCCTTCATGAACAAAGCTGGACGCAACGCCCCGAACTGCGGCATTTTGGTGGAGAGACCGCCAGCGGATGCTTCCACGTAGAACATCACGATGTTCCCCTGGGTCTGGTAGAGCGGTGGGGCGAGAGCCACGGAGTAAATACCGTCGCCTGCCACGGAGTCGGCCCCAGTGCCGTTGTCCACCATGGTGGTGCGCGTCCATGTGCTGGCGGGAAGGGTGTAGTTTGCTCCGTTGTCTAGGCGGTGTAAGACTTCCACCACTGGGGTGGTCCCGGCGGCGGCGACGCGCGCGGTGATCTTCACCGGTGTCGTCGGCGTGGGAACAGCGGGACTATGGAAGACCTCGCTCACCGCGGGGGCAGGGGAGGCGAGGAGACGGGAATTCGCCGCGCCGGGAGTGCCGAGATCGTTCGGCACCGGCAGCGCGAAGCTCGTGCCGAATCCGTGGTCCATAGTCTGGACGATTAGGCGCGACTTGCCGCTCACCCAGCGGGCGTCGAAAGTCAGTGTGTAGTTCTGATTGAAGGAGGGAGATGGGCTGAGGTCCACCTCTGCGCGGTTCGCTTTGTTATCGCCGTGGCCGGTGGCGATGAGGTTGATCTCGCCAAGCTGGATGTTGCTCGCGCCGTGCGTGCCCTGGAAGACCCATCCGCCGGAACTGAGGGCATTGGAGGACATCGTGGTCGGATTACTCACCATGTTCGCTCCCGCGCCGTTCAGTCGCAGTGAGACGTTTTTCACAATGACGTGGGAGTCGCCCACGAGATGCATGTGCAGTTCGTTGCTGCTGCTGAGCGCTTGCCAATTCACCTGCGTGAAAGGCGCGATGTAGGTGAAGGTCTGGAATGGTGCGCTGTTGGTTTCGTTGCTGTCCGCCCACGCCGTCGGGAAGTCGTTGTTCATGGAGGGATGCTTCAGCTCCATGCTGCTGCCATCGCCATCGGCGAGCTCCGGCCAGTCGCCGCCGGCCAGGTAATCCACTTGGTCGGCGAGGTTCCGCCTTCCGTCCTCGAGCCGGAGCAGTTCACCGCCGTCGCTTAGCGTCCCGGAGAAGGGACCGAGCGCTACAAGCCCGGGGTAGGATGCTGCGATAAATGCCGGGTCCGCCGCGACGACGATATGCGCTCCCGGGTTGATCGTCGTGCCGACCGGGAAATCATAGCTGATACCATCCACAAACTTCCAGCCGGTGAGATTCACCGGTGCCGCTCCCCTATTATACAGCTCGATGAATTCGCTGTTCCGCGCATCCGACGGCGCATCGAACATAATTTCGTTGATAACTATGTCGGTGACCTCTAGGGGGACGTTCACTGCGTTCCGGGTGTGGCCGGGGCCGGTGAACCACTCATCTCCCGCAACTCCTAGCTGTGGTCTTGCCTGGGAAGATTCCACAGTTACATCGCCGCGGCGGTCAAATCTCTGCGCCGACAGCACGGCCCCGCCTGCCGTCGCGAGGAACACGGGAATCTCGCCATTGGCGTCCGGTGCGAAAGAGACGGCGAAGCTGGCGATACCGTTGCCGGGGATGGTGCCCGTCAGCTCCACTCCGCCGGACAGATTCAGGGCCGTGGCGAGTTTCAACCCGGTTAATGTCACCGCACTGGCGGTTGTCGCCCGTAGTTCGACCCAATCGATGGTGCCATCCGGGGCGAAGTGGACTTCGTTGAGCACGATACGGCCCGCAGGAACTGCTGATGCCGGCTCCGTAGCCCCCGGCGAGCCTTCCGGGACGACGCTCGGAGCCCAGTTGCGCCAATTATTCATGCCGTAGTTCGGCCGCACCAGATGCAGCGAGTGCCCCGCGCCGTCCGCGGAGACCGGCCACTTCCGGCCGTCGTCGCCGTAGGATACTTCACTTATCCGCACCCCGTTCCGGTCATCCAGCCGGATCGTTTCGCCGCCGTTGCTTAGTAGTTGTCCCGCCGTCCATGGGCCATAGACTTTCACTGCCGCTGGGATAGAAGGGTAGGCCGTGCGCAGCTGCGCCTCGGTTACATTGGTGATGAGAATGCGCTCATTTTTCCCGAGAAACGTGCGCGCCCTTCTCGCCGGGCTCGTGCCGTCGAACTGCGGAAACGCGAAGTCCACTCCGTTGGAGAATTTCCACTCCGCGATGTCGAAGACCGTCGCCGTGAGATTGTGCACCTCGATAAACTCCGGTTTGCCCGGCTTGGGATGGTAATGAATCTCGCTGATGACGACCTGCTCGGCCGTGGCAGTCAGACTCAATGCGAAGAGGGCCAGGAGCCTGGCCACCCGGGTTGTTTTTGCCTTTGTCATGATTTATTTGGGGGGTGCGATGGTTCAAGAGTGCCGAATTTGATTTGCGTTGTAAATAATCAAGGTTAATTTTAGAGGGAAAACTCTAGCCACTAGCAGAATGGGAATTAAACAAACATTAAATAAACGCCTCTGTTTCGAAGCTCCTCTGGAAGGGACCGGAGCTTATCATCGTCACCTCCACGGACTCACGCCATCGAAAAAAATGATTTTTTGATTAAAAGTTTCTTGCATTTACGTAACCTCACGCAGGCGCGCTTGGTCTCCTCGGTCTGGTTGCGCTCCTGCGCCGCCGCCGATAAAGATTACGTCTGTAATCGTTCTTGCTTCGAGCGGGCCACGGCGACGCAGCCCGTTTTTTTGACAATTTGATGCAGTTTTTGAGAACAGGCCTTTTCCGAACGGCAGCACTCTTGGTGAGGCTCTCAGCCGCCGTGGCGCTGGTCTCTTGCGGGAGGAAGGAGGAAGGTGGCGCCGGAGCGAATCCTCCACCCGCTCCCGCCGCGCCACCTGCGGCGATTACCCAAGCACCCGCAACGGAAGTCGTCCCGGTGCCATCCACTCCGGCCGGCCCTCAGGAGACCGCAGTTGCGCCGGGACAGGAGAAGAAGTTCATCGCCCCGCTCAAGGACGCCTACGACCGCATGGACCCGCTCAAGGACGGCTGGGAATCTGAGGCCTTCAGCAGTGCGGCGATGGTGCAGTTGCACCATCTGGAGGACCTGCTCAGCGCCTCCGGGCCGATTACTGGCGAGAGCTTGGCCGGCATCGCCGCGAAGACGGTCACCTCCGTTCCCGTTCGGCCCGCGAAGACAGAGAATGTGTTCGACGACGGCCGGCTCCAGGTTCTTCGCGCTCCAGCCGGCACGGACACTGCGGCCGGGCTCGATGCCTTTGCTGCCAACCTCAACACCATCAGGACCGCCGCGCCGGTAATGGAGCCCCACCTGAAAATCTATCGTGTGGAGCGCACCAGCCCGTCGTCAGTGACCACATCCATCATCGTGGACATCGCGGCCAACGCCCCGGACTCCCGCCGGCAGTTCAACGGCACATGGAGCTGTGACTGGCTCACCGCGGAGGGGCAGCCTCCGCTGCTCACCGCCGTGCGCGTCCTGGCATTCGAGGAAATCGTCCAGGGGAAAGAGGGCGGCAAATTGTTCATGGACGCGACCACCGCCGTCATGGCCGGGAACAAATCCTTTCAGGAGCAACTCCTCGTTCCCACCGATCACTGGCGCGACCGCCTCCCCCGCGACCTCGGGCTGGACGCCGTCGCCAACCACGGCCTCGCCAT
This sequence comes from Akkermansia muciniphila, assembly GCA_945861415.1. Taxonomy (GTDB): domain Bacteria; phylum Verrucomicrobiota; class Verrucomicrobiia; order Verrucomicrobiales; family V1-33; genus V1-33. The sequence goes on along the minus strand of CAMAUV010000018.1, from coordinate 27,949 downwards.
CGGCGACATCAACGACGACGAACTCGACGACCTCTACATCTGCCAGCAGGGGGGGCTGCCGAACCGCATGTTCATCCAGAACCCCGACGGCACCCTGCGCGACGTCACCGCCGAGAGCGCAACCGGATGGCTCGACTACTGCGCTTCGGCCCTCATGGTGGACCTAGACAACGATGGCGATCGCGACCTGATCGTCGCCCAAGATTTCCGCGTGCTCATCATGTCCAACGATGGCAAGGGCAGGTTCACCCTTGAGTTTGGCTCCAGCACCAAGGCCCAGTCGTTTTCCATGGCCGCCGCCGACTACGACAACGACGGACTCGTGGACTTTTACATCAGCGGCTACAATCCAGCTGCCGCCTCCATGCGCAGCGGGGCCATGGGGGAACCGATGCCGTTTCACGATGCCAACAACGGCGGCGAGAGCATGCTCTGGCGCAACGCGGGCAATTTTAATTTCGAGGACGTGACGAGAGTCTCGGGCATCTCGCAGAACAACACCCGCTTCACCTTCGCCGCCGCATGGGAGGACTTTGACAATGACGGCGATCAGGACCTCTACGTGGCCAATGACTACGGACGGAACTGTCTCTACCGCAATAACGGCGGGAAGTTCTCCGATGCCGCCGCGGAATTCCGCGTAGAGGACACGTCCTCCGGCATGGCGGTGACGTGGTCCGATTTCAACCACGATGGTCACATGGACCTCTACACGAGCAACATGTTTTCCAGCGCCGGCAACCGCATTACTTATCAGCAGCAGTTTAAAAAGGATCTGCCGGAATCCGTCCGTGCCGAGTTCCAGCACATCGCCCAGGGCAACAGCCTCTTCCTTGCGGTGCCCGGCAAGCCCTTTCAAGACGTCAGTATCAAGGCGGGAGTCACTCTGGGACGCTGGGCGTGGGGATCCAAGTTCGTGGACTTCAACAACGACGGGTTCGACGATGTTCTCGTTACCAATGGCTTCATCACCACCGCGGACAGCGGGGACTTATGAAGTGTCTATTGGCGGCAGGTCGTGTCGCAATCACCGGTCAATGACTTCTCCGGACAGGCCACACTGCGCTACAAGCAGGGCTGGCGCGCCCTCAACCGCCTGCTCCACGAAGACCGCTCCTTCAGTGGCAATGAACGCGACTGCGCCTTCCTCAACTGCGGCGGCGACTCGCCATCCTTCGCCACCGTTTCCAACGTCACCGGCTTCGACTTCCCGGACGATGGTCGCGGTTTGGCCACTGTAGACTGGGACTTCGACGGCGACCTCGATGTCTGGCTCACCGCCCGCACCGCACCGCGCGTTCGTTTTCTGAAAAACAACGCTCAGCCCCGTCCCTTCGTCGCTTTTAAACTCCGCGGTGATGGTATCTTAGCCAACCGCGACGCTATCGGCGCCCGTCTCGAACTCCACCTCCGCGGCAGCAAGCACCCGGTGCGCATCCGCACGCTTCGCGGTGGCGAAGGGTTCCTCTCGCAGTCCAGCAATTGGCTCCACTTCGGTCTCGGCGATGCCACCGGCATTGAAAAGCTGGTCATCCGCTGGCCAGGCGGCAAACCCCAGGAAATCACGGGCCTAGAGGCAGGAAAATTTTACCGCATCCTCGCCGGCAAGGGCGCGGAAGTCTTCACTCCGCCCGCCGGACGCCAGCCTCTTACCCCTTCCGAGTCCCAACCCGCGGCGCTCGACGAGTCCGCCCGCATCGTCGTCCCCCCAGGACTCCCGCTCCCGCAACTAACCACCATTACCGCCGACGGCACTACGCAGCCGTGGGAGCCGAAATCCGGACGGCCCACTGTCATCAACATCTGGGCCAGTTGGTGCGCCCCTTGCATCGCCGAACTCACCGAGTGGGCCGCGCATGAGGACGCATTCACCGCCGCCGGAGTAGATATTGTCGCCTTCAACACCGACTCCCTCGGCGAGAATACCACATCCGATCCTACCAAGGTTGCCGCCCTCGGAAAGAAGTTCAGCTTTAGCCTCGCCGGCGCCCGCCTCCACGAACAGGGCCTCCACGCCCTCGACCACCTCCAGCGCTCTGTGCTCGACCGCTGGAAGCCTCTCCCGCTGCCCGCAACCTTCCTTGCTGACGGCAAGGGCGAGCTCATCGCGATCTACAAAGGCAGCGTCACTTCCGCGCAACTGCTGGCGGACCTGAAGCTCTCCGATGCCGATCCCAGCCAGCGCCGTGCTGCCGCCATTCCGTTCCCGGGCCGCTGGGTGGATGAAAAAGCCGGTCGCGCCGACCCGCAGCGCGTTGCCAGCCTCATGCTTGATCACGACGAGGCTGACGCCGCCATCGAATACCTCGACCGATGCATCGCCGTCCTGACTCCGCAGCAAGAACAACCCGGGCGTAAGGACCAGCTTGGCGATATTTATTACATGGCCGGACTGCTCCAGCCGGCCAGCAGTAAGCACAAGAACCGCGCCATCGCCTCCCTCACCGCCGCACGCGATTTGATTCCTGTCGACCTCCGCATCCGCAAAGCGCTCGCGCAAGAACTCTTCGGCGCAGGACGAGCCGAAGAAGCTGCCGCCGAGATGCTCGCCGCCGTCAAAATCAATTCCACCGACCTCAGCCTGAAAGCCGACCTCGCCGATCTATATGAGCGCTCGAGGCAGTTTGCCAAAGCACGCGCCATTTACGATGAATTCCTCGCTGCCAATCCGAAGGATGCGCCCGCCCGTTACCGTCTCGCTGGCGTCCTTGTCAGCCTTAACGATCCCCGTGCCGCCATCCAGCAATACAAGCAGACCCTGAGCGACTCGCCCCGCACGCTCGAGGCCGCCAACGCGCTGGCACGTCTCCTCGCCGGCCATCCCGATGACGCCATCCGCTCACCGGATGAGGCCCTGATGCTGACCCAGCGCCTCTGCTCGGCCACCAAAGAGAAAAACCCCGACTTCCTCGACAGCCTCGCCCTCGCCCTCGCCAATAAGGGGCAGTATCCCGAGGCCGTCGCCGCTGCACAGAAAGCCATCTCTCTCCTGCCCGCTAACAGCGGCCCCGCCGGCGAAGGCATAAAGAGCCGCCTCAAGCTCTACCAGTCGAATCAGCCGTGGCGCAGTCCGGCGTCGCCGCCCTGATTCCCTCCACCGGAGCCTGATGGAAAATCGAAAGCCTTCCCCGGCAATGAAACTCCGCCGGTGCTTGAGGCGCTGCCCGGGGGTGACGCAATGGGACAAGTGCCTCACGCCCCTGATGGGCGGTGAGCGTTTCATCACAAAACTTTTGAGAATGGCTATGCTTTGTCAGCGCGCCGGCTCAACCAATTCAATGATGTGGCCGGCGGGGGCGGGGGTATCGTGCGTGGAAGTTTTACCGTCGGGCCAGCGCACGGTAACCGTTTTCATGCTCGAACCCGGGGGTATTCCGAACGAGAGCACAGCCGGCGCCTGGGATAAGTAGCCGGACCCCGCCTGCACTTCGGCCTTCTGAGATCCAGCACCACTGGTCGTAAAGGTGACCGACGCTCCGATGGCATGAGGGTTGCCTGCCTTGCCCTTGAGCCGTATACTGACCACCTTGCCGCCGCCGGTTGCGGGGCGCGCTAGGAAAGCACTCATGGGAGCATCGTTTAGCCCAAAGGCGATATCCGGCCAGCCATCGGCATTGAGATCGGAAACAACGAGACTCTTTGCGTCGCCGGGTTCTAAGATGCCGCTGCTGGTGGGCCACACCGGCAACAGGCCGCCTTTACCGTCGCCGGTGAGTAGTAGGCTGAGGCCAGTGGACATGCGCCCTGTCTCGATCTGAGGAGAGTAAAAGTTCTGCGCGAGGACGACATCTGGCGAGGTGTCGCCGTTCAGTTCCGCAATGGCAACGCCGAAGGATGGGCTGATCTGGGCGGCCCAGGGCAGCGGCTCAAAAGTGAACCGGCCTTTACCGTCGTTGCGCAGAATGCCGCAGTCGAGCACGGCTGCCGTGAACTTGCTGACGCTCTCCAGCTTCTGCGCGGTATAAATCTCGGACAGGTTGGCGAGGGCGAAGGCTTTGTAGGTGGAGAACTTGCCTGTGATAAATGGCATCGCCTGCGAGGAACAGCTGCGGCCCCGAATCGGCACAATGTGGTCACCCTCGTATTCCGCCTCGACGATCTGCGACTGCCCGCTGCTATCCATGTCGCCGTAATAGATCAGGGCAGGGTGCGCGGGATCGGGATGGTATTTGGTGTTCCGTCCGTAGTTGGTGGCGATGATATCAATGTCTCCGTCCCCATCCAGATCGCGGCTGGCTAGGCCGTTCCACCACCCTGTGAGCTTTTCGACGCCAGTGCGCTCGACCCGGGCGAGATTGCCCATGGTATTGCGGAAAAGTTCGAGGGCTCCCCACTCATGAGCGATGAGGAGATCGCTCCAACCGTCGCCGTCTGAGTCCGTCCAGATTGCCGCGGTGACCATCCCGGTGGCAGTGAGCTCCGGCGGGGTGATGGCGGTGAATTTCCCCCCGTCGTTGCGCAGTAGATGGCTCTTCGCGGCAGTAGGGTAGGCCCCAGGCACGCAGCGACCACCGACGTAAAGGTCAAGGTCTCCGTCGCGGTCGAAGTCCGCGGCGGCGACCGGGCCTCCGCTGTCTGTCTCGGAAGGGAGGGCATCAGACGTAACAGAAGACAGCTTCCCTTTGCCGTCGTTGAGGTAGAGTCGATCCTGTAGGGTAGAGGAACCGGGTTCACATTCGACACCTCCGCTCACGATGTAGAGGTCAGCGTCGCCGTCCTTGTCCGCGTCGAAGAAGAGCGCTCCCATGTCTTCGTAGAGCGTGTCTTCTGCGAAAGGAGCCGATGCCGTGAATTTGCCTCCGCCCTGATTGAGCAGCAACTGCCGGCCGCTACTGTAACGGCCGCTACTGTAACGGCCGCTGCCGAGGAAGAGATCGTCATGCCCGTTGCCATCCACATCCCCCCACGCTTGGCAGGGGCCGAGCTGGGACATTTTATTCGGCAGCAGGATCTCACGGGCGAAGTCATCGTAGGGTTTCTCTTTATGCACCGCAGCTGCGAGGGCAGGGCTGGCTTGGAAGAGGGGTGCGGGGGCTGCGGTGGGCGCAGGAGCCGGAGCGGTTACTGTAGCCGGTTCGGTAACCGTGTAGCGACGGTCAGCGTCGAGGTTTTCAAATACCTGCATACGGCCGGAGGGCCAGCGAACTTGGAGCCGCTTGATGGTGGCGTCAGCGCCGAGCCCGAAATGCACGAGCGGTTCGTCGCAGCCAAGGTAGCCACGGGCCAGCGTGAGTTCGCGCACCTGAACGCCGGATGCGGTCTCTAGCCGGACCATCACCCCGGTTCCGGAACGGTCCGAGGCCGTGCCCGCGAAGCGCAGGGTGACCCGATGGCCCTCCTGGCTGTTGTTACGGTAAATCACGACCGGCTCGTCGAGCCTCACGCTGACGATGTCGAGGTCGCCATCGCCGTCGAGATCGCCGGCGGCGCAGCCATAGCTCATGCCGAGGTGGTCGAGTCCCCACGCCTTCGCGACGTCCTCGAACTTCAGGCCGCCCTTGTTGCGGAAGGCCATGTTCTGCTCCTTGAGCGGCGGCATGTGCTTGAAACGCTCCCACTGGGACTTTTTCGTCGAGTCCTTCCGCACCGTGGGATCGTCCTTTTCGTTGAAGTTCCGGGACATACCGCATTGCAGGTAAAGGTCGTTGCGTCCGTCGTTGTCGAAGTCGCAGAGACGCGCGGCCCATGTCCAGTTCGAGTTCGCGAGCCCGGCGAGGTAAGCCCCTTCGACGAAGCGTCCGCTGCCGGCGTTCAAGTAAAGCGAATTGCGCATGAGCTGCGGCGGGCGCGCGTTTTCCATGAACCACTGCTTGTCGCCCATCGAGCCCATCAGGGTCTTCTGCTTGAAATGATTGGTCCCCGACATGTCGGCGATGAAGAAGTCTTGGAGCCCGTCGTCATTCACATCACCGAAATCCGCGCCCATCGAGAACCATGAGAGATGCCCGACCGAGGTAAGCGTGGCATCGGTGAAGGTGCCGTCGCCGTTGTTGACGTAGAGCTTGTCGGCGTCGTCGAAGTCATTGCCCACCCAGAGGTCCGGGCGCCCGTCGCCCGTCCAGTCGAACCACGTGGCGGAAAGTCCGTGGCCACGATGTTTGATGCCGGCCTTCACTGTCACGTCGGTGAATGTGCCGTCGCCGTTGTTGCGGCAGAGGATGTCCGGGCGGCCGACGACGTTCGTAGTAAAGCCGGTCGCACTCGTCTGCACGGCGTCGTAAAACTTCTCGAACTCCGGTTTTATCCGGGGACGCTGGCCGGGCCCCATGACGATGGTCTGCTCGTCCGGAAAACCTTCCGGACGGAACCAGCGGTTGGTGAGGATATAGAGGTCGAGCTTGCCGTCGCCGTCGTAGTCGCAGAACGCCGGCGTGTGACTGGAGTCGGTGAAATCGAGACCGAAGGCCTTTGCCCGCTCATCAAACGTGCCGTCGCCCTTGTTGATGTAGAGTTGATTGGACGAGAGATAATTGCAGACGTAGAGGTCGAGGTCGGCGTCGCCGTCCACATCGGCAAAGGCGCAGCCTACGCCCCAGGCATCGCCGCCATCCACGCCGGCCTTCGCGGTCACGTCCTCGAATTTCATCGGCCCCGCCTGGCGGAAGAGCTTGTTCCGGCCCGGGCCGTTCGTGAGGAAAATATCCGGCTTCCCGTCCTTGTCGAAGTCCCCGACCGCCACGCCGCCGGTGGACATGGCAGAGGCGTAAAGATAGCGCAGCGCATGCGTGTCGTCGATGGGATTGAGGAAGTCGAGGCTGGTCTGCTCCTTACCGAGTTCCTCGAACAACGCCGCCGTAGCGGCAGACAGGGCAGCGTGCGGTTCGCTGGTGATCTCCGCGGCCGTAGCAGGGGGCATGGGCGCGATAATGGCTGAGCCTGCAAGGATGATCCGGGTGCGCTCGATGAGACCGGAGACGGGATGATACATAAAGTTTTCGGTGGATAACAAAACGGGGTAATGCAAGCATTACCCCGTTTTCAAAGTGGGAACTGTAGAGGGGCAGCCCTTATAGAGTGGCCCGACGGCGGCGCACCATCAGCCCAGCCAGACCCAGCAAACCTGCAAACGTGGCCGTGGCCGGCTCGGGGACGAGTGTCATCACTGACTGGATTTCAGACGCGGACATAGCGCTATCGTAGATCCTAACTTCATCGAGAAGGCCGGCGAACGATCCACCATTATTGGCTGTGCCGATGGCAGCGGGTTGGTTGAGTTCCATATCTCCAGCACTGCCGCCGCCGGCAGGTCCTCCAATGAGTACTCCGTCCCAGTAGATTGATTGATTTTGATTAGCTTCGTTGACATAGGCGACGTGGTGCCACGTCCCCGCTTGGTTATCGAAGTTAAAGCCCTGATCAGGGCCTAGATCATCACCCCATTGACCAAAATGCACGTTTCCATTCCGTGAACCATGGTGCAAGGTTGCGCCGTCGAGCTGTCCAAAGATCATGTTGTCCCCAGTGCGATTGTCAAAGTTCACCCATGCCATCATGGTGTATGGCGTGCTTCCGCTCAGGCCCGCTTGGGCTAGGCTGACGCTGACAGCAATGTGCGGAGCACCGCGTAACTGATGACCGTTGTCGGCTGGGGATAATCGCAGGGCGCTGCCGCCAAAATTAACGCCAGAGGTGACAATCGAACCTGAGCCGCCATTTGAACCAGAGGTAAAGGCGCCAGCCGGCCCGACCCCAAGGTTACTGATACTTGTGCCGTTAGAGAGTTCGCCGGCAGAGTTGCTATCGAAAGAATAGTGCAGCAGCAGCGTCGCTTGGGTAGAAGGGACAGCCGCCATGGCGAACATAGAGCTGAGGAAAGCTAGGGAGAGTGGGCTTTTATTCATGAATAACTGGTTAGTTATAGGTGGTTGGACTGATAAATGATATCCGAATTAAGTTTCTTATCTCCAATCCGTAACATAGCAACAAATATTTTCGCCTCGTTTTAAAGGGCTGCGCGGTTCGATCAATCTAGAGGAGACTCTCTGGGTTTTAGGTGGGGCCTTGCCCTAGGTTGATGTTTCCCTGAACGTTTGGGTTCCTTTTGTGGCGAAGGCATTCGGCGATGGGGCTGATGAGCACGTCAGTCTTCGTTAAGCGTTTAGCATCACGGTGCTGCGCCCCGTGCGACCTCTCGCCCGCCGACACGGGCCAGTGTGGTGGGGCAGTGGTCTCCCAGCTAAATGCCGCCGCCCTAGTCCCTGTCAGCGTAGTCCCCCTCATGAAAAGTTGAGGAGAGGGTTCGCCGTTCTTTCGCTTTTCCAAAAACACCAGGAGACTTTGATAGGTGGTTGGGAGATTAGGACGTAAGTCAAGCCTCTGCCACCGCGCCGGTTGAACGTGCCTGCTCCCGGCCGGTTTTAGAAGCATGAAGCACAAATCCTTTTTTTCTCTCGGTGCCCGGTTTCGGCGCTCTGTCATTTTGATGGTTCTGCTGGGGCCGCTGGCGCCGTGCAGGGCAGGGGAGATCAAGCTCCGGACCGGGGACGTTGTCGCTTTCGTGGGCGGGACGGACATGGTGCGGATGCAGAACGGCGGGCGGTTGGAGGCGGCGTTAACGAAGAAGTTTTTCGCGGCGCAGCCGAAGTTTCGAGATCTCGCTTGGGATGGGGACACGGTGGATTTCCAAAGCACGGTGCAGGAGCGTTGGAGGAAGGAAGCTCATGAAAAGAAGGGCGGCTTGGGCGGGTGGGAGGATCAGCTTAAGCAAGTCGGGGCGAGCGTGGTGATGACGCAGTTTGGAAAGATGGAGTCGCTCGCAGGTAAGGCCGGGCTGGCGGCGTTCATGGAGCGTTATGGAAAGCTGCTGGATGAGTTGGGTGCTGGCGGACGGCGTTTGGTGTTGCTGGAGCCGCACGGATTTGAGTGGGAGCCCGTCGCCGGCAATCACCTCGCGGAATACACGACCGCCATCAGGCTGCTCGCGGAGAAGCGTAGCCTTCCCTTCGTGTCGCTAGCGGAGATGACTGCCCTAGAGAAATCCGCTCCCGCTGATCTCGCGGCGGCGGTGCGGGAGAAGCACCGGCTCTACTACGACTACTGGCGGCCTGCAAACTGGAAGTGCCTCTTCGGCGACGACGGGAATCGTGTCTTTGCCAATGCCGCCGAGGGTTTGCCTTCCTTCAAACAGGAGTGGGAGACCTTCCCGGCGCTGATCGATGCCGCGGAGGAGATGATTTTCAGAGGAGAGATCCCTAAGCCGAAACCTGCTCCTCCCCGCGCCGGCTCCCCGGAGGCGAACATCGCGGCGGAACTGGCTGCATTCGAGGTTCTGGAGGGTTATGAGGTGAACCTCTTCGCCGACGAGTCAATTGGCATCGCCAATCCGCTGTCCGCACGCTGGGATGCGGACGGGCGGATGTTTGTCGCCTGCTCGGACGTCTATCCGCAGATCGAACCCGGGGTGATGCCCGATGACAAGGTGATTCTCCTCGAGGACACCAATGCCGACGGGAACGCGGACAGGTCGTCCGTTTTTGCCCGCGGATTGAACATCCCGACCGGCATGGAAGTGGGCGCGGACGGCGTCTATATAGGACAGAACACGGAGCTGCTGCATTTCGACTGGAAGGGCCAGCGGCGGCTCCTGCTGAGCGGCTTCGGCAATGGCGACTCGCACCAGACGATCAACAGTTTCGCATGGAGTCAGGATGGCGACTTGCTACTCTGCCAGGGCGACGGGGTTGAATCGCGCGTCGAGACACCGTTCGGGGTGTCTTCGCTCTTCCAGTCCGGCGTTTACCGGTTGCGGCCAAAATCGCTACAGCTCGACCCGCTGCTCGATGATTTCATGGGTCCAGGAAATCCGTGGGGCGTGGTCTTCGATGATTTCGCGCAGAGCTACGTGGTCGATGGTGCGGGCGGCATTTCATGGCTGACGCCGGCATCTATTCCGGCCAAGCGCCGTCTCCGGTTGCCGACCATTGGTCAGCCGGGAGGATTCTGCGGGGTTGATTATCTGGGCGACGGCAGCTTCGGCCTTGGCGACTACAAGAAAAACCAGGTCACCCGCTACCGCACGATTGAGGATGGCTGCGGATTCAAGACGGAGTTCATCGCGCCGCTGCTGCGCTCGAAGCACCGCAATTTCCGCCCCATCGATGTGAAGCTCGGCCCTGATGGCGCGATCTATGTGGTGGACTGGTATAATCCGATCACCTGCCACCAAGATGATTTTTACCGCCATCCGCAGCGGGACAAAACCCATGGCCGCATCTGGCGTGTCGCAAAAAAAGAACAGCAATCGGGAGCGTCGCCTGTGATGACCAAGCTCGCGGATGCCGAGCTGTTTGAAGCGCTGAAATGCCCGAACCATTGGACTCGCGGCAAAGCAAAGCAGGTGCTCTCAACCCGCGGCATCAAGGAGTTGCCCGCCGCGTTGCGCGGTTGGGAGGGACGCGATTTGCTGGAAGCAGTGAGCCTCGCGGTCTGGTGCGGTCTGGAGGATCGCGCTTTGCTGGATCGCCTGTTTGCCTCCGGCGACCATCGTTGCCGGGCCTATGCGGCGCGTATCGCCGGGCGGTGGTCGCGCTTTGATTTGCTGGAACTCGCAGCGAAGGACACCCATCCGCGCGTCCGCATGGAGGCTGTGCTGGCGGCGGGACAAATCCCCGAGGCTCGCTCGATCTTGATTGTGGCCGCGGCGGCGGAACTGCTGCGCGATCGGTGGTTCGATTATGCGTTCAAGCAGGCCGTGCATCATTTAAAGCCGCATTGGCAGGAGGCTTTCCTGCGCGGGAAGTTGGATTTCAGCAAGCGTCAGAACGGACTCGTGCAGATCCTGACTCAGGCGGAGTCCAAAGAATTGCTGGCCGACGTCCGCAAGCTGCTCGCGGATCCCGGCCTGGATACCACGGCCCGGGCCGGACTGGCGGAGGCCCTAGCGGCAGCCGGGAGCGAGGATGACCTGCGCTTTGCACTGGAACAGCGTCCTGTCCATGCGGGCCTGCTCAGCACGCTGGCCAAACGAGGCCGGCCGCAATTTGATGTGACCCCGACCGTGCTTGCAGCGCTCAAGGATACCAACGCCGAAATGGTAGCTGCGGCCATGGAACTGGCCGCAAGCTGGAAAATCGCGGAAGCCCGCGAGGCAGCCTTGAAAGCGGCCCCGGACGTCGCCGCGCCAGCGTCGCTGCGGGCTAACGCGATTCGTGTCCTCGGAGCTTTGGGCGGAGCGGATGCCGAGGCCAGTTTGAAATCAATCTCCCAGCGGTCCGGCGATGCCCTCCAGGCCAGTGCGGTGAAAGCACTGTTTTCCGTCTCCCGCGAAGTGGCGCTCGATGGTGCACTAGCCATTCTGTTGCAAAGCCAGCAACCTGATTTGATCGCAGGCGTGTTCCAGGCCGCCGCCGAAAGCGCGGGTTCCCCGGACCTCCTGGCCGAACGCCTGAAAACTGCCACTGTGGCCCCGGAGCAGGCGAAACGGCTTCGCGCCGCGTGGATTTCCACCGGCTTCGTGCATGAGCAGTTGGCCGCCCGGTTCGATCAAATCGCCGGAGTGAAGGCTGCCGCTATGGAACACAATGAAGCCCTCGTAAACAAACTGGTCGCCGCAGCCCAGGCGGGTGATCCTGTTAAAGGCAAGGCGGTCTTTCACTCTGCCACCGTCGGCTGTGCCGCCTGTCACAAGGTCGGCGACACCGGCGGCATCATCGGCCCCGATCTTTCGGCACTCGGCAGCGGAGTCCCCCCGGAACGCATTGTCACCGAGGTCGTGTGGCCTGCCCTACAGGTCAAAGAAGGTTTCTCCCTGAGCCGCCTAACATTGAAGGACGGCAGCGTGCTCCAAGGCTATCCGCAGAAAAGCCGCGTTGAGAAGAAGCTCCTCGTCCGCGATTTCGCCACTGGCCAGACGAGGGAAATCCCGAACGGCGACATTCTCCAGCGGGACGACATCGGCAGCCTGATGCCACCCACCGCGCAGAGCCTGCCCGAGGCTGAACTCGTGGATATGCTGGCCTGGCTGATCAGCCTGCGGGGGACGGACCCGAAACCCGAAAAAGCTAAATGACCGGCGAAGCACTCAACCAAAAGGGCCGGATCATCATTCTGGTGGTCGCCTTTCTCGGCTGGTTTTTCGGCGGCGTGCAGACCGGCCTGACCAATCTCGGGCGCCCGGCGGCGGAGGGACTGCTCGACCTGGCCGGCTGGGCGGAGAGCCTCGACGGCAAGGCGCGCAGCAAGCTCATCGACGACTGGACGAATTACCTGCAGTGCGCGTTCCTGTTCGGCGCTGCGGCGGGCGGGTGGATTTTTGGGCGGCTCGGCGACCGCATCGGGCGCACGCGGGCGCTGGGCATCTCCATCATCTGGTTCTCCGCCTTCACCTGGCTCGCTTACTTCGCCCGCAACCCGGCGGAATTGTTCGCGGTCCGTTTCATCGCGTGTCTCGGGGTCGGAGGATGCTGGCCTAACGGCGTGGCCTTGGTCTCCGAGGCATGGTCGAACTTCGCGCGTCCGATCATTGCCAGCATGATCGGCATGGCAGGCAACATCGGCATCTTCGCTTTTTCGACTCTGCTCGTCAGCTATCCGGTCACCCCGGACTCGTTCCGCTGGGTGTTCTTTGTCGGAGCGTGCTCCCTCCCGCTCGGGATTCTGATCCTCTTCCTCGTGCCGGAATCACCCACTTGGCTGGCCGCCAGACAAACGGTCGCTTTACCCGTTAAGGGCGACGTTCCGCGACAGCCCTCGGTGTTTCGTAAGCCATACCTAGGAGCAACCATTGTCGGCATCGCACTCGCGACGGTTCCTATGTTTGGCGGCTGGGGCAGCTTCCAGTGGATCGTTCTCTGGGCGGGCACACTTGGCAAGGAACTCGGTCTGCCCGGGCTCGGAGCGGAGATCCTGCAAATGCGCGCGATCACTAGCATTGTCGGCAGCGGGCTGGCCGCCGTCATCGCGATGTGGATCGGGCGGCGGACCACCTACTTTGTTTCTTCATTCGCCGCACTGCTGCTGTCACAGTATATCTTCTGGTTCACCAAGCCGACAGACGGCGACTTCCTGTTCTGGGTCGCGCTTTGGGGCTTCTTCAACGGCCTCTTCTTCGGCTGGCTGCCATTCTTCCTGCCGGAGCTGTTTGAGACCAAAGTGCGCGCCACCGGTGCCGGCGTGAGTTTCAATTTCGGCCGCATCCTGACTGCTGCGACCATCTTCGTCACGCCAACCCTCATCACGCTTTTCGGAGGCGGGCACGCCCAAATCGGGCGCATCACCAGCCTCATCTTCGTGGTGGGAATGGTTGCCATCCTCTTCGCTCCCGATACCACCAAACGCGACATGAAAAAATGAAGACCCGCCTCGCATTCCATCTCTCCATCCGGGAAGACGACTATCGCGCCGCGGCGAGCCGCATGCGCGACGTCCTCGTCGTCGAACCCGGCGATGTCCCCGACGCGTTGGTCACCAGCGCCCCCCGCGTCCCGGGCACACCCAGTTTGCTCGTCGGCGGTGATCCGTGCGAAGCGGCGAACCTGTTTCCCGCCTTTCCCTGGCGCTTCTCTCCTCAGGTGCGCGTCATTCGATCGAGCCTCGATGCCGGCCAAATCGGCAAACCTGGCCTACTGAGAATGCACGTGTGGTCGCCCGCTTCGCAACCTCCGGGCGACGAAGCCAGACTCGCCGCCCTAGACCTCGCGCTCTGGTTGACCGGAGAATGTGCTGATGCCGTGCATGCCTCGCACAACTCGCACTCATCGCTCATCCACCTCGGTTTCCCGGGTGGCGCGATGGCGATGCTCGATTTCACCAACACGCTACCGGAAGGCGAAGGCTACCTCTCGCTCAGCCTCATCGGCTCGCGGGGCTCGGCCTACGCCGACGACCATCGCGACCGCAACCTGATCTTCAACGGCGGCGCTCCAGCGGCCTCAGCGCCAAGATCGGACAGCGCGTTCATCGTCCCGATGCTGGGGGATTTCATCACCGCCGTCCGCGAAGGGAGGAGCGCCCTCTCCGCTCAGGAAGAATACCGCAACGCCGCGGAACTGCTCCGCCAAATCACCCCATGAAGATCACCGACCGGACCAAACCACCATTCCGCGTCGGCGTGCTGAGCGTCGTGAAGCACGACTACCTGCCCCGCGCCATCGCCGCGCATCCACGGTTCGAACTCGTCTGTGTCGCCGACGACGCGGACCGCCCCGACTGGACGCACGAACGCAACCAGCTCTTCGCCGACCAGTGCGGCATCCCTTACCTGCGCGACGTCGCCGCGGCATTCGAGAGGTTCAAACTTGACGCGGTCGCCGTCAGCCCGGAAGCCGAGCGCCATTGCGATCTCGCCGTGCGCGCCGCCGATGCCGGCCTGCACATCGTCGTGGACAAGCCGCTTTCGCCGCACGTCGAAGAGTGCGACCGGTTGATTGATGCCGTCGCGCGCAACGGCGTGCAATGCCTCGTATGGAACCGCAATTTCCTGCCCGCCGTCATTCAGGCACAAGCGGTCGTCGACGCCGGTAAACTCGGCAAGCTCTCCGCAGTGCACTGCGATTTTTATTTCTCCAAAGACGCCGGTCCCCCTCTCGGCAGCCGCCGCCCGGGAGACCCGACCATCGACTGGCTCACCCGCCAGCTCGACTCCCACGCCGACAGTTCCGATGGCGGCGTCGGCACCGTGCCCATGGGCGAACTTGAGGTCGAAGGCATTTACCCGCTCTCCTACATCCGCGCCCTGACTGGCGGCGCGCGAGTGCGGCGAGTGTTCGCCCGCGCCATCGCCCATTTCCACCAGGCGCATGCCGACAACGCCGTCGATGATCTCGCGACCGTGACCCTCGAGATGGACGGTGGCATCGTCGGCTCGCTGTGCATTGGCCGCATCGGCGCCGCCGCGCACCCTGACATCGGCGAAATCAAATTACACCTTGTCGGCGACCGGGGCGCGATGGTTGTCGCGGAGGCGCGACCGGAAGTCGGAATATACTACCGCGACCAGCCGCCACTCGAGTTCAAACACCGCCGCATCGCCGACGAGAACAACTATCTGCTCGCCGAAAACTTCGCACGCGCCATCGACGGCACCGAAGCCCTGATCCTCGACGTGCAGGGCGCGCGGGACATCTGCGCGACCGTGCTTGCTGCGCTGGAATCCGCCAGATCCGGGAAGCCTGTAGAAGTGAAACATTTGCTCCCCCCAATCACATGACATCTGAACAATTCCGTACCGCCCTCAAATCCGACGAACGCCTCTACGGCACACTCATCGTCTCAACCTCGCCATTCTGGCCGAAGGTCATTGGCGACTGCGGGCTCGATTTCGTTTTCATCGACACCGAGCACATCGCCATCAACCGCGAGACCCTGAGCTGGATGTGCCGCACCTACGCGGCGCTCGGCTTGCCACCGCTGGTGCGCATCACCGATCCCGATCCCCACAAGGCCACCGTAGCCTACGACGACGGCGCCGCCGCCGTCGTCGCGCCCTACATCGAGACCCCGGAGCAGGTGCGCGCCCTTGTCGATGCCGCCAAGCTCCGCCCGCTCAAGGGAGAAAAATTGCAGCGCATTCTCGCCGGCGAATCGCTCGACCCAGCGTTCGCCGCCTACGTGTCAAATAACACGAAGGGCAACAGCCTCGTCATCAACATCGAAAGTGTGCCCGCGATTGAGCGACTCGACGCGCTCTTGGACATCGAAGGCCTCGACGCCCTGCTCATCGGCCCGCATGACCTTAGCTGCAGCCTCGGAGTCGCCGAGCAGTATAAGCACCCGGAATTTCTCAAGGCCGTCGAGACCATCTTCCGCAAAGCCCGTGCGCGGGGCATCGGAGCTGGTATTCATTTCTGGGGCACCGAGGACGAACAGGTCCGCCTCCTCAACATGGGCGCCAACATTCTCATCCACAAAGCGGACGTGATTCTCTTCCGCACCCACCTCCAGGCCGAACTCTCAGCCATCCGGGCCCGCGTCGGCGACCAGTCCGCGAATCAGAAGGGTGGGGCAATGTCGATTTGACGGCTCCCGCTTCGAAAGAATGAAACAAACAATCAAATCGAATATGAAAACGATGATGCGGATAGCAATGGGCACGATGACATGGATGGCCTCCCTCGCCATCCTGACGGCCGCCGAGGCCGCCGATTTCAAACCGATTTTCGACGGCAAGACTCTTAATGGGTGGCATTGCCGGCCGGGGAGCCAGGCGGGAAACTGGAGGGCCGAGGACGGCGGCATCGTCGGACGCGGAGAGGGCAGGGAGTCCTATCTGATGTTCAAGGAGGAACTCGGCGACTTCGAACTCAAGTTCAGCTACAAACTGCTGAGCGAGCACGGAAATACAGGCGTCGAAATCCGCAGCCGGATCGTTCCGGGCAAGGGGAGCCGCTTGCATGGATACCATGCCGATATCGGGCATGTCGGCATCGGAGACAAGGTGCTCGGTGCCTGGGATTTCCACGAGGATAATCGCGGCGACTACCTGGCCCAGCGTGGCGAACGTGTGACGATTGCCGTCGACGGTAAGATGACACGAGAACCGATCGCAGACGCCTTCCGCCCTGAGGATGCGAAGAAGGACGATTGGAATCAGGTCGTCGTGGTCGCGGAGGGAAATCGGCTGTCGTTCACCATCAATGGCAGGATCGCTTCCGAAGTCATCGACAACGAAGTGGCGAAGCGGCTCGACAAGGGTTTCATCGGTTTCCAATTACACGGCGGAGACAAGATGGTGGTCGCGTTTAAGGACATTGCTTTAAAGAAATAAAATGCCCCAGAAACTTCCAGAAATCAAAGTCGGCGTGCTCGGTGCCACGGGTTACATCGGAGCGCCTTACCGCGCCGAGATGCGCGCGTGTGAGGGCGTGCGCATGGTGGCCCTCTGTGCGCGCCGGCAGGACCTCCTCGCAGCTGCGGCAGCGGATGACGGCGCGGAGTTGGCGACGTCCGACTGGCGCGCGGTCGTTGAGCATCCCGATGTTAACTACGTGGTGGTCGGCACGCCGGACGCCCTGCACCACGAGGCGGTGATGGCGGCGGCGGCGGCGGGCAAACATTTATTCTGCGAGAAGCCCGTCGGGCTGAACGCCGCGGAGGCCAGGGAAATGCGCGATGCCTATCAAGCGGCCGGAAACCTCGCGCATTTCGTTCCGCTCTGGACGCGCTGGTCGCCGGCCTTCGTTAAGGCGAGGGAAATCGTGCGTAGCGGGGCTATCGGCGAGGTCAAAGTGGTCAACTACCGCTGGCACAACCCGCGTCCTGCGCAGATGGCGCTCACCTGGCGCGACGACCCGAAGCTTTCCTCTGCCGGAACCATCGCCGATGTCGGCTCTCACGCCTACGACACCGTGCGCTGGATTCTCGGCGAGGACTGTCGGCGCGTGCTCACCCACGCAGACACCATCACTCCCGCGCGCTTCGACATCGGCGACGTCAACCTGACCGAAGCGCTCGAGCGTGCCGCCGCTGGCCTCACGGGCCGGACGCGCAAGGGCGGCACGCCGGACTACGCGGCGATCGCCTGGGAGTTCGAGCGCGGCGCAGTCGGTTCGTTTGTGCTGTCGCATGCGCCCTACCTCCGCCGCGGCCTAGTGCCGGAACTGGAACTGCACGGAACCGAGGCCTCTATCACCGTGGACCGTTTCCATGGCAAGGTGACGCGCGGCCTGCCGGATAACTCCGTCGAGGTCATGCACGAGGTCCCACCTGGCGGCTTCGATATTGGCAATCGCTTCAAACAATGGGTGATCCCGGCGCTGCGCGAAGTCATGCGCGGCGCACGGCAGGAGGATGTGGACGTGCCCAGCTTGGTGGACGGCTACAAGGCCCAATTGTTCACCGACGCAGCCTTAGAGTCATCCCGCCGCGGGAACTGGGTCGAGCTTGCAGAGGAAGAACAAGTCATATAAAAGCCTTGAAGCTGATTCCTCTTGTTCTGCCCTGCACGGTCCTGCCGGCAGACGTTGGATTCCTCATGTGTCCGCTCGGCAACGCCCTGATGGCGGCCAATACGCCGACGGCTGGGCGGGCCTCCGCCAACTCCCTCGGGATGGAGTTCTTTCCCGTAAAGGCCATCTTCAGGGTCTAGCCGGATAAGTCCGCCCCAGAATCGTTGGCGGCAGGCGGGAGATTAGCAGATCGCGGACCAACAAGCTTCAGCGACTGGTGATCTGCAGTTGGACGAAGGCTCTCTCGGTGCCGGGCGGAAGAAAGACTTGATAGACGACGTTTGCGGTGCCGTCGCCCACAGGGGTTTCGCTGACAAAGGCGATGTCCTGTGGAGCCGTGGACCAAGCCACGAGGTTGAAGGATACTCTGGGTGCGATGACGGCATCGTCCGCGGCGAGTTTGCGGGGAAAACGGAGGAGCGTGGCGCCTCCGGGAATGGTCTCTAGGCGGATCGCGCCAGTGCCGGAAGCCGGACTCATGGGGTTGGTCCCTAGGGCATGCTCGGCGAAGGCACTCAGATTGTCAAAATCACCGTCCGTTGCTGGATCGCCGGTGAAGGGCACGCGGTCGCCCGCCCCGGGGTTGCCGCCGGGCAGGGCGCTAAGTCGCCAGTTGGCCGCTGCGTTGTGATCGGGGTTCGAATCGGGATTGATGAGCACGAGAGCATGGCCTGCACCATCGGCGGCCAAGGGCCACGGCGCTTTGTCATCATAGGTAAAATCTTTGATAGTAGTGAGCACAGAATCGACGATCGCGAGACGCTCGCCGCCGTTGTTCAGCGCGGTGGCGTTGCCGAAGGTGCCCGCAATAATAGCAGCATGTCCTTGGCCGTAGCGCATCTGAAAGGCGGCGGGATTCCTGACCACAAGCCCCCTCCCTCCCGGAGCGAGCGTGGTGATGGTGGAACCGGAAAAGTCAAAGGTCAGGCCCGCAGAGAATTCCACGCCGTTCAGGTTGATGGATTGCGCCCCGATATTCATCAGCTCGATCCACTCGAATTCGTCCGAGTCGAGAAAGCCGGCGGCAATTTCCGCGGCGGTGGGATCCGTCGGGTGATACATAATTTCGGAAACGACGAGATTTGCGGCGGAGGCGAGCGCCGAGCCGATGACGAAATTCGCGGTGGTCGGAGCGCTCCAGTTATTGCCGGTTCTGGTGCGTGTGGTAACGCGGGTTGTCGCGTTGAGAACGATGGAATTGTTGGGTGCGGGCTGATTGACGGTGAGACGGGTCTTGAGGAAGAAGTCGGAGCTTCCGACACCCTGATTTATGCCGTGGATCGCGAGGACGTTGACCCCGTTGCGGATGAGGGACTTGAAGGGCGTGAGGTCGTAATTCACAAAAGCCGCGACGGTGATTGAGTCCGTGACCGAGCCGGTGGCTCCGGAATTCCAAACGGCGGGATTGGGGGCGCGGACGGAGGCGACCCTAGTGCCGTTGAGCCAGGCGACGAAGCCATCATCGATCTTCATTCCTAGCGTCAGCGTGTTGACGGAACTGGTGCTGCTGAAGTTGAAAGGGAAGCGGAACCAGGCTGACGAATTTACATTTAAGAGGGCGGAACGCAGGTCGGTGGTGGTCTCGGGAACGAAATCGCCGCCTGCGGAATCGTAGCCGAGCCCATTGACCCCGCTCGTCCATGCCGAATCGTTAAATGCTTCGGGGAGCGCTGTCCATGTCAGCCCCAAGCTGCCGTCTTGCGGGACGAAATAGCGGCAGGCGGCAGCGTCGTTGATGAGCGTGGAGTCCACGGTGCCGCCGGAGAACTGCAGCGCACCGGGTGCGGCCGTGCCGTTCGGCAGGCGGGGATCGTTGCCATCAAGCGTGTAGTAGATCGTCCCTGCCGTTGAGGACAGAATGACCCGGAAGCCTTCGGATACCACGCCCCCGTTCACATTGAAGGAGGGCGCCGCCGGAAACTGGCTGTCGATCCATGCGACCCGGGCGGCGAGCCAGCCCTTGAGGTGGGCCACCTCGCCGGCCCAGCCGGTAAGGCTGCCGGCGTAGTTGGGAGAATTGGTGAGGGGCGGGTCGCCCGACCAGCGGACAAAATTCCGCACCTGGGCCTCACTGATCTGCGCTGCCATGGAATCGATGACGGCATTCATGTTGGCCAGCGAGAACGGCCCGCGGCGAAGCTCAAACCAGCGATCCACGGCCCGCTGGAATTGCGCAGGCCGCGTGCTCTGCACGGCGGGCGGAGCCTGCCCGTCGGCAGAGTAACCTAGCACTCGTCCATACCACGGATACTCACTGGAAAACCACGTGCGGCTGGAACCGGCGACATCCCAGACAAGTGGATTGGATGCCCGGCTGTCGTTGTCGCAGCCCATCGTGCGGTCAAAATCCCAGATCGGTCCTCCGATGATTTTTCCACCACGATCTTTGTGGAGCCATCCGCTGAGTCGGCCCCAATCCACATTGAACGCGAGGGTGTTGAGCCAGACATGATCAATGAAGGAATCGACGTCGACGTATTCAGAGAAGTGAAGACCAGTCGCCGGGTTGATGCCGTTGGCCGCCGTCAGGGCGGCATCGGTTTTATTGCAGTAGTCGATGAGCCAGTTCTTCTGCGCCGTCGTGATGGAGAAGTCGCCCGGCCTGTTTGGGTGAGGGCCGCCGCTCGGATAGATATGCGCCAAGCCCCCCATCCCGTTGACATTGAAAGACGGCTCCCCCGGATTCCCCCGGTCTTTCTTGAAGATGTAGCCGCCGGAAATATCCGGCGCGGTCGTGATCGTGGCATCGAGTCCCGCCACATCAATCCGGTCGTTGTCCCGGTCGAGGGTGTGCGTGAGTGAGTAAACCCCGAAGTAGTCGCTGCCACCGACATCGCCGCCGTTGGAATTGTTATAGACTTCCGTGAAGCGGCCTTCCGCCGCATAACGCCCGGCCTGTCGGCTGATTTCGTAAATGAAGTCATTCCGGAACAAAGCGTGATCGAACTGGTAGCCCCCATAGAGGATCCAGTCGTCTTGGCCTCCCAGACCGAGGGGGTTGATGGAATTCTCCTCCCAGTTCGTCTCGCCCCATGCTTCGACGGACATCTGATACTTGGGCCATCCGCCACTGCTCGAACCACGTTTTCTCACGCCCGCGCGGGTAACGAGGTCTGGCGGGTTCAGGAGCGAACTGCGGGGATTGACCGCGCCTTTGGGTTCAAAAATGGCCATGACCATCATTCGGCGATCCGTTGAACCGGTATCAAGAGGCTCTCCCGCGCCGAAGCTGTCTATCAGGACCATGGGCAAGTTTGAAGTCGCAGCGGCCGCGTCAGCTGCGAGCCGGAAATAAGCCTCTGTCCGCGATTTAGCATCGAGGGCTCCGCTCAGGAATGCTTTGGCGCGAAGTTGCGTCGTGGCGCTGAGCGTGAGCGGGGAGGAATACACCGGCGAAGTCGCAGTGGGCAGCGTCCCATTTGTGGTATAGCGGATGTCCGCCCTAGGTGTGGCCACCGAAAGTCTGACGCTCGTCGAGCCCGTGAACGCTTTCGTCGGCGGGTCGAATTCCACCATAGCTGGTCTCGCGAGTTTGATGGTGCCGTTCGGCGCGCCTGGGGTAGGGGCGTCGAAGAATCCGTCCTTAAGTCCGTCACTGATATCCCGGAAATCGCCTTTCAATTCCGGCTGCATCAGAACGTCCGAGCTTCCGGTGGTGTCATTGAGGAGTTGGATGGCGAGGATATTTGTGCCTGCCGCGAGCTTGCCTGCCCAGTTGAGATTGCGGAAGATGAATGGATCCGTGACGATAACTTCGCGGGCTCCGGTAGCCCGAGAGTTGTAAAGAACGCTGGCTGGGGCATTATCGATGGCCACGACTTGGCCGTTCAGGTAAGCGACAAATCCGTCCTCGTGACGTGTAGCAAGGTTCAGGGTGACGACTTCCGCTAGATTGGCTACCTGAAACGGAATACGGATGAAAGCAGAGGCATTGATGTTGGGCATCGCCGTAGTCAGGTCCGTGCCCAGAGTAACGATGGGCGCAGCATAGCCGTAGCCAATCGGGAGAGCACTCTGCGTCCAAGTCGAGTCATCAAAGGCATGAATCCGCCAGTCCGCAGCCACAGCAGTCGAAGGGATAAACCACCGGCAATCGGACACCCTCGAGAAAAGCGTCCTTGTCTCAATGAACCCGCTCGTCCCTCGCCCGTAAGAAATGTTCTCGAATTGATTCGGAAAGACGGGCGCGAAGGAATCCTCTAGAGTCTGTCCATCCGGCTTTACTAGGGCGAGAAACTCCCCATTTTGATTCAGGTTGAAATTGGTGTGCAGTTGCGCGCCCGCTACTGCCCGGTTTTTCCCAGAGGCGAAGACGACAACGTAGCCATTGGCTGCGACCGTTACATCAGGGCAAGTCCATTTCGTCAGCAACGCCGGATCGTCCGTGAGGTGGTATCCCGACAGCGAAATCGGAGCGGCACCATCATTGTGGATCTCAATCCAATCCGATCTCTCAGCGTCGACATCTAGGAGTCCGGTCTGATTCTCGGCCATTAACTCATTGATCCTCAGTGCTGCGCACAGGGGAGTCGGTAGCAGGATCGTCAGCATGGCGAAGACCTGTCGAATGACGAGACGCACTGGTGCGGGCGGAAATTGGCTAGGAGATTGCATGGAAGGGAAAATAATCTAGACGCATTGGGAATGGGAAGATAAATTTTGCCCGAATTTATTGCTGGCGCAGGGAAATCGTAGCATCAATGGCGAGGAACGCCTCTCCGGCAATCTGCGCACTTTGGTCACTTTTTGTAACCAGTGGCCGCGTCTTGCCGGACTGGCCCTTCGCCGCGGGCCATGCCAAATCTAATAGCCGCTGCCACCCTCACCAGACAACACCATCAACATGCTGGACAAAGCATTAAGCGAAGGCCGCCAACGATAAATGCCTCGGCGGAGATCCTTCCGGGGCCGTGAAGATTGCCGCCACCCGCGGCATCACCGCATGTGGTGATCGATCGCAGCCTTGCTCCCCAGTGCCCTAAAAATCCTTGCTACCCGGGCAATCTGCGGCTTATAATGTGGGGGCAATGAATTGAGCTGCTGGACACGAGTTTCCATGGACCCGCGCCGCCGCTCAATACTAACCATCCGAAAAATCTTACCTAAGCCTAACCTCATCTCACAATCCACTCCATGAAACGATTCGCGCTTCTCACAACATTTGCCGCACTGACGCTTGCTGTTCAATTCAGTCCTCTCGCCGCTGAAGACAAGGCAAAACCGGACGATGGCTGGACCAAGCTGCTCTCGGGAGCGACGCTCACGGAAAATTGGACGACCACGGGAAACTGGAGTTTTGCGGACGGCGTCGCAACCCTCACGCCGCGACCGGGCCAAGGTGGCTGGTCGCGTTGGGGCGATTATCTCTGGTCGAAGAAATCCTATGGCGATTTCGAGGTCAAGTTTGAATACAAGGTTGAGACCAAGGGAAATAGTGGGTTCTACTTCCGTGTGGGCAACAAAGACAACCCGGTGGAGCAGGGCATTGAAGTGCAAATATACGATTCCGCCAGCCACCCAGCCGGCAAACCACTCAACGACCACGACAGCGGCGGCGTCATACCCGGGGTTCCTCCAACTAAACGCACCGCCAAACCCGGCGGCGAGTGGAACGCCTTTCACATCACTGTGAAAAACGATAAGCTCACGGTCGTACTTAACGGTGAGACGGTCAATGAAATCGATCTTTCAAAGGGCAAACTCGCCTCCCGTCCCAAGTCCGGCCCCATCGGTTTTCAGGACCACTCTCTCCCCCTTGCGCTCCGCAACGTAACCATTCGCGAACTCCCCAAGGCGGAATAGAGCGTGTCCCATAACGTGGTAGCGCCATGATAAAGTTACCACGTGCAAGCCGGCGTTACTCGCGGCATGGTCTGACTGACGTGCCCGCCAAGCAGAACGGCTATCGGCTCAACTTTTCACCGATGCTGCCCCGGAAATCTATGGGGAGTATCAGCCTCCGCACGCCGCGGTGCCGTGGTCAGCGGCGATCTTCACCGCTTTGGAAGGGTTGCTGCTGAGACATTTTGCGTAGGCGGCTTTCGCTTCCGCTTTCTTACCGGCGGCGAACAGGTTTTCTGCACACTCCAGCAGAGAGTCGGCGATGGCGTCCTTCGTTTCCGGACGCGCAGTAGCGGCGGTCAGGGCCTTGAGCGCATCCGGCGAACCGATCCCGCCCAGCGCATAAGCTGCAGCCCGCGCGGTGGCGGTATCGCTGTCCGCAAGGGTGTTTTGCAAGGACGCAGTCGCAGCAACCTCGCCGCGGATGCCCAAAGATGCAGCGATGCCGGCCTTGTGTTTCCCGACGACCTTGGTCAGGGCTTCGATTAGGGCCTTTCCGGCTTCCGGCCCGGGTATGTTCTGCAGGGCATAGCGGGCCATGTGGGAGAGCTTTTCGTCCGCCAGCAGCACCGAGAGGGCCGGGACGGAGGCGGCGGTGCCGATGATCCGGAGCGA
Source organism: Akkermansia muciniphila (assembly GCA_945861415.1). GTDB lineage: Bacteria > Verrucomicrobiota > Verrucomicrobiia > Verrucomicrobiales > V1-33 > V1-33. Next base: position 3,611 of record CAMAUV010000018.1, on the reverse strand, counting down.
CCGGCAAACGGCGTCCTTGGCGGCCTGAGGGCACTCGCTTTGCAGGGCGGCGATGAGGCGTGTTTCCAAATCATTGCGGCCCGCGGCGTTGCCGTGCGTGGTCACGATCGCTTCGTCGATGGGTTTTAAAACTGCGGGATCAACACCCCAGTCGTAGGTCTTCAGTGCTTCGATTGCTTTGTCCAACATGGTAGTAGTCCTTTCAAAAATTGGCTGGTTATGGGAATTGCGGGGTCAGATTTGCCATGGGGCGCGGCGCACGGTGTCGAGGAAGCGATTGGCCTCTTCGTCACCGGTGAATGATTGCTTCGCAGCGTCCCATTTGAGGGAACGTCCGAGGGCGTAGGCGATGGTGGCGACATGGCAGACGACCATGGTATTTACAGCTGACTCGATGTCGCGGAACGGCTTGGCGCGGGTTTTTACGCATTCAATGAAGTCGCCAGAGATGCCGCCTTGGCCTGCATATTTGGGGACCTGTTTAGGCTCCTTCTTTTCGCCCGGGGTGCCCTCCACGTTCATGTTGCCTCTGCCGGGTTTGTTGTGAGTGATCTGGATGCCGTTGGGGTATTGGATCGTCAGGAATTTCTTGCCGCCCTCGGTCTGCATGATGATATCCGTGGGCTGCAGTTCCCGCACATCCACGGCGTAGGTAGCGCCGCCGAAATGGTGCGCGCCCCAGTCTGTCATGCCGCCGCCGGAGTAATCAATGTAAGAGCGCCAACTGCCGCCGCCGGTTGAGAAGTTTCCGTCGCAACGCTTCGCGTTGTAGGGCGCCCATGGCGCGGGCCCGAGCCACATCTCCCAGTCGATGTCGTCCGGCACGGGTTCCGGGGGCAGATTGCAGGCCTGCGATGGCGGCCAGACCTCGACATTGATGGACTTGATCGGCCCGTGGTCTCCCCGCCAGCAACGTTCGACGATGCCACGGTAGTCCTCTAGGACTCGCTGGCTGCCTCCTGAAAACACCCGGCTGTAGCGCTTGGCGGCCTCGACCATGAGCGCCCCTTCGCGGAGGGTCCGGGTCTCGGGCTTCTGACAGAACACATCCTTTCCGGCACGGAAAGCCTCGATAATCTGGACGGCGTGCCAGTGGTCCGGGGTAGCGATGTGCACGGCGTCGATGTCCGGCCTGGCCAGCATCTCGCGGAAGTCCACGTGGGCGGCACAGTCATTGTTCTTGTAGCGGGCGTTCACCTTTTCTTTCGCCTCTTCCCGGTGTCTTTTCCTTACGTCGCAAACAGCCACATATTGAACATCTTTATTCCCCAGAAATGCCCCCTGATCGCCACGGCCCATATTGCCAATGCCGATGCCTCCAATAACAACCCGCCCGCTGGGAGCCGGCACGTCGGCGTTGCCGAGCGCACTAGAGGGGATAATGGTGGGAAAACCAAGGACGGTTGCAGCGGCACCTGTATTCCTTAAGAATCGGCGACGAGAGAAATGGGTTTTGTCAGTTGATGGCATAATAGTAAGTTGCTTATGAAGGACACTCTACGGCGCGGCGACTGATATCTTGCACCTTTTGCGCGTTCAGATTTGCCATGGGTCGCGGCGGGCGGTGTCGAGGTAGCGGTTAGCATCCTCGTCACCGATGCCACGATAATCTTCCAGCAGTCGCTGGCTGCCGCCGGAGAACACCCGGTTGTAGCGTTTGGCGGCTTCGATGATGAGCTCACCCTCACGCATGGTGCGGGTTTCAGGCTTCTGACAGAATACGTCCTTTCCGGCGCGGAAAGCATCAATGATCTGGACCGCGTGCCAGTGGTCCGGAGTGCCGATGTGAACAGCGTCGATGTCAGTGCGCGCAAGCAACTCACGGTAGTCCCCGTATGCCTTGCAGTCATTGTTCTTGTAATGATTGTTCGTTCTGTCCCTAGCCTCGTTCCTCATTTTTTTGCGAACGTCACAGACCGCGACATACTGCACATTGCTGTTCTCCAAATGTCTATCCTGATCGCCGCGTCCCTGGCCGCCGATACCGATACCGGCCACGACGATCCGTCCACTTGGCGCCGGCACGTCGGCATTGCCGAGGGCACTGGAGGGAATGATGGTCGGAAAACCGAGAACAGCGGCGGCAGAGCCTGTCGTTCTCAGAAATTTGCGGCGGGAGAAATTGTTTCTGTCGGTGGATTGCATTTTGGTAGTCTGCGGGATTTGCTTTTCTCCATGAAGCAGGCTGGCAGTCGAACGTTGAAACGCAGTATGGGACCCCGAATTGTGCGCCTGAGGCCTTCTGTGCTGCGCGGATTAAGTGACCTGCATTAGGAAAGTGTTCCCCATGCGCCCGCCCCTGAAACTTCTTTCTGTGGAGTGAACGATGTCCCTGTGCTAACATCGTAGTGCCGTGACAGCCAGCTTACAGTTTCGTGTCGCGGCAATGAATATGGATGCCCATAGCCAACGAATTCTTGGAGCCGTCAAGGTCCGGACTTGGGGCACTCTGCATCCCATTTCGACGGAGGCTAAGGCTATCGAAGGCAAGAAAAAGCCCTGTGGAAGTCGCCTTCCGCAGGGCAGGAATCATCTAACGTCCGGGTGCGGCGCGATCACGCGCGGCGGCGGCGGAGCAATCCGAGCAGCGTCACTCCGCCAAGGAGCATGGAGGCAGGCTCAGGAATGGCGAAAGCCACTTCACCCAAACCTACACGGTCACCGCCGCTGCCGCCCGGATCGATGAACCAGTTGTCGAGCACGGTGAACTGCACATAGCGTGCTCTCACGCTTTCCGAGAACCCGAAACTGTTCCGGGGAAGGTCGTCCAGCGGAATGGCCCCTGCACCAGGAGGGCCACCAAATGTGGGATTATATGTAATCGAAGCGCCAAACCCGCCTGGTCCCTCAGCATCAGTAGCAAAACGCAGGCTGAACTGAGCAACACCGTTGTTGTTGCTATTGGTGTAGCCCCACACGCTGATCTCGCTGAGAGGCACATTGGCCCCCATGTCGAAGGTGGCCAAAGGTGAGCCGGCGACACTAAGGTAGTCCGATGGATACCCGCCGGGATCTGAAGTCACCCAGCGGTGGCTCGGGCCGCTGCCTAATTGATTGTGCGGTTCTGCGGCATCGTAGCCTACTCCGGGGCCTTGAATCAGGTTAGACGCAGGCCAGAGATCAGTGCCCTCCGTGCTCGATGTTACCGAGACAGGGGTGAGGAAAGATGCTGCATTTGCGGACGCCGCAGTGCCCGCAAATCCCGTCTTTAGCAACTGCTTCTCATGGTCTGTGCATGGCTCCCACTTGTGGACGAAATCGATTCCAGACTCTGTCGTCGTAAGCTTCCTGAAAAGTGTACTGCCTCGGCCCGCCAACCGCCTCGCCAGTTCCGTAAATACCGGTGCCACTATCCCTGCACCTTCACCTGACTGACCCTGCGCGGGAGCAGGCACAGTTTTTTCCCGCCCGCATCCTAGAAGCAGCAACGTAAGCGAAACGGCAGCAAATCTCAGATTCATATTCACTGGCATCCCATAGGCCAGAAAACACGGGGGTGCCTCCCCCGTAGAGACGGCGGCTGAGTAACTAAATTCGTTGAGGGGTCGAGTTGTGATTTTCGAGGCCTGCCCCGGCGATTCGGCTCAGTGCTGTCCCATGATCCTATCATT
>CAMAUV010000017.1 GCA_945861415.1 Akkermansia muciniphila | reverse complement strand
TCCCCTTTGAGCGCTTCCAGCGCTACACGGGCTTTAAATCCGGCATCATGTCTCTTTCGTTTGGCTTTCATTGGGTGGCTATTGCGTTCGCGGTTTCGTGCGCCAAGGTCCAGCCCAATCATAGCTTAACCAGTGGCCTGGTTTTCGGCGTCCACTTCATAACTTGACTGCTAATGGGGTTCCACGGCCCATCTCATGCCTAGCAAACGTATATACATCCCTTGTTCGTCGTGTCGCAAACCACCCATTTTGACTCCTACAAAACCAGCGTGCTGGCCGCAGTCCTGTCCAGCGTGTTCATCGCGCTAGCAGCGAGTGGGCTTGCCCAGTCGGCGAACGTAGCGATGGGTTCACCTGCAGACGCAAAGATCAAAGTTTCTTCCTCTTTGCGCTCCAGCTCAACGGAGATCGTCGCAGGCATCACCGTGGCAGCAGAGGACAAGAACGGAGCACTGGCACGCGAGCCGCTAAGCATGAGCCTGCATCCAGGAGGCCTTCCTGCCATGATCAATACAGTGGCGGAAGGCAATTTTGAGTTACTGATCAATTCTGGCGGCGATGCCTCGCATGTCGAAACTGCGCTGCGCTCGGCGGTGGACGACAACAACACAAGGATGGGCACGGCTCTGCTTGAGGCCAGTGCGTATCCCAATTTAATGGATGCCAAAGGCGTCAGCCCTCTCCGTGCGGCCATGGCCGCTAGACAATTGGAACTTGCCCGCCTCATGATCCAGCATGCTGGGCATCCCATTGACCTGCTTGATTCTTCTTTAGATTCCGGAAACCTGCCGTTACCTTGCGCACTTTCCGAATGTGGTCTCTCGCCAAATCAACAGGACGCTAGCGAAGAATCACATCTAGTGCGGGCAGTAAGCGAGAAACGTCCGGACCTGATAAAGTTTTTGCTGGAAAAGGGGGCCGATGCCAGTCGCCCAGGCCTGCTCGGGCAGCCCCCGCTTCATATGGCTGCCATCACCCGGAATATGGACGCCCTTAGTGCGCTCCTTGATGGCGGCGCGGATCCCAATCAGGTTTTCAACAGTCCCGTGAAGCAGGAATTTCTGCAACTAGTTGACAAGAACTCCTTCAAGCGCTGGCTTGAGCGCGACGCCGGACTAACGCTGCTCATGCTCAGCGCCAGCCGCGGTGATATGGAGATGCTGAAGGCCCTCATGAAAAAAGGAGCCAAGCGTGACCAGCGGAGTAAAAATTGGAAGCGGGATGCCGTCGTCTTTGCCTGCGACAATGATCACATCCCCGCAGCTGAGATTCTCCTCGGCAAAATCATCAAACCCGGTGGGGAGGTGCACAGAGTAGTGATCTCACTTAGCAAACAGAAAGCTATTTTGTATAAGGGGGACAAGGCCGTGCGCACCACCCGCGTCTCCACGGGCCGCAAAGGATTCGCCACTCCCAGAGGGAGATATGTGATCACCGACAAGGCCAAAGACTGGGTCTCCACCATCCACCATGTGACCATGCCCTACTACATGCGTCTCAACTGCCGCGATTTCGGTATACACGCAGGAGCCTGCCCCGGATATCCAGCCTCTCGTGGCTGCATCCGTATGCCGCAAGCAGACGTCAAAGCGATGTTCGCCCTCCTGAAAGTCGGCGATCAAGTGACGATCGAAGATTAAGCCGGCCGATTGGCAGGCGCTGCTTTGTCCACTTCCCACAAAGCCGTGAGGGGTGAGTTCCGGATGCGGGTGTCCGCGAATACTTCTACCAATATCCGTAGGCCTCAGTTTTCAAGATGCCCTTACAGCAGGGCCAGCAGGACAATCACCAGCACGCCAGCACCGAAGAGGCAGGCATAGCCCTGAAGATTGCCGCTTTGGATACGGCGGAGGGCATTGCCGGTCATATTGGCAAAGCCGCGCGTTCCCCCCACGCCTACACCGTCGATGAGCAGGCCGTCGAGCACACGCGCCACGGCAGCCACACTATCCTGGCAGAGTTTCACAATCTTGGCATAGAGTTCGTCGAAGTAGAACTTGTTGGCAAAGAGTTTGATGTTCACAGGCTCCCTGTCACGACCGGCGTAAAGTTTGAGGCCGAGGCCGACTCCAAGTGCCAGCGTGAGGATAGAGACGATGGCTGGCACACTGAAATGGAATTGGGAATACTTGGCGTATTCGTCCCCGAGGACTGGGCCCGCAATAAGTGCAAAACCCGCCAGCACGGCAAGAACCGCGAGGATAATAAGCGGGGCACGCATAAGCATGGGGACTTCGTGAGCGTGGCCAGCCACGTGAGAATCCCGCCCTTTTCCAAAAAATACGACCACGAAAAGACGGGTCATGTAGAACGCAGTGAGCAGCGCCGTGCCGGCGGCGATGGGGAACAACAGGCCGTCGTTCTTGTAGGCCGCTTCAAGGATGGCTTCTTTGGACCACCAGCCCGAGGTGAACGGCACGGCAATCAGCGCGGCAGTGCAGAGGCCAAAGGTAGCGAACGTGACCGGCATCTTGTCCTTCAGACCACCCATCTTCCAGATGTCCTGCTCGTGGTGGCAAGCATAAATGATAGCACCGGAGCCGAGGAAAAGGCCGGCCTTGAACCATGCGTGGGTAAACAGGTGGAACATCCCGGCTTCACTGGCGAGCAAGCCGCAGGCCATGACCATGTAGCCCAGCTGCGATAGTGTGGAGTATGCCAGCACCCGCTTGATGTCGTTCTGCTGCGTAGCCATAAGCGCGGCGAGCAGGGCGGAGATGCCGCCGATCCATGCAATAACGTCTGCGGCCCATCCGCTGGCCTCAATGAGGAAGCTCACGCGCACCAGCATGTAAACGCCCGCTGCGACCATGGTGGCCGCGTGGATGAGGGCAGAGACGGGCGTGGGGCCTTCCATCGCATCCGGCAGCCAAACGTGCAGGGGAAATTGGGCGCTCTTGCCCACGGTGCCGCAAAAGATGCAGAGCGTGGCGGCGGCAAGGAGGCCGGGAGCCATGTTTCCAGCGGCCACGGCATTGGAGAGTCCGTCGAAGGAGATCTCCCTCGTCGCCGCCCACAGGAGCAGGATGCCGATCATAAATCCGAAGTCGCCGATGCGGTTCGTGAGGAAGGCCTTCTTTGCCGCATCCGCCGCGCTGTTCTTCTCGAACCAGTGGCCGATGAGGATGTAGCTGCTCACGCCGACGAGTTCCCAGAAGATGAACATCATCGCAAGGTTGGCCGAATAGACGATACCTGTCATGCTGAACATGAACAACGACAACCCGGCAAAGAACCGTGCCTTACCCGCGTCCTTCTTCATGTAGATGAGCGAGAACAAATGGACGAGCGCGCCGACACCGGTGACGACGAGCATCATGCCGCTGCTGAGTTGATCGATTTTGAGGTCGATGCCCAGTTCCAGCCCGCCCACCTTGCTCCACTGGAGGAGCGTCACCGAACTCCACTCTTTGGCATTGAGCACCAGCACACTTAGCACAAGAGTAAGAAGCGCCGAACCCGTGGCCACAAGGGCGCTGATGTTCGCTTTCTTTTTCAATCCTAGCAGAATCGCCGCCGCGGAAAACAGCGGGAACAGTAGGATGATGGATGCGTAGGTCGAAGTCATGAGAAAAGCGTGGGGAATAAGGTCGTCTCGCGGCGAAATGACGGAGCCCGGATGTCGGATGTCGGACGAATTACGATTGCTACGCACCAGCAGGGAACGTGAATAGCCGCCTTCGTCATTCCGGTTTCGTGATTCGTCACTTCTTTTGGTTTCGTTGTTCTGATTTCGTCGTTCCACCCCGGAGGGGCATCATCCTTTCATCGAGGAAATCTCATCCACATCCACCGTACGGCGGCTACGGAACATGGCGATAATGATGGCAAGGCCCACGGCCACCTCAGCAGCGGCCACGGTGATGATGAAGAACACGAGCATCTGACCGTTGTAGTCCGGAAGACCGGCAGAGGTATTGAAGCGACTGAAGGCCACGAGGCTCAGGTTCGCGGCGTTAAGCATCATTTCCAGACACATGAAAATGACGATGATGTTGCGCCGGAACATCACGCCGAAGAGCCCAATGGAGAACAACAGGCCGCTGGCGATGAGGTAGTCGTTGAGAGTGGTCATGGGCGGGGCAAAGTGCTTGGTGCGGTAGTGCCTGGTGCTTAGCTTTCTGATCCCGCGTTTTTATCCTCTCGACGGGAAAGGACGATGACGCCCACGGTGGCGATGGCGAGGATGACGCCCACCATTTGCAGATGAAGGTTGTAGCGGGTAAAAAGCGTTTCGCCGATGAGCTTCGCGTCCGGCAGTGTCTCCTGCTTTAGGTCATTTTGGATCGTCTTTGTTGTCAGCCCGGCGATCTCGCGGGAGGCAACCGCAGCTTTGTAGTCAATCGGCCGGGAGTTCAGGTTGGACTTTCCGTCGGTGTAGCCGCTGGTGACCGACATGATTTGCAGAGCGAATCCCAGCGAGAGTGCAATGGTGCCGGACAGCAGAGTAAGGCTACGCTTTTTCTGCGCCTCAGCCCTGATGTCCATCAGCATGATGATGAACAGAAAGAGCACCATGACGGCTCCAGCGTAAACCAGAATCTGGAGCGTAGCGACGAAATAGGCGTTGAGGGAAAGGTAGAGCGCCGCGAGCCCCCCGAAGCTCATGACGAGCGAGAGCGCGCTGCTCACCGGATTTTTCAGAAACACGACCGCGCCGGCAAAGCCCAGCATGAGCGCGACGAAGAGGTAAAACAGCGGTTGAGGCATCGGAGAGAGACTGGTCGGGGAGAGCTTGTGAAGAATTTCACAAAGGCACCTACAAGCGGTGGCGCGCAAGCGCTTTCAGAGAGGGAAATCGTGTTTCCGGTCCTTATTCCTGCTCCGGCAGATCCACCTTCCGGATGATGTATCGAACGCCGATATTTTGCCTGCCACTTCCCCAAATAACGGAGTAGCGGGAGGATTGAACCTTGGTCACCTGCTCAAAATAACTCGTGCGTGATTTGAAGCCCGACTTCTGCCTTGTGACGCGGGTCCGGTTCTCGGCTTTGCCGCCGGTCCAGAACTCCGCTCCCGGGTTCTCCACGGCTTCCCACGTCTCACGGGAGGAAAACATGGTACGCATGCCAAACTTGGCGAGGACTGCCAGTTCACGGTTGGAGGGCAGCTCAAAACCCAAGACATCTCCGAACTTAAGCTTGAGCGAAGCCTTGTTCACCCCGGCATTGGAGCTGACCCACGGCTGAGGCTGCCCGTTGAGGTAAAACTTCAGTTCTTCATGGCAATAAACGAAAATCTCGAGTTGCCGGGCATCCGGGAAGGCTTCGGGAGCATTTCCCCGCTCTTTCTCCCGACGATAGATATCCTGAAGTTTTGCGAGTGGCTCCGGCAGTCCGGCCATCGCCGCCGCCGACAGCGACTGTCCGCTGAGCACCCGTTGGATTTCTTCATCCCAGTATGCTTTATCAGTTCGTGCCACTCCAGTTGCTGAGCGCTCCAGCGCGGCAAGATATTTTTCCTCGAGAGGCCCCAGAGGCGCAGGCAGCGCGGACTCCGATGGCGTCTCCGGTCCCGGAGCGGGCGGCTGCACCATCACGACCTCACCCGGTGTGTATTTCGTGGAGACCGGCGGTAAAGGAGTGTCCAGCATCTCGAACACCCCCTCTCCTTCCCTGCTGTCCGGCGCTGCCGCGGAGCCGGGTGCGGGCAAAGGCGGGATCTCTTCGCCTACCATCGGAGCCACAAGCACACTGTCAGCAGTAGCAATTGCAGAAACCTCCAATGTCTCCCCGGCGGGGGCATCAACGGGCAATGGATCGGCCATGGGCGCTGGCTGAGCGACATAAATATCGCGCGCAGCATCCGCCGGGCCGGGAGGAGTGGCAACCACCGGGGACTGTCTTGGCTCCAATGACGCCACCCTTGCTGCAAGTGGTTCCTGAGGACGGATTTGGGACCAGACGGCAATTCCCGCCACGGCCCCGGCGACAAAAATGGCGGCCTTCACGGCTAGGTCCTCAAGCGCACCCTGCCCTTTGCCAGACACCTCCCCGGCTTGCCCAAGCGGCTTCCCCTTCAATAGAGCAAAAATCCAACGCACCCAAGGCCGTTCCCCGGTGGGTGCTGAAGTCTGATATTTGCTAGGATCCTGTTCCAAAGTAATGTGATGTCTCTCTTTCTATTCAACATAATCGCAGCGCAGGCAAGCCTAACGATCAGAGGATTTCATACAACATTCGGCCATCGTTGTTCTGACATTGCCTTTCCGGCGTAGCTTCCTCTGTTAAGACACGCTTTTTAATTCCGGCTGCGCCGGAGCAGTTTCAGTTCTTCTCCGCGGGCAATGGAGTTACACCAGCAGACTTCCGGCCGGCGGGTGAGACCGGCCAGCGCCAGCGGTCGGCAAAAAGCGGGCCGAGGTCTTTCCCGGCGGCCTGACTTGCAGCGACGGCAAAGTTGTCTACTGCCTCCTGCGTGCTCTTCGCTGCCGGAAGTTTGCCGGCGGATTGCCAAAGGCGCCTTACGAATTCCCGACCGCCGTGGTCCCGGGCCAGACGCAGGCAGAACGAGGCGAACAGATCGGTGCCATTGAGCCCGAGCGGATTCTCCGGCGCGGCATCCACTTTGAGCGTGTTCTCCCATGTCAGGGATTTGTCATCTTCGTAGAGGTCCACCAGTGATTCCATAATTTTGCGGAATTCCGCTCCGGATTTGTCGCGGAACGGCCCCAACTTCGCCTCCACCGCGTCCAGTGCCGCCATGCGCATGAATACCGCGTAGCCCGTGACCACCGACCGGTCGCTGACCGGTTTCTGATAGGCCAATTGCGGCGAATAGAACCAGAAATTGCGCCCGAATTCGTAGGGTGGTGCCTGATCGATGGTTCCTCCCTTTTGCCAGCCGCTGTAGAGGTCCGTGAAACAACCGGGCGTGAGTTCGATGCCGGTCGCCCCCAGGTACCCACAGGCGGCCCCGCAGGTCTGGTCCACCTCCGCCACCGTGAGCAGGCCGTTGAGTTCCTTGACCTTCTGGGGCTCGCGTCCGGTGGCATCGCGGTAGAAGTCGTAAATTTTGTCGAACGTATCGCAGAGTCCGCTCATCAGTTTCGGATCAAGACCCTCCAGTTTCGTGAGGAATGCCATCCGCTTTCCCCGCCACGCGAAGACCTTGACCTTTTTGCCATCAAAAGACGTGTAGTCGACCTGCTCCGGCCACAGCGGCTCAGCGGCTTTGGAGATGGCAGTGGCAAATAGCGGAGTTAGGAGGGGGCTGGCCGCGGCGGCGGCAGTGGCTCTGGAAAAAAAGGCTCTGCGTTTCATTGAAAGAGATACGATAGCAGTTCACCAACATTTCGGCCGTTCCGGCAGCACCAGACAATACACCTAGCCACAATGGGGAAGTCCGCCCGCTGTGTTCCCTCAAAGATTTCCATAAAAAGCTTCCGTTCACATCCCACCGCATAGGTCCGGTCGGCCCGGGGAGGGAGGGGGGGCGTCGGCCGTTTTCGGCGGAAACTGGTTCCGAGCCGCGGACTCGGTGGACGCGGACATCGCTGAGAACACATGGGCGATGGAGGCCTTCCTTAAGGTCTCTGCCCACATCGACCAGCGGGAACGGCTCATTGTGAAATGGGGCGCGAGCAACGACTATCACTTCGCTCTGGAAACGAGGGACCTGAATTTTTTCACCGGCAACCCGGTGGGCAATGTGTCCGACCGCAACACCGCCCCGGTCACGAATTTCACCGACGGCGCATGGCACCACATCGCCTTCACCAGTTCGGCGACCGGTTCCTAGGTGTGGATTGACGGCACTTCCGTCTTCACCGGAGCGTCGGTTACTCTCGCCAACGGCACCGACCCGCTGGGGATCGGCGACTTTGGAACTGGCGGCGGCAACGACGCCCTCCGCATGCACGGCTTCATGGACGAGATCCGCATCCACGATTCCCCGATTGATCAGGCTTATGTCAACGGTCGCATAGCGCTCATCCGGGGCCCGGTTATCACCAGTTTCACGGCCAGTCCGACGAACGTGCCGTCGGGCGGCACAAAAAAGCCCCCTCACTCCGGAGAGTGAGAGGGCTAAGTCGCGTCGCCGACATGATGCGGGATTAGGGATTCTCCTCAACCATGTAGAAGACCCTCCGCGTCCCTGCCGGGTAGGTAGTCAGTAGGTCGTGGACGATGCTGGTGGAGTTGCCGGCCGAGGGGATATTGTCGTCAATTTCAAACCATGTCAGGGGGTCAAGAGACTGGTTGGCAAAGAGGACGTAGGTTCTGCCGGGCCGGGAATTCCAAGTGAGGGAAATCTGATTGGCTCTTGGCGTGTTCGGGCTGAATTGAGTGAACTCAAGTTCATAGGGCAGCAGTGACATCGGTGAGCCCCCGCTGGCCAGCAAGGAAATCTGTGCTGGACTCAGGGAATCCCCGAAGACTGCGAAGTCGTCAATCACGCCACGCTGGGCACCACCGCCGTTCTGTGCGGAACCAATGGAGAGCTTGTAGAAGTCCTTCGGCAGAAACGCGAAGCCGTCACCCTCGCTGATTTTCACGCCGTCTTTCCAGATTTCCTTGTGCCCGCCGTCCTTCTGGAAGACGTAATGGTGCCACTGCTCCAAACTGATACCTCCGCCGACGACCAGGCGCTGGGTACCGTCGCAGCAGCCCGCGGTGTCGAAGTAGATCTGGCCGTCACCCCACGGCACGTGAGCCTGAAAGCCGCGTTCACCGTTGTTGCTGGAAGGCGAATGAGCCCAGAAGGAACTGCTGTCGCCGGCGGCCAGTTGCTTCTGCCAGAAGCTGACCGCCACCTGGTCCGGCCCGCGTGGATCAAGGCTGGACAGCGTCATGCGCCAGTAACCGACCGGATTCGATGCAAGCACCAGGGATTCATAGGACTGCGCGGGTGCCGGGTTGATGGCGTTCTGGTAGTGCGAGAGAATCTCCGCATCACTCAGAGCAGTGTTATAGAAGGCGACCTCGTCGATGCCTCCGGGCCACTGGAACGCGTTGTCCGAGCGGGCACCGACACAGAATCGTCCGTTGGTAGCCCCGGGCACATAGGGCCGTCCGGGATTGCTCGTGATTCTGTGGACGCCGTCAACATAGACGCTGCCCTCGCCGGTGACGCTGTTCCATTTCACCACCACATGAGTCCAGACGCCCGCCACAGGAGGAGCGCCGTTGTCTCCGGTGATATTCACGGAGGTGGAGAAGCCGTCATTGTAATACGTGCGGAAGTTCCAGCCTGAGGCGCTCTGGTAAATCAGCCAGCCGGTGCGGGGACTGGCGAAAAACCCGGATGAGAGCGAACACAGGAGCCCGCCGCCGGTCTGCTGAGAGCCCGGATTGAACCATGCCTCCGCCGTGAAGGAACCATTTGGATTCAACTCCGGACGGTAGGGCACGATAGTCGCACCGTTCGGCGGCAGCGTGGACATGGAAGCGTTGTCCTCGGCCGCAAGTGCGCCCGGCTGTCCGGGGGTGGCGGCACCCTGCTGCAGGTTTCCATCCGCACCGAGGGAACCGAGGTTGTTGAATGTGATGGGATCAGTGACGCCGAGGCCGAACCAGCTTGCGTTCGCGACATTGGCTCCATTGAGCCCTCCCGCCGTGCCCATGTTCATGGCCCGGTCGCCGGGGGTGCCGTGCGCTCCCTCTCCTGCGGGAGTATAGGTGGTGCCCCCGAGGAAATCAGCCTTCCATCCGTGGATGAGGTCAAGGGAGGAAGCCGGCTTGGAATTGTCGTTGAAGTCCCAGAAAGCGAGCAGGTCCAGTTTCCCGGGGCTCACGGAAGGCTGGGATGCTTTGATGTTTGGATCGGACGGCCAGCCGACCTCGACGCCGTCAGACCACTTGTCCCCGTCCGTGTCAACCACGAGGGGATTGGTTCCGGTGTTGAGGAAGTTGACGAAGATTCCCGTCTTGTTTTCAGCGCCGTCGAGCAACCCGTCTCCGTCCGTGTCCGCGTTTACCGGATTGGTCCCGGCGACGACCTCCTGGCTGTCACTCAGTCCGTCATCGTCCGTGTCCGCCTTGGTCGGGTCGGTGCCGTTGGTATATTCGGCAGGGTCGTTGATGGTGTCGCTGTCGAAGTCGCCGGCGCCGAGTTTCGCGAGGTCGCCGGGGAAGAATGATTCTTCGTAAATATCGGGGAGCCCATCCGAATCGGAATCGGTGGTATCGAAAACGGAGGTCTCCAGGAGGTGGTAGTTGGCCTGGATGGTGGCATTGTCCGTGCCGGACGCGGTGAAATCGCCCCTGGTGTTGGCGACGAAGACCTGGCACTGCGCGCCGCCTCCATTCTCCCAGAAGAGGAATTCAACCTTGTGGGAACCGACCGCGAGATTGACGACACCGAGGCTGGTGCCCGTGCCGCGGTCGGCATCGAAGACCACTACGGGCGCTCCGTCGATATAGAGTCCGCCGCCGTCGTCGGAACTGAAGCCGAAGGTGTAGAGGCCGGGCGCGGTGATGCTGATCCTTCCGGTCGCTTTGATGGCGAACCCGTTGGTGTCGGTGCCCATCGTGCCAATGGCCGGGAATGCATTCTGCGGCTGGAAGGGTGCGCCTCCGCCACCGACATTCTCGTCGAAGTTGATCACCGTCTCGCTGGTTGTCGTTTGGGCGGTAATGCTTCCGGTAGGGCCGAAAAGATTGTTGACGCTGGCAATGCTGTTGAGGCCGGCGCCGGAAATCACATTGCGCACAGTCCACAGCAGCGGGACGGAGTTCGGATCGCTCGGGTTGGTTAGCTTGGTGACCTCGAATCCATCAGGGGCTCCGTCGTTGTCGGTGTCCGACAAGTGCGGGTTGGAGCCCGTGTTCGTCGCATCGACAAAAGTTCCGGTGTTGGTCTCGACCCCGTCGAGCAGGCCATCCTTGTCGGTATCGGGTATGAACGGGCTGGTTCCGCGGTTTGTAGCGCTCACCCACACGCCGGTGGATGTTTCCGAGCCGTCCGGCGCCCCATCCGCGTCGGTGTCGCCATTGTTCGGATTGGTGCCGAGGGCCAGCTCGGCCTCATCTGCAAGACCGTCGGTATCCGTGTCCATACCCGACCCCTGGATGACCGCGAGGCTTGCCGCAAAGCGGAGTTCCCATTGGTCAGGCAAGCCGTCAGTGTCCGTGTCATTGTCCGCCTCAAGGCTTCCGGGGGAGGCACCTCCATAGAGGGCCGCTACTTCAGTGGGCGTGAGTTCGCGTTTGAAAATTGCGAAATCATCAAGGATGCCGCTGATCGCGTTGTTCGCATTCTTGTGATTCCCGATATACATGTCGGTGAAAGTGGTGGGAATGGGGGCCGTGTTTATTCCCGTGGCGATTTCGGCGCCATCGAGGTAAATCCGCTTGGTATCGCCGTTCTTCGTCAGCACGATATGGTGCCAGAGGGGGGCTATGAGCCATGAGACCCCGGGAGCTACCTGTATCCGTTGAGTAGCTCCGTCACAGCAACCGCCCGTGTCCCAGTAGATTTGGCCGTCGCTCCATGGGGAGTGAGCAGCAAAGGCCGGAGCGATGCCCGGCACCTCGGCATAGAAAGTTAATTGATCCCGCTGTTCTCCGAGATTCTGCCAAAAAGAGACCGAGACGGCGTTCACTGCCCCGGCATCATTAAGAAAGGTCGCATTGGGGACATAAATACGGTGCTGGCCGTTGCCGAACAGCATGCCGCGGTCTCCACCGGTCCCGGATCGTCCGGTGCCGGGCGTCGTGTATTGGGCACCATTGAGGAGCTGGCCGATATATCCGGACTGGATATCAACGGATTTTCCCGTCGCGAGAGTGTCGAAGTTCCACCATGCGAGGAGGTCTCCGGCTATCGTCGTCTGGGCCATGCCCAGAGTGAAAGAGGTTATCAAAAATAGTGGTTTTTTCATGAATATGGTGTTGTTGTTATCGTGAACTGCTTGGGAAAAATTAAAAATGAGAGGATTATTTTACATATAATGACAGATTCTCAGGAAAGCGCACCAAAAAAATTCGCATGCCTGCGGGAAAATGCGACTACCCTCGCGTTCCGGTAGTCGGGTGCCGTGTCGGCGGACTCCATGACGTGATCCGTTTACAGGAAGCCGGCGTCCAATAGGCCCCAAACGAGCAGGGCTATGCCGATGCGATAGTAGCCGAAAATCTGTAGTCCGCGGCGCTGGAGGTAGCTAACCATCCACTTCACCGCGAGGAAGGCCGAGAACCATGCAGCGAAGACACCGAGGGCCATGGCGCCGACGCTGTAGGAATCAAAAAGTGTCTCGTGATACTTGAGGAGCTTGTAGCCGGCCGCCGCCGTCAGGGCTACCATGCCGAGCAGAAAGCTGAACTCCACGGCGGCCATCATGCTCAGGCCGCAGAGTAGTCCGCCCATGATGGTCATGAGGCTGCGGCTGGTGCCCGGCCACATGGCCACACACTGCAGCAGCCCAATGATGAGTGCGATGCGCGGCGTAATGTCGGCAAGGTTCAGGCCTGTGCTCCGCTCGCCTGAAGCTCCGCCGCGTTTGAACCATGCCACAGCAAGAATCGCCACGCCGCCGACGAACCATGCGGTGACGGTCGGCCACAGGCCGGTGAGCACGCCATCGATCTTCTTCTCCAGGGTAAGGCCGGCAACGACTGCTGGAGCGAAAGCGATGAGAAGGTTTCGGACAAGCATCAGTCCCTGAGGGTTCCGGCCAAGGAGACCCTCTGCCATCGTCCGGGTTTTTTGGAAATAGATGCCCAGAACGGCGAGAATGGCCCCCGCCTGCACCACGATTGCGAAGGCTTTGGAGGCGTCAGTGTCCGGAATCCTCATCGCCCGTTGGGCCAGCAGGATGTGGCCGGTGGAACTGACGGGGAGGTATTCCGTGATGCCTTCGACAATGCCGATCACGATGGCCTGCCACCAGCTCATGCCATTTTGCGTGGCGTCAGCTAGGAGGGGGGATAGGAATTGATGCATGCAGGCGGCGCGAGTGAGAAAGTTAATAGTATTTCGCCAGTCCGTTCTTCCAGAGCGACTTCAGTTCCGCAAGGTCTTCATCAAGGAGACTCTTCTCGGCATCGATGAAGACGCGCATGCGCTTGTGTGCGGCGGTGGTTTGCCCCAGCGGCGTGCAGGGCAGGCCGCGGAAGATGTCGGTCAGATCGCGAGTGTGCTCCTTCTTCACCTCGATAATAAACTGCCCCGGGGTCTCGTCGAAGAGTTGCACCACCGGCTGGGTGGGCAGCGGCATCAGGAAAAGATCCACGCCCGCCTTCATACTGAAGGCCATTTCCGCCACAGCAGTGGCCACGCCGCCTTCGCTCACATCGTGTGCGCTTTGAATGTAGCCGAGCTTCAAGGACTCATGATAGGCGCGGTAGACGGCCAGTGCCCTCACGGGATCGAATTGCGGCACGGGTTGATTGGCGAGTCCCTCGGTGCGCGCATAGACACTGCCGCCCATGCTCTCGCGGGCCTTGCCGGTATCCGGGCCGCCGACCAGATACAGCCAGCGGCCTTCGCCGCGGATACTGCTGCCGGTCACGTGTTTTTGGTCCTCCACGATGCCAATACCGCTGATGAGCGCCGTCACCGGAATGCTCACCGGGCCGTCCTCGGTGTTAAAGTAGTTGTAGAAGCTGTCCTTTCCGCTGATGAACGGTGTAGCGTAGACTGCCGCTGCCTCGGCCAGACCCTTGGCGCTTTCCACCAAGGCGCCCAGTTCCTTCGGGTCGTGCGGATTTCCCATGCAAAAGTTGTCGAGAATCGCCAGTTTGTCGGGATTTGCGCCGGTCAGGATCAACTGGCGCACGCATTCATCTACGCAGGCCCGGCCCATGGCGCGGGGATCGGATTTGCCCCACTCCGGCAGCAGGCTGAGCGCCAGAGAAATGAGCCGCTCGCTCCCGTCCACGCGGATGACACTGCCGTCCTGCGGCGCATCGCCCGAGGCTCCGGCTAGAGGTTTCAGCATAGTGTTACCCTGTACCTCGTGGTCATACTCGCGGATAACCGGTTCACGGCTCACCACGGCGAAATCAGACATCACGCGCTTCAGCACCCCGCCAAGGTCATTCTCAGGCAGCGCCGGCAGTGAGCTCCATTGGGGCGTGCTCCACTCCGCTTTTAGTCTCAGGCGCGGCGCATCATGCAGCCGGCTGCAGTTCAGCTCGCAGACGGTAAACCCGTTGTGCTTCACTTTTAGAATGCCCGTGCCGTCACTGCGGCCTAGTAACGTGAGTTCCGTTTCCCAAACCGCCGCCAGTTCGCGCAATTTGTCGAGGTCTGCCTCCTTCACCGCCAGCACCATGCGCTCCTGACTCTCGCTGAGGAAGATATGCCAGCTCATTAGGCCGGGTTGTTTCAGCGGCGCGTTGTCCAGAAGGATTTCGCCGCCAGTTTCGCTAAGCATTTCTCCGGCCGCGCTGGAAAATCCGCCGGCACCACAGTCCGTTATGCATTCGATGAGCCCTTGAGCGCGCGCATCCAGCACAAAGTCCGCTGCCTTTTTTTCTTCAATGGGATTGCCGATTTGTACCGCCGTCTGATCCTCCTCGTGACTCTCCGTCCCCAGTGCTGCCGAGGAGAACGTGGCCCCCTTCAGCCCGTCCATACCCGTGCGGCCACCCACGGCGATGATGACGTGCCCCGGCTTCACTTCCTTGGGAATGTCCACGCTGGGAATTACTCCTGCCGTGCCGCAGAAGACCAGTGGGTTGTAGATGAAGGTATCATCAAACTGAATGGCCCCGCCTGTGGTGGGAATGCCCATGCGGTTACCATAATCGCGCACCCCTCGCACCACCCCGCGCATGATCCCCAGCGGGTGGATCACGTCCTTCGCTTTAATGTCCTCCTGCCTTGTGTCTGGACGGCCAAAACAGAACACATCCAGCGATGCCACCGGCTTCGCCCCCTTGCCCGCGCCGAGAATATCGCGAATCACCCCTCCCAGACCCGTGTTGGCTCCTGCGTAAGGTTCGATGGCGCTGGGGTGATTGTGCGTCTCCACCTTGAGGCAGGCCGCCAGTCCGGGGTCGATCTCAATGAAACCCGCGTTGTCGATGAACGCGCTGAGAACAAAGCCCGGCTTCTGCGCCATAATGGCTTCGCTTGGCTTGCGGATGAGGGTCTTGAAAATGCCGTCCACGGTTTCCGTTTTGCCGTTCAGCGTGTGGGTGATTTCTGCACCAAAAATGCGGTGCTTGCAGTGCTCGCTCCATGTCTGCGCGATTACCTCAAGTTCCACATCCGTCGGTTCCCGGCCGGCCTCCTTGTAATAGACCTGCACCGCCAGCATATCCTCACGGCTCAGGGACAGCTTCATCTCTTTGGAAATACCATGCAGGGCATCGCCATCGAGGTGGAGAATGGGGATTGTGCGGTAACAGGGACGGTCTGAGGAAGGTGCGCTCATCTACCCGACAAAGCAGTGCATAGCCCGTAGTCAAACGGGCGCAGTTCACTTCTGCTGAGACGCTAAAGATTTTCTGGGATTCTACTTCAGGCGGTCGGAGCGAAGAACCTGGCCGCCACTTTGACTCCGTCAGGTCGAGCTTGTGGGAGGGGCCTGCGATGGCAAGTGCGCGCCCGGACATAGTAATGAGTGCAGGCCAGTATCGCAGTTTGTAGCCTGTCTGATGCGGGAATCATCGGGTTGAGGCAAATCATTTGCTGAGCACTTCAGCGCCCCGCATGAAGGCGGCGTTGCGGCTATCAAGGCCGAGCTTTTCCTCCGTCAGAAGGTGGAGGAAATGCCCTGATCTAGCGCTGCTGCCGCCAGCCATGTAAGAGCGCCCGCCGCCGGCAAACTCCGGCGGGTGTTCTGTGTATGGAGCACAATGCCACTTTAGCCGGATAACAAAATCTTTCCCTCCTCCGAGTAGTTACCGCTCAATGAAGTAGCCGCAAAGTGAAGCGGGTTCGGCACACGCAACGGTCATCCATTTAGGGAAGGATACGAAACTCCACGCGCCAAAACCGCCGAAGTTGGCCGGTCGCCGCCGGATCGGAAAAGCCCCAAGTCTTAAACCCGTCACCGACAGTCGGATCACTGACCACACTTGGGATAGCTGCGGTCCCGGAGAAGTCCGTAGAGGACGAGGCCTGCAGTAGCACTTCGAGAGAGGGGTCATCATCGCGAGCGGAAAACTGCGCAACAAAGGGAGCCAGTGATGTGATCTCCAGCGGTGCTCCCCGGGCCGGGAGTTTGGGATTCAACCGGCGTGCGTACTCCTCCAGATTGGAAAGGCCGTCTTTATCAGGATCCGCGGTCGCCTCAGAAATAGCAGTTTCGCCGGGCAGGACGAAGCTCAATCGCTGCCATCCGGCAAACGAAGAGCGGACAGCAAGCTGCACAGTTTGCTCGCTGAACCCCGATGAGCTGCCCCGTGTAGAAGTGCCAGTGTCCGCAGCACGGATGACGGCCGTAACTAGTGCGGGCGCATCCGCCGGCGGAGTGCCGGTTAAGCTGCCAGCAGCGCTTACCGACAGCCAAGGCGGGCCACTGGTTTTGCTGAAAGTAATGGCATTCGACTCGGTGTCTGTCGCTGTGGCATTATACACAAGTGCAATGCCGCGGGTAGCCTGCGATGGAACGGTGGATGTAAAAACGGGGGGGGCGGTTTCCTGGATTGGTGACACCGGAGGCTCCCGTTGCCGTGCCGTCGCCCTCGGGATCATTGAGTTCGCGGCCATTAGTCCGGCCGTCCCCGTCCGAATCCAGTGCGGCCAGGGAAGGACTCCAGAAAGGGGTGTTGGCGGAGCCCGTGATGGCGAACACAGCCTGACCAAAGAGGGTCCGCGTGCCTCCGCCTGTGGGGTTCACATGGCAGGCGGAGCAGGATACGACGTTGCCATTTGGCATCATGCCGACCCGAAAGCTGCGGGCATGTAAGGATTGAATTCCTGCCATGTGCAGAATAATGAACAAAAAGTAAACAGGGAGAGCCTTTTTCATGATTGAAAGTGAGGGTCGATCACTTCAAATACCATCATCCCTACAAGGGAGCAGTAGTCAATGCTGAATCTCTAACCTAAATGACCTAAAATAGGGCAGGTGCAAAGGAGGTGGCTGGGTCTCTCGCCCTGTTCAAGTTAAGATTGAGCGCCATGACCGTTGCCCCCTGAGGGCTTCGCCGCTAAACTGCTGATTTTCTCGTGGGCAATTTAGGATCAAGAACGTGCCCGGGAGCAAGGACGACGTGCAGGAAGGGCTCGGTCTCTCGCGTTGGTCTTGGCTGCTGGCTGGATTCACGCTGGAGGCCTTTCGGTTCTTAGAATTGGACCGGAGCCGGAGGGAACCCGAGTGCTTGCCTTCCGATAATAAAACTTGTGATAGCAGCGAGAAGATCTGATCGTTTTTTGTGTCCATGCGTTCCTCCGTTCGCCTTTTGTTTTGCTTCCTCGCCTCGCAGCCTGCGGTGCTGGTAAACTCCCGTGCCGCCGGGACTCTTGATTTCAATCGCGACGTCCAGCCGATCCTTGCGGGCCATTGCATGGAGTGCCACGGGCCGGATGCGGCGGGGCGGAAGGGCAAGCTGCGCCTGGATCGTGGCGACTCGCTTGCAGAGGACCGGGGTGGCTACCGGATTTTGGTTCCCGGGAAACCTGAGGCGAGCGAACTGATCGCGCGGATCACGCATGCTGACCCCGAGGAACGAATGCCGCCTGCGGACTTTGGGAAAAAAGAACCGCTCAAGCCGGAGGAGATCGAGATTCTCAAGCGCTGGATCGCAGAAGGCGCTGAGTTTGCCGGGCATTGGGCCTTCACTCCTCCACAGCGGCCTCCCTTGCCAAAAGTTTCCAATGAGAACTGGCCGAAAAATGACATTGATCGTTTCGTTCTGAATCGGCTCGATGCAGAGGGGCTGAAGCCAGCACCCGAGGCGGAGAAAACAAGGCTGATTCGTCGTGCGGCGCTGGCGCTGAACGGACTCCCGCCGACGATAGCAGAAGTCGATGCTTTTCTCGCCAACGGGTCCGCGGACGCCTACGAAAAAGTGGTGGATCGTCTCCTGGCTTCCCCTCGCTACGGCCTTCACATGGCGCTGGCATGGCTGGACGCGGCACGTTATTCCGACAGCAGTGGTTATCAGGCAGACTGGGAGCGCTACCAGTGGCCGTGGCGGGACTGGGTGGTCGATGCCTACAATGCTAACATGCCTTTTGATCAATTCACGGTCGAGCAGCTCGCGGGGGACATGCTGCCGGAGGCGACCGCCCCGCAGAAGATTGCGACGGGCTTCAACCGCAACCATCGCATTAACGACGAGGGTGGCAGCCTCGACGCGGAATTCGAGGTGGAATACGTCGTGGACCGTGTGGACACGACGGCGACAGTCTGGCTCGGGCTGAGTGCGGGATGTGCGCGTTGCCACGATCACAAGTATGATCCCTTGTCGCAGAAGTAGTTTTTCGGGCTCTACGCCTATTTCAACAACGTGCCGGAGAAAGGGATCGATGGTCGCAAGGGTGCGGCGAAGCCCTTTGTCGAGGTCCCGAACGAGCGGGCCGTCGCAGAGTTGGGGGAGCGGAAAGCGCAACTTGCAGAACTCGAGAAGGCCGGGGATGCCAAGGAGCAAATCGAAAAGCTCAAGAGAGAGATTAAGTGGCTTGGTCGGCATCAAAAGGGCATGGCGATGGTCATGCAGGAACTTCCCGACCGGCGTCCCACCTATTTGCTGAAGCGCGGCGACTACCAGCATCCCGACAAGAGCGTGGCCATTCCTCCGGACCTGCCGGGAGTTTTCAAGACTGGTAAAGAGGCGCCGAGCGACCGCCTTGGACTTGCTAGGTGGATCGCCAGAGCGGAGAACCCTTTGACCGCGAGAGTGACCGTCAACCGGCTCTGGCAACACCATTTCGGCACTGGCATTGTCCGCACCGCCGAGGATTTCGGAACGCGTGGTGATCCTCCGTCTCATCCTGAGTTGTTGGATTGGCTGGCCACGGAATTCGTGCGCCTTGGCTGGGACCTTAAGGCCATGCACCGGCTGATCGTGACGAGCGCAACCTTCCGTCAGGCGTCAAGGTTTGAAACGAATGTCGCCTCCAAAGACCCGATGAACCGGCTGCTGGCGCGCGGCCCCCGCATGAGGCTCAGCGGAGCGGCGATTCGCGACCAAGCGCTGCTCGTCGCCGGCCTTCTTTCCGAGCGGCAGGGCGGACAGGCGGTTAAGCCATATCAACCCGCCGGTCTCTGGGAAGAACTTTCCTTTGGGAACGGAAAAACAACCATCGATTTCTACGAGCAGGACCACGGAGAGAACCTCTATCGGCGCACTTTCTACACCTTCTGGAAACGCACGGTGGCGCCCCCGCAGCTAGCCATTTTCGACGGCGGTGGCCGGGAGGCCTGCCGGGTCCGCGGTGACACGACGAACACGCCGATGCAGGCGCTCAACCTGCAAAACGACGTCACCTTCGTCGAGGCCGCCCGCCACCTCGCTCAAAGGATGATGCGTGAAGGCGGGACTACGGATGCAGACCGTATTTCTTTCGCCTGGCGCCTCGTGATGGGAAGGATGCCGGGCCGAGAGGAATCGGAAGTCCTCGTCCATGCAGCTGGACGGCACCGCGAAAAGTATGCCGATGCGAACGAGGAAACCATCAAGCTGCTAGGCAACGGCGAGTCCTCCAGAGACGACTCGCTTCCCCCGCACGAACACGCGGCACTCACCGTTGTCGCGCTGACTATTTTGAATCTCGATGAGGCGATTACGCTCGAGTGAACCCACCAATGCCATGATGACCCATCCCCATTCGCATTCATCGACACCCGGCAGCGGAATTTTCCCGATGCCCGACCTCGGTCGTCGCCAGTTCCTCCTGAAGAGTGCCACAGGCATGGGAGCCGCTGCGCTAGCCTCGATGCTGGGGACCAGCAGTTTCGCCGCGAGTGACGGCGGGCTGTCGGGCGTTCCCCATTTCGCCCCGAAGGCGAAGCGCGTCATCTTTCTCTTCCAGAGCGGCGGGCCTTCGCAAATGGATCTCTTCGATCCCAAGCCGCAGATGGAGGCGTATTTTGACAAGGACATTCCTGACAGTGTCCGCATGGGCCAGCGCATCACGACGATGACGTCGGGACAGAAGCGGTTCCCAATCGCGCCGTCGATGTTCAAGTTCCAGCAGTATGGGCAAAGCGGCCAGTGGTTCAGCGAACTCCTGCCTCACACCGCGACTATCGCTGACAAGCTGTGCGTCGTGAAGTCCATGGTGACGCAGGCAATTAATCACGATCCGGGGATGACGTTTTTTCAGACGGGATCGCAGATCTCAGGGCGGCCAAGCATCGGTTCCTGGGTGAGCTATGGCTTGGGCAAAGGCAACATGGACCTGCCTTCGTTCGTCGCCATGACCTCGCGGGGAAAGGGAGGCGTGCAGCCGCTCGCCGACCGCTTGTGGGGAAGTGGATTTCTTCCAACGACCCACCAGGGAGTGAAATTCCGGGGTTCCAGCGACCCGGTGCTTTACCTGAACGATCCTCCCGGCATTTCGAGGGCGACGAAGCGCACGATGCTCGACGATCTCGATACACTGAATCGAAAGCGCCTCGACGCCGTTGGTGATCCGGAGATTGCGACGCGCATCGCGCAATATGAACTCGCGTTCCGGATGCAGGCGTCGGTGCCAGAGTTGATGAACATTTCCGGCGAACCTCAGCACATTCTCGATCTTTATGGCCCGGACGTGACTAAGCCGGGAACCTACGCCTCGCAGTGTCTGCTCGCCCGGCGCTTGGTCGAGCGTGGGGTACGCTTCGTTCAGTTGTTTCACATCGGCTGGGACCAGCACGCAAACCTGCCAGCAGATATTGGCGGCCAGTGCCGGGACACGGACCAGCCATCCGCGTCCCTGATCAAGGATCTCGAAGCGCGCGGGCTGCTCGACGAGACTCTGGTCGTCTGGGGCGGGGAGTTCGGCCGCACCACGTATTGCCAGGGCGATTTCAAGCCGGATAAATATGGCCGCGACCACCATCCGCGGTGCTTCTCAATCTGGATGGCCGGCGGCGGCATCAAACCCGGCATCAGCTACGGCGGCACCGACGACTTCTCCTACAATATTACCGAGAACCCCGTTGAGGTCCACGACCTACACGCCACCATGCTCCACCTGTTAGGCATCGACCACAAAAGGCTCACTTTCCGGGTGCAGGGCAGGGACTTCCGGCTCACCGACGTCCACGGCCGGGCTGTGCAGGCGTTAATGGCTTAGCTTAAGTAAGGGCCAGCTTATTGGAGCGAATTTGGGCAGTCGGACACTGCTGGAACTTCATTACAGTTGGGCCGAGCCGAGAGACACCTAATGTCGCTGGCTACCACCTTAATCCTTGTGATCGTCCTCCGACATGTCATCGCGAGACCTCACGCTCGGGACTGCGGACGACCACCTTGCGGAAGATCTCGGAGAGCTAGGATTTATGTGACACATGCCGCCGGAGTCGAGCGAGGACTGGTCGTTTTAGGGATTGGTGAATCATACTGGCCGGTGCCTTCCGGCCCGGACTATCTTTTGCTCGCCGGAGTATCGCTCACAGGTAAATTCTTGATCGCAGCCACAGTGCATCCAGCCCCGTAGGTGCATCGACCGCGATCTTTGCTGGGGATGAATTGCTGTCGTGCCGCGCCATCGGTTTCGCAGGACACAGGCAACATCACCATCGCGAGCGTGCCGTAGGTGTCCCCTTTGCAGCAGGGCACGAAATCCTGCGCCTCTACGGGAAGGGAGGAAGGGGCGCACGCGTCAGCGGCTTCGTGGCTGGGTTGGTCTTTGGTTTATTGTCACAGCAGCGTTTAGAACGGCTGCGGAGGTAGACTGGTCACCCCTCCCATCTTATTCCGCCGAAATAATGGTCGCATGGGCTGCCCCGATCCATGTCCATGAAGGCTGAAACGCAGTTCCAAACTATTTTATTGCCACGCTGTCATCTGCGCTGCCGCGGGTCTGGACGCGCTGGCTCGGGCTGAGCCCGAAACGGGACGGATCGTACATCATTTCGATGCGGGCCGGCGGAGCCATGACGTCCCCGGCAGCTAGCACACGGGCAAGGTATTGCACGGCGAAGCGGCCTTTGCCTTCGAAGCTGTCGCGGAAGAAAAGCATGCGGTCGCGACGCATTTCGGCGTGGTCGCAGAACCATGACGGGGCTGCTGCTTGACGGTCTGCGGCGGCCATGCTGGTGAAGTTAGGGTTTACTCCCTCCATGGTGGCGGGCAGCGGATCGTCGATTACGAGGTATTCGGCAGATGCCGGGACGTCGATGGTGAGGGTCACGAGCACGAGGTCGCCGGTGCTGAGGGCATCGGCGGGAGCGAGGCTGCCGTCCGTGGCCACTCGCTGCCATTTGCGATTGATGGAAAATCCAGCGTTCCGCGCGGGTTGATCGCCGGACTTTCCGCGTCCGGTTACTTCCACCATGGCGAAGAGTTTGGCGTCATCAGGAACTTTGGCCGTGAGTTGGGGCAGGGTGGTGCCAGCATCGCGTGGGAAGGTGACACTTTTCGAAGAGAGCTCGCCGGGGAGGGCGATTTCCTGCGGTTGCCCGACCATGGTTAGCACGGCGGCCTGGCCGGCTTTGAGCGGGGGCGAGGCGGCGGCTTCGCGAGAGATGGCGAGGAGGGCCCATGCATTGTTGAAGGTGTTACGCCAGTCGCCGCGGGGGCTGCGACTGGCCATGAGACGGCCCATTTCTTCTTCTGCGGCGGGGTCCTGGAGCTTCAATAGGGCGAGGGCTCGGATGGCGCCGGTGCTTTCGCTGCCGAGCCACCAGTCAGGTTGGTCGTTCTTCATTCCGAGCAGGGCGTGGGCCATGTCGGCGGCACCACCGGATTCGGCGATGGCGAGGGCGAGCATGGCACGGCCGCTGGGCGGCATGAGATCAGCTTTCTTGAAAAGCGTTTCATGGTAGGCGGCCTCCGCTTTGCCAGCGAGCGCCAGAGCCCATGCGGCATAGGCGCGGTCGGTGAGTGCCAATGAATCGCTCTCCTCCCCGCTTTCACGCAGAGAACCGGAAAGCCGCGTGAGCAAGTGCTGTAGGCGGAATTCGGGCACCGCGGCGCCGGCACGCGAGGCCATCACAAGGCCCACAGCTCCGTGGGCGCTGGCCCAGTTGCTGGCAGTCTCGGCACCGGGCCAATAGCCCAAACCGCCATCGTTTGTCTGCATGGAAAGCAGGCGGTCCACGCCTTTCTGGATTACAGACGTGATTTCTTCGTCGGACTTATTAATGGAGGGCAATACCTTTTTAAGTTCGCGCATGGCCAGCCAAGGCAGCATAGAGGACATGGTTTGTTCGGCGCAGCCGTAAGGATACTGCAGCAACTGTTCGACCGCCTCCGCTCCTTCCAAGACGCGGCTATTGGAAATCGTTACATTCACATCACCTTTGCCCTCGAGCACTTCGGTGCGCACTTTCTCGAGCAAATTCCGGCCGCTGTCCGGGCCGGTCAGTGCCATGAATTTGACTTCGCGAAGCAGAGATTCGGCAATGCCGATGCCGAGCTTGGTTTCGACGGCGTCCGCGAGTTCGTGACTCCCTCCGTCGGCCTTCCAATTCATGACGGTCAGGCCATCGGTGGCGAACTTCACAGTGAAGAGAGCCGCACGGGTGCCCTGAGCCGCGAGCGAAACTGTTTGCGTCAGCGTTTTGCTTTCCACCGGTTTGCCCCCTTCCATAAGCACGCAGAGATCGTCGAGGTTCAGTGTGATCTTCACATCTGCCGCTTTGTTCGTGGTATTGTGGACCACGGCTTTGAGAGTGATGACATCCCCGGCATTGGCGAAGCGTGGCAGGGCCGGCTCTAACATCAGCGGTTTGTTCACTTTGATTTTGCTCTCTGCCGTGCCGAAGCGACTGACGCCTTCATTGCCTACGGCGACGAGGCGGAATTCCGTGAGATTATCCGGGGCAGGGAACCTGACCTTCACATTGCCGTCCGCTCCGGTTTTGAGCGAGCCGTGCCAGTAGGCGGTGGGCTTGAAGTTTCGGCGCAGTGGGAGTTGGGGAGATTCACCCAGACCGCCACCGCCAATGACAAAGCCCTTGTTGCTAAACTCCAACTCCTTCGCATTCTCTTTCATAATGCTGGCCAGCGAGATGCCGGTGTGCACGAGGAGACTGCGGTCGTAGTGGAAGGTCTCGTAGGCATTGGGAGCCTCCCATGGCATGAGCGAGAGAATGCCTTCGTCGACAGCCCAGAAAGCTATTTCGGTGTTAGGCAGCAAGCCGCCGCGGGAATCTTTGGCGGAAAGCGTTACGTCCACCATTTCGCCGGGGCGGAACTCGGGCTTCGAGGGTTCAATGCTGAGCGCCAATTGATGGCGGCGGCTTTCGATGCGGATTGGGCAAAAGCCGACGCGATACTCCGGCGATTTGTGCTCGCGAGGATCGTCAGCCCCGCCGCGAACATGAGTGACACTGACAAACACATTTGGCGACCAATCCTCCTGCACGGGGATCTCAACCACGCCGCCTGGCTTGAGCAGCTGCAGCTTTTGCCAGAGGACCTTGTTCTGTTCCACGGTGACGAGCGCGGTGCCGGAAAGTGTGGTTTTCACAACCACCTTGGCTGTGTCGCCGGGGGCATAACTGTCCTTGTCCGGGACTAGTTCCATCTTCACCCCGTCCTGCTGATGCCATGTCATGTCGTCCGCGCCGAAGACATCGACACTCACGACTGTGAGCACGGGGGCACCGTTCGCATCTTTAGATGAGAAAGTCAGATTGTGAGTGCCGGTGGTCGCGGGCTTGAAGTTGAAGACGCCGCCGGTGGTTGAGAGCGAAACGGTTTCCTCGCTTACTTTGGCGAACACGAGGTCGTTGCGCACACTGGTGCCGCCACCGGCAGTTTCGACGCGCACGGCATTCCATGCGAGGTGTTCCACCAGCACGGAGACTTTCACTGGCTGTTCCATGCGTTCGCCGTTGGGCTGCACGGCGGCGAGCTCCATGGCTTGCGTCTCTCCGACCCTCACGGCATTAGGGCCGCGCTTCACGCCGAGGTAGAATTTTGAGGTATGCTCGGTGTGGCTCCAGTCAGAGGAAATCGTCTGCTGATTGATGTCTGTGATCTCGGCATTCACGGTGATCTGTTTTGGTCCCGGGACTCCGAAGTCGGCGGGGGCTTTGGCCTCGATGAGTGCCTCGCCTTTGTCAGAGAGTTTGAGCTTGCCTTGGCCGGTGAGTAGCGGGGACATCCATGTCTCCTCGTTCATGCTGTGGTATTCCTGGCCGTCCCAGACATAATAGCTACGGGAGTGGCAAAACCGGAAGCCCTCCCACTTTTCTGGTGCGAATGCGGCCTGCCCCAGCCTAGACGTCCATGAGACTTCAGCTTCGCTCAACGGCTTTCCCATCAGGTAAGCGGCTTTCAGTGGCACGGGGAAATCGTCTCCCATCCGCTGTGCTGCGGCACTATCGAAAGTAATGCGGAAAGCGTTAGGCTCATACTCCTGCACCAGAATCTGCTGCTCAAACAAAATCTTGCGGGTATCGTGCTCTTCGCCTCCGGCATCGCTGGCTTTTTTCTCCGATTTCGGCAGCGGGCCGCTGATCGCTATTTTGTACCAACCTAGACCCTGCGCGGGCAGGCGGATAGTATCCGCGAGCGTGCCGGATTCGGAGAACGTCACTTCCCGCTCAAGGATGGGGCGGCTCTGCGGGTCATAGAGTTCGAGCTTTGCTGCTTCACCGGGGGGAGGGAGTGAGAGCCCGCTGGCGCTTTGCAGGCGCTGAATGGCTTTGAAAAATACGGTCTCGCCCGGCAGATACACCGGGCGGTCAGTGAAGGTGATCATTTCCTTCCATGTCCGGTCGGGAGGGGATCCTGTGAAGGGTACATCAAAGGACCACATGTCCAAATCCGGCATCTTGTCATTGAAGGCCATGCCGTGGGTGTCGTGGCCTTTGCTGGCGATTAGCCAGTCGCACTTGTTCATGTCAAGGCGGGCGGTGCCGTCAGGTCCGGTGGTGATTTTTCCAACGGCATCGCCTTCATCGGTGTAGGTCCGCAGGGTGACATCTGCCATGGGCTGGCCGCTGGTGTGGGAGAAGGCAAAAATCAGAGCCTCTTTTCCTGAGAACTTCCAAGCGAGCCCGATGTCGGTGAGCTGCACCAGTGACTGAGCACCCGTTTTCTTGCCGCCCTTGACTTCCTGCTTCGGGCTGGCTTCGACACTTACAAAATATATGCCGGGTTTGCGCTGTCCGCCGTTTACTTCATCCCATGTGAAAGCAAAACGCTCGCTGTGATCCAGTTCGACTGCGGTGGGAAATGTTTTTGAGAAAACTGTCTTTCCGCTCACTGCTGCGAAAGGGATGCGCGTGTTTTCCGTGTTGTTCTCCTTGGATGGATCAAACTGGTAAACTGCGTAGCCGCGCATGGCGTCCACGGCACGGTCTGCTGGGATCCTTTTCACCTCGACGTTCACCTGCGCCATGTTGGCGGTGGAAAACTCAAACTTGCCTTTTCCGGCAAGCCATTGCGGGGCGGCAAATGAGGGCAGCGAGAGGTTCGGTTCGTGCGCAGCAAACTTTACCTTCTGCTGGAGCGCGCCGTCGAGTGCAGTGCCGTCCCGGGCCGGAAGCCCGGCCTGCACATTTACCAGATACTCTGCCCCGTGCTCAAACTTACCTTTCATCGTCACCCGGCGCCCGGACTTCCCGATGGTCATGTCGGCGGGTGTTGGCTCCACGCTGATGAATCGTGCCCAGTCCTCCGGCTTTAGTTCCTCCGCCTCCTTAGTGAAGAAAATGTGGAGTTCACGGGCGGCATCAAGCATTGGTTCTGCTTCGACTCCGGCCACCTGCATGGGAAGGATATTACCATAGCTGACAACGTAGGGCTTTGGCGACTTCGCTCCACCCGAGGCATTCGCCAGTCCGGCGGGTATAATCAGTTCCCATTTCTCCCCGGGAGGCAGCGGTGAAACCGGAGACACGCGCACGACAGAAAGCGCTGGAGACTCCGCGGGCGGCAGGGGCGGCGTGGTTCCTTCCTCACCTTCCCCTTTCACTCCGTGGCGGTTGTTCCAGCGGCCAAAGGCTGAAGGAAACTTGCCCAGATCACCGACCAGCACCGGGGTGGCTGCTACCTTGATCTTGCGTCCTGCTTTGTCAGAAAAATAAGCCGCTGCAGACACTGCTTGAGCACTTACTTCATCGCTGCAGAAGAGCAGAATCTTGGGCACCCGTGCGTCCTTCTCGTTCATGGAAAACCAACGTGGGGTATGCTTTTCCACTACGAATGGAGGCCCGGCCACGGTAACATCCGGTCCCGGAACCACCGGGTTGCCGGAAGTATCTTTTAGATCCCGGCGCAAAGCTAGGCGGTAGGACCTGCCCGGTGGCACAGGCCCCTGTGGCACCAGTGTGGCGCTGCTGCTGCTTTGCCAAATTACAATTGCTTTGAGTGGCGGGGTGATCGTCACCAGAGTCGCGGCATCCACTTCTTGTCCGGCCATTGCATCAGGCACCACTGGAGCCTTGAAATTGATTTCCACATCCTCTTCGCGGCCGAACATTGCTGACGCGGCGATAATCTCCGATGTAGTCCCCTTTGAAGGAACGGGAGCAGGAGAAGATTTCGCTGCAGGCGGCGCCGGCTTGAACTTTGGCGTCGTATTTGCAGTGCCTTGAGCCCATGAAGGTTGCAGCATTCCGAGTGCCGCAACGCTCCCGATGGCCACCAAATTCAGGCGACTCGACATCATTGTTTTCAAATAGGCACAGGACATAGTTAAATTATATGCGCTACGTTTTTAACATCCAGCGGAAATTCGCAAAACTTGCGGCATGGGGCTACGAGGAAGAAAATTTGGCGGCGGGCATGGAAAGTGATGTTCTTCATTTAGGAACCTCGAATGATGAAATCAAGGCTCCGCACTACCCCTTTTGCCGTTGCCTTCTTTATGGATCCAAGTGTAATCCACGCGTAGATGGTGGTGAGCGAATTCCACTACCGTGATACTATTATAGATCACCGGGAATAAGGCGAATCTAGATTGCTGGCGGGGATGCTGTCGATGGGCGGTGTGAGGGTATGATCCAAGCGCAATAAATTCGGTCGATTTCATCCCCGCTGGAACCGTGCTCAATGGCGTGGAACTCTATGTGCTAGCCAACGCAGGAGTGCTCAATGCCTGCCGGGTGGTCGCCGCAAACTTTCTGGAATATGACAACGAGATCGTCACGCTGCCAGACAAAACCGGCGATCTGGTAGATGCCATCGCTTACGAGACCAACAAGGGCGTCGAATTTGAGGCTATAGCACCTGCAGACAAAGTTCAGGTGGCGACTAGGCCTAGGCTCAGGCTGGGGCCTAGGATTTTTGGGAACTCATAGGGAATCGATATCGCAGGCACTCCCCTGACCGCTAGTGTTTCACTAGGACGTATGTTGAATAGCCGTGACAAAAACAACGACGGTCGGGATTTTGCCCTGCGGCTTGGAGCACCCGGCCTGCCAAACAATCCTAGCGGCGTGCTCGCCGCTTTCGCCGAGGCGGATCCGGACTTATTGCCTCTGGCGTCTCTATGCCGGGAATCTCCGCAGGCTTTGGGACGCCGCGGTTTATTGTTGCTGCATGGGCAATACGGCCCTGTCCTCTATTATGGGCAGCTTGGCGGATTTGAACCACGTCCACTTATCAAGATACTGCGGATTCTACCGGGTAGTTATCCGGCAGGGTCCCCACAGAACAGCTTGAGTCGCACTGGCAGTGTGTTATGTCCGCAGACATGACTCGAATTTGCCTCCCCATTGCTCTCATCTCTATACTCGCTTTCGGTGCGTGTTCCACCCTGCCGGGGATGAAGGACGGGGCCGCACGGAAAACGGATAAGCAAAAGGCTAATGGAATCGCAGCTGAGGCGGCATGGCTCGCGGAGTGTGTGAAGTTGGGTGAAACCGTCGGCACCATTACTGGCCGCGAAGGCTGGCTCTTTGCTGCCAGCGAGTTGAAGGCCATAGGCCGTGAGGGATCGACCACCTCTGCCGTGGACGCGATCACCGATTACGCAGCGGCTCTTAATGGGAAGGGGATTGAACTCATCCTCGTGCCTGTGCCGCCCAAGGCTTTTGTTTATCCCGACAAGATCTCCAAAAATGTAAAGGTTCCGATTCGGTCTAAAAGGATGCCCCGTTTGGATTCTCAGATGCAGGCCGCGATGGAGGCGCTGGAAGCCAAAAATGTATCAGTGGTGGATTTGCTCCCTGTGCTGATTGCCTCACGCGAGATGAAGACGTCCACAGCATTTCCCCGTACCAGCAGCACATGGGCGCCTGCGGGAGTGGAAGCGGCAGCCAAAGAAATCGCCGAAGCAGTGAAGAAGAGCAAAGCGGGCAGTCAGGCTGGCAGTTCCAGCGGCATCGTGGCGCAGCCCGGAGTCATTACTTTCAAGGGCGGACTGGCCAACGGCATTGAAAACATCCAATCTGAATCCCTGCCCTGCGTCACTGTGGGCCGCATCACCGGCGACAAACAGAAATCCCTCGGATTTGAAACCAGCGGAGGCAGTCTCCTCATGATTGGCGCTACGGACATGCTCGCTTGGCGCGAAAACAACAACCCTGCGGGTAGCCGCGCTGCCTTTGCGAGCCTTGTGGAGCAACTGGCTGCAGAACTGCAACTGATCCCCGACGTCATTAGTGGCGGGGCCGATGCCAAAAATTCCGCTCGTCTCCGCATTCTCCGGGACTGCACCAACGATCAGGGCGCCCTCGACTCGACCAAAACCGTGGTATGGGTGGTGCCCGCGCTGGACCTATACTCCCCCAGTTGGGCTCGCGTGCCGCTCCAACTCCTGTTCAGCGAATCCGGACCCGACATTCAGCTTCGCTGAGCCATCAGTGAAAATGCCCATCCGGCGTGGACGGGAATTCTAGCCCTATGAAGAAAGGATCTGAGGCGAGTCGAGGCTCTCCCGATGACCGATTTGCTCCAACGGGAGGTTGCTCGCCCCAAGCCGGCTTTTTGGAGTAGTCGCGATGAGCAAGTTTCTACGTAATGTCTTAGAAGAGTTAAATTATTTCAAATTTTCATTGATTTCCAGAACTTTAGGGATTATAGGAAGAATACATAATCAAGGAGTTCTTGTTTATGTGTTGAGGAGATTGAGGTGGTGCCGGTGCTTGGGTTGAGGTTAATTACAAAATCCGGCACCACCCCATATCTTCGCTCGGACAGGCTGAAAGCTTCAGAGTTTAAATCAATGCTGGGCAGCGGTTTGGAAATAGACGTTTTTTATATCGTCGCAATTTCGGCTCTGCGCTTAATTTCTGTGGCAGGGTGGGCGAGAAAAAAGCAGCAGTTATTTGCCATCCGCACATCCGCATGGCAACATGTGCCACTACATGCCTCGCACAGAACCGACCGCCCTGCATGGGCTGCACACCAAGCACCATCTGAACTTGATAGGACGTATCCGCTTGGCCTCCCGGCGGCAGAACCGGGCGCTTTACCGGACCATCAGGCATCCCCGGAACCGCAAGCGCGGGGGCATCCGGGCATGGCTGGCCGATAAAGTAGGTAATCGCGGCCTCTGGCACGCGGACCGCAAGGCGGTGGCGGCCGGGCTGTCCGGGGGGCTGTTTTTTGCCATGCTTCCCATCCCGCTGCAAAGTTTCGTGGCGGCCGGTGTGGGCATTGCCCGTGGCTGGAACCTGCCGGCGACCATCGCCGCCACATGGCTGAGTAACCCGGTTACTTACGTGCCCATGCTGCTGGCAGCCAAGGTTACTGTGACCGGGTTTTTCCAGCTTTTTGGCGCCGAGTGCGCAGCCGGTCGTATGGATCTAAACACTCTGGAGGCAACATTGAGCGCCTGCAAGGACTTGCGGTTGAGAGACGCATGGGCCATCTCGGGGCCTGCGATGCTGGAGATTGGGTTGGGAATGGTCCTCTTTGGGCTTTTGCTTGCCGCCGCTGGCTGGCTGCTTGTGCAACTTGTCTGGAGCTTTATGAAATCAACCTCTGCGGCCAAGTAGTCAGGGAACTGTGACAACTAGGGCGCCGGAGCCCGGAGCAGCGCGGGCAGCAACTTTTCGCCTTTGGAAGACGGGCTGGGGGCTCGCATGATCGTCGCCCCCATGAATTGCGGACGTTCTTATACTCGCCATCGTGATTTTTGCCATAGTCAGGCGCGGGAGGGTAAGCGCTGCGCTTTTTTAAGCTCTGCCCCTGACTTTGCGGTCGGCGGGCTGATTGGGACTGGCCATCATTTCGCGCCTTCGGCGCTGATTGTGCTCGAGCACACTTTTGATGGGTGGTATCATCTTGGTATGATGGACGCTGCTCTTGTGGCGCCCCATGAAAGCTCTCAAGACGGCATCACCTTCGCAATCCATTTCCGTGCTTTTTTGGAACATCGGACACACCGAAATAGTGCCGGACTCGCTTCACAGCCCCATCCGGAAGCGCCAGTCGGATATCATAGATCTGAGCGAGAGCGAGGAACTCAATGCCTGCATTATAAAGAACCTGCTCGCAACTTATGGTGCCTTTGACTTGCTGCGGATACCGGGAGGCACAATTGCCATGATCAAAGGGGAGTGCCGCATCCTCAAGTCGCGTCGGTTGCAGCACGAATCTCAGGTGCATTTTATGGAAGCGTTAATTACGTCTATGCTAAGCCATGTTTGCGATGTGGGCCATGGCCGCCACTTCCGGGCGGTGGGACTCTGGATAAGTGCAGATCAAGGAAGCATGCAGCGGTCCTCTCTGGCTGGAGGAAACGACTTGGGTGCAGCGGTTCAATTCTCTCAGAGACCTAGCGGTCGCTGCGCAGGGCCTGTGCGGGTTGCATGCGCCCTACAATCCATGCCGGAGGCACTGCGGCCAGCGTGCACAGGACGAAGGCCAGTCCGCAGATGATCACTTGGTCCACTGTCCGCAACTCCGCCGGAATGTCCCAGAGGCCATAGATGCCACTGTCGAAGATCTGGTGGCCGAATTTCTCGTTGATCCACTGCCGTAATTCGTTCCGGAAGTGCAGCACCGTTCGGCCGATGAGATAACCCAGTCCAGTACCCACGAGGCCTACGATGAATCCATTCGTCATGAAAAGGCCGACAATGTGGGAAATTTTCGCCCCAAGGGCCCGCATCATGCCGATCTCTCGTCGCTTCATCACCGCCATAGTGATCATCGTATTCATGATGCAGAAGGCGGCGACGATGGAGATGAAGGCCAGCACAATGTACATCATGCCACGTTCATTAGCTACTGCGTCGAACTGCTGACGGTGACGGTCGATCCATGTTTCCACCACCCAACCTTCCGGCAGAATACCGGAATCCATTAACTTCTGCGCCATCACGGGAGCGTCATAAGGATCGTCAATATCCAGCCCAAATCCATCAACATCGAAACCGGCACCGGCCAGTTGCTGTGCCGTGCGTAGCGAAACAAGACCAACGCTCTGCATTTTGTCGTCATTGAAAATCCCTGTGATGATCAGCTCCCCCGGCAGAGGGTAGTCGCGGTCCTGCTCCTCGATTCGCTTTTTCTTTTCCGGGTCGTCCTTTGCTTCAGTGTTCTCCTGCAGGATATCAAATCCTTCATTGATGAACTTCGGGCCAAAAACATTTACCGGAGTGATCCCCACGCTGATAAACGAGGCCTTCAATTTCTGCACAAGGTCGAGACTCAGGACAGCACTCTCAGGACCCAGATCGAATTCGCCAACCGCTTGCGCATCCTCCTCACCATGGCCCGGTCGGCGGCGATCCTTCAATTCCTCAAAACGCCGTGTCAGTTTGTCCATGTGCACTGCATCACCGGTGTCCACGCCTCGGATTAGCGCGGGGACAAGGGGGCGGGTGCGGTCGAGGCCAACTACGGATTCTTTGTTCGTCGGCAGTTTTGGTTGGGATGCCGATGCTACAGGTTTGTCCGGTTCGGTCACTTGTTGATCCGACGGCAGTGCGGCAAGCGCGGTCGGGGTGTCCGTGTTGGCCGGGTTAGCTTTTACTCCGGGCGTTTCCTCTGACCCCGGGGAGTCCTGAGCGGGCGGTTCGGGATCATTCGAACCGGGAATATCGGACGGCGGTTGCGGCACCATGAGGTTTGAGTGCTGCTTCTCTTTTGCCTCCTGAATCATCGACTGCATTTCGAGATAGGGCGATGCTCCTTTCACGCCGGGAAAATTGCGAAGTTTTGGCAGCAGCACGCGCCAGAGGAGATCAGTCTCGATGTACTTTTTCAGCAAATCCTGCTGAATCTGCGTTCGCTCTTCAGCATTCGTCTCGTAGGCAGTCTGCACGATGGGCCGTTCGGATTCGGGCACATGCTTGAGGCGTTCGGCAAAAATTTCGTCTTTAGTCTTCTCAGTATCCTGCGCCTTCATCCAGCCACGGTTGTCGTTTCTCACGTAAACGGGAGACTCTACTCTCAGCCAGTCGTCTTTGATGCGCTTCTCGAATCCGCTCATCACCGCTATCACCACAATGAGTACCCCCACGCCGAGGGCGACTCCGAGGACAGAGATGACTGTAATGATTGAGATGAACGTGCGCTTTGGCTTCAGGTAGCGAAGAGCGAGGAACCAGCTAAATTTCATGAGACCACACACTGCGGCCCGCCCGCTCGAGCGCAAGTGGTGAGGTGTAGAGGACGTTTTTCAGGCCGTGTCTCAAGCAGCTACTAATTCTGCCTGAGCTTGGAGTTATTTACACGTCCGGTAGCTTCCTGCTGAAGCGGGTGGCGTAGGACCTCGCAAGATCATCGAGGTGGCAGGCAACCAGCGCCGTCCAGCCCGTCTGGTGGCTGGCGCCATGACCGGCACCGGTGTCACCGTGGAAAAATTCGTAAAAGAGCACGAGGTCTTTGTGTTGGGCATCATTGGCATAGCGATCATCCCCGCCGTGACAGGGACGGCGGCCATCAATACCTTTCCGGAAGAGGGAGGAATGCCGTTTCTTCAGATCATCCGCGATTTGCTGCAGGGTAGCGGAGAGACCGGAGTGGGTGGGATACTCCACAAATAGCGAGTGTCCGAAGAAGGAATGATAGCGCTCCAGCGCCTCAATGAGCAGGTGGTTGATAGGAAACCAGACCGGCCCGCGCCAATTCGAGTTTCCACCGAACATGCCGGTGGTGGAGTCACCGGGATCATAGCGCACTTCACGCATCTCCCCGTTGTGCTCCATGCGCAGGGGCTGCTCAAGATGCGCCCGGCTGAGCGAGCGGATACCGTGTGAGGAGAGGAACTCGCTGGGGTCGGACATGCGGCGAAGCACTTTTACGAGACGGTCGCGCGAGGCTAGTGCCACTAGCCAGCGAGTATTTCCGTCTTCGCAGGTGCGGGCCACTATGTGCCGACTGAAGAGCGGCCAGTGCCGCAGATACCAGTCGAAGCGGGATTTGAATTCCGGCAGGCGCTCAATCTGCTCTTGGTCGAGCACTTCCACGGCGACCAGCGGCAGTAGTCCCACGAGGGAGCGGGACTTGAGCGGCAGGGATATCCCCGGGCCGTTGGAGAGGTGGTCGTAATAAAACCCGTCGAGAGCATCCCACAGCCCGGTGCCGCCATGGGTGTGCACCGCATCCACGATCTGGAGAAAGTGGGAAAGGAACTTTGATGCCATGTCTTGGTAGGCCGGGTGAATCTTTCCATCCCATGAGAGTTCGATGGCCATGCGCATCATCATGGCGCTGTAGAAGGCCATCCACGCAGTGGCATCCGCCTGCTGGAGGGTGCCGCCTGGAATGTGCTCATTGCGGTCGAAAATGCCGATGTTATCGAGACCTAGGAATCCGCCGGAGAAGATCCCGTGACCCTCCTTGTCCTTGCGATTCACCCACCACGTGAAGTTGAGCAGCAGTTTCTGAAAGACCCCGGCGAGGAATGCGCGGTCCTTCGTGCCGGAGCGCTCGGCATCAATGCAGTAAACCCGCCATGCGGCCCATGCATGTACCGGTGGATTCACATCGCTGAAGCTGAATTCGTAGGCCGGGATCTGGCCGTTGGGGTGCATATACCACTCACGCAGGAGAAGGTTGAGTTGCTTCTTGGCAAAGCCGGCATCCACCATGGCGAGGGGCACAGTGTGAAAGGCGAGATCCCATGCAGCAAACCACGGATACTCCCACTTATCCGGCATCGAAATCACATCGCGCGCAAAGAGATGCTGCCAGTCCCGGTTGCGGCGCATACTTTCAATTTCCGCCGGGAATTCCCGTGATGGGTCGCCCGGCAGCCATGTAGCCACGGCATAATAGTAAAATTGTTTGGTCCAAAGCAGACCGGCATATGCCTGGAGGGAAATTTCCCGCGCCTCGTCATCCATGGCAGGGGCGATGACGTTACCGTAAAACTCATCGCACTCTCGTTCGCGCGAGTTCATGATGGAATCAAAATCGGCAAATGCCGGTGGTGCATGATCTTTTTGCCGCCGAAAACGCACTCGCACGGATTTGCTGCCTCCGGGGGGAAGCGTGATTACGTAATGGGCCGCGGCTTTAGTTCCGCGCCGTGCGGGATTGACGGCGCTGCGGTTGTTCGCAGTCACGTATTCGTGAAAGGCATCCTTCACAAAAGGATCGTGATTCTCCGCCCCGAAAATACGGTGGTAGTTTGTAGAGTTTTCGGTGAAGAGGAGGTCGCGGAAATCCGGGGTCTGCTCCGCTTCGAATGTATAACGCCCCAGCGATGCCCTTTCGATTTCAATGCAGCCTGGTGACTGTTGCCAAAGCACGGGGCGCTCGCCTTTGGACGCAGTGAGATGAATGGCCCCCCATGTCCACACATTGCGGAACCAAATGTGTGGGAGGAGATGAATGGTGGCAGTGCGCGGGCCCCGGTTCACAGCTGTCCAGCGGATGAGAATATCTTCCGCATCCTCTTTGGCAAACTCCACGGTCACATCGAAGTGCCCGTCCTTGAAGGCCCCCGTATCGGCCAATTCATATTCCGGATCCGCGCGCGAGCGCCGGTGGTTTTCATCAATTAGTTCGCCGTAGGGAAAACGCCGCTGTGGATATTTGTAGAGTGCCTTCATCCACGAGTGAGTGGGCGTGCTCCGGAGGTAATAATATTCCTCCTTCACATCCTCGGAATGATTGCCTTGGTGCCCGGTGAGGCCAAAGAGGCGCTCCTTCAGGAACGGATCGCGCCCATTCCAGAGAGCTAAGCTCATACAGATGCGGCACTGGCGGTCAGTGAAGCCCAGCAGTCCATCCTCACCCCAGCGATAGGCGCGGCTGCGGGCTTGTTCGTGTGTGAAGTAATCCCAGCAGTTCCCGTCTGTGGAGTAGTCCTCGCGCACGGTGCCCCATTGGCGCTCGGCCAAGTAGGGTCCCCATCGCTTCCAGTTATGGAGTCGCTCTTCGTCGGCACTTAGACGGCTGCTTTCGGGATCGGTATGCAAAACATTTTTGGGGATAATACAGTATCCATCGGAAAGCGTAAGCAGATGCCGTGCAAGAGGACGTAAAAGAGATGCAAAGCCCGCCAGAGAAACTTTCCTGACTTACCTTGGCAACGAACCGAGATATTTTTGCCAGTCGCCCTCCACTGCTTTCTCCTTTTCAGGGAGTTGAGGCTCTGCGGCGGCCAGTTCCTTCTTGGCCTCCTCCCACTGCGTGATGGCGAGGGCGAGTTCCTTTTCCAGTTTGGGAAGCTCCTCTGGTGAGGGCGGTGGGGTGCCGCTTTTCTTTTCTGTTAGGGACTTAATCTCGGCT
The DNA here is from genome assembly GCA_945861415.1 of Akkermansia muciniphila. Classification (GTDB taxonomy): domain Bacteria; phylum Verrucomicrobiota; class Verrucomicrobiia; order Verrucomicrobiales; family V1-33; genus V1-33. The sequence goes on along the minus strand of CAMAUV010000017.1, from coordinate 34,495 downwards.
TCGACAGCAGGAATTTCGGCTTTCAGCCCTTCGATTTTCTCCATCAGGCCGGAGAGTTCTTCACGCTGGGTAAGTATGTTTTTGTTTAACTTTGCGGCCTGCCAGTAGTTGAGGGTTCGCTGCGAGGCCGCGTGCGCCGCGGCAGCGGCAGCGAACAGGGTTTTGGCATCGGCCACGGCTTTTTCCGCTTCGCCTGCTTTCCTTTCCAGTCCGAGCATGGATTTCGCCAACTCATCCGTCTTTGCCTTCATCGTGGCGGCTTGCTGCTCGCGCTCTGCGGCGGTTTTGAGGCGTTCTGCGGCGGTTTTGAGGCGTTCGGCAGCGTCACTGAGTGTCTGCTGAATATCGCCGAGCATTCCTTGCGTAGCGGGAACTGCAGGAGACGCGGGAGCTTCCAGTTGCTTTTTCAACTGATCTAGAGCGGCAGTAAACTGGGGGTTAGTCTCACTGAGTTTCACCGCCTCCGCTTTCATGGCCGCCGCCTCCTTCGTCACGTTTTCGGCAGCAGTGACGGCATCGGCCATCACCTTCTTTGTCGATTCGACCATCGCTTTGGCATCACCCATCGCCTTTTCCCTTTCCCCCGCCATGGCCGTCGTCTTCTCCAGCTCGGCCTGCTTGGCAGTGAGTTCCATTTTGGTGGAATCGATGCGAGTGTCGATGGACGGAGGATTGTAAATCAGATTGCCGAGCGGCGCGGCATCCTTCGCGGCATCCCAAATTTTAATTTCGCCGTTCTCCGCACCGGTGAGCACGGTTTTGCCCTCTTCCGTGAAACGGGCGGCGAGCAAGAGGCCGCCGCCGGGAACCCAATCTCGAACCTGTGCTCCATGAGTGTCCCAAATGCGCAGGTGACCATCACGGCCGCCACTGACCATGCGCCCGTCGGGTGCGAAATGCAGGGCGAGCGCTCCGCCATGGCTGGCCTGCTTCTTTACCTGCGAACCGTTGACCATTTCCCACCAAATCCAGTTTCCGTCCTCGCTGCCGGAGGCGACCAAATTACTGTCACCGCGCCATGCGAGGGTGGCGATGCGTTTCTCGTGGCCGCGTAGATTGTAGAATTCCCCCCCCGTGGGTGTTTCCCATATCATGACACCGCCGTTCCGGTCGCCGCTGGCCAGCAGCACGCCGTCGGGACTGAAGGCAACGCTGGTCACCCAGTCCGTGTGCTTTTTCAATTCAAAGAGCTTCTGACCGCTGACTGTATCGTAAATTTTTACCCGTTTCTCCCGAGTGCCGATAGCGATACGGGTGTAGTCCGGAGTAATGTCAGCGCTGGGGATACTCTCAAATTCCTCGCCCAGCAAGATGACCCGCTTGCCGGTCTTCACATCCCAGACCACCACCTGCCCTTTTTGGCCCGCAATGCCACCGCTGGCCAGCACGAGGGCACCATTGCGCGTGAAGGTGACGTGTTCCGGAAATCCCCCATCGGGGAAGGGCAGCACGCCCAGTAATTCGCCGGACTGGCTGTGATAGAGGAGCACTTGTTTGGCGGCACCGATCGCGACGAGCGGAGCCCACGGGCTGTGTGCCATGGCCGTGACGGCATTGGGGCGCGGGGGGGTGCTCACAGGATCAAGGAGCAAGTGCTCCGGCATGGCGGGCGGGCCGGCTGGCTTTCCGGCATCGCCGCCTGCACTCATGGCGAAATCCGCCTTCTTTTTCACTTTGGCTGCAGAGGACGCCGTCTCCAGTAGACCGCCGGCGATCCATTTGCTGATCACCGCGATTTCGGCTTCCGGCAGTTTATCGCTCTTCGGCGGCATGAATGGTTCCGCTTGGTGAGTGATCACTTTGAGGAACTGACCCGCGGCGGGATCGCCCGGTTCCAGATTCACTCCTCCGCTGCCGCCAGCCATTGTGGCGGCGAAGGTGCTCAAGTCGAGCCCGCCCTTCTTCTTATCCGGGTTGTGACAGTTCATGCACCGGTTCTCCAGAATAGGGCGAACCTGATCCTGATAGGTGATCTTGTCCTGCGCAGTGGCGAGGCCGACGGTGCAGAGGAAAAAAGCGCTGCGAAGGCGGGTCATGGGTGTCAATAAATGGTCTTACAACGGGGCTACGGGGGCACCGTCTAATACTGAGCAAATAGATTATGCTTCAGGATTCAGAAATTACCAGCGTTCCTTTTTAGTTGGACGGGGAATGTGAGGGATCGTAAAAAATGCGAATGTCGGCATCCGTGGTACCCAGAAGCACCTGAGCGCGCTTGAGTGCGTTCCGTGTGGACAGGTTGGGGTTAAGAGCGCTGCCCACGAAGAGATTTTCGCGCCCCACCACCTCCACCATTCCGCTTTTTCGCAGCACGCGGTAGAACTCCTTGCTCAGGCCGCTGATGAGGAGATGCCGGCTACTCTGCCGGAGGTAGCTGATGAGTTCCTCCATGGCCATGACGCTGGTGGCGTCGAGGTGGAGGGCGTTTTTCATCCGGAGAATGATGACGCGCAGGTTTTCATCCCGGGCGGTGCGCTGAATCTGGGTGCTGAAGAGTTCGGCGGCTCCGAAGAAAAGCTCGCCTTCCACATGCACAATACTGAAGGACGGGTTCTGCCGCTGGGCATCTGCGGCTTTTTCCCGGAGGGTGCCCTCGGGGTTGAACTCATATTCCACCAGCGACGGACGCGAAGCCTTCCTTAAGTAGAGGATGATGCTGGTGGCCACCCCAAGGAAGATGGCGACATGCAGAGGCATGAGCAGGGTGCTCAAAATGGTGACGGCCAGCGTAGTGGCGTCGCCGCGGGTGGCGCGCCAGCAAATGCGCAGATGCCGCAGATTCACGTGGCTGGCGCCCACACAGATGATAAGGGCCGCCAGCGCAGGCCTCGGAATGAATGGCATGACAGGACCCAGCAGCAGGGCTGCAGCAAGACATAGCAGACCGCAGACAAGACTGCTGAGCGGCGTCCGCGCACCGCTGCTGTGATTGAGAGCACTGCGGGTCAGGCTCCCACTGGCTGGCATCCCCCCGGCAAAAGCACATCCGGCATTGGCCAGACCACAGGCCAGAAGATCCTGATTCAGGTTCACTTTTCCCCCGGTGCTGCCCGCGAGCGCTTTGCCCATCACCGTATTCTCAAGGGCCGCCAGAAAGGCCAGTGCCATGGCCGGGCCAAACAGGGCACCGAGGACCTCAGTTCCTTCCCACCACGTAGCATCCGGACGGGACGGCATAAGATCAGAAGGCTCAAACGTATGCAGAGTGACGACCTTCCATCCTGCCCGGGACATGAGCACCGATGTCACGGCAGCAGTCGCCAGCACGATAGCGAACGCGGGGAGACGCGGCCACTTCCTCCGCAAGATGATGTAACCCAGAATGGCTCCCGCGCTGAGCACCACTGCCGACCACTGCACGGTGGAAAGCTGCGCCACCGTTCCTGTGATCATGCCGAAGAATGTCCGTCCGCGATCTCCCTCGGTGATACCAAGCACTTCCCGCAATTGCCCTGCCGAAATTAGCAACGCCGCTCCGGTCACATAGCCCACCACCACACTGCGACTGATGTATTGCACCATGTCTGCCATACGAAGCCCAGCGCCGGCTATGAGCAGCAGACCCGTGAGGAGCCCCAGAGCATAGGCAGCAGCAGAGCAGGGGGCACCACTCCGACCAGTCCGGCCGTGGCGGAGAAAACCATGAGCGCAGTGGCGTTGGTAGGCCCCAAAATAGTGAAGCGCGAGGAGGCAAAAATGGCCCCGGCGATGGAGGCCACCGCAGAGCACAGCACACCGGAGGCCTCGTGCGGCAGACCGGCGATCATGGCATACGCCATTCCCTGCGGCACGGCCAGTAGCGCTACATTCAAACCCGCCGCAGTATCGCGCCGGAGTGACTCGCCCGTGTATCCGCGCAGGTGATCCCGCAGCGGCAGCGCCCTTAACTGGCCGCCCGGCAAAAGGGCGTGCCAGCCTTTTCGTTCAGGCAGACGTGAGGTAGTCATACAGCCCATTGGCTTCAATCGCAATAATTTGCCAGGAAAATGATAACAGACGGAGTGCGAAATTCCACTTCGCCCCGCCGCGCAAGCCCGACGGCCCGCCGGAGATTCTGCTCGATGGTTGGGGCTGGCAGAACACGCACGAAACGCTCAACTCCTTCATCTGAGGCCCCGACGGCTGGATCTATGGCTGCCACGGCGACTTCACGCAGAGCAATGTCGGCGCGCCGGGCAAGGCGAAGGAAAAGCGCGTGTCCATCAACTGCCACTACTGACGCTTCCATCCGGTGCGAAAGGCGTTCGAGGCATACGCCTCCGGCACCTCGAACGCATGGGCTTCGACTACAACGAATACGGCGATTGGTTCAGCGAGGCCTGCGTCATTCCGCACTTCTGGCACATCATTCATGGCGGATACTACCTGCGGCATAGCAATCCGAAGGGGCACTTCAATCCCTACGTCTATACCAGCATCGAAACCATTGCCAGCCACCTAGACTGCCTCGGCAAAACCCCGCACGACGGCAACGCTGGTTTGGCAGTGCTCGCTGCCACTTTTACCCATACGGATGAGGCGCGGAGCTTCACTGCTTGAGCGTTGCAGCTGGGACGACAACTTTTGCACCTGACTCCCACAAAAAAAGCGATTGGCCCTCACTGGACCAGTCGCTTTTTAAGTCAAATTCGACAGCGGACTAGCCGCGCTAAACAATGAGAAAATTACGTGAGCGCAATCACTTACATTCCTGCTACGGCCGTGCGGGCGGCGATGAGAAGAAAGATCGCGGCTCCCATGATGATTATAAGGAAATAAGGTTGATAGATTACGGGGCTTTCGGACGCTCAGGAATAGCAGGCACGCTTTTGTCGTAATTCTTAGTGATTGTCCCGTTCTCGTTCTTGGTATCGAAAGGGGAGTAATCCATTGGCAGCTGATAAGGTTGCGGATCTACAGCAGCCATCCATTGGCGTGCGGCAACCTCGTCATTCTCGGGCGTCGCCTCGACGTAGAAGCAGGCCAGCAATGCACAGAGAGCGGCGATGGATGCGACCAACGCTACCGAGCTCATGACAGTGAGCGGAGTGTTGTTGGTTTCATCATCATCATCATCCAGAGCGGCGATGCGCACATTGACGCTGCTGAGAGGAGCAGCTGCAGATGTGAGCGAACCGGTGGGCTGGAGCTTGACGGTGGCGCGCGGAAGCGGCTTGGTTATGGGTGCGGCGCCGGCAATCTTGGTGGTCTGCTTGCCAACCATCGGTGTGGTTGGGCGAGCGGGAGGTTGCGAAAGCGGGATGGTCTTGCTTCCCACAGGGGCGGGAGGGCCCGGCGGGCGGGGAGCAGGAGGGGCCCCGGCGCCGGGAGCGATTGGACGCGGGGGTGAAATTAGGGGCACGGTGGGGGCCACCGGACGTGGAGCCGCAGGCGGGGGGGGCGGTGTAGCAGCAGCAGGCGGGGCGTCAGCGGCTTCTGGAGACTGGGCTGGATTTTGGTTTTCCTGTTCGCTCATAGGGAAATCTCTGGTAGGTTAGTGGAATTTCCCTGATTAATGGCTGTTTCGTTTGGAGGTGTCAACTACCTTGCCAGTTTTATTTCAGGATTCCGGCAATCCGTGACGTATCGTTTTTTTGGGTGAAAAAGTGCCGGACGCTCTCAGCGATGCCGTAGGCGGCCTCGTCGGGGGTTAGGTCTTTGGTGTCCGCCTCAAGGTCCGCCACCGCAGCATAGAGGGGGAGCCTTTTCTCGAGTAGGTCTTGGACCGTTTGTTTTGGATTCTCGGTTCGAAGCAGGGGGCGGGTCCGATTTCGGGACACCCGGTTCCAGATGGCATTCTCCGGCAGGTTCAGCCAGATGATGAAACCGAGGGCTTTTAGTTTTAGATGGTTCTCCGGGACGGTTACGACGCCTCCACCCGTAGCAACGACCATGTGGTCTCGCGCAAGCAGTTCTTCCAGCACTTCGCTTTCAATGCGGCGGAATCCGGCCTCCCCCTCCGCTGCGAAGATGTCGGAAATGGTCCTTCCGGCTTTGCGGACGATGCAGTCGTCCATATCCACGAATGTAAAGCCGAGCTTTTCCGCGAGACGCGATCCGAGCGTAGTTTTCCCGCAGCCCATAAAGCCGACTAGGATGACGTTGAGCGGAGTTGTGCGCTGTTCTCCGGGTTCCATAGTGTGAATGTTCCGCAGCATGGAGCAGATGGCGGCTAAGGCAAGCTGCCTCCCGTCAGAAGTTGAAAAAAATGTTTGGGCTCCAGAGCGAACAGGTTATGGAAAGCCGCATCATGTCTGCTACCCGGCTCACTGTTCCCAAAACCCTCAAACTCTTCATCGGCGGAAAATTCCCCCGCACGGAAAGCGGTCGCACGCTCACGGCGAAAGCGCCAGCCACCGGCGCCCATCTCGCCCACTATTGCCGGGCATCCAAGAAAGACCTGCGCGATGCCGTGACGGCGGCGCGCAAAGGTGCCGATGCATGGGCCGCGTCCACACCCTACCTGCGCAGTCAAATCCTGTATCGCCTCGCCGAGATGCTGGAAAGCCGGGCCGCCAACTTTGCCGGAGAGCTGGCCGAAGCCACCGGCTGCACTACTGAGGAGGCGCGCGCGGAAACCGCCGCCGCCATCGACCTTGCGGTCAGCCTCGCCGGATGGCCGGACAAACTGCCTGCTGTCTTTGGCAGCGTGAATCCGGTGGCCGCCCCGTATTTCAATTTCAGCTCTCTGGAGCCGGCAGGGCTCGTCGTGCTGTTCGCGCCGGATCGGTCCGCGCTCTTCGGCCCCGTCGCCCTCATCTGCGCAGCGCTGGCTGCAGGAAATGCGTGCATCCTCGTGGCCGGAGATGCCTTTCCCATTCCGGTCATCGCGTTGGCGGAGGCCATCGCCACCAGCGATATCCCCAGTGGCGTGGTGAATGTCCTCACTGGCAAGCGCGCCGAACTCATTCAGACCGCCGCCGATCATCATGACATCGATGCCATCGTGGATGCTACCGGTCATGGTGAAACCGCCGCTGTTCTCAAAGCCGGGACCGCCGTGAATTTAAAGCGCGTCCATCAATGGAGCCTGGTTGGCGGTATCACGCCATATCAATTGCTCGCCCTCACCGAGACCAAGACCACATGGCATCCGGTGGGAGGCTGAAATGGAACCTTCCATTGAAGCATTTGCTGGCGCGACTCGGGAGTATTGTCAGTGGTTTGAGGGCGGTGTGCACGATTTGTCCTCGGCGCGTAGGTTACTGCTTACTTTGATGCTCCGCGTAGCAGAGCTTCCTCCTCTGCATTAGCCAGATGAGGAAGAGCCGCCCCGCCGGACTCACGAAGACTGGGAACAGGCTTTTCGCCATGCCGCCGATTTCCCATTCCAATACTATTACTCTGTTTTCGATCCGTTTAACTGGGACGCCATCAATGAACCAACTATGGGAGACGCTCACGATGACCCGGCTGACATCTACGGCGACCTCACACACGGCCTCGACGCCTATGACCGAGGTCACCCCGGCCTCGCTTCCGCGATGTGGCTTCATAGCTACGGAATCAACTGGGGCCAACACGCGGCATCCTTGCTTAAGGCCGTGGACGCAGCTTCCCGCCGCTCTATTTAGTGCAATTCGTTGTCGCATGCGCTACTCGGCAAACCCTGCAGCAACTGTCCAATCTTGCCGTGCAGGGGGGCGCGTTCTCACTTGCCTGAGCAGTCTACATCGCGAGGGAAACCTTTCTAACCTTTCACTGAAACCAAAAAACTCATGCCAAGAAAAGTCACTCTCTTCACCGGCCAGTGGGCCGATCTCCCGCTCGCCACCATGCTCAAAAAAGCCAAGTCGTTTGGCTACGATGGCGTGGAACTCGCCTGCTGGGGCGATCACTTTGAAGTCGCCAAGGCCGACAAGAAATACTGCGATACTAAGCGTGCGCAGCTCAAAAAAGCGGGCATGGAATGCTACGCCATCAGCACCCACCTCGTGGGACAAGCTGTTTGCGACAACATAGATGCCCGGCACAAAACTATTCTGCCCGATTACATCTGGGGCGACGGCAAGCCTGAAGGAGTCCGCCAGCGTGCTGCGGAGGAATTGAAGAAGACCGCAGAGGCCGCCAAACGTTTTGGGGTCAAAGTAGTCAACGGGTTCACAGGTTCCAGCATCTGGCACCTATGTTACAGTTTTCCCCCGACGCTGCCGGGCCAACTCGACGCCGGCTACAAGGACTTCGCGAAGCGTTGGATACCTATCCTTGATGTCTTCCAGAAAAATGGCGTCAAATTCGCTCTCGAAGTGCACCCGACGGAGATCGCCTTCGACATCGCATCCGCAGAGCGCGCCCTGCAAGCCATTGATTATCATCCTGCGTTCGGATTCAATTACGACCCCAGCCACTTTGGATATCAGGGAGTGGATTACGTGGGCTTTATCCGCAAGTTCCATGACCGCATTTTCCACGTCCATATGAAAGACGTGGCGTGGGGCCTAGCCGGTGAAGCAGGCGTCTTCGGCGGTCACGTCGATTTCCACAAACCCAACCGCTACTGGGACTTCAAGAGCGTGGGCCGCGGCTGCATCAACTTCGAAAAGATCATCCGCGCCCTCAACGATATCGGTTACACTGGTCCGCTCAGCGTCGAGTGGGAAGACGGCGGGATGGACCGCGAGTATGGCGCCAAGGAAAGCTGCGAGTTCTGCAAACGCGTGGATTTCCCGTCGTCCAATATCGTCTTCGATGCCCAGTTCGATAAGGCCAAGCAGTCGTAAGTCGGCGCAACCCGGAACGGAAGAACTGTTAGAAGGGGAAAAGTTGCACCGGGAATAACGAAATTCGGAGTTCCGGGCAAGTCTGTTCACCTTCACCAGTAAGGTAAAAATCACCCAGTTCGAAAGGCCGGTGGCGCAAGTCACCGGTCTTTTTGTGGTGCAGCCTACACGCGGATCTGGCCTGTGCCTCGGACGAGGTATTTATAAGTGGTCAGTTCCGGCAGACCCATCGGGCCGCGGGCATGGAGTTTGTCGGTACTGATCCCGATTTCGCATCCGAAACCGAATTCCCCGCCGTCGTTGAAGCGGGTGCTGGCATTCCAAAACACGGCGGCGCTGTCTACTTCGCTGAGGAACCGCCCGGCAGCCTGCGCATCCTCAGTCACGATGCAGTCGCTGTGGCGGGATCCGTAGCGAGCGATGTGATTCATGGCTTCATCCATGCCACGCACCGAACGCGCGGAAAGGATCAAATCTAGATATTCCGTGCTCCAGTCCTCCGCTGTGGCGGGCGTAACGTCAGGGAACAGCGCGCAGAGGGCGGGATCGCCTCGCAGTTCGACTCCTGCGGCACGCAGCCCGGGTATGGCTTTGGCGTAAAAGGCGGGCGCGATATCCTCATGCACCAATAGAGTCTCCGCGGCATTGCAGACCCCCGGCTTTTGCGTCTTGGAATTCAGAATGATCCGCACGGCCATGTCGAGGTCGGCGGCCTCATCCACATAGACGTGACAAATCCCATCATTGTGCTTGATGACTGGCATGCGGGCCAAACTAATTACGGTTTCGATGAGGCCTTTACCGCCGCGGGGAATAATGAGATCAAGGTATTGATTCATCTCCGCCATGTGCCTCACACTTTCTCGGTCGATGGACGGGATGAGTTGGATGCTGTCGTCCGGCAGTTCTGCGCTTTGGCCGGCTTTTTGGAGCACGGCGGCGATGGCCATATTGCTATGAAAGGCCTCGCTGCCGCCGCGCAGAAGTGTGGCGTTGCCACTCATAAGGCATAGCACAGCCGCGTCGGCGGTGACGTTAGGGCGGCTTTCATAGATGATGCCGATGACGCCGATGGGCACGCGCACCTTGGTAATGGTGATGCCGTTGGGCCGGGTCCATTCCGCCAGCACTTTGCCCACGGGATCCGGAAGGTCTGCCACCTCTGCCACGCCTTGCGCCATGGCCGAGATGCGCTTTTCATTCAGCGTAAGTCGGTCAATCATGGCACTACTTAATCCCTTGGCCAAAGCTGCTTCGAGGTCTTTGGCATTGGCCTCTATGAGAGCGGGCGTCTCCGCTCTTAGTCCTTCCGCCATGGCCCGTAGGATGGCGGTTTTTTTTTCCGGTGGCAGTATGCCCAACTGCCGTGCCGCCTCTCGCCCGCGCCGTCCCATGTCGTAAATGTGGTCTCGAAGTGTCATATGTCTCTGCGTCGTAATCCGGAACACAGGCGAGGCAAGGCATCTCTGTATTGCACCGGAACGGTTTCTTTTGCGGCAGTTGTTCTGGCAAGGCCACTAGCTGCGGCGGATGCGACATTAACGTGTGCAGGTGGATTTTGGTAGTTACAGGGCACGGGTCTAGCGCTTGGAAGTGTGGCTGGTGCTCTAGAGGGTGCAAAAGTCTACTTTTTGATATACTACATGCCAGAAATGGATATCACGAATTTTGGGTGGTAAGAATCAATTTTTACTTGGAGACGTGAAAAATTTGCAACGAGCGCAGTCTGCACAGAATTATATCAGGGCTGACATTGGTGGTGCCCGGCCGATCGCAGAACGTTAATCAACAGACAAACCCTCTTGATACCCCGGGCAGGCATGGGATGGCCTATTTTCTTTTACAGCCTCAATGCCCAAAATAACCTTTCAAAGTCTCCTGCGCCGTTCCGATATCGGAGCCAACTGCTACGTAATCGACACCGGGATAGAGCGTATTGTTCTTGATGCCGGTATGCATCCCAAGGAGAAGGGGCTGGAGGCGCTCCCGGATTTCTCCCTGTTGCCTGACGACTCCGCGGACGCCATAATTCTCACGCATGCCCACCTCGACCATTGCGGTGCTTTGCCCGTGCTCATGCGGCGTCAGCCACGGGCTCACGTTTACATGTCCGCTCTGACCTCGGAACTGGCTGCGGCCATGATGCACAATTCGTGCAACGTGATGACCATGCAGCGGGACCAAGATGGCATCAAAGAGTATCCCTTCTTCACCCACCGCGAAGTGGACCGCATCGAACGCAGTTGGCTCCGACTGCGTATGGGCCGCCGGGCGGAGATTGGTGAATGCGGAGCGCATGTTGAGCTCTACGATGCAGGACATCTTCCCGGGGCGGTCGGGGCGCTCTTGGACCTCGGCGGAGTGCGAGTTTTTTATACCGGCGACGTTCACTTTGAAGATCAGACTATGACCATGGGGGCGCAGTTCCCTGAGAAGGATATCGATGTACTCATCCTTGAATGCACTCGGGGGGCCAGTGAACGCCGCGCCGACTACAATCGTGAGGCCGAGTCGCATAGGTTCGGGGCCGTGGTCACAGAGACTATCAAGCGCGGCGGCAGCGTGCTGATGCCGGTGTTTGCCATCGGTAAGACTCAGGAAATGCTACTGATCATCCATGAACTCAGGCACTCCGGCCATCTTTCTGCCCATATCCCTGTGCACATCGGGGGGCTCAGCAGCCGCATGACACAGATCATCGACCGCCATGCAGACACGGAGAGGCGGCGGCATGCAGGCTTCAAAATTTTGGAAAGTCTTGCCGGACTCGTGCGGGCGAAAAAGGGCGAGCGTGATCTCACCAGTGCTCCCGGCCGCATCTATGCACTTAGCAGTGGCATGATGACAGAGAATACCGCCAGCAATGACTTCGCGTTCCGTTTTATCGACAACCCCCGCAATTCCCTCTGCCTCGTGGGCTATGCTGATTCCGCCAGTCCGGCCGGGGCGATCCTGAGCACGGAACCTGGCGGGAAAGTGAAGCTGCACTCGGCACATCCGCCGGTGGCACTCCGTGCGGATGTGCATAGGTTCGATTTCAGTGGTCATGCGCCGCGGCCCGATCTCGTGGCCTATGCCATGAAGGTTAAGCCGCGGAAGATAATGCTCGTTCACGGCGATGCCCCGGCGCTGGAATGGATGGCGCAGACCCTGTCCGCCGCCCTGCCGCAGACAGAGGTCATCGTTCCTATGCCCGGCGAGAAGATCGTGCTTTAACAAAGATTGCCATTTCCCCCGGGCAAGTTCGGGTCTTCTCCTCAATGTTGAAATCTGAACACTGAAAACTTCCCCATGAAGATCATCGCCATCGCTAACCAAAAAGGAGGGGTCGGTAAAACCACCACTTCCATCAACCTCGCCGCCTCTCTGGCGGTCCGCGGCGCGCGCGTTCTGTTGCTAGATCTCGATCCACAGGGCAATGCCTCCAGCGCCCTCGGCGTCCCATGCGAGGAGGGCCAGAGTCTTTACAGCGTCCTCGCGGGGCCTGATTCCGTGGATGACAAAATTCAGTCCACCCGCTTTCCCACCCTGCACGTCATCCCGGCTACAACCGAACTCGCTGGTGCGGAAGTGGAACTTGTTAAGGCGGACAATCACCTCGTGCGCCTTCGTGAGGTGCTGGAACCCCTCCGCGCTCAAAACCGGTTTGATTATCTCCTGATCGACTGCCCGCCTTCGCTCGGGATTCTCATGACCTCGGCGCTTTCCGCGGCGGACGGCCTACTCATTCCCATTCAGTGCGAGTATTTTGGTCTCGAAGGACTCGCCCGCATTGTGGATATTCACCAGCAGATCATCTCCAGTGGTATCAATGCCGGAGTGCAGTTGGAGGGTATCCTCATGACCATGTATGACGGCCGTACAAGTCACGCCCGCGCCGTCGTGGAGGAAGTGCGCAAGGCCTTCGAAGACATTGTCTATCGCACGGTCATCCCCCGCAGCATAGCCGTAGCCGAAAGCCAGAGCTTTGAGAAAGCCTTGCTGGAATACGATTCCTCAAATCGTGCCACTCTCGCCTACAAAGCCCTCGCCGATGAATTCCTCGCCCGCCAGCCGGTGAAGTGCTGAGAGCGGAGTTGGAACCAGCAGGGGAAACCCCGGCTTTCCGATGTCTGGGTCATAGGCGCAATCCGCTGACATACATTCCTGCCGCCTGCATTTCCCGGTGACAATGCGAATCCTCCTGCATTATGGCAAAGCATGATTGAACGGGAACGCGAAGTCTTTTCACAGCTCCAAAGCAGCGCCATCGTGGCAGTGCTCATTATCAATGATGCCCGCGATGCGGTGCCACTGGCGCGTGCCCTATTGGCAGGAGGTGTGAATGCCATGGAACTCACCCTTCGCACCCCAGTCGCGCTGGATGCACTCCGCGCCATCCGCGCGGAAATGCCTGATATGCTCGCAGGCATCGGGACCATTTTGTTTGCGCGACAGATCAAAGAAGTGGTCGCCGCGGGTGCCCAGTTCGGCGTCGCTCCCGGCACCAGTCCCCGCGTTATGCAGGCTGCGGCAGAGGCTGGTCTTCCATTTGCACCCGGAATTTGCACACCTTCCGATATCGAGCGTGCATTGGAGTTTGACCGCCGGTTCCTGAAGTTCTTTCCGGCTGAGCCCAGCGGAGGGTTGAAATACCTTGAGAGCATCGCCGCACCCTATCAGCATCTCGATGTGAAATACATTCCGCTCGGTGGTGTGAGCGAGGCCAATTGCCACGCATGGCTGTCCAGCCGACATGTGGGCGGCATCGGAGGTTCATGGCTGGCACCACAAAACCTCATTGCCTCGCAGGACTGGAGCGCGGTGCAACACCTTGCTGCCCGCGCAATCGCCATCCGCGACGGCGTTCGCTCAAGCACGCTGCTGTCATGACTCCCCGCAAAAAAGTCCTTCGCTTCATTTTTTGGATCGTCACCGGACTCATCAGCTTTTTCGTAGTAGCAGCATTCTTCCTGCCACGGAAAGTGAATGTTACCCGAGCTGGTATCGTCGCTGCTCCGGCGGATCAGGTCCTCGCCGCCATCGTCAAATTCAAACGCTGGCCGGAGTGGGGCCCGTGGTTCAAACGCGATGTATTCATCGAGACAAAGTTTGATGGTGAGTCCTCGGCTGCCGGTGCCATGATGTTCTGGAGCGGCGAAAGCGTGGGGGAAGGCCGCGCAAGGATTACTGCCGTCTCCCCAGGGTCGCTGAAAATCGCCGTAAGATTCGGCGAAGGCATGATCGCAGGCCAGTCCCAGATGAGCAGTGCCCTCGACGATCTCAAGGGCCGCGATGGCCGCGATGCCGAACTCTTCATAGAGATCCGCGAAGTTTCCGGCGGTTCCGAAGTGAAGTTTCACTTCCGAATCGACTTTGGTCAGAACTTGGCGCGCCGCTACTTTGCTCTCGGCGTTCCTTCGACTGCGCGTCAGGACTTTGACGAGTGTCTGGTGAATCTGAACAGCCTCTTGGCCAAATCGGCCCCATGATCCTCCGGGCTAGGCAGAGATGCATCGACTTCCCCCGCCGCCCGTTGGTTATGGGCATCGTCAATATCAATGACGACTCATTTTGCGGAGACGGCACCCTCGACATATCCGCCGCCTTCGCACAGGCTCAATCCATGGCGGAGCACGGCGCGGACATCATCGATGCCGGAGCAGAAAGCGCCCGCACCAACCGCGGTCCCATCACCGTGGACGAGGAATGCCTCCGCTTCCTGCCGTTTATTGCGCGGTGGCAGGGATGGGTCGCCACCCTGCCACCGGAGCCTCCGGTGCCAGACCAGGTCTGGCCTCCGCTCCTTTCATTGAATACATGGCGAGAGGAAGTTGTCGCCGCCGTGCTGCCCGTCGGCGGAGATTTACTTAATGACATCGGCGGTCTGCCCGACAACACCAATGCCCGTCTCTGCGCCCGGTACGGGGCCGCCCTGCTCATCATGCACACCGTTGGCGCACCCAAGGAAAAGCACACGCACGTTCACTATCCCGACATCATGGACGCCATGAGGCAGTTCTTCGCCGGTCGCCTCGCCATAGCCGCCGCCGCAGGGCTTCCGGCCGATTCAACTGTGCTCGATCCCGGTCTCGATTTTGCCAAGCAGCAGGAGGATAACCTGTGCATCGTCCGGCAGCTGGATCAACTGCACCAGTTTCAGCGCCCCGTGCTCCTGCCTGTCAGTCGCAAGACCTTCATCGGCCAAACCCTCAGCCAGAAAAACCCGCTCGGGCGCGACCCTGGCACTATCGCCTGCATCGCTGCCGGCATTGCTCGCGGAGCCGCCATTTTCCGCGTCCACCACGTTGAGGCGGCCGTCGCCGCCATACGTGTTCTGCATCGCTTGGCGGATTCGAAGGGGTGATAGGAGCTGCCGAGCCATTCTTTTTTGCCCCGGAATTAAAGTGAAAGCCCCAAAAGAATAGTTCTTGCCGAAAACGCTCTGTTCCTGACAATTAGACGCACGCCTCCATGTCGAGCCATTCCCACGAAACCAGAGAAGTTAAGTTTTCCCACAGCGTCCTGCCGGGACGCTTGTTGGCGGAGGACCAAACTGCGTCGATGGGCCCGGTGACCCGGAAGATTCAGCGAGCTGAGAGTGCGCTACAGCAGCGAGTGGAGTTTGAGGCCCTCATTTCGCGAATCTCATCTATGTTTGTCCGGCTGAAGAGTTCGGATTTGGACTGGGGCATTCAGGAGGCTTTGAGGGAAATGGGGGAATTTATCGGAGTGGATCACTGCAATTTGTGCCGTATTCATTCGAATACTTCGCTCATGGACCACACGCACATGTGGACTTCTGCGGGGGGCCAGCTTCAATGGGCAGTGAGGCACAACGTGCCTATTGACCGCCATATTCCTTGGGCCGCCCGGCGTTTGCGACGGCTGGACGGGATGGCTGTGTATAGTGTGGAGGCTCTTGGGTCGGACGCAGCGGTGGATCAGGAGACTTTTCGGGCGCAGGGCATTAAGTCCGTGATTTTGGTGCCCATGGCGGTAAGCGGCGATCTGGTGGGATTTATCGGGCTCGATTCTACGCGAACGGAGATGCAATGGACCGAGGATGCAATTTCTCTGCTGAAGGTAGTGGCGGCGATTATTGCGGATGCTCTGGACCGCCGCAATACCGAGGATGAGTTGCGGCAAGAGAATGCCTTTAACAATGCACTTTTCAACGCCTCCGGAGCGGTCATCATCGTGCTCGATCAAGAAGGGCATATCGTGCGCTTCAATCCGGCAGCGGAGCAGGTGACAGGAATCGTGGCGACAGACGCGCTTGGAAAGCTGCCGTGGGAGTTGTTCGTGCCGCGGGATGAGCGTTCACTTGAGCGGCGCATTTTCCGGCGGCTCGCCGCCGGAGCCCCCAGCAGCGCGCATGAAGGCAACATAGTCACTAAATTGGGAGAGCGCCGCGTCATTTCGTGGAGCATCACCAGCATTGCCTCGTCGGACAGCAGTGTGGACTACGTTATTCTCAGCGGCATTGATGTGACAGAGACAAAGCAGTTGGAGGCGGATGTGCTCAATGTGGCGGAGCAGGAACAGAGCCGATTTGGGCATGACCTGCATGATGGACTAGGGCAGCACCTTACCGGGATCGAGTTCATGAGTCACGTGCTGCACAAGCGGCTGGAGGAGCGAAAAGCACCCGAGGCGCCGGATATGGAGATCATCAGCACGCTGATCCGCGAGGCTATTGGCCATACGCGGGATCTGGCCCGCGGACTTTCACCGGTCCTGCTCCAGAGCAAGGGGTTGGCGGTGGCGCTCCAGGATCTCGCCGCGAGCACGACGCGTCATATGAGACAGGTCCACTGTTCCTGCCAGATCGCGGAACCGCTTCCATTGCTGGGCCACGAGGTGGCGATTCACCTCTACCGCATTACTCAGGAGGCAGTGAGCAATGCAGCGAAACATGGCAAGGGGTCAGAAATTCTAATCAGTGTGCGCGTCGTGGACGGTCATCTGGAGTTGAGTATTGAAGACAATGGCGAAGGATTTGCCGATGCCCGGTCTGGCGGCGGATCGGGAGGAATGGGGCTGCGTGTGATGCACTATCGGGCCGGCATTATTGGGGGCACTCTCAATATCATGCAGCGTCCAGGTGAAGGTGTCACTCTCACTTGCACGCTGGACTTGCATCGACGCCAGACGGCCTCAGCTACAGATACGCAGCGGATTTCTTAACTGACCGACGAACCAATCCGGAGGGGCTGACGACAGAATGCCGGGACTGTCTGTTGTTAGCGACTCCGGCGGACGATTTCCACGCTGCAGACGGCCCGGGCCATGTGGGCGGAGGACACGCTGCCGAGGACGAGATATTCGAGGGCATTGTGCCCGCCGGCCCCGGCGAAGATGCAGTGTGCGTCCCAATCATCTACTTTCTTGGGCAAGGCTTTGACAGATTACCCGTTCAGAAGTTTATGGGTGGCTTTCAGCCCGGTCACAGCGAACTTGTGTTCAGTTTAGGCCGTGAGTTGCTCTCCCAATTCTCCAGAGACAGTATTGAATAGCGCTTCCGAGACAGCCGCGAAACGGGATTTCCGCACGGAAACGATGCAGATATCCCTGCCAGTTGGCCAGCGCCGCGGAAGGATGTTATGGGGGGGACGGGCATCCTGTTAGCCATCCGTGGCCGGGAGTAGACACATCGGGCCGTTCACCTTAGCCAGACGGCCGGTGCGGACGTTGCAGTGGGCGTGACTCAAAACCTTTTGGCAAATACTGCCCAAAAAACCTATCGAGACAAGAAGAGTGCGGCGTGTTAAGGCAAATTAGATCCGCCCTGCAAAACAAGCGCCACGCCGGGGCGTCGATCTAAGCCGCGGCAACGATTGGTCCAGCCATGCATGCCATTTTTGAGAAGTAGCGAGGCCGCTTGCGCTTCTTTGAGGAGGTTATCCTGCGTTTTCCCGGCCTGCGCCCGGCCGGGCTAAAGCTGCCTGTTATCTGGGCTGTAGGGACTCTCCGGGATGGATCGCCTAATGAAGAAATAGGCCACGCTAAGAAGGGTGATTTCGTCGGCAGTTGGCAGTCCGGCGCCTTGCAAATCCTGAAGCGCTGTCTTCGCTTCGGGGGAGTTGTCGTAGGCAGTAAGAATCTCCATATGCGGACTTATGCGCCGTTGTCGCAGATGCCCATTCTTTTCCTAGCGTGAATTCTGCGCGGATTGTGGTTGATACTCGAGCCGACCGCCAATAGGTAGACGGGTACTTATTAAAGGGCGTTGATCCGTTGTTCGGGATTGGGCTGACCCGGCTTAAAATACTCCAGCGGTCCGGCGCTGAGTTGAACAGAATGCTGGGCCGCGATTTCCGTGAGGGCGTTGCTGACGGCGTCTCGCAGGGTATCAGGTTCGCCGGCGGCGCGGCAATTAATTAGCAGGGTGGCATCGTCGAGCGGATCGGCGAGCGTGTGGCTGAGTTCGGGTTCGGCGTCGCCGCGCACGAGATTGCAGGCAGCGAGTTCATAAGGTTCACCGCTGGGGCTGAGTACCATTTTCAAGTGTGCCACCTCTGCCCCTGCTGCTGTCAGCTTTTGCTGCACGTTACGGGCGAGGTTGAGGAGCAGGGCATTGCCGTCAAACTCATCACCGTTGAGTCCGGCGGCACCATTGAGCCAGCCCAGCATGGCTTCGCCTTCGCCGTAGCGCTGGTAGTCGACCTCCATCACGCGCAGTGGGGCGGATTCTTCCGCGAGCAGGAGATTGAGCAGATGCTCCACACCGGAGCCCTCACGGGCTGACATTATGTGAACGCGGGCCTGCGCGAAGCGGCGCATGATTTCCACCTCCAGGGCCATGAGCAGTTCGGGGGCGATGCTGTCGGCTTTGTTGACTACAATGTGCTCCGCCTCTTCAAGCTGCTTGTTATAGATGTAGAGTACGTGCTCTGGAAAAGTGCGGCCAGCCTCCATACCGAAGACTCGCAGGGCGCGTGCGGGGTCGATGAGCACGGCAAATGGAGAGACAATGAATTGATCGCCGTAAATTTGTTGGAGTGGCAAGGAAACAGTGGCGACGAGGTCAGTGCAACTGCCGACTGGTTCGGCGAGGAACACATCTGGTTTGGTGGATTCCGTCAAGTGGCGGGCGGCCTGAATGAGTGAGGAAAATCGGCAGCAGAAACAACCGCCGGCGATTTCCTCCACGGCGACATGACTGTGCTTTGCGAGACTGGTATCCACGAGTCCGCTGGCCTGATCGTTGGTGATCAGTCCGACGCGCAATCCGCGGGCCGTCAGGAGTTCAGCGAAGCGGAGCATGGTGGTGGTCTTTCCTGCGCCGAGAAAGCCGCCGATCATCAGGTAGCGGGATTTGGTCATGGTTCGAGGGTCGTTTACGGGCGATGCGTGGCAAGTGAGTTTGTAGCAAAAACTGAATGCATCGGCGGCTGCCTTGCGTGGTTGCATCTCTTCCGCACGTATGTGCACGGGAAGAGTTTACCCACGAAGTCATTCTCACTTCTCCCGATCATTATCTTCGAGCGTGCTGCGGGCTCACCCTGTTACGCACTCAGTACAAGGAATGAAGGGTCGGAAAAAGTCGGGATTAAATTAAACCTGTCTCCGCCTGCGCCGCTTTTTCTGGAGGAGGCGTTAAAGTCCTTCACCATCGAGCCGGGATGGCTTTCGGGAGCGAGCGAGGCTGTCGATGAGATTGTTGGAGAAGGTGGGTCAGGGATACAGACCGATGGCGGGACGCAGCAGTTGAGCAGCCTTTTTCCAGTGGCCGAAGTGCATGAAGTCTGTGCCGGTGCTGTGAAGTAATTCAGCCCGTGCGCGGAGTTTTCCGGGCGGTAGAGACGATACAGTTTCAAGTGTCATGAGGCGTGCCGCTGTCGCTTCCGCGGCGGCAGCTGTCAGTGGGCAGTTTCCGGGCGTCGCTCTGACGTTGGGCGATAGCGAGATTGTGCGTGAGCTTTTTGAGCGACGACAGGCGGTCATGCATCCGCAGCGAGCAGAGTATACTACAGATCCACCGACCGCTTCGGGCGGCTTTCGGCGCAATAGCGGGCGGCTTCTTCAGTCTTTTGAATGAGCGCAGGAAGGCGCGGATCGTTGGCGGACAGCATGAAGGACTAATAGTCGGGGAGCGGCGCAAATGCAACGCGAGTAACTGTGTGCACGCATTGAGTTTTCCCTTGCGACTCTTGTGCCCCGAGGAATGAGCGCAAAGTCCTCTTATCCTCCTAACACTACCTGCTACATGAAAGTCTTCCGCGTCAAGTCAGGCTCCAAAGTCAAGCTGGCCGACTTTGACACCTACGGAGAGAAGGAAATGGGTGACAGCAAAATTCACGGAATAGCGGAGCTGGAAGTCATCCGTGAGGATATCCAGCGTCTGCAGCGCATGCTTTATGCCGGGCGTGAACACCGGTTGCTGGTGGTGCTGCAGGGTGTGGATGGTAGCGGTAAGGATGGAACGGTGCGCAATGTTTTTCAGGGGGTAGATCCTCACGGGTTGCGGGTGGTTTCGTTTAAAGGCCCAACAGCGCTGGAACTGGACCATGACTATCTCTGGCGCATTCACCGGGCGGTGCCTGCGCGCGGTGAAATGGTGGTCTTTAACCGGAGTCATTACGAGGATTTGGTCACTGTGCGGGTGAAAGGCCTCGCGAGTAAATCCGTGTGGGAACGCCGCCCGGGCCACATTCTGAACTTCGAGCAGATGCTGGCGGATGAAGGGTGCACTATCCTTAAACTCTTCCTCCATATCTCGCGGGAGGAGCAGCGCCGTCGGCTTCAGTCGCGACTGGAGGATCCGGAGAAGCACTGGAAGTTTCACCCTGATGACATCACGGACAGCAAACGCTACCCGGAATTTCTTGATGCCTATGGCGACGCCATCGCGGCCACCTCCACGGATGCCGCTCCATGGTATGTGATCCCGGGAGACCGGAAGTGGTACCGGAATCTTGTCGCCGCCGGGATCTTGCGGGAAGCGCTGCGCAAACTGGAGCTGAAGTTTCCTCCGCCGGCGTGGGATCTTACGAACGTGGCGATCCCTTGAATCAGGCGGTAAGAAACTTCCATACGCGCACCCATTCCGAGGCGCTCCATGCTTGGGCGCCGCAGCCCCGGAGTCGATGCGGGGCATCGCCGTCTACGATTTCGGCTACATGGCCCAGGCAGCCATCACGCAGAAGTTCCGCCGTAGTGCCCATAAGCTTGCGGGCCTGCGGAATAGCGGCAGCCCCTTGGACCCGCACGAGGGCTTCGCAGAAGGACGGAAGAAGCCACGGCCACGCCGTGCCATTGTGGTAGGCGGCTTTGCGGGAGACGTTTTCCGGGCCACTATAGCGGCCATGATAGGGCCAGTGGGAATCATGCGCGCCGGCGCCGTCCCATTCCACGGGCAGAGGATACTCTACGCGGCGCGGGGCCAGTGTACGCAGAGCGCCAGGCACCAGCAGTGCGGAACAGGATTCAAGAATGCGGAGGGCCCGGCCAGAGTCTGAAACGAGGCCGGTATTGATGGCGAGGAGTTGGTTCGGACGAAGGTGATCGTCCGCCACCGCATCAGCCGCGGCCACGCCGGCGGGGGCGTGCAGGCAGTCAGCGAGGAAACCATCCGTCTCACGCCAGAAGAGGCGCTGAACGGAAGCGCGCGCCATCCTTGCAAGGGCTCCCCAGCCCTGCGAGGCGTCAAGGGTGTGAGCGAACTCCAGCGCCGCGGCCCAGAGGCACTGAATGGAAACCGGATAGCCCTCGCGGGGCGTCCCCGCGGGTCGCGACGTGTCCATCCATGTATAATGTGACGGGCTCCACAGTAGGCCTGAGGCCGGATCAAAGCGCACGCCGTGTCCGGGCCCCGCGAGGTGAGCGCGGACGAGATCACAAGCAATCTGGGCCATGCTGCGCCCGCCGCATTTTTCCTGCAAAATCCCGGGCCGCACCGCCGCCAGTTCCCGGATCACCTGCACCAGCCACAGTGGCGCATCGGAAGTTTCGCGATCCGAAGCATCATTCCCGCGCAGGATGTTAGGGATGGAGCCATGCAACTCCCATGCGGCAAACCGTCGGGCGATTGACGCTGCGATGTCCGCCCGGCCAGCGGCAATGAGACCCCGGCAAAAGATCAGGCTGTCACGCCCCCAGTCAAGAAACCACGGGTACCCGGCAATAACCGACCACTCCGTATCACGACGGGCGAGATAGAGATCTAGGGACTGCTCCATCACCTGCGGGAGAGGGAAACATGCGGGTCTTTTTTCCGCGATGCCTTCGGGGGCACTCCATTTTTCGCCACCGGCAACAGCGAGGCACTCTGCGGTGGCCCCGGCCTGATCCGGTTGCCAGACAAAAACCCCAGGACTGAACAAGTCCGTGCGATCGGGAAGTCCGCGCTCGGCTTCGATCGGCAGCCAGAGGTCGTGCAGCCACTCCGGCTCGTGACGGAATTCCGTGCCGGGCATCGTCATCTGAAATGGCAGCCGGTCTGAGGGAGAAAACAGGAAGCCATCCGCGCCGGCGGTGACCGCAGAGAGATAACGCTCGCCTTCACAACCTGCGGCGCAGGTTACGGCATGGAAGCTACGGTGATCCACATCCGGGCGCAGGAAGAAGCGGGCATCTCCGCCGGGGTTATTTTCCACGGCCCATGTGAGTCGTGCGGCGTTTCCGTCGCCGAGTTCCAGTGTCACCGACCAGCGAAGGCCTTGCTGGCTGAAGTGCCAGCGTGCGCCCCGGTTTCCAAGGGAAGTAAATTCGGTTACCGCTGCGGCACCAGCCTCCCTCGTCTCGTGATCGGTGCTCAGGTATTGGCGCACCCGGACAAGTAGAATTACGCGATCGGACGGGCCATCGGGCAGGGGATTGGCGGCGAGAATGGCGTCGTATTTACTCTCAATGTTGCCCCATGCAGCCCTGACCTGAGCCGCCGCCCCACGAGCGTTGGCCATGACTGCATACGTGGTGCCGGTGCCGGTAAGGTGAACGCTAATGTCCTGAGGATCAGTCAATTGGCTGATCCGTTGCCCCTGTATTTCCAATTCCTGCCACATCCCTTTGCGTTCCTGGTTTCTTCCACTTTTCGCAAGTGAATTATGGCAAATCGTAATTGCTTTGTCTCGCAATCGCATTTTTCCTTATTTTTCCTTTTTTGTATGGTTATTACAGCGGTGCTCATTAGCATGCACGTGGTATCATTTTTAAAGTCTTGTCTTGTCCAACTTTCAAACGTCGCCGGTGCCCTAGCTCAAACGGGCTTGCCAACCCAGATGCCTGTCGCATCCTGCTCGAATGGGAAATCTCCGGCCACAGTTCCCGCCACGGGGTCGGCAATCTCAACGGTTAATGTGTTCTCGAATCTGATCTTCAATGATCCGATGCGGTTGTTGTCCGAGCCCGGAAACTGGCGGGCACTGGTCGTTGGCCGTTCGGGAAATGTAGGGATTTCCGAAAACAATCCGGCGGCGGCACTACGCTGCATCTTCGCACGGTAGCAGGCCTGCAAAAAGCCATCAACACCGGTGCCTATGGCCCTCAATCGTTTGATATCGCCGGTGCCATTGCCAGTGACGTCACGCGCACGACCCGGGAGCTTAAAGGTTCCTGCGATGAGGCCAGGCTCTATAACCGCGCGCTGACTCAGCAGGAAATTGAGTCCATCCATATTAACGAGAAGGGAACAACTCCGTTTACCGACGACGAGTCGCTGCTCCGCTGCGCTTTAGGGCTGAATAGTGCGTAAATCGGCCCGAACCTGCCACCAACGATTTTTTCCCGAGAATCCGTCATTTGCTAATTCACCCAGTTGCAAAGTGTCATCGGGATAAGTTACGCTTTTCAGTGAAGCCCCAGCCTTGCCTCTGGAAGTTTTATCAATGCACCCGATACCGGCGTGTTGCCCCAGCACTTCTTCTTCGTCCCCACGAGCGACTGGCTTGGAATATTCACCCGAATTGTCGTTATCGCACGTTGAGAAAATCCGGTTTTCTGGAACTTCTGGAAAAATCAGTTGCGTTCGCCGGTATTCGCGGAAATAATTAAAGGACTTGTCCCAGGGGCGGTCAAGGAGCGGCGGGTCATGAGGATTGCAGCTGCTGAATTACCCAAAGGAAAATGAGCCAACCAACCATCGATACAAACTCGTACAAACAGCACCCGAACGACACCGGCAGTGCTGATTACCAAATCGCGTGCCTTTCCGCACGCATTCTTCATCTCACCCAGCACCTCGGCGGACACAAGAAGGACTTCTCGTCCCGCCGCGGTTTGCTCAAGCTGGTGGCCCTTCGTCGCCGCCACCTTGATTACCTCAAAAACACGGCTCCCGAGCGATACCAAAAAATCGTGAAGGGCCTAGGTCTCCGCCGCTAAGTTCCGCTGGATGATCGTATGAAATTTTCGCTGACCCCGCCCGGTGTTATGCCGTGGCGGGGTTTCGCGTTATCCCGGCGGGCCGCCGGAGTTTTCAGTGTTCAGTTCCCAGTTTTCAGTCCCCGCGCCTGAAAGCTGAAATCTGAAAACTGAAAACTTAATCCAGAAGTCTGGCTGCCCGCTTTCCTAAACAAGAAAACAGAAAGCAAAGAAACAAAACATGAGTAAACACACAACTACGAGCCAAGTCGGCTCCGGCAGCATCACCATCGAAACCGGGAAAATCGCCCGGCTAGCCGACGGCGCTGTCACCGTAACCCTCGGCGAGACCGTCGTGCTGGTCACGGCTGTATCGTCCACCAATTTGAAGGACGGTCAGGACTTCTTCCCGCTGAGCGTGGAGTATAAAGAAAAGGCGACTGCAGCCGGCCGGTTCCCCGGTGGCTACTTTAAGCGCGAGGGCCGCCCTACCGAAAAGGAAATCCTAACCTGCCGGATGACGGACCGTCCTCTGCGGCCGCTCTTCCCTAAAGGCTATTTCTACGACACCCAGATCGTCGCCCTTCTGCTCGCCGCTGATGGCGAGAATGATTCCGACGTGCTGGCCATGAACGGCGCTTCCGCAGCCGTGTATCTCTCGGATCTCCCGATGGCCAAGCCCTTCGGCGCGGTCCGCGTGGGCCGTGTTGATGGCGAATTCGTCGCCAACCCGACGCACAGCGAGCGCGCTTCCAGCGACCTCGACCTGATCTACGTCGGCAGCGAAGACGAAGTCATCATGATCGAAGGCGACGCCTTTGAAATTCCTGATGAAGAATTCATCAAGGCCCTGCACTTCGGCCACGCCGCCGTGCAGCCTCTCATCGCCGCGCAAAAGGAACTGCGCGCGAAAGCTGGTAAGCCTGTCCGCGAATACAAGCTGCTCAACGCCCGCGCTGAGTTGCTTGAAGTCGCCTACACTGTCGCCGGCGACCGCATTGAAGGCGCCATCTACACCCACGGCAAGGCCGCCCGCGCGAAAGCGATTAGCACCCTGAAGGACGAGGTGAAAGCCGCCATTCTGGAGAAGTATCCTGACGCCGGCGCGTTCGAGATTAGTCAGGCTTTTGACTACCTGCAAAAGAAAGCCTTCCGCATCTCCATCCTCGACAAGAAGCAGCGCTGCGACGGTCGAGGCCTAGATGAAATCCGCCAGCTCACGGCTGAAGTGGACTGCCTGCCCCGCGTGCATGGGTCCGCACTCTTCGCTCGCGGCGAAACTCAGGCCATGGCCCTCGTCACCCTCGCTCCGCTGGATGAAGCGCAGGAATTCGACAACTACACCGGCGGTGAAAACTCCAAGCGTTTCCTTCTCCACTACAACTTTCCACCCTTTTCGGTCGGAGAGACAGGACGCTTCGGCGGGCAGAATCGCCGGGAGATTGGGCACGGAGCCCTGGCGGAGAAATCCATCTTCCCCGTCATTCCGGCGGAGAAAGACTTCCCTTACGCCATCCGCGTGAGCAGCGAAGTCATGGAGTCGAACGGTTCCACATCCATGGCCAGCACCTGCGCCGGTGTCATGGCCCTCCTGGCCGCCGGCGTGCCGCTCACCTCCCCGGTGGCCGGCATCAGCGTCGGTCTCGTCAGCGAGTTTGATGACTCCGATAAGATGACGCGATTCCTGACGATGATCGACATCCTCGGCAGCGAAGATCACTTCGGCGACATGGACTTTAAGCTCTGCGGCACCGATAAGGGCGTCACCGGCTACCAACTCGACCTCAAACTGCCCGGCATCCCACTGAGCATTCTGGAAGAAGCCATTCACAAGGCGAAGAAAGCCCGTCTCCAGATTCTGGAAACGATGAACGCCTGCATCGCGGCTCCGCGCACCGAGTTGAGCCCGCACGCGCCGCGCATCGAGAGCACAAAGATCCCGCCGGACCGCATCGGCGAACTCATCGGCCCTGGCGGCAAGAACATCAAAGGCATCCAGGCCGAGTCCGGCGCTAAGATCGACATCGAAGACGACGGCACCGTCCACGTCTATGCGGTGAAGAAGGAAAGCCTCGACGTCGCCATGCGCATGATTAAAGCCATGTTCGCTGAAGCTGAAATCGACAAGCTCTACACGGGCCGGGTCGTCAGCACCACGAACTTTGGAGCGTTCATGGAAATCTTCCCGGGCCGAGATGGACTTATCCACATCAGCGAACTCGCCGACTTCCGCGTGAACATGACCGAAGACGTCGTAAAAACCGGCGACATCGTCACCGCTAAGTGCATCGGAGTCGATGACAAAGGCCGCGTGAAGATGAGCCGCAAGGCCGCCATGAAAGACCGCGAGCGTGAACTCGCCGCCGGTGGAACTCCCGCCGAGCTGGTCGAGAGCCTCTCCGGCAACGGCCCCAGTGAAGGTGGCGGTGATGGCGGCGAAGGTCGTCCTCCCCGCGACGACCGCGGCCCGCGCCGTGGTGGTGGCGGAGACCGCGGCCCCCGCCGTAGCGGCGGACGCGGCTAACCGCGACAGTCTCTGGATTTATTCCTGATCAAAAGGCAGGCGCACTTCGGTAGAAGTGCGCCTGTTTTTTTAGAGCCCGTCATGCCCTGTCGCGCCAGCTATTTTGTCGCTTTCACTGCGGCCTCGTAATTCTTCGCCACTTCATTCCAGTTCACCACATTCCACCATGCGGTGACGTAATCGGCGCGCTTGTTTTGGTAATGGAGATAGTAGGCGTGTTCCCAGACATCCAGTCCGAGAATGGGAACGCCGCGGTCTCCGTTGGGAACGATGCCCTGCATCAGGGGATTGTCTTGATTGGCGGTGGAAACGACCGCGAGTTTTCCTTCGGCTTTGACGATGAGCCATGCCCATCCGCTGCCGAAGCGTTTCATGGCCGCGTCTGCGAAGGCGGTTTTGAATTTTTCCACCGAACCGAAGGAACCGTTGATCTCACGCGCCAGCGGGCTGTCCGAAGGTTCGCCTCCGATGCCGGGTTTTCCGGGAGCAGCCATGAGGGACCAGAAGAATGTGTGATTCCAGTGACCGCCGCCGTTGTTCTGCACGGGCTTGCGAATGTCTTCCGGCAGGAAGTTCAGATCACCGATGAGGTTTTCGAGCGTTTTCTTTTGCAGGGCAGCGTGCAGGGCGATGGCCTTGTTCAGGTTATCCACGTAGGCCTTGTGGTGCTTGCCGTGGTGAATGTTCATGGTGAGTACATCAATGTGGGGCTCAAGCCCTTCCGGCGCATAGGGCAGGGGGGCGAGTGTGAAGGGGCCGGCAGGTGTGGTCGTGGCGGGTGCGGCAGTTGGAGTTTGCGCTCCGGATCTGACGGCAGTGGTGGCAGCTGCGGCGACGGCGGCGGTGGTGACGATAAACTGGCGGCGGGTGGTATTCATATGGGAGGGTAAGGTGTTTGAATTTACCACCATTACGCTTCCCAATGGCAGTGAAAACAAAGAGTTGTTCCGCAGGCGCGTTTATTTTTCCGTGGCCAGCAGGGCCTCAAACTGGTCGCCGATAGTTCAGATCGTGAAGTTCTTTTCCGCATAACCGCGCGCCTTGGCCCCCATGGCCGATCCCAATTCAGCATCGCCAATCAACTGTCGCGCCGCTGCGAGAAAACAGGACGTATCGGAGGGCGCAACTGTTAGGCTGGTTCCTTCTTCGTTCGCGATTCGGGCTGCAAGGTTCACTGCGGGTATAGCTAGCAGACTTGGGCTTTGCCGAGTCAATTCTTCCCGGGGAGTCTGCCGCCCTCCTGCGAAAATGTGCAGCGCGATGTGCCCTCGCGCGGCGAGTTCGTGGCTTAGCTGCACTCGGAAGGGATGACCGGCGTAGCCGTTGCATGAGGAGGCTAGTCAGAGGGGTTCTATAAATCGGAAAGTCAAAAAGCGAGGGATTTGCACCTCGCGCCCGTATCGCACACCGTCAGTTTCCACCGGTTGAAATTGCCGGACTCTTCCGGTATTCGTGTTTAATTCGCATGAAAAGCTATATCTTAATTCTCGCTTTCGCCGTCTCCCCGTTAACGGCAGCCGACTGGCCGCAGTGGATGGGGCCCGCCCGCGACGGAGTATGGGACGAGCCGGGTGTCGAAAAAGCAGATCCTGCGGCGGCTCAGTTGCTTTGGGAGCGGCCAGTGGGCGGGGCGTATGCCGGTCCTGCTGTGGCGGACGGGCTGGTGCTGATCCCCTCATTTTACCGCGCTGCTGACCAGAAAGACACCTCCAGCGGGGTTAAAGGTGAGGAGGAATTGCTGGCTCTATCCGTTGCCGATGGCGCCGAAAAGTGGCGTCAGCGCCGGACGGAGTCTTACACCTTCGACTACAACGACGGCCCGCGAGCCACTCCCACGGTGAGCGATGGCCGAATCTACTCGCTCGGAGGAGAAGGGCAGCTTATCTGCGCGGAATTGGCGAGCGGTAAGGCGATCTGGCAGCACAATTTAAAAAAGAAACTTAGTGCTAAACCGCCTATATGGGGCTTTTCCGGCCATCCGTTGATTTGGGAAAATCTTGTGATCTGCCTTGGGGCTGGAGACAGTGGAACCTGCGTGGCATTCGATAAAATGACCGGAAAAGAGGCATGGAGAGCCCTTAGTTCGCGTCAAAGCGGCTACTGTCCGCCAGCTATTACTATTTTCGCGGGAAAACCCCTGTTAATCCTCTGGCACGGAGAGGCTATTAATGCGCTGGAACCTCGCGGCGGCAAGATTTTGTGGTCCATTCCCCGGGAAACCAAAAACGGGGTCACCATGGCCGCGCCGCTCTATCATGATGGCCGGCTACTGGTGAGCAATTTTTGGTGGGGAAGCAAGATGCTGAAACTCTCTGCCGGCTCCGCAGCGCCGGAATTAGTATGGGAAACTGAGCGCGAGAGTGATACGCGCACCGAGCACCTAAACGCCCTGATGTGCAGCCCTCTGCTGGTCGATGGCCACATTTATGGCGTGTGCAGTTACGGCCAGTTCCGGTGCCTAGAGTGGGAAACCGGAAAGCGCCGGTGGGAAACTTTCGCCCCTACCTCCGGCAAAGAGGTCCGCTGGGGCAATGCCTTCCTTACTAGGCTCGGCCGCACAGGAAACGAGTTCCTGCTCTTCAGCGAACAGGGCGAACTCATCCGTGCCACCCTCACCCCCGAGGGCTACAAGGAGCAGTCGCGCAAAAAGCTCATCGAACCCAACTGTCCCGACGTGAAAGACCGCCCGGTCGTTTGGGTGCATCCCGCCTACAGCAACGGCTGCGTTTTCGTCCGGAACAGCACCACTGTCCGCTGCTGGCGGGTGGTGCCCTGAGTGCAGCCGGATTCAGGATTGGGCTTGTGAGAATGCGGAACGCGATAGGGTGAAAGTGCGTTCCCGGTCCCGGGGGCGCAACCTAATCCAACTCTATACACTCTTGAACATCACCCGACACATTCTGGTGCGTGGTGCCGCGGCTGCGGCTCTCGCCGTCTTCACCTCCTGCGACAAAAAGCCCGAGGCTGCCCCCGTCACCGGCAGTTCCTCCAGCGGCCGCGGTGCTTCCACAGCGCCAAAAGTTCTGCGTTTCTCGGCAATTCCCAACCAGAACGCTACAGAACTCAAAGCGAAATTCGACCCTATCGCCTCGCATTTAAGCGAGGAACTGGGCGTCACCGTGGAGTTTTTTCCCAGCGCCGACTATAAGGCGAGCGTCGAAGCCTTCAAAAACGGGCAGATTCAGCTCGCCTGGTTTGGCGGCGTGACCGGGGTGCAGGCCAGGGCTGCCGTTCCGGGAGCGCAGGCCATCGTGCAGGGCAAAGAGGATCCTGATTTCAAGAGCTACTTCATCGCTCATAAGGACACTGGTCTGGAAAAGTCGGCTACTTTCCCCGCAGCTATCGGGACGGTGAAGTTTGCATTTGGCAGCGAGAGTTCGACTTCTGGTCGTGTGATGCCATCCCACTTTATCAAACAAAACACCTGTAAGGGAGAGAAAGAGTTTTTCACCGCTCCTGCGATCTTCTCCGGCGGCCATGACAAGACGGTCGAAATGGTGAGCACCGGAGCGGTTCAGGCGGGCGTGTGCGACTACACTGTTTATGAGAAGATGGTCAAAGAGGGTAAAGTGGATCCCGTTGTGGTGAAGGTCATCTGGGTGACCCCTGGATTTCAGGATTACAATTTCACTGCGCATCCGTCCCTAGAGACGGATTTTGGGGCGGGTTTTACAGACAAGCTGAAAGGGGCGCTCATTAGTATCACCACCAAAGCACCGGAGCTGCTCAAGGTGTTCCCGCGTGAGGCGCTGATCGAAGTGACAAACAAAGATTTCGATACCCTTGAAAAGCTATGCAGGGAATTCGGAATCGTGCGCTGATCCTGTATGGTCGCTTATGAACTAGACAAGGTCTCGGTAACCTTTGGCCCGGTGACTGCGTTGAGCGGTTTATCGCTCACCGCCGCCTGCGGCGAACATGCTGCCGTGGTCGGTCCCAGCGGCGGCGGCAAAAGCACTTTTCTGCGGCTGCTGACCGGCGCGGTGCTTCCCTCCTCCGGCCGTGTCCTTCTGGATGGGGCCGATCTCGTGTCGCTGAATGGTCCGGCCTTGCAGGTGCGGCGGGCGGCTACGGGATTTATCCATCAGCACGGGGGGCTGGTACCCAATATGCGCGTGTCGGCAAACCTCGCCTGCGGCCGGTTGGGACGCTGTGGTCTGCTCAGCGGCCTTCGTCAGGTGGTCATGCCATCCCGGGCGGAAAAGGCAGAGATGCTAAAGCTCCTTGCCCGGGTGGGGCTGGATGACCGCCTCTACAGCCGGGTGGATCACCTCAGTGGCGGCCAGCAGCAACGCGTAGCCATCGCCCGGGCTCTTTGGCAGCAGCCGCAGTCGCTCCTTGCGGATGAGCCGGTGAGCAGTCTCGATCCCGCCCGCGCCCGCGACGTGCTCCAACTGCTCACGGGCATCTGTCGCGAGGACGGACTGACCTTATTGGTGAGCTTGCATCAGTTCGAACTGGCGCGCGAGTTTTTCCCCCGCCTCATCGGGTTGCGGGCCGGGCGCGTCATCTTCGACAAACCCTCTGCGGAGGTTGGTGAAGCGGAATACCGCGCGCTCTACGGCCTCGGCGCCGATCTCACAGTATGAAAAGGGTGTCCGCAGATGACGCAGATTTCCGCAGTTTCGGGCGGGGCTCAGGAGTCGATAATTTAGTCATCTGCGTGAATCTGCTAAATCTGCAGACAAACTCATGACGAATTTGCTGACAGACCGGTTTCCGCGCCGCCGGATGCTCCTGACACTCGTGTTGCTGGCCGCTGTGATAGCGGGGCTGTGGCTGGGATTGAAACCCTCAGGCGTGTTACCTTCGCAACCGGGCTGGAAAGCTGCGGGTGCGTTCTTTGGCGCGGCCTTTCAACCAGCGGTGGATTACGAGAACCGCACAGGCCTGCCGGCGGAAGCGGCCCCGTTCCTCGTTCAGACGGGCAGGGCGGCCGTGGAGACCTTGAGGATAGCGCTGGCGGCAGTGAGCCTCAGCATTGCGGGTGGTCTGGTTCTTGGATTTCTGGGGTCACGAGTCTGGTGGCCTGAGCGGCGGACCCTTGCGGCGCGCATGGTGTGGTTGCCGGCGCGGTTGCTCATGACACTGATGCGCTCTGTCCATGAACTCATCTGGGCTACCATCTTTCTCGCTGCGGTCGGCATTTCGCCGCTTACCGCGGTCATCGCCATCTCGCTGCCCTATGCCGGCACGCTGGCCAAAGTATTCGCCGAGACTGCCGAAGAGATGCCGGAGGAAACACGCGAGGCGTTTCGCCTTATGGGGGCCGGGCCGCTGCGCATCTTCCTCTTTGCCGCGCTGCCAAGGATGCGCGCGGAAATGACTTCCTATGCCCTTTACCGCTTTGAATGCGGTCTGCGTTCCGCCGCAGTGCTGGGTTTTGTCGGGCTGCCCACGCTAGGGCTAAACATCCAGTTGTCGTATGAGAACCTACATTACCGGGAAGTCTGGACTGCGCTCTATGCACTGCTGGTCCTGGTGTTTTTATTCGATGCCGCCAGCGGTTGGGTGCGCCGCCGTATGGTGCTGGGCACAGTTTCGCGCCACGATAGGCCCCTGCAGGCGGTCCTGCTGCTGCTGGCTGGTGGAATCGCATGGTCGTGGCTCAGCGGCTCATGGGCTGCGGATCCCGGCATGGTGGCACGGCGGGCGGAGAATATCCGGCGCTTCCTCACTGAGATCACGCCATGGCCCGTGCAACAGGGCCATGGCTGGGGCGCGGCAATCGACTGGGCGCGGAACTTACTCTTTGGTCCCTCATCCGAGGGCTGGCGCGCAGCTTTGACCACTCTCTCGCTCAGTGTGGTCGCTATCATGCTGTCCGCAGTGCTGGCGTGGTGCCTGCTGCCCTTTGCTGCACGAAATCTGGCCAGCCCCGCCCCGTTTTTACCATCCGCGCGGCGGCCATCGCTGGTGAGCAGGCTCGCATGGCGCAGCGTGGTGATCGGTTCCCGCGGATTTTTCATTCTTTCCCGCTCCATCCCGGAGTATGTGTGGGCATTCATTTTCATCGCCATGGTCAGCGATCAAGCATGGGCCGCAGTGCTGGCCCTGGCGCTGCACAATGCCGGCATCCTCGGTCGCCTCGGCGCGGAAATCATTGAGAACAGCGATCATAGCGCTCCCTCCGCCCTGCGCGGACTTGGCGCGTCCCGCGGACAGATTGTCACCACAGCCTTGCTGCCACTGAGCCTGCCTCGATTTCTTGTCTATTTCTTCTACCGGTGGGAAACCTGTCTGCGCGAAGGTACAGTGCTGGGTATGCTGGGCATCGCCACTCTTGGCCGTCTGATCAAAGACGCGCGCGCTTTTGATCGCTATGATGAAATGATCCTCTTTGTCCTCGCCGGTGCCGCGCTGGTGTTTGCCGGGGATTTGGTTTCCTCTTTAGCGCGAAGGACACTGCGGCAGTCTTCGTGAGAGCCAGGCTCACGGAGTCGAATCGCGGACAACCGCGTGCAGGAAGTAAGGCAGGTCGCCAAGGCGGATCCGTGCGTGCCGTTGCGGTGTCATTTCAGCGAGCCCGGGAGAATGTTGTCAGTGTTCCACGCTGTCTTGCTCACTGGATGCTTGCCGGGGTAGGGGATGTGTGCCACGCGAAGGTATGCTACGTCCACGAAGAAAATATACCGTCCATGATCTGAGGCAACTCAAAGGAAAGCGCTGCCTGACGCACATCCATGTGAAATCGCCGGAGGAAGCGGCGGCGGCGGAACTGGCCGGGGTGGATCTCATGAGCTGCAGCTTTGATACCCCGGAGGCGCAACTCCGGCTCCCGCGGTTGGTGGCCGCGGCTCCGGAGAGTTTTCTATCTGCCGCGACGCCGCACGGCATGGCCAGTGCAGAGGAGGCCATCCGCGTGGGCTTCCGGGCGCTAGAGGCGGGGGCGAGTTCAGTCTATTGTTCAGCAAGCCCGCGAATCATTGAGGCCATGGCACGGGAGGGGCTTCCGATAGTGGGTCATATAGGCATGGTGCCGCGGCATGTGACGTGGACGGGCTATCGCGCGCTGGGCCGCACGGTGGCGGAAGCCCGCGCCCTTTATACACGCATGAAGGAACTGGAAAACGCCGGAGCCTATGCCGCAGAGATTGAGGTGGTGCCGCACAATCTGGCGAGCTGGCTCTGCTCGCAGACCAGCCTAATCCTCATGTCGCTGGGTTCCGGCAGTGGATGCGATTCGCAGTTTCTCTTCAGCGATGACATTCTGGGCGACTACGATGAACGTCTGCCCCGCCACGCAAAAGCCTACCGTAACTTTCTCGCCGAAAACCGCCGTCTACAGGAGGAGCGCGTGGTGGCGTTCAAGGAATACATCGCGGACGTAAAAGAAGGCCGCTTCCCGGACCGCAGCCACTTGGTGGAAATGGATGCGGCGCTCCTCGAGGAAGTAATGCGCGGGCAGTGAGCGCAGCGCGGGGCAGAACTGCGGTGGAAGGCACGAGCCACGACTGGCGGCTGCACTGCGAGCGCAGGAAATTCTGGTGGTGCGGCGCACGTAGGCAAATGGGGGAAGCGTAAGACCGGCAGCCAATGGGCCCGGCAAAACTGGAGGTGCAGCTGGCAAAACCGGAGACCCCGCAATGATCGGCACAGCAGCTGGCAAGAGCGGCAAACCATCCTCCGGCGGCGTTGTCTGCCCCGCTTGAGGTGGGGTCCAGCGCGGTCGATCAGGGTAGGTGGTCGGCTTGCGATTCTTCCCGCCGACCATGTTTCCTTTAGTGGCCGCAGAACCTTTCATTCTAACCAATCCGAACAAGATAAGTCCGCCATAAACAAACATTCCGGGTGGATAAGAATAGGCCCACGGTCTCTTGAATCTGCTCAGCGGCTTGTTTAGACCCATCCTCAAAAGTCATCGCCTGAAACTCTGCACTGTGCAGTGATGAGAGCAGGAGAGGCGAAGAGGGAGGCGAATGCTTCGAGGAGGCGGGACATGAGCGCGTCCTCTGTGCGGGCAGTGAACCCCGCAAACCATTTTGAT
>CAMAUV010000016.1 GCA_945861415.1 Akkermansia muciniphila | reverse complement strand
GCTTCCAGCGCTACACGGGCTTTAAATCCGGCATCATGTCTCTTTCGTTTGGCTTTCATTGGGTGGGTATTGCGTTCGCGGTTTCGTGCGCCAAGGTCCAGCCCAATCATAGCTTAACCAGTGGCCTGGTTTTCGGCGTCCACCTCAATCCGTGGTGTCGGGGCTTTTTTGTTTTCCGCCGGCGGCACCCGGCCCTCAGGTTTCGAGTGGGTTCAGTGCTAACCGTGAGTTTATGCACGCGCCCTCGGCGGCGGGTTGCCCGCCGGGTTGAGAAAACTGGAGGGACAGGGGATGAAACCGGAATACTTCTTCGCCCGCAGAGGCATGCCGGGGGGCCACGTGTTCGGACATATGCAGGGTTCTGCGTGGAAGCAGTTGCTTCTTTGCAGTCCCCGCCCGGGTCGGCGATCCGGATGCATGCTGGTCATCTACGGGGAAAAGAGAAATGGATTAGTCCGGAGAAACTTCCGCGGGCCATTGAAGAGTCCAGACAGAACGCCTTTGCCGTTACCAGAAAGGCGGCGCGGTAATGCTCCTCAGCGGATCGGATTAAGCGAAAGATGCGGGCTACTGCTTCTTGAATTCCACTTCCATCGCGAGGTCGCCGGCCTTGCCGGAATCGTCCTGCTTGTAGATTTTGACCTTCAGGGTAGAGGCATCGACTTTGATGTGCTCGAGGATGGTTTTGGTTTCTCCCTCGCTGGAGATGCGGGTGGACTTAATGGCGGGGTTGCCATTGTGCTCAATCCATTCACCGCGGGTGACGCTGCCTTTGCTGTCAACGGCCATATAATGGACTTCCTCAGTGCCGGGCTTGAGGGCCATTATGCCTTCGGCGGTCCGTTCACCGGCTTCGAATTTCACGGCGATGGCATTTTTGTCCACGCGCCACTCGTAGGTGAGCTTAATTTTACCTTCGGCTCCGGTCCATGAACCCATCATCCATGCCACGCCGTGCTGCTCGGCGAGATCGGAAAGTGGGGAGGCGGGAGCGGATAGCGGAGAGAGGGAGAGTAGGACAGCGGTGAGAAGCGTTTTGAATTTCATGGGAGTTTTAGGAGTCTGGTGTGGGTGCATAGTTAGGGAATTTCGGCTCTACTGCAAAACTAATTTTGGCCTGAGGGCGAGGCACTTCCGAAGGCCAGCAGTTCTGCGCCGGACCTCACGAGGAGCAGGCCACCGGAGATGGCGGGCGTTGCGAGGATGGGTGCTCCGAGTTCGGCGGTGTGCGTGACCTTGAGAGTATCTCCGGTCTCCAGCACACTGACCACGCCGCTTGTAGAGCAAAGGTAAATGCGACCGTCTGCGGCCACCGGGGATGAATAGTAGTCCCCGCCAGCTTTTCCGCCGAGACGCTGCCGCTCGAAAATCGCCTCGCCGTTTTGAGCATGGGTGCAGGTGACCATGCCGCCGTCTGCAACCACCCATAGCCGGTCCTCATATAGGAGAGGAGTGGCGACTTTGGCCGTGCCCTTGCGATGCTTCCATGCGGTGTGCTCTTCCCCGAGAGAACCCGTGGCAGTGCCGGGATCGTTCAGGGCAAAGAGGCCAAAATCAGAGCCCTTCATGTGTGCCGTGGTGGCTTTCAATTCATCTGCGGTGATGGAACCGTCGCGGCTGGTATCGATGAAGTCGTAGACGCCGTCTTTCTGGAAAAAGGGTGTCTCTTCGCGGGACAGACCGCCGCTTTTATCCTTGTCGGCAATAAGTAAAAGGCCTTCCAGCCCGGCTGGCGCTGGTGCCTCACCGAAACTTCGGGACATGATGTAAAGCTTTCCGTTTCCGGTGACGGGCGTGGGGCACACGCTCACAGCCTCTGTGCCGCCGGTGCTCCAGCGCTCAGTGCCGTCGGCGGGATTGTAGCCCGTGACCTTTAGGCTGCCGGAAACGATGAGGTCTTCCGAGCCACCGCGTTTCCAGATCACCGGGGTGGTGTAACTGCTGACGGCCAGCGGACGCAGCATCTGCCAGAGTGTTTTGCCGGTGGTCGCATCCACCGCGAGCAGGAAAGACTTTCCGCCCTGCTGATCGCAGCAAAGAAATACGCGCTCGCCGGCGATGATGGGGGAGGTGCCATTACCGTTTACGACAAATGGCCTCTCCAGTTCGTTCCGCCAGAGTTCTTTTCCCTCCATGTCCCAGGCCACCAGTCCGGTGCCGGGAAAGTAGCCAATGACCCGCTGACCATCCGTCGCAGGCGTGGCACTAACGGGATGACTGGTGCGGTGCACGGTTTCCTGAGGCACTGCGGGCAGTTCATGGGTCCAAAGCCGTGAGCCGTCCTTCCGGCTGAGGCATATTATCCGCGGTTTGCGGTCCTCTGCGCCGGTGATGAATACGCGTTCGCCCCATACTACCGGAGACGAAATGCCTTCGCCCGCTGGTGCTTTCCATGCGAGCGCTTTGTCAGGACCGAATTCCGCCGGTGGTTTGCCTTCCGCAGCTACACCGGTGGCACCGGGGCCCCGGAATTGCGGCCAATGGGTGTCCGCACTCGCGGTGGCAAGCGGAAGGAGGAGAAGGAGGGAGCTGCGCACATTAAACATGGGCAGAGTATGACTACTATCGCCGGGGAGTCGAGATGAATTTGCGGGCCCTTGGAATTGAGGGCGCGCCCGCTCAGGTTCTGTATCAAGAATTACACCCCGCCAATTGATAATCAATGCCATGGAGCGTCTGCTATTCGTTGTCCTGTTCCCGCTATCGATGCAGGAAAGCGGCCGGGGCCGGAAGTTTTGAAAAAGTCTACCAAGCTGCTCAAACGTTTGCCTCTAAGAAAAAATACTGGCCTTTCTCAGGTCGTGGATGTGCCCCTTAAAGGACTGATCGGAAATTATCAGGGGCTCGACAGCGAAGGCAAAAGCGATGTTACGATGACCACGAATGACAATTTTACTATGAGTGATGACAGGAAACCGGACAAAAAGCAGTTTCGCATAAATGTCGGCAAGTAGCCCTGCAAAATCGACTTTATAAGCAGCGAGGGTGCCGGGGCGCGCTGCGCTCTCTATGCGGTGAACGGGGATGCGCTCCGATTCAGCCGCGTCGACCATGCTGCGGACAAAAGTCCTACAAAATATGAACGGGCGCTACAATGGTTTTAGCGGAAAAAGTGACTAGGGCAAAGCAGCGCGGGCTTCCAGCTAACTGGCCTGCTCTGCACCCCGGCGCTGGCCTCAGCGGGTGACACTGAGAATGCGTTCGGCCTGTTCCACGGTCATGCGCATGGCGGGGATGTCGAAGCCGAGGGTGTCGTTGTTAGGCTTCCAGCCGTCCCCGTTCGCGTCCACGTAGATGGGGTTGTGCCATGCGTGGGGGTGCAGGGCCGACTGATTGCTGCTGCCGAAGGCGGCCTTGAGGGTGTTTTTTGCATGGTGGACGCAGACGATGAGGTGAGCGTCATCTTTGAGCGGGACTTTGATCTCACGGTCGAACTGCACCACGCCGTCGCTGAACCAGTCGGGGTGGGACTGGCGGGTGAAGTTCAGCTCCGCGGGCTGGCGACCATTGAGGAGGACCTGCACACGGTCGATGCCGCTCCATGTGTTGGCTTGGACTTTGACTTTGAGATTCACGGGCTGGCCGCTGGATTTGATTTCGGAGCCCGGTGGCTGGCCGTTGGCACTGACGGTGAGGAAGGGGCCGGTGCTGAGGATGATGTAGCCGACTTTAGCGGCGCGCGACATTTCGCGCCAGTCGATCTTCGCGGGGTCGTCGGTGGAGCTGGGTAGCCATGTGCGCCAGCCACCAGTGCCGTTACCGTGGACGCTGTGGGCATCGGCTACGGCGATGGCGCGTAGGCGGTGACCACGGTTGAGAAGCTGAAGGTAAATGAAGGCGCGGTTGTAGGCAAGGCGGCGCGGAGCTCCAGGGTCAGGCTGCTCGATGACAAATGGCGCAGATCCGAGGAGGCCCTCGGAATCGAAGTTCTCAATTTCCCAGCTGTCCACAAACTGCGCGATGCCCTCGTAGCCGCTGTCCGAGGTGCCATCGGCGTCGCGGTCGTTGAAGACGCGCTGGAGGTCGGGGTGGTTCACCTGGATCCAGCGGTCGGGATCGGGTTTTTGGAAGTCGCGCAGGGTGATGGCGGAAATGCGTGGATCGTAATTCCAGGCGGGGGCGCCGCTGTTTTGTTTGCCGGGCTCGGGCGCTAGGGGGAAGCAGTTGAGGTGCTGGTTGTTGCCGGTGAGTTCCATGCCGGTGACGGAATTCATCCATGGGGTGAGGCCGAGTTTCTTAATGTGGGGAGCCCAGTCGTAGAGGCGGTTGTGCTCGGTGCTGGGAGTGAACTCGAGGTGCTCGGCGGCCATGTTAATAAGGCGGTCGGCAGTGCCGCAGGTGTTGTCGCCGCTGGGGGTCGAGTGGTTGTGGAAGTCGGCGGAGACCCAGCCGGTGGTATCCACCATGCGTTTGAGAGAGGCAGTCACGGTGACTTCCTGGCCGGCGGCAAGCACGATGTTCTGCTCATGGTGCGAGTATTCCGGGCCGCGATTCACGCTCACGCGATAACTTCCCGCTCCTAGGGGCACGCGAAAGTCGCCGGTCCCACTGTGCCATTGATCTACGCAGCCGTGGGCGCGGTTGGCCGGACCCAGATCCACCTTGGCGGTGCCGTCCAAGGCGGTGAACATCACCTTGCACGGCATTAAGCGGCCGCTGCCTTCTTCCGTGACGCGGAAAACGACGGCGCTCTGCACAGGCAGAGGAACTTGGCGCTGGTCGTTGTTGCCGGCAGTAATGTTGAGGGAAAGTTTTACCGGCAGGCGTCCGGCATCGATGATGCGAAAGTCGTGCGCACCGACGGGCAGGGTGATGGTAAGACTGCCGGACTTGTCAGGGTAGGCGGGGACTTCCTTGCCGTAGGTGGCGAGCACGACCGTGGCGGTGGTGACGGGCTGCTTTTTGTCGTCGAGCAGAGTGAGGGTGGCTTTTCCCGAGCCGCCTGCTTTTTCGATGAGTACGCCCAGCGCTTCCGCTGGGGAAGTGCCCACAGTGAGCAGACGCGTGACGCTGCGCTCCTGACCGGCGGTGAGTTCCCAGTCGGCGCGCATGGGCTCTACGGCGTAGCCGGCGCGGTCGGCAGGGTCGACGGAATTACCCCAGAAGTAGGGGCCGCTCTGACCGTTGAGCGTCATCTGCGTCATCTTGTCGTCCGCCGTAATCCTCATCGGCGCGGCGGTTTCGTTGCGCAGGGTGGTTTCGATTTCCACGCCCTGCATGCCGTCGCGCAGCCGCCATGCATGGCGGCGATATAGGCCCTTGTTGGCGGCCGCGGTGGTGACGGTCTCGACTTCCGCGGTGCCGTCCTTGCCGTCCTTTGAAATCCGGACCCATGAAACGGGGCCGCGCTGTCCGGCGGGGCTGAAGATGGTGATCTGGTCGTTCTTCGATCCGCGGAGGGTGAGATCATACAGACACCCGGGAGTTTGGCCGTCGGCACCGTAGAAGGTGCTCATATTTGCGCGGCGCTCCGGGAGATTTCCGGCGATCAGCAATTCCACTTTGTCATTCCGCATAACGATATCGCCCACGATGCCGTCGGCCTCTTTGCCCTGCGGGAGATCAGCGAGGCGTTCGGGGGTGACTTCAAATACTTCCGGCGCTGAGAGCGCGGGCATGGTGAGCAGAGCGAGAAAGAGCGGGCGGAGAATGAGGTGCATGGCGGCTCCGTAACGCCCGGGGCCCTCGGCGCGCTACTTTCTTTCGCTCCGTAATCGGGGTGAAAGCTCCACTGGCTCTCCGGAAGACTTTCCTGCGCTTGCGGCGGTAAGAAGGGCAGGGGAATAAACGAAATGAATTCAGCACTCGAAGACCTTCTCGCCGTCCTCCGTTTTCCCAGCATCTCCACCAGCAGCGAAAATGCCGCCGATGTGCGCAACTGCGCAGAGTGGATCGCCGCGAAGCTCACGGGAATGGGCCTCAGCGCAGCCATTCACCAAACAGTGAAGCACCCGGTCGTCGTGGCCAAGAGCAAGCCGCAGCCCGGAAAGCCAACGGTGCTCATCTATGGTCACTACGATGTGCAGCCGGTCGATCCGCTGGACCAGTGGCAAACGCCGCCGTTTCAGCCGGACATTCGCGACGGGCGCATCTTCGCCCGCGGCGCGACGGACAATAAGGGGCAGTTCATGTCGCACCTTTGCGGCGTGGAGCAGACACTGGCGGAACACGGCGAACTCCCTTTAAATGTCATCTTCCTCATCGAGGGAGAAGAGGAAATAGGGAGCCCGAACCTCGCCCCATTCCTCCGTGAGCACCGCTCGGAACTCGCCTGCGACATCATCGCCATATCCGACACCGGTATGGTCGCGCCGGGCGTCCCCACGTTCACCTACGGACTGCGTGGTATCGCGTGTCTGGAAGTGCATGTGCACGGGCCGACCATCGACCTGCACAGCGGTATCTTTGGCGGTAGTGTGGGGAATCCAAACACCATGCTGGCGAAGCTCGTCGCCGCGGTGCATGACGCGCACGGACGCATTCAGATCCCCGGATTCTACAACGCTGTGCGCGATGTGCATGAATGGGAAAAGGAGGCGTGGACGAAGCTGCCGGGAGAAGCAGAAACCCTCCGCCTCACTGGCGTGCCCGCGCTTTGGGGAGAAGCTGGCTACAGCGATCTGGAGTGCCGCTGGGCTCGCCCGACGGCGGAGGTGAACGGCATCGGAGGCGGCTATCAGGGCGAGGGTAGCAAGACCGTCATCCCGCGCAGTGCGTTCGCCAAGTTCTCCTTCCGCCTCGTGCCGGATCAGGACCCGGACGACATTATAAAAAACGTGCAGACGTTCTTTGCCAAGATGGCGCCGGACTGCGTGCGCGTGGAGATAAAGCCCGGCCACAGCGGCCCGCCTTACAGCATGGACCCGCACTCGGTATATGGAAAAGCCGCTCAGCGTGCGTTGCGCGCCACGTTCGACCGCGAGCCAGCCCTCATCCGAGAAGGTGGCAGCATCCCCATCGTGCAGAGTTTCAATGACATTCTCGGTAGCGACACCCTGCTCCTCGGCCTCGCCTTGCCGGACTGCCAAATGCACGCGCCGAACGAGAATTTCACCATCAGTAACTACGAAGCCGGCATCCGCCTCAACCGCCGCCTGTTGCAGGAACTGGCGATGTGAGAATCACTGAGCCCCGCGAGCCGCGCATTCAATCTCCCAAACGCAACTCCCCCTCCTGCCGTAGCAACTCCTGCATCTCTCAGAAACCAAATATGCGAGTGAAAGATTGGCGTTTCCCAAATCCGATTTGGTGTTTAGTGTATGTGATTTCTTTCCTAAACACGCACCAGTTCTGAAATTAAGGCTGGCGATTTCTTTGGGCGGCTCAACCAACTAGCCTGCCGCGCCATGGAGGAAGCGACTACGCTATGCAAGCGGAGTGGGAATCTTCAGGGGGAACCGCACCACTTCATCCATTAGGTGCTCAATGAACCGGACAGTGATCTCCACCGACTGGTGCAGCCAAGTCGAAAGTAGTGCACGTCTCTTGGACGCCACCATCACGAATCAACTCCTGACGGAAGTCGGTCGCAAGTTCCTCAACGCCGCGCTGCACCTACGGGATGTTTGTGTTGAAGTATTGTTCCTGTGTGAATCCAGCTCACGCTGTAACTTCGCTTTACGGACAAGCGCCCGTGCATCATATAGGAACAGCCATGCACATTACAATCTTCTCCGTTCTCATAGCCACTGCTTCCTGTTGCGTTGCCGGTCCACTCACAGACCCGGACTTGCTGGCAAAGGTTCAGCAGCGTGGCACGGCACTGGAGGAGGTGACCAAATCGCCGGTAATCATGCACCGTGTCACCGCTGCGTTGTGCGCCGAGATCCCTTCGCCCGAACTGGTGGCGGAGGAGAAAGGAAATCCGCACCTTGATAAGTTCGCCCGGCTATATGTGGACAAAATCGGGCGCCCGGCGGCGGAAGGTCATGAGCCTGTGCATCCTGAGGGCACGGTGCTTATCAAAGAGAAGCTTCCAGCCATTGCGGAGATAGAAAAAGGGCCTGCAAGGCCGGGCACTGTGCCGGAGCTTTTCACGGGGATGCTCAAGCGGGAGAAGGGATTTAACCCGGAGTGCGGTGACTGGGAGTTTTTCACTGTGAGTGGCGATGCGCAGAAGCTGACGAGTCGGGGAAAAACAGCGAGCTGTGTCGAGTGTCATCTACAGTATTCTGAAAGCGATTTCACTTCCCGATATTTTGTGCCCCGGCGGCTCATGGAGGCGGCAGCGGACGGGAGCGTCCTGCTGCATTCCCGCGATGCTTATGTCCGCGGGAAAAAGATGCGCTACGAGCCGCAACCAAACAAGAACACTCTGGGCTTTTGGACGGTAAAAGAAGACACCGCGCTCTGGTACGCAAAGCTGGCTCCCGGACTCTATGAAGTGGAAGTGCTCCAAGGTTGCGGTAAAGGCAGCGGCGGCGCGGAGGTGCTTGTGGATTTTGGTCTTGGCTCAAGCTATGGCATAGAGGAGCATTTTATACAGCAATGCAAATTCACTGTGGAGGACACCGGGCACTTTCAGAATTTTAAGCCTCGCGTCATTGGCACGCTGGAGGTGAAGAAGGAGGCAGGGGAGGGGGGGAGAGGATTCAATGTAAAGGTGATTCCGCAATCGAAGCCCGGCGTCGCGGTCATGGACTTGCGGCAGATTCTGCTGCGTCCCCTTAAACCTTGATGGGGATTAATGGGCATCCCATCGTTTCCCCGCTGTAGCCTCACGGAATTTATGCGCCACGTCTTTATCCTCCCTCTCATTTTCTCCTTGAGCGGTTGTAATGCCGTGCGCGCGACCAGTGACACCTACATGCTGTCGTCCGTAATGCTTTCCAAAGTGCGCCTAGCCGCCGCTTAAGGAGAGTTCATCCCGATGAATGGCAGCTCGGGATTTTCCTTTTCCACGATGGCGGTAAGCGGGGCCATAGAGAAACAGTTTGGCTCTTATATAAGTTCGCCCTCTATGCCGCCGGTAGTGAACGCCCCACCGTGACGCTTCCATTTAATAAAATGATCAAGAAAAACACAGTGGTGATAAGTGTGGCCTCCGAAATTTTCAAACAGGTCGGAAAGCAGATCCCGTTTGAGGATGCAGAGGTCGGCCTGAACCGCAAAGGCTGGAAGCCGCAATGACATGAACCGGGTATCGCTGCGAAGGATTTGCTTCGCGCAGGATGCCAGAGCCACTTTAAAGTTCAGCGTCTGCCAAAAGCCGGACGAGTTCTGCATTGATCCCGCGTTTTACACTGCCAAGGTCACTGCATGTCATCCCCGGCCGAAACGCCCCGCATACTATATTGCCGCTGTGCCTACGCG
The DNA here is from genome assembly GCA_945861415.1 of Akkermansia muciniphila. Lineage (GTDB taxonomy): Bacteria > Verrucomicrobiota > Verrucomicrobiia > Verrucomicrobiales > V1-33 > V1-33. The sequence goes on along the minus strand of CAMAUV010000016.1, from coordinate 62,551 downwards.
CAGGTGGTGCCCCAGGAAACCAAGGACGCCGTGCTTCGCCACCTAAGCGAAGGCGGGGCCGCGTTCGATTCAGTGGCGGATCTCTGCGAGATGTCCGCTAGGCGTGATCCCCGGCTGAAAACCATCGCCGCTGGTGGACCGCTGAAAATCGCTGCCTGCCACCGCCGCGCCGTGCAGTGGCTTTTCCACAGTGCGGAGGCCCCCTTGAATGGCGAAAGCGTTGACATCGTGAACATGCGCACGCTTTCCCCTGCCGAAGCCTGCGCCCGTCTGGATGCCCCGGACATCAGCCCCACCTAGCGAGCACTTCTAAATCTCACTTCTTACCACTTACTTGACATGGCTCTCTCTCCCGGTGTTCACATTCTCCTCTACGAAGGCAGCGGCGCGTCTCCACTCGGTTCGGAACGGCGCTTTGGCATTCTAACCAGCCTTCTTGATTTGGGCTACAGTGTTTCTCGCACCGGGATCGGCGCGTGCCTCTCACCAGAAGAGGATACGCTACTGGTGCTGGGGGACTTTGGCGGCGCGGCTCCGGTGCTTGAAGATGCAGGAGGCAAGGTTCAAATCACCGCGAAAAATATAGCGGGACTGGATGCCGTAGCGGTTTCCTCACTGGTGGAAGGTGAGCGCGGAGAGAAGCCAATGAATCAGCCCGGGCGCTGGAAGCCGTGGTTTCCAGTGATCGATTACTCCCGCTGCACGAACTGCATGCAGTGCCTCAGTTTCTGCCTCTTCGATGTTTATGGCGTTAGCAAGGAGGGCAAGCTTCAGGTGCAGAACAACGACAACTGCAAAACGAACTGCCCAGCCTGTAGCCGCGTGTGCCCGGAGGTGGCCATCATGTTCCCGAAATACTCCGGCGGCCCAATCAACGGCGAGCCGGTGAGTGATGCGGATGTGAACCGCGAAAAGATGAAGGTGGACATCTCCGCTTTGTTAGGCGGTGATATCTACAACAGGCTGCGCGAACGCAGTGAGGCGGCGAAGAGCCGCTTCAGCAAGGAACGAGATTCCGGCAAAGCACTGGCGGAGCGGAAAAAGTGTCTCACTAAGCTGGCCAGCGATGGATTCATCCCGGCGGACGTGCTGGAGAATCTGCCTTCGCCGGAAGAAATTCAGCGCCGCGCAGCGGATGCCGCCGCCAAAGCACAGGCTGCGCTGGCCGCCGCCGGGGCTTGATCAGTTCAACTTCTCCATCAGCGCTGCTGCAAGCAGGCGTTCCGCCTGCGCGTCATGGCGCAGTCCGTTCATGGCAGCCATGAGAGAGGATCCATGGGTGGCCTGCTCTGCATGATGCCGGGCGGAGCTAAGCAAAGGTGCAGAAAGGTCGCCGGAATGGACGCCGTGTTCGTGCAGCGTATGGATCAGCCTCCGGAACAAAACGGCGGCCATTTCTGCCAGTGCGGCGGGTTCCTGATGTTTGTGATCGTAGGCCGCGCACAGTTCCGACTGGCACATGGGGACCTGTTGCCGGTGAAGTGATGAGAGCAGCGCGAGTTCAACATCCCAGCCGTCCGGAAGCGGCAGTTTTGGCAGAACGTCAATACGCACGCAAAGTTCTCCAGAGAGCGGGTAACGCAGGCTTGTCAGGAATTGAAGCCACGGGTGCGCTGGTAGATGCTCGGTGCAGGCGCGCAGCAGCGGCTGAAGAAAAAGGCGGAAGACGCGCCCGTGCAGTCCTGTAGCAGTGCGGGCGTAGTAGCCTTTGCACGCATGCAATCCGGCCTCCGGGTGCAGCACCGGCCAGCAGAGGCGGGCGAGAAATTCCCGGTTGTAGTGGCGGATGTCACAGTCGTGCATGGCCACCGCGAATAGTGAATACTGCTGGAGAGCCCCAAGGCAGTCGCGCAGGTTTGCGCCTTTTCCTGGCGCCCCGGTGCGGTGAAGCAGAGTGAAGCGGGGATCGGTGATCAGTTCGCGGGCGATCGTGGCTTCCTCCATGGTGGCTCCATCCAGGCCGATGACGGCGCGCTGCACCCACGGGATGCCGGCCAGTTTATCAAGGATGCCGCGCATGGCCTTGCTGTGGAAATCCCTGACGTGGCATGGCAGCGCGAGTGCGAGCGGGCGATCTGCAGTCCATGCCGCGAGATCGCGCTCCATACCCGCAGAGTCCGCGGCATGTAGCAGCGGCAGCGTAAGGACGGGACCGGATTGAAGAAAGTCGGGCATGAAAAAGGCGGGGACCGCAGGTGAGAATACGCTCCTTGCGCCGCAGTGCTTCACTTTGCAACACTGCGGGTCATGGAACTCTGCGTGCTGCACTATCATTACCGGCCCGGTGGCGTGCGTCAGGTCATTGCTACTGGACTGCCGGCGCTCGCGCGCGCGGCAGGTTTCACGTCTGTGCGGCTCGCTGGGGGTGAGGAACCGGAGAACGCATGGCGGGATGAATTGGAGCGGACGCTGCATCCTCTGCCGGTGAGCTGGGTAGTCAATCCTGCGCTGGGCTACTGGTCGGAAACAAAGCCGGAACGTGCAGCTGTGGAGCAGGCGCTGATTTCGCTGGCCTCTCGCGATACCGTCCTCTGGGTGCACAACCTAAGTGTCGGCCGAAATTTTCACCTCATGCGCGCCGCCGGCCAGAGCGCAGCCCTGTGGAATGCCCTGTGGGTGCATCATCATGACTGGTGGTGGGACGGACGCTGGCAGCGCTGGCCGGAAATGCTGGTTCAGGGCGCAGAAAACCTTACAGAAGCTGTGAAAGCCACGCTCCTATCCGCAGAGAAGGTGAGGCATTTCACCATCAATCCGCAGGATGCCAAGCTGCTTTCGACATGGTATGGGTGCCACTTTTCGCTGGTCGAAAATCCCGTGCTTCCTTATGCGGTAACGCTTCCGCAGATCTCCCACGCTAAGGAATGGCTACGGCAACTCACAGGGCGCGAGACGCATTGGCTCTACCCCTGCCGGATGATGCGGAGAAAGAATGTCGCGGAGGCACTGCTCGTGCAGAGTTGGCTGGCTCCGGAGGCCGCGACAATTACCACAGGTGGTGCGAGTTCTGCGGCGGAGTTGCCTTATGCCCGGGTCCTTAGTGCAGCGGCAGAGCAGCATGGCTGGCCGCTTTTTGCCGGAGTCTGCGCCGGGCAGCCGGATGCCCCATCCGTGCCCGCTCTCATTGCAGCGGCGGACGCCATCATAGTGACTTCGCTTCAGGAAGGATTTGGCCTGCCCTATCGTGAGGCCGCAATGGCCGGGCGTCCATTGTTCGCGCGCACCCTCCCTTGCATCGCCGGGGCCACGCCTCACTGCCCGTCCGTGCCGGTGGCAGGAGCATGGCATGAAGTGCCTGTGCCGAAGGACACGTTCGATTCTGACGCTGAGATTTCCCGAACTGCACTGGCACGGCGCATCGCCGCATCGCTTCTTCCTACCGAACTGAGGATGAATGACCGGGTGCCATGTGCGAGAGACTTTGGCTCGCTCAGCCTCCCGGCGCAAATCGAAGTGCTAGAGGGCGACCCGGTGCGCACACGTCCTAGTAGAATTTTTCCACCCATCCGGCAATCGCTTTCCGTCTGCCCCGCGCGGTCCTGTTCGCCGGAGCATTGGGCAGCACAGTTGTTGAATAGCGCGCGCCAGTCGGCCGCGATACCGTCGAAAAACTGGGCACAGCGAGCGCCGGAATTTCTCTCGCCCCTTGTTCTTGAATGGCTGCGTCGTCCGTTGCTGTTCCCGGCCTGAGCTGTTGTGCTGCCTGCGATCTTGGGACGCTCTTCCTTTCGACTGAGGCAGTCCAATAGGGTCCAAAACGATCTCAAACCACAGAAGAATCCGGGTTTCCTTTCCCGGGAAACTGTTTCAGGTTTAATGCTCTTTTTCCATTTTCCCTATATGAGCAGCGACAGACGCAAACCCTACCCCTTCGATGAATTCGAGCCGCGCTGGCAGGCGCGCTGGGATGCGGAGAAAACCTTCCGCACGCCGGGCCCGGGCGATGCGGATTTCGATGCTTCCAAGCCAAAATTCTACGTGCTCGACATGTTCCCCTACCCGAGCGGCGCGGGTCTGCATGTCGGCCACCCGGAGGGCTACACCGCCACGGATATTCTCGGACGCACCAAGCGCATGCAGGGCCACAACGTGCTGCACCCCATGGGCTGGGACGCTTTTGGCCTGCCCGCCGAGCAGTATGCGATCAAGACCGGCCAGCATCCACGCATCACCACGGAGGCGAACATTGAGAATTTCCGCCGCCAACTCAAGGCGCTGGGCTTCGCCTACGACTGGGACCGCGAAGTGAACACCACCGACGTCGGCTACGTGCGCTGGACGCAGTGGATCTTCCTCCAGCTCTATCACTCCTACTTCTGCGAGGAGACCAACAAGGCCCGCCCGGTAAGCGAACTGGAAGCAAAAGGCTGGACGCGCGCCGAGATTGATGCCGTACGCCTCGCCTTCGTCGCCGATACGCCCGTCTGGTGGTCGCCCGATCTCGGCACCGTGCTCGCCAATGAGGAAGTCGAGGAATGGAAAGCCAAAGGCTACACCGTCGAACGCCGCCCGCTGCGTCAGTGGATGCTGCGTATCACGAAATACGCCCAGCGTCTCAGCGATGAACTGGACGGTCTGGATTGGCCGGAAGGCATCAAGCTGCTCCAGAAGAACTGGATCGGCCGCAGCGAGGGCGCGGAGGTGAATTTCAAAGGGTCAGGCACGGAAGAAACGATCACCGTCTTCACCACGCGCCCTGACACGCTCTTCGGTGCGACCTATATGGTGCTCGCACCGGAGCATCCACTCGTGACGCAGATCACCAGCGCGGAGCAGCAGAGCGCCGTTGCGGATTACAAGAAATCTTGCGCCACGAAGTCCGACATGGAACGCGGCGACCTGAACAAGGACAAATCCGGTGTCTTCACCGGCGCGTTTGCGGTCAATCCCGTGAACGAGGAAAAGATTCCCGTCTGGATCGCCGATTATGTCATGATGGGCTACGGAACGGGCGCCATTATGGCCGTGCCCGCGCACGACGAGCGGGACTTCGAGTTCTCGAAGAAGTTTGCGCTGCCGATCATGCAAGTCGTCGCGCCGACCGGCGATGCCGACTGGCAGGGTTACACCGATCCCGGCACCGCCGTGAATTCCGACTTCCTCGACGGCCTGCCCACCGCGGAGGCGAAGCAGATAATGATCGCGTGGCTGGAGGAGAAGAGCCTCGGCAAGCGCCGCGTGCAGTTCAAGCTGCGCGACTGGCTGTTCTCGCGGCAGCGTTACTGGGGCGAGCCGTTTCCCATCGTGTGGGAAGGCGGCGAGCACCGCGCCATTCCTGAGAGCGAACTCCCGCTGCTCCAGCCCGACCTCGAGGACTTCAAGCCCACCGGCGACCCGCGCGGGCCGCTGATCAAAGCGACCGACTGGATCCGCTACACCGAAACCGCGCAGCGCGAGACCAACACCATGCCGCAATGGGCCGGCTCTTGCTGGTATTACCTCCGCTACTGCGATCCGAAGAACACAAAGCGCTTCATTTCCAAAGAAGCCGAAGCCTACTGGCTGGGCGGCGGCGGCAAGGCGGGCGCGGTGGACCTCTACGTCGGCGGCACCGAGCACGCCGTGCTGCACCTGCTTTACGCGCGCTTCTGGCACAAGGTGCTCTTCGATCTCGGCCATCTGAGCACAACTGAGCCATTCCAGCGGCTGGTAAATCAGGGACTGATCCTCGGCGAAGACGGACAGAAGATGTCCAAATCCCTCGGGAACGTGGTAAACCCCGACGACGTGATCCACGAGTATGGCGCGGACTCGCTGCGGCTTTACGAAATGTTCATGGGCCCACTGGAGCAGGTGAAGCCTTGGAGCATGAAGGGCGTGGAAGGCGTGAGCCGCTTCCTCGCCCGCGTGTGGCGTCTGGCCTTCAATGAAACCGAAGCCGGGTGGACGCTCAGCGGCAAAATGGCCTATGCGCCCTGCGCCGACAAAGCCCTGCGCCGTGTGGTGCACGAGACCATCCGCAAAGTCACGGAGGACGTGAAGAAGCTCAGCTTCAACACCGCCATCTCGCAGATGATGATCTGCACGAATGCCTTCACCGGCGCCGCCACCGTGCCGCTGCAGGAATTCGTCAGTCTGTTGCTCTGCCTCAATCCCTTCGCGCCGCACCTCAGCGAGGAAATCTATGCCCGCCTGCGCGAAGCCTTCCCGCACCTCGACACGCGCCAGCTTTGCCAGCAGTCGTGGCCGCAGCACGATCCCGCCGCGCTTGTGGTGGATGAAATCGAGATCGTCGTTCAGGTGAATGGCAAGCTGCGCGACAAAGTCACCGTTGCCGCCGATGCCGACAACGCCGCTGTCGAAGCCGCCGTTTTGGCAGCCCCGAGGATCGTCGAAGCTATCGGCACCGGCACCGTGGCCAAGGTCATTGTGGTGCCGAAGAAACTCGTGAATGTCGTCGTGAAGTAAACTTATGAGCACCGAACCCGCCCCGTCTCCTGCCAAACCAAAGCCCAAGCAGGAAAATGCTCTGCTGAATATTCTGCTCAATGTGCTCCTGCCGGTCACGGTGCTGAGTATATGCAGCAAGGAGGATGGCAAGTTGTGGCACTTTGGCCCGAAATGGGCGCTCATCGTGGCTGTGCTCCTGCCGGTGGGATACTTCATCTACGACTTCATCCAGCGGCGGAAGGTGAATGCTTTCTCCATCATTGGATTCGTCAGCGTGCTGTTCACCGGCGGTTTGGGACTGCTCAATCTGAGCGCGCAGGTGTTTGGTATCAAAGAAGCCAGTGTGCCACTCATTCTGGCTGTCGTGATCTGGTGGACAGGCCGCGGAGAGAAACCGCTGGTACGCACGCTGTTGCTCAATCCGGATATTGTCGATGTGCCGAAGGTGGAAAAAGCCATCACCATGGCCTGCGCCCGTCCGCAATTCGACAAGCTCATCAAGACGAGCACCTGGCTGCTGGTGGGGTCTATGCTCATGAGCGCCGTGCTCAACTACGTGCTCGCCATCTATTTCATCAGCGGTACTGAGCACGACAAGCAGCTCTACAATGCCGCCATCGCGAAGCAGACGGGCTGGGGCTGGCTGGTCATTGGCGTGCCCAGCATGGCCATGATGCTCTTCGCTATGTTCCGGCTGTTCAAAGGCGTGAAGCAGCTGACCGGTCTGGAAACTGAGCAGATCATGCTGCCCCGCTGAGGCCTGCCGGAGGGTAAAGGCTCACTTCCCCGGCGGCATGAGCGGAACGGAGGGCGGGGCATCGAGGGGGATGCCGTCTACTTGTTCTCTTAGGGCGGGCTGGCCGCGCTCGAGTTTGCCAAGGATGTCGATGAACGCATCTTCCAAGTTCCGCTCTTCTCGGTGAAATTCGAGGACGGGGATGCCTTCCTGCACCATGCGGCGCAGGCTCTCGGCAGTGCCGTGATGGACGATGCGACCCTTGTCGATGAAGAGCAGCGTGTCACACATCTCGCCGAGTTCGCTGAGGATGTGGGAGAAAATGAGGATCGTTTTTCCGTCCTCTGCAAGGATTCGGATGAGGCGCTTCAATTCCCCGCGGGCCTTGGGATCGAGACTGGCGGCGGGCTCGTCCATGATGAGCACCTGCGGGTCGTGAATGAGCGCGCGGCCAAGGCAAAGTCGCTGGCCCTAACCGCGCGCTCCTGTATGGCCTCAAGCAGGGCGGACTGCGTCTTGGGGCTGGCGTGGTTGATTTCATCCGCGAGCACGAGATTGATAAAGACGGGGCTGGGCTGAAAGACGAACTGTCGTCCGCCTCCGGGTCTTTCCTAGAGCATGGGATTGCCCGTAATGTCGCCAGGCAGAAAATCCGGATTGAACTGAATGCGTCTCGAGTTCGAGAGCTTTGGCGAGGCCCTTGACGATTTCCGTTTTCCCCAGTCCTAGGCGGCCTTCAAGGAGAATGTGCCCGCTGGCTTGCGCGCCGCAGATTGCCAGTTCGATCAGTTCCTCTTTGCCAAACATGACCTTCTGAAGCGTCCCGCGCAATGGCTGGATCCGGCGGGCGGCATCGGTGACTCCATCAGAGGGATAGTCTATAAACACCTGATGGTGGCCAGTAGGCCGCGGGCGGCAATGGATGTTTTTTTGCCAGGCGTTATTTTAGCAGGCGCATAGGTCGCGCCGTCGCGCCGTCGCTCCAAAGGCCCATGCTCAGGGCTTCCGGGGTGCGGGCGAGGGCGTGGTCGTCCGCTTTTCCTGCAAAGGCTGCGGCGCACAAAGTATCGAATAGCCGCCAGAGGGCGAAGTCCTGTGCGTTGGGAAAGTCAAAGGTCTCCCCGACGGCGACTTCACGGAGTTTCACCCTCCGCCACTGACGGCCCACGGGCGTGCAGAGAAATTCGCGTGCCTCCCGGAAGTCGCCGCCCGCTGCGGAAATGAGCGCGGCAGCCGGCGGATCGCGCAACTCGCCCTCCGCCACGAGCGCATCAAGCGGGTCAGCGGGCACGGAACAGGGCGCGAGGTGGCTGCCGGTGAGTTTGATGCCACCCCGCACTTCCAGAGGCTGCTCTATTACCGATTTGCGCGATCCCGGGATGGCGGCGCTCTCTTCATAAATACGTAGTGCATCCCCCGCGCCGCAGACATTGTCGCGTTCGCCGGTAATACAGAGAAGCAGAGTCTCCGCAGGAATACGCGAGAGGTCAGCCAGCGGCACTCCCCAGCTCTGGCCGCGGGCACTGCGACCAGGTTGCACGCTCATCAGCGCCTTTGGTGCCGGTAGTCCTTTTTCCGCTGCGAGGGCACCGAGGCTGGCAGTGAGCAGTCCTCCGACGCTATGCCCGGCGATGGCAAACTTCTGCCAGTCTGGCAGCACATGACCTTGCTTTTCCAGTTCCGCTTTCGCATCCAGCACGGCCTTCACCGCATTGGGCGTGAACTCCGGCTGCGGAGTCATAAAATTTTCCTGCCAGCGCGGATAGATTACAATATTACCGCGCTTTACCAAATGCTCAATCCACGCACCGTAAAGCCACGGATCGATAGCGGTCCAGCCGTGAAGGAAAACGATGACCGGCACGACTTCCGGGGCAGGGTCTGCAGGCTGAAAGAGATGGAATTCCGTGCCGCCCTTGCCATGTTTAGTTGTCTTGACAGCGGCATGTGGGTAACCGGAACTTCCGGGGCCTGACTTTACCTGCGGGGGCGGCTCAGGCTGAGCTCGGACGGAAATGGCGGCGGCGATAAGCAGCAAGATGATTCTCATGACAGCAGTCCCTAGCCGCGGACACTGAAAAAGCAATCTCCGGTGCCGGCAATGTATTCCATGAGGTGGCCACCATCGGCTATAATCTGTCGGCCTTCTCGGACCCGGTAACACCAAGCGAGACGGCTCTCCTTGATTCCCGTTTCTCAAAAGTTCCTAAGCTGAAATTGACTCGGGCTTAGCGGGTTCCTCCGCTGGTTCGGCGGATTCTTCTGTAAGTTCGGCTGACTGCTCCGCCGGATTAGCCGCCTGCTCTGCCGACTCAGCGGCCGGAGTCTCCAGACTCGGCGCAGGGTCCAGTTCTGCAATGACCTCCGGCTGTGCTTGGTGGAGCCCGGTCATCAGAAGGACGGAGACCTCCTTTTGCACTGATTCCACCTGATCAAGGCGGAGTTCCGGGTCGCGGATGAGATAGACTTCCCCGGTTTTCGGGTGTTCGTAGATCAGGAAGTTGGCATCCTCCGTTTCGCGAGTGGCGGTGTGCTTGAGGATCTTCTTTCGCTCCAGCATCACCGCGAGGATATAGCGCGCGTTTTCGGTCCCCGGCACATCCTCTTCGATGAGCCGGCGCAGCAGCGTTTCGGCGGTCGCCTTTTCCATCACCTCCTCTTTCCCATCGTGCCGTGGCGCGTTGTAGGAGCTTTTCCAGAAGGAGAAAGGTTTGATCTGCGACTGGACCTCGTTCCACGATTCCATGGAGTAATCACTGCGCACCAGTTCTTCCGTCTTCGGGTCCTCGAAGAGCGCGGTATAAAATTCTTCACCGTCCGTGAACTGCCGGCCCGTGTGGGCGCAGGTGTGGGAGCGGCTGCGGATGTTCCAGTTTTCCTTAATGGCCATGGGCTGCGTAAAAAATCAGGGGGCGGCAATTAAAAGCGTGGCGGGGGAACTCAAGGGAAAGGATTGGCGCTAAAGCTTTAAGGGGAAATATCGCACGCGCTTCCAGAAGAATCGCTGAACGCTAGAGGACGGAGATTCCCAACTGGGCGAGGTATTTGGGTGCGGGGCAACTCTACAGGAATAGATAAAAACGACCCGTCACCAGAGCCCTGAAGGGGCGGTATAACCTCCGGCACTCAGTCCCCCTTCTCCCGCGCCATTCCCAGCCATCGCTTCCACAGTCCTTCCACATCCACGGCGGAGGAGGCGGGCGGGGCGGAAAAGAGTCGCTTCTTTGCCGGAGGGATCGTCGGTTGGAGGTCGTTCCCAATTCCTGCCGAGGTAAACGCCGTATCGGCGCTGCTGCCGAATTGAAAAGCGCTGGCCGTCAGCGCGAGGGCTGAGACTGGCAAAGCGTGGCCAAGTTCCACCACGGCGCTGGCGTTTAGCCGCGCGATCCTCCGCAAGAGCCATGCGGTGAGCAGCATGTTGGAGCGCATGGCGTGCACATGGCGCCAGCCCCGCTCAGAGCAAAGGCTGGCCAGGTAGACCGCGCGTCTTGCGTGGAGGAGAAAGTCTTCGCCGTTTACCTCGGGACAGGTGCTGCGCAGCGACATGGCCCTGCCGGCCAGTTCAGGGTGCTGTTGCCATGAGTTTTCCAGCACCGGCGCGTCGGGAAGAAACTCCATACCCGCCGGCGGGGCCGCGGTCACTGTGGTCTCGAGGCGTGCCGCCATCAAATCGACAGCCGGCTGCACACTTAAAAAACGCAATTCCTCCCCAAGCAGTGCGTCCCCTGCCGGCAGGGGCCATGCATCAAGTAGGCACAGCACTCCCGCCTCCTTGTTGATCAGGGCCGGGGAAAACCTGCCTTCCAGTATGCGGCGGAATTCCTCCGTCATGCGGGCCGCCCTCCGCCCCAGCGAAAAGTGAGTCTGCACCCGGTCCAGTCCGGCCTGACCCGCCGCCGAGCGCATCGCTGGCTGCTCCGCTAGCGCAGCCAGCCGGGCGGTGAGAGCTGCGGGATCATTCCCCTCCGTCTGCCAGCCGGTGCGCCCTTCATGCAGTGCCTCGCCGGCCGGGACCAGCGAAACCACTGGCAGGCCTGCGGCCATAGCTTCCAGCAGGCCGGATTCGCTGCAGCCGCCGTGCAGATAGACATCCGCCGATGCCAACTGGCGCTTGGTTTCCGCCGCGCTCTGCGGCGTCAGCACCGACAGTTCTACCTCCAATCCCAGCGCGTGCAACTGGCCCATGGCATCCGTGGCCACTGGGGTCCCCGATTCCCCGGGGGATAACAGCACGCGCATCGCACCGGATCCGCCGCACAGAGCCGCCGGATAACGGCTGGCATCAATGCCCGGGCGTATCGTGACGATTTTGCCCGCCGCCTCTGGCTGCACTTCACACAGAGCCGCCGCCACGGCATCGCCTGAGGCCATGATAAGATTCGCGGCCCTCAGCCATGCTGACACTTCCGCATCCGCAGCCAGAGATGGACCAGCCGCCATGCTGAAGGCCATGCCGCTCTGCCGCATGAGCACCGCCGTACGCAGCGCCCGCTTTCCTCCAGCCACATGAATGAGCTGCACCCCGCGCCGGCGGAGGACTCCGGTAAAATACCACGCCAGACACTCCGTTACCCCGCTTGCATCCTGGCTGACCGCCCGTGCCGCCATGGCCCGCCATCCCGCGTCATCCGGCGGGAATCGGCGCACCAATTCAAGCACCACCGGCTGCGGAGGATACAGTACTTCTGTGCGCGCCGCCGCACCGGTCTCAGCCTCTGCGCCAAATACCGGCGGCGAAAGCGATACCGCTGTCACCCGGCATCCGGCCACCTCAAGAGCAAGCACCTCCGCCGTCCCCTGGAGTTCATGTGGCGGGTAGCTTTCGAAGAGGACAGCGATGTGGATTGGAGGCACAGGAAAGTGGGCGGTGGGCAGGTTCAGTTTGCAGAAGCAGCCTGATGATGATGATCCTGAAAACTGCCCGCTGAAATCTTAAAATTCCTGCTCCACCTCTCCACAAGGGGAAAGCGCCAATTGCAGCTTGCAGAGCCCGGTGGAAATCGTGCATCTTGCCCTCCATGAATCGCCTCCTCGTTTTCACGCTCATTGCTTTCAACGCGTGCTCGCCGGAATCCCCGCCGGCGCCATCGGCTCCTGCTGCTCAAATCCCGGCCTCCGTCGCCACCGCCCCGGCTCCTTCCGCTGACGCGATTCTTTTCCCTAAGCTTGGCTGGACCGACAACAAATACGCATGGGAAGGCAAGCCCTTCACCGGAACCACTGAGGAGGCATGGAAGAAAACCGGAAAACTCAAGCTCCGCTATCAAATCAAAGACGGTGTTTACCATGGGCTCGTGGAGGAGTGGCATGAAAACGGAAACAAGAAAACCCACACCAGCTACGAGGCCGGAAAACACGAAGGCGACAACTTTTACTGGAACGCAGACGGTTCCCTCCAGGCGCATAAAGTCTGGAAAAACGACACCAAAATTTCAGAGACTCCGGGCCCGAAGCAGCCTTGAGTGCGCGGCGGAGGGTTTGCCATAAGCCATGCGCGTTCCTCTCCCATGACGGGCGCCGACTCCTCACCTGCTATGCTGGCTGGGCCAGTTCCCGTCGAGAGGCCTTCCAAATGATATGGAACGAGCAGGGCCTCTCCCAGAAAGCCTTGCTCAGTGAAGGAGAGCGGCGCTGCATGGTGCGCGAAACTGTCAGCCGCTCAACGTGCGCCGAGTTCGTCACCCAGCTCCCCGACCGTTCAATTGATGTGATCACCGTAACCCTAACTAATACCATCCGCTGTGGCGGCTACTTGGTTAAGCCGTGCCCGGACCTTTTCATAGGCCGCCTGACCTTCCGCCTTCAGCACAGTGGCCAGTTCGTCGGACAATCACATAAAAGTTACGCTGGGAGGATTTGCGAGGAGATTATTGAAGGACTGAGGACCTAGGGTGCTCCGCATGCGCGGTGAAATATCCCTAAGTCACTCCGGCGTAATTAAGCTTAATTGTGAACTAATGAAGAGACGAATCGCTTTCTTTTCGCTCGCTGCCGGTGCAGCTGCATTTGATGCGCCACACTGGGCGTTCCAGTCGCTTAAGAACCAAGCGCTGCCGATGGTGGCTGGGGTTGAAAATGAAGTGGACCGTTTCTTCCAGAGCGGTCTCGCGGCGCAGGGCAGGTCTGCGGGCTCCGCTGCGGACAAGCCCACGCTGCTGCGCCGGGCCTCCTACAATCTTACTGGACTGCCACCTTCGCCGGAGGATATGGCGGCCTTTCTTAGTGACTACTCACCGGATGCATTTCCCAAAGCTATCGACCGCATGCTGGCTTCCCCTGCGTATGGCGAAAAGTGGGGGCGTCTCTGGCTGGACGTGGTGCGTTATGCCGATACCGCTGGCGAGACCGCAGATTACCCGATGCCCCACGCATGGCGCTACCGGAACTGGGTGATCAAAGCCTTCAACGAGGACCTCCCTGCGGATGAGTTCATTCGCTGGCAAATCGCCGGTGACTTGCTCGTTGCCGCCGGCCCGCCTGAGCGGGCGCCCGATAAAGTCATCGCCACCGGATTCCTCGGCATCGCGCGGCGATTTGGATTCAACATTGAGCAGGACATCCACCTGACCTACGAAGACGCTATCGACACCATGGGGAAGACTTTCCTCGGGCTGAGCATCGGTTGTGCCCGCTGTCACGACCACAAGCACGACCCCATTTCTGCCCGGGATTACTACGGGCTTTACGGCATCCTCCAGAGCACTCGGCTGCCGTTCACCGGCTGCGAGAAAACACAGCGACCGCGGGACATGGTGCCGGTGGACCTTCCAGAGCAGGCTGCGGCCCGCTCGCAGTGGAAGGCGGAATTGGATGGTGCCTCCGTAAAGTTGACGGAGAGTGCTGCCGCCATCGCCGCACTGGCGCCGGAGTTCGCGACCTCGGTGCCGAACCTGATCGCAGAGGGCGTGTTGGCGCCCGGCGCTGCCCAGTCGTGGCCTCCGGGAGGCAACACTGGCCTAATGGTCCTGAACGCCGGGGAAATGCTCCAGCTCAGCGTTCTTCCGCGCAGCAGTTTTGGGGCGGACGGTACGGGAGTAGAGTGGACAATCAGTGAAAACGGCGGCGGAAAGCGCCAGTGGAGTGTTGCTGCGGCGTTTGCCCAGCCTGCGCAGCCTCTGGCGGGGTGGTATATTCTGGACCTTGAAAAGGAGCCTCGCGAGTGCGCGCAGTTCAATGTCGTGTTTGAAAATAAAGCCGGGCTGTCCGCATGGCACGGTGCGGAATTGTGGCCTTCGCTTCTCGTCAATCATACAGAGGCGACTGTCGCATATCAGACACTGAGCCTGCCCCCGAAAGCGGTGGGCTTGCACCCGGGTCCCCGGGGCGGCGTCGCGGTGGCGTGGGAAAGTCAGATCAGCGGTGAAGTCACCGTTCGGGTGAAAGTCTCTGAGTACGATCCCGGCGGTGATGGCATCGACTGGAAACTGGAGCGACGGCCATCAATCCGTGCGGTACTGGAGAAGCAGCGAGCCCTTGCTCCCGCGCACCTTGCTGCGCTGAAATCGAAAAGCGAAATCGCAGCACGGGAACCTCAGGCCGCACTGGCGCTGGCTGTGGCGGAGGCGACCCCGGTGAATGCAAAGCTCCAAATCAAAGGCGAGCCGAAAGACCCCGGCGAAGAGGTGCCGCGCAAATTGCCCGAAGTCCTAGGCGGCACGGTCATCCCGGCCGGCGCGGGCAGCGGCCGACGCGAGCTTGCCGACTGGCTCACACGCGGAGCGGCGCGCGACCTCACCGCCCGCGTGCTGGCGAACCGAATCTGGCTCGGCCACTTTGGCGAAGGCATCGTCAGCACGCCGAATGACTTTGGCACCAAAGGCGCGCCACCTTCCGATCCCGCACTGCTAGATTGGCTCGCTGGATGCCTTATCGCTGACAACTGGTCGCTCAAAGCCATGCACCGGCGGCTCTTGCGCACGGCGGCATGGCAGCGGGCCTCACAGCGAGAAAGCGGCGGTGATCATCGCACGGCCTTCTTTCCGCGCCGCCGGCTTACTGCGGAGGAATTGCGCGACACGCTGCTACTGCTCAGCGGCAATCTCGACCGCACCCCCGGCGCCTCGCATCCTTTTCCTCCTGAAAATACATGGGGTTTCACCCAGCACGGTCCGTTCAAAGCCGTCTACGATCACCAGAAGCGCAGTGTCTATCTGATGGTGCAGCGCATTCAGCGGCATCCGTTTCTGGCGCTCTTCGACGCTGGCGATCCTAATGCCAGCACGCCCGTCCGCGGGCAAAGCACCGTCCCCACTCAGGCGCTCTACTTTCTCAACGATCCCTTCGTCCACACGCAGGCCAAAGCCATGGCCGCGCGCCTTGTGAAGTTCGCGCCGGAGGACCGTGCGCGCATGGACCTTGCCGCCCGGGAACTCTATGGCCGCGCCGCCACGGACGAGGAGCAAACGGTCATGCGGGACTTCCTCGCCGCTATTTCCCAAAACGTGCCCAGCCTCACCGAACCCGAACGCACCGTCGAACTCTGGGCCTCATGGCTCCGGGTGCTGTTCGGCACTAACGAACTGCTGTATGTTGACTGAACGCCGCTCCTTCCTTCGTTCCTTTTCTGCCGGGACGGTTCTGTTTCCGGGGCTGATCTCAGAGCTCCTTGCGGGGAATGCCGCGCAGCCTCATTTTAAGCCGAAGGCGAAGCGCGTGATCTTTCTCTTCATGAGCGGCGGGGTGTCGCATGTGGACACATGGGATCCGAAGCCAAAACTGACGGAGCATCATGGAAAAGAAGTGAAGATGGATCACCCGGAGATCGAAAACCGGCCGGGCTACGAACGCATCTTCTTAAAGCGGACAGGTTGGAGCTTTAAGCCTCATGGCCAGTGCGGCACAGAGGTGAGCGAGCTTTTTCCCCACATGGCGCAGTGTGTGGATGACATCGCGCTCATCAGGTCCCTCAATTCGTCGCACTCCAATCACTACAACGCGACACTGGGTATGCACACCGGATCGTTTGCTTTTGCGCGGCCCAGCATCGGCTCGTGGGTGAGTTATGGATTGGGAACAGAAAATGCGAATCTGCCGTCGTTCATCGTGCTAGCGCCAAAGACGCCGTATGCGGGATCGCAGGTTTGGGCTTCGGACTTTCTGCCCGCTGCGCATCAGGGCACTCTGGTGGTGCCCGGTGCAGAGCCGGTAGCAAACATTGCCCCGCGCACCCCGCGCCCGCAGCAGGAGCGGGAGTTGGCCGCCATGGCTGCGCTGAACCGCCGGCATCTGGCGGCACGACCGGGCGATTCCGTGCTGGAGGCAAGGCTACGCTCTTTTGAGACCGCATTCGGCATGCAGATGGAAGTACCGGATGTGTTCGACTTTACTAAAGAAAGTGATGCTACCCACGCACTCTACGGACTGCAGCGCGGGCAGACCACGGGCTTCGGCTGGCAGTGCCTTGCCGCGCGGCGGTTGATCGAGCGCGGTGTTCGGTTTGTGGAATTGATCGATACCGGATCTTCCGGGAACTGGGACTCCCATGGCAATATGCAAGACCATGTGCCGCTCGCGAAGAATGTGGACCAGCCCATCGCCGGGCTGTTGAAGGATCTGAAATCGCGAGGGCTGCTCGAGGATACGCTGGTGGTTTGGAGCACGGAGTTTGGCCGCACCCCATTCAACAATACGCCGGACAATCCGGGCCGTGAGCACCATAACTGGGCCTTCAGTTCATGGCTGGCCGGGGCAGGGGTGAAACCGGGCACTGTCTATGGCGAAACGGATGAACACGGAATACGTGTGGCGAGGGACAAAGTTCACGTGCATGACTTCCACGCCACCATTCTGCACCTCATGGGCATGAACCATGAGCGACTGACATTCCATCACAGCGGGCGCGACTACCGCCTCACGGACGTGCACGGCGATGTGGTTCACGGGGTGCTGGCGTAACAGGGAACGAACCGGAAGCCGCCATTGATTCCCGGCGGCAGGGGGCAGCACATTCTTACTTCCGGCAGCTACTTTCCAGTTGCCCGACTGTTAGCAGCCGCCATGACTGCCTTCTCTATGGCCGACTACATCGAAATGCCGAAACTAAGTGACACCATGACCGAGGGTAATCTCGTTCGATGGATCAAGAACGAGGGAGACAAAGTTTCCCACGGTGACGTTTTGGCCGAAGTGGAGACGGACAAGGCGACGATGGAGATGACTTCCGACACTGCGGGCACCCTAGGCAAAATTTATGTCACCAGTGGAAAAGCGGCCGTTGGAGCCATTATCGCTGTGGTTGTGGCTACCGGTGAAGAGATTCCTGCTTCTCCGCCCGCCTCGTCGCCGTCGGTGGGCAGCGCTTCTCCTTCCGGTCCGTCTGCTCCTAAGGGGCCCTCCGCCGCCCGGATCGGTTCCGTCCGCGCGTCAGCGGCGTCCGGCGGCCGCGTGAAAGCGTCCCCGCTGGCCAAAAAAATTGCCGCCGACCGTGACATCGACCTCCGGGATTTGGAAGGTACCGGCCCCGGCGGTCGCATTGTCCGTGCGGATGTGGTGGCCGCCAGCCGCCCTGCCGCCGAAAACGCCAAAGCCGTCCAGACGATTCGTCCTGTGGCTGGCCCTGACGACAAGCGTCTCCCGCTTTCGGGCATGCGGACCATCATCGCGGAGCGCCTGCTGGCAAGCAAGACGCAGATTCCTCACTTCTATCTCAATATCGAAGTGGACAGCGGACCGATCCTTAATCTGCGGGCTGAAGTCAATGTGGCGAGCGAGAAGAGTGGCGGTAACAAGTATACCGTCAACGATTTTATCCTCAAAGCCGTGGCTCATGCCGCAGTGGACGTTCCTGCCGTCAACGCTTCCTTCGACCGTGACAGTATTGTGCAGTTTGCCTCCGTGAACCTCAGCGTCGCTATTGCTGTGGAGGATGGCTTGGTGACGCCGGTCATCCGTAGCGCCCAGACCAAATCCCTCGCGGAAATGAGCGCTGCAGTGAAAGACCTTGCCATGCGCGCCCGGAGCAAGAAACTGAGTCCGGATGAATTTGCCGGCGGCACGATCACCATTTCGAACCTCGGAGCTTACGGTATCGATAACTTCGACGCCATCATCAATCCGCCCCAGGCAGCCATCCTCAGCATCGGCACCTCAAAAAAAGTCCCGGTGGTCAATGCCGCAGGCGAAATCGTCCCCGGCGACCGTATGTGGATTGGGATGAGCTGCGATCACCGGGTCGTGGACGGAGCCGTTGGCGCTCAATACCTCGCGGCACTGAAGAAGTATCTCGAAAATCCGGCTCTGATGCTGGTGTAGGCTCCCGCTGCCCATGTTTTCTCTACTAACGACAAAGAGCGCGGATTTCCCGGGGGCGTCGCGGCGCATTGCAGTCGGCCCTGTGAAAAGCCGCTCATGTTCCTTGTAACCTAAGTTAGCTCCCTGAACGGCATTTAACCTATTTAGAATGCAATTTATGCCAAGTAGGGTGATGCTCAATTTTGGGCACTTTTTATGGGCGGGGCGTGGCGCGGGTTGGAGGCAGTTGGCACCGGCGTAGCCGGGGGGATGCGATGGGGACGTGGTCTCTGGCGTCGTAATGCATGTCGGCCTCGTGGGCGTCAGCATTGAAGCCGGTGATATTGTTGGAGGTGGTGATGTTTTTGCCCGGAGTGCCGTCCGGAGCGCTTCCGAAGATGAGGCTGCGGCCTGCGGTGATGCCTGCGGCGTAGCGGAAGACGCTGCAGGTGAGCGACTGGGACTGAACGGCCTCAATGTAAGTGCCGCAGCGAGTAAGGGTAGTCTACTGGACGGAATCGAGGGAGGGTGGGAGGCCGGTGCCGGAGGGCATTCACATCGGGGGGGTTGCATTCCTAGGAGCAGGGGGTATGCGCAGGGTAATTCTTTCCTTCCCGATGTCTGCGACTTCTACTTTTTCTGCTGATACGACCATGGATGCGCTGCTGGCTGCCATGCCGGGGGCGCGGCGTGCGTTGTTTGCCAAGTATCATATCGGCGGGTGCAGCAGTTGCGGGTTCGAACCGGCGGAGACGCTGGCGGAGGTGTGTCGGCGGAATGAAAATCTCGACCCTGCGGAGGTGCTGACGCATTTGAAGGACTGCGCGGAGCAGGATGAGAAGATGCAGATGAGTCCGCAGGACTTGCAGGCGGCGATGGCGGACGGACAGGGGTTGCGCTTGATCGATGTGCGGAGCCGTGAGGAGTTTGAGGCGGTGAAGCTGCCGGGGGCGGAACTAATGACGCAGGACTTGCTGCAGGGACTTTTCGGTGGGGATAAGGGGCAGCGAATTGTGGTGTATTGTCACCACGGGGTTCGCGGTCTGGATGCCGGGGCGTATTTGATCGGTCACGGGATGACGAATGTGAAGAGCCTGCGTGGCGGGATTGATGCGTGGAGTTGCGAAGTCGATGCGTCCGTGCCGCGCTACCGGCTCGAAATAGAGTAGTTGATAAAATAAACAGTGCCACTACCCGACTTTATGAGCGAAGAACTTCTCAACGCCACTATTATGAGCCCTCGTAATTTGGGTGAGATGCCGGATGCTGACGCCGTGGGCACGGTGGGGAATCCAGAGTGTGGGGATATGGTGCGCATGTGGCTGAAGTTCACAGAGAAGGATGGGCGCAAGGTGATCGACCGCGCTTCGTTCCAGAGTTTTGGGTGCCAGACGGCGATCGCTGTGGCGAGTATGGCGACAGAAATGCTGAAGGGCCGCACGGTGCAGGAGGCGCGGGATCTTTCCGCAGCGGAACTCAGCGCGCCGTTGGGTCCGCTGCCGCCGATGAAAATTCACTGCGGCCAGATGGTGGAAGGCGCGCTGCGGGCGGCGCTTGATGCGAATGCTCCTGTGGCTGCCGCGACATCTCCGGTGATATCTCCCGCCCCGGCAGGAAATCTCGCGGAAAGCCTCGGCGAAGCGAGCGGCATGAAATCTGGCAAACTCAAAGTCATCCTCACCTGAACCTTACCCCCATTTCCCATGAACAGCGAAATAGAACTGATCCGCGAAGTCGAAGCCATCCAAATACCGAGTGGTGATACCATAACCTTGCCGGCAGGCACGCGGGTTATCATCACACAAAGCCTCGGCGGATCGTATACCGTGGCTACGAATTATGGACTGGCACGGATTTCCGCGAAAAATGCAGACGCGCTGGGTATCGAAAAGAACGACCAGAGCGCCGGGGAGAGAACCGTGCCACTCACGGGCGAAGAACTGGAGAAGGCGGTGTGGGACGCATTGAAGAATGTCTTCGACCCGGAGATTCCAGTGAACATTGTGGATTTGGGGCTGGTGTATGACTGTGCGCTTTCTAAAGAGGAAGAAGCCACGGTGGTGGCGGTGAAGATGACGCTGACGGCTCCCGGTTGTGGCATGGGGCCAACCATCGCGGCAGATGCGCAGGGGCGCATCATGACCATCCCCGGAGTGAATGATGCACGGGTGGAAATCGTGTGGGATCCGCCGTGGAATCAGGGCATGATATCAGAGGTTGGGCGGATGCAGTTGGGGATGGTGTAGGTGCGAGGGCAGGAAGGTGGGCTTTCGCCGGACTAGTGTGGTGGAGCGAAGTGTAACTTCGCGTTCCTCTTCACGCCATGGCGAGCGCCTGACGGGCCCGTTGGGAGTCGCGGGTGATTTGGGCTTTCAGTTCGTCGAGGCTTTCGAAGCGGACTTCTTCGCGGAGTCGCTGGATGAAACGGACTTCCATGTCGTGGCCGTAGATGATTGCGTCGAAGTCGAAGAGATGGACTTCGAGGTGGCGCTCACTAGTGCCCTCAACAGTGGGGCGGTGGCCGAGGTTGGCCACGCCGGGGAGCAGATGGCCGTCGAGCATGGCGCGCACAGCATAGACGCCGATGGGCGGGAGTTGCTCGTTTTCGAGGGTGAGGTTAGCCGTGGGGAAGCCCAGCCGGCGGCCGAGCTGGCGCCCGTGCTCCACGTTGCCGAGCACAGAGTACTCGCGGGCGAGCAGCGTGGCGGCGGTTTCAAAATCTCCGAACTCCACGGCGGTGCGGATGCGTGTGCTGCTCACCACTTCGCCTCCCACGCTCACTGGGGCGATGCCATGGGCGGCGAATCCTTGCTCCCGTCCTAAGGCGGAGAGTGTAGCGAGATTCCCCGCGCGGTCTTTGCCGAAGGCCCATGACTTACCCACAGTGATACCGCCTAGAGGCCTACAGGAAGCGGCGATTCCGTCGATGAATACCGCCGGTTCCTGCGCGGCGAGAGCGGCATCGAAGGGAATGATAAGCAGGTGGCCGACGCCGAGGCGTTCCATGATCATGGCTTTGTGCCGCGTGCTGGTGAGCAGGCGCGGCGCGCTCCCCGGCCGGAGAAAGCGCAGCGGATGCGGCTCAAAAGTCGCTACCACGGTAGTGCCATCTTGTTCTGCAGCGCAGCGGCGGGCGTGAGCGATGACTTCCTGGTGTCCGGCATGTACGCCGTCAAAGAATCCGATGGCCAGATGCACCGGACCGGGAAGGGAGGAAAGTTCCGAAATGGCACCGAGTGTTTTCATGGGTCAGGCGCCGCGCAGCTTGCTCACATCCCGTAGTGTGAGGACGCGTTTCATGATTTCTTCCTGGGGAAGAGTCTTCAATTCATCGAAGGTGAGATTGCCATCTACTGTGAACTTTCCGCTGCGGGTTCGGCGCAGGGCTGCCATGTGGCCGCCGCAGCCGAGCTTAGCTCCGATGTCGTGACAGTAGGTGCGGACGTAGAAGCCTTTGCTGCAGACAACGCGGAAGTCCACATCGGGCAGAGCAGTAAGGTTGATCTCATGATGGAAAACGGTCACGAGGCGCTCCTTGCGCTCCACTTCCTGGCCTTTGCGCGCCAGTTTATAGAGGGGAACGCCATCGATTTTGATGGCGCTGACCATGGGCGGGAGCTGGTAGAAGTCGCCGCGGTAACTGCGGAAGACCTCATCAATCTCTGCGGTGGTAAAGGCTGGTACGGGCTTGGACTCCAGCACTTCCCCTTCGGCGTCCTGCGTACTGGTGCTGCTACCTAGGCGCAGGGTGCCCACGTATTCCTTTTCCTCCGCCATGAGCAGGTCCTGCATCTTTGTGCCGCGGCCGACGACAAGAATCAGCAGGCCGGTGGCCATGGGATCAAGTGTGCCGCAGTGGCCGATTTTTTTTGTGCCGAGGCGGCGGCGCGCGACGGCCACCACGTCGTGCGACGTCATGTCTGGCTGCTTGTCTATGAGGAGCACGCCGTCGATTTCAGCATCGGGCGTGCGGGGTCTAGGAGGGAGAGAGTGCTTCATCAATAGCTTGGAGAACGCGAATTTTAGCTTCGAAGAGGGGACCGCGGAGACGCGCGCCTGCAGCCATCGCATGGCCACCGCCGCCAAAAACCGCGCACACTTTGCCCACATCCACCTGAGGGTCTTTGCTGCGCAGCGAGAGCCGAACCTTCCCCTCGGGCCCGGGCAACTCTTCGAATGCCGCGGCCACGATCACTCCCTGGATGCTGCGCATCGTGTCGATGAGGCCCTCGGCGTCTTCCGGCATCATGCCGGTGCTCTTTGCGAGCCCATCGGTCAGCGCCCACGAGGCAACGCGTCCGCCGCTGGTGATCTCCATGGTGTTCAGGAGGCCACGCAGCAGTTCGATGCGGCGGCGGGGGAAATTCTCATAAGTGTCGCGGGCCAGTGATGGCACATCCACGCCTAGACGGATGAGTGCGGCGCCGATCTCATAAGTTCGCGCTGTAGTGCCCTGATACTGAAAGCTGCCGGTGTCCGTGCTGATGGCGACATAAATGTTGGCGCCGATGTCCTGCGTGAGCGGCAACCCGGTTTCATGTAGCAAATTGAAAAGGATCTCGCCGGTGGCCGGTGCATCGCTGTCGATGAAGCGCAGGTCGCCGTAGTCCTCATTGCTGCGGTGGTGGTCAATGTTGATCCATAGCGGAGAATCAAGTACGGCGAGGCATTTCGCGCCCAGTCGCTCTCGCGTCGCGCAATCCACGGCGATGATGACATCGCAGACGATCTTTTCATCGCCCGGCTGCTCCACCATGCCGGAGCCGGGGAGAAACTTTAGGGTTTCCGGCACGGTGTCCTCATTGAGCACGCGCACCTTTTTACCCATTGCCTGAAGTGCTAGCCCCACGGCCAGAGAGGAGCCTATGGCATCGCCGTCCGGACGGTAGTGGCTGATGACAGCGAAGGTTTCTGCCGCGCGCAGGCGGGCGGCGATTTCAGCGCAGGAGGTATTAGTTCTCAGTGGCATGGGAGGTGAGCTTTCAGATTCAGATTTCAGGGTCAGTTTCCGGACGTGCATTCTGAATACTGAACACTGCAAACTAGCTACTCATTCAGGTTTCTCCGCCGCTTGATGCGCCTCGGACTCCGCGAGCTGCTGGTCTATTTCACTCATTATGTGAGTGATACGCACACCGCGCTCTACGCTGTGATCCAACTTGAAGTGAAGGTGCGGAGTGTGCTTGAGCACGACGCGTTTGGCCATACGGGTTTGGTAGTCGCCGTGCTGGCGGTTGAGCTTGTCAATGGCTTGCTGCGCCTTGTGTTCGGGGCCGATCACACCCACGTAAACATTCGCATGCTTGAGGTCCTGTGTGATTTCTACATCATTGATGGTCACCAGCACATCGGTGAACTGGTGATCGCGCACGATCATACTGCCCAGTTCACGCTGGATCAGCTCACGCACTCGGAGGAGACGGTTGTTCATTGGAAGGGAAAAGTAAAGCCGGTGCGCACCGTGTGAGCAACCGGCTGGTGAAGACTCTGCCCGCGAAATTTGCCGCGGACGGAGGGGAGGGCAGTTTTTCACGGCTCAGGGGCGCTGCAAGGGGTTTTCCCCGGCGGTAAATCACGAATTCTGAAGGTCTAAATTCAGGATATTCCTCCCGTTTCCTTGCCGCTGGTTGAGGATCGGCGGGTAGTGCACCCGCCTATTTGCCAAGGGCGAGACGCTCCGCGAGCGGTTCCGGCAGCCCGGCAGCCCGTATTTTCTTCTGCGCCGTTGCCAGATCATAGGGCACCCGGCGGATGTAAATATGCTGGGTGTCGTGATCATAAACAGCATAGGCACTGCGCCAATCTCCATCCCGGGGCTGGCCGACACTGCCGACATTGATAAAGTATTTCCGGCCCGGCTCGATGTGGATCAACTCCGTATTTTCTAGACTGACAGTGATGCCTTTCACATAGACCCGCGGTGTGTGCGTGTGGCCAAAGAAGCAGGCCTGGGTAAACTGGTAGCTGAAGCTGGCCATGGCGTCGAGCTTGTTCATCACGTAGGCCCAGCCGGTCGGCGTGTCGAGCGTGGCATGGACGATGATGAAGTCCCGCACCTGGCGCACCAAGCGCAGATTCCGTAGCCATGTTTTATCCTCGTCAGTGAGTGCCTTCCGCGTCCATTCCAGCGCAGCCTGAGCTAGCGGGTTGAGGCCGACGATTTCCGTTTCGGCGCTGGCCTCCTCATCGTGATTCCCCTTCACTACCGGGCAGTTCAACTCTTGCAGCCTTGCGACGCACTCGTGCGGGTTGGCATTGTACCCGACTACGTCGCCAATGCATACGTGATGTGTACATCCCTGAGCTTCCGCGTCTGCCATGACTGCGTCGAAGGCTTCAAGGTTGGCATGGATGTCTCCAAGTATGGCAAATTTCATTAGTCGGATACCTAGAATAAAAGGGCCGAAATCATGCGGCACCCTGTGTGGTGTGCAAGTGGTTCCTCATAACGTCTGGAGATGATTCAATGAATCCTAAGCGCCATGCGCCACTTTAAAATGACACGGCTTTCGCATGAAATAAAAGGCCGGCTCAGGCAGGAAATTCAAAAGTATGGCTTGAGCTCAAAATGCTTCACTTCCCTTAACCTTCCGGTTGCCTTGATTGAGCCGCGGACCATCCAGTGGACGATATGTGTTCCTTGCGTCTTCTTTTTCCGCTGATCCTTGGACTGCTTTTTGCCTCCTGCCGGGGCACCCCAGAAGCCGTTCAGCCTTTCCAGGATACCCGCCTTCCCGACCAGTTGCGCCCGCAGGATGTGGCCGCCGTCGACGAATACAAAAAGAAAGGCGGTAAGGGTGGGTTCTATCCGGCAGCAGGGACGCTCGCTGCCCCCGTCACGGCGCAAAACTCAGCTTTTATCGTGGATCTCGATGCCCAGCGTGTTTATTTTTTCCTCGGTAGCCAGTTGATCGCCTTCTCCCCCATCTCATCGGGCCAAAAGTATTACTGCACGGAAACCGGAACCTACACTATAGGCCAGAAAAACTTGAATCACCGCTCCTCAAGCTACGGAGACTTCGTCAGCGACAACGGTGGGAAGATGGTGAAAGATGTAGAGGCGGGATTTGATCCAGTGCCGGTTGGCGGGCGCTTTGAAGGATCGCTCATGAAGTGGTTCATGCGCCTGAATTACATGGGCTCTCCAACGGCGATGGGATTTCACCGCGGCGATTTGCCCGGATACCCCGCCAGTCATGGGTGCATCCGCCTCCCGGGCACTATGGCGGCATGGTTTTTCAATAATGTCAAGTCCGGCACACCCGTTATGGTCACCGGTAAATCATACGGCGTGCCCTATGGAGCCAACCAGAATCGTCCCAAGCGATCACCGAAGGTTCACAGTAGCCTAGAAAAGCAAAATGTAGTTCCTCAAAGTGAAATGCGACCGGAAACCGTCGGCGGTGGAAATACCCCCGAGGTGCCCGCGCCAGCTCCGGCGCAGGAGCCCGCGGCACCTGCTCCAACTCCAGCTCCTGAAGTAGCGCCGGAACTCCCGGTGCCTCCCGGCGCAGAAAACTAATTCTGGTTTCTCTCAGAAGTGGACGGATCACTTGCGGGCCGGAATAGTGCTATCTTCTGTGTCTCGATTGCCCCGACCACCGACTAATCTATGATCGGGTGCTACAAAATCCTCGAACCGCTCAGAGAACGGGGAACTGGCAGCACTTCCAAAGCGCGTGATACCAAACTCTAAAGACATCTAGCTATAAAGCCTGCTGCCACCCGCTCAGTGGGCAGCGATCTAGCGTTGGAGGCCGCTGCGCTCTTATCAAAGCATTACCCTAACGTCGTTGCCGTCTATCACAAGGATACCAATGGCTCAGAGCTACTTTGTGGTGATGGAGCACATCAACGGTGTGACCCTCGAAGACCCTAAGGGAGGCATTGCAACTCTGGCCATTTACAAGACTGTGCTGTCCGACGCAGGCCGTTAGGCCGTCACCGACTAACTCTGCCGCCGTTATTTCGGAGAACCGGCGGCGAAGTAAGTCCGCTCACGTCTTGCCTAGCATCGCCCGCAGAGCCGCAAACCCGGACTGCACCTCAGAGAGCGTCACCGCTGCACGGCGCAAGTCCTCCCAAGTGAAGGTCTGCACCCAGTTCCTGTCCAGTTCACGCATGAACGAACTTGCCTGGCAAGGCGACTTGTCGCCCCACTTCGTGCGGCTGTGACACCATGTGATGGTTAGCTTCTTCATCGCCCGTGTGATGGCCACATAAAGGAGCCGGCGCTCCTCATCCTTGGTGCCCTCCTCCGCACTGCGTTTATGGGGAATGAGACCTTCCTCAAACCCGGGCAAGTAGACCACGGGAAATTCCAGTCCCTTGCTGGCATGGATGGTGATCATGCTCACGCCCTTTTGCTTCTCGAGCTGGTCCGCGCTGCTCTCCCGGTCATCTTCCAGTCCCACGCTCGCCAGGAAGTCGATCAGTTCCGGCTCCGTCCGCACATTCCGCTGCCGCATTGAATCCATCAGCTCAAAGATGGCCATCTCGCGCATGGCCTCCTCCTCGGGGTTTTTGCACTGGCGCTTGAGCCAAGGGATGTAGTCCAGTTCCTGCAGCAGTGCCGTCACCAAGGCCGCCATGTCCGTGAACTCTCCGCTCAGCCGCTCCTGCCATGCTCGCAGCATGGTGGTAAACTCGCACACCGCACTTCGCTGCCGTGTAGAGAGACCCCTTTGAAATTGCTCACTCTGGAGCGTCTTCCAGATGGGCTCCTTCCGCACCGCGCTAATCTCCGTCGCCCCCTCCGCCACACTTTCTCCCATGCCCCGCGGCGGCGTGTTGATGATACGCAGCAGATTGATGTCATCGCTGGGATTGACGAGAATGCTCAGCCACGCCAGCACATCCTTCACCTCGCGCTTATCAAAAAAGCTCTTCCCGCCTATGATGCGGTAAGGAATTTTGCGCTTCCGCATCTCTTCTTCAAACGTGCGGATCTGCCCGTTGGTGCGGAAGAGGATCGCGAAGTCATCCCAGATAAGCTGCTCGCGACCTTTCAGCATATCTATTTCATCCACGATGAACTCCGCCTCCTCCTTCTCCCCAGGCATCGCGATCACGCGCACCGGATCACTTCCCTCCTTGCCGCTCCACAGCTTCTTCGCGCGCCGATCCTTGTTGTGTCGGATGACTCCATTTGCCGCGTTCAGTATGGGATTCGTGCTTCGGTAATTCTCTTCTAGCTTTACCACCGTTGGGTTAGCGAAGAATCGCTCGAAGTCCAGAATGTTCGAGATTTCCGCGCCGCGCCACCCGTAGATCGACTGATCGTCATCACCGACCACACAGATGTTTCGCGCTGGACCGATTATGTTCCGTATCAGCTCCATCTGAAGGCGGTTGGTGTCCTGAAACTCGTCCACCATCACCTGATCGTAGCGTGCGTTCCAATTCGCCTGCACATCGGGGAACTCCCTCAGCAGCCTCTCTGCGAGCAGCAGCAGGTCATCGAAGTCGACGGCATTAAGCAGCTTCAACTGTCGTGTGTATTCACGCGCCGCGATGTTCACCAGCGCCTCCGGATCATCGCTTGCTGGCACGCCCTTGTTCTTCTGCCGAGAGATCAAACTAAGCGCCACACCCGCGTCGATCTTCTCCCCCTTCGCAGCGCACTTCACCATCACCCGACGCATCAGCCCCGTCTGCTCGCTGTCCGTATAAATCGTGAAGTTCTTCTTATACCCAAGCCTTTCAATGTCACTGCGTAAAATGCGCACACAAAGACTGTGGAAGGTGCAAATCGTCAGTTTCTTCGCCTCCTCTTTTTTTACAAGCGAACCCACGCGCTCCCGCATTTCATTCGCCGCCTTGTTCGTGAACGTCACCGCCAGAATCGCCTCCGGCCGAACCCCCATCCTCAGCAAATGACAAATGCGCGTCGTTATCACTCGCGTCTTCCCGGTACCGGCACCGGCCAGAATGAGCACCGGCCCGCTGATTGTTTCGGCGGCTTTTCGTTGGGGCGGATTAAGATCTTCGAGGCGCATGGGGATGAATCAGGGGCGCGACCCATGCGGCAACCTGCAGCGGTGTCAATTGCCGGGAACCGTTCGGCGCTCAATTTCGCCCCACCTTCCAGTTCTTGAGTAGATTCCTCGCATAAGCGCCATGTCTGACTTTCACGCAGCCACCCAGCCATCTTGCCTTTTCCCACCCAATAAAATCCATTTTGAAGCCCCAGAGCCAAACCCAGCTATGATGCCTCGCGCAATACCGTCAGCAGGGGATCCATTGTGAAATAGGAGCCGGTTTGCGTTTACTGCATGCGGCCGGTTCGTAGTCCGAGAACACATACCGTCTTTACTTTGTCCAACGCTGCTCTCCTTATGAATGCTAAGTATGCTAAAGTTTTTCGCGTTTTTTCTCCTTCCTCTCACAGTCACCGCTGCGGAGCTTCCAGTGCCGGAACGTCCCCGCTACAACCGGGATGTTCGGCCGGTCCTTGCTGATGCATGCTTTCGCTGCCATGGGTTCGACAAGAACACACGGGAAGCTGACCGGCGTCTGGACACACGGGAAGGGGCGTTGGCGGACAGCGACGGCGTGAAAGCTATCGTTCCGGGCAAGCCGGATGAGAGTGATCTGCTAAAGCGAGTTCACACTGCGGATGCCGACGACGTGATGCCGCCGCCGAAGGAGTCCCGGCAGTTAACCGACCGGGAGAAGCTAGTCCTGCGCCGCTGGATTGAGCAGGGGGCAGAATATGAAGCGCACTGGGCTTTTATACCGCCTGTGAAGCCGGTGCCACCGAGAGTGGAGGGCACCCGGAATGAAATTGACACGTTCATTTTCGACCGCCTCCAAAAATTGGGCATGACGCCCGCGCCGGAAGCTGATCGGGTCACGCTGGCGCGGCGTCTGCACTTTGATCTCACCGGCCTTCCACCATCGCCGGAGCAAGTGGAGTCATTTGTGAATGACCAGACGCCGGATGCTGCAGGCAGGCTTGCGGACAAACTGCTGGCGTCACCTGAGTATGCTGAGCGCATGGCCGTGTGGTGGCTCGATCAAACACGGTATGCCGACACCATCGGCTACCACAGCGACAACCCGATGCCGGTTTCCCCGTGGCGCGACTACGTCATCCGCAGCCTCAATGCAGACAAGCCCTTCGACCGCTTCACAATTGAGCAAATCGCCGGCGATCTCCTCCCGGAAAAGGCACAGGAGCAACTGGTAGCGAGCGGTTACAACCGGCTCATCCTCTCCACCGAGGAGGGCGGCGCGCAGCCAAAGCAGTACGAGGCCAAATACCTAGTGGACCGTGTAAAAAGCGTGGGCACCACGTGGCTAGGGCAGACCTACATGTGCGCCGAGTGCCACGACCATAAGTATGACCCGGTGACCGCGCGTGACTTCTACTCCCTCGGCGCATTTTTCGCCGATGTGGACGAAGCTCAGGTGGGTAAACGCGGCGAGGGGATGAGGCTCTGGCCGAGTGAAGCCATTCGCGAAGAACACACGAAAGTCAGTGCGCGAGTTGCGGAATTGGAGGCGCTCGACAAAGAAAAAAAGGCCACGGAAGAGCAAAAGGCAGAACTCGCGGCTGCACAAAAGCGCCGGGGAGAAATAGAAGCACAGAGTGAGCGCAGCCTCGTTACTACTGCGAAACAAAACCCGCGTACTGTTCGGATTCTCCCTCGCGGCGACTGGCAGAATGAGTCCGGAGAAGTCGTGCTGCCGGCCACCCCGGAGTATCTGCCGGAGGCCATTTCCTCCACCCCTGACCAGCGCCGCAATCGGCTCGACCTCGCACGCTGGCTTGTGAGCCAGAAGAATCCCCTCACGGCCCGTGTGCAAATGAACCGCCTCTGGGAGCTCTTTTATGGCACCGGAATCGTGCGGACCCTTGAGGACATGGGAACGCAGAGTGAGCTGCCCGATCACCAGCCGTTGCTCGACTGGCTGGCTTGTGAATTCATGGAGCGCGGCTGGAGTCTCAAGCACATGATTCGCCTCATGGTGACCAGTCGTGCATACGCGCTGAGCACTAAGGCGGTGCCCGCAGAGCTGGCGCGGGACCCGCAGAACCGGGAGTTCGCCCGCGGCGGACGCTGGCGCCTAGATGCGGAGTTCGTGCGCGACAATGCCCTCGCCATTTCCGGCCTGCTGGTCCGCCGGGTGGGCGGGGCGAGCGTGAAACCCTATCAACCCCCCGGTTACTGGGAAAACTTGAACTTCCCCGGGCGCGAGTGGGACAACAGTAAGGATGAAAATCAGTGGCGCCGCGGCCTCTACACGTGGTGGCAGCGCAGCTATGTGCAGCCTTCCATGCTCGCTTTCGATGCCCCTTCGCGAGAGGAATGTGCTCCCGATCGGACGCGCTCTAACATCCCGCAACAGGCGCTGGTGCTGCTTAACGACGTTACTTATGTCGAAGCCGCCCGCGTCCTTGCTGCCCGTATTTTTAAGGAGGGCGGTGGTGACGACTCCGCCCGCCTTCGCTGGGCGTGGAGGCAGGCCACGCAGCGGAATCCCGGACCGGAGGAGCTTGCCACGTTGGCTACTCTGCTCGGCAATCACCGGGCTAAGTTTCATTTGGCTCCAAAGTCCGCGGCAGAAGCTGTGAGAACCGGTTATTCGCCACCCGAAGAAGGGCTGGATCGTGTAGAGTACGCGGCGTGGATGAGCGTGGCGCGCGCGATTCTCAATCTCCACGAAACCATCACGCGCCCGTAATGCGCTGCCATCGCTCGTTGCGCTTGTTGGCGGGCGGGGACGTGCGCAATAGGCTGCAGGCATCGCGTTACCCGATAGAGTCAGCAGCCTTCCCATTGACTCGCGCCTGTTTAATGGCGGCGGTGTCACGGCGCGCAGTTTTGGAGAACGTGAACTCGGGACAATATCTGCGCGCGGACTAAGGATACAATTCCGACCGGCGTATGGGCGGGCCCGCGGGAGCGCTGCACATCACTTTCGGATTCGCTTTTTGAGATCACATTTAACTCCGAGGAGTTCAAATTTGTCGTGAATATCTAGGCTCCCACCCCGTCCATTCTGCGGTAACCTCTGCCCCAACTCTACGTTCTGCCGCTCATGAAACCCGGTCTCTTCGCTTTTTTAGCTGCCTCCGGCGGCATTGTTCTCAGCGCCTGTGACCGGATGCAGGAAGCTGTTTCCTCCGGTCTCGCCCCGGAAATGAAGCCCGCTCCGACCGTGATGCCGCCTCCGCTCCCTCCGGCTCCCTTTCTGCCAGCCGGGCCATCGGCCAAAGAGGTGGAACTAGAAAAGCAAATCCGCGCCATGCAGGTCAAGCAGGATGAACAGCAGCGAATGCTGGATGAGCAGAAGTTGGCACAGTTGGAGCAGGGAATTGCGCATGAGCGTGCGCTGCTCGACAGAGAGCGCAAGACCTTGCTGATGGAGCAGCAGTTGAAGGAGGCGAAAACTGCACCGCTTCTGGAGCCGCCAAAGTCCAGTGGCTCACCGCGTGCTCCGCGCACTGAACCCGTGGCCTATGCCCCGGGGCCGCGCTACGATTTCCAGCACTTTTATGACGACCTTACCCCTCACGGATCATGGTTTGAGACCTCCAGCTACGGCTATGTGTGGCGGCCCTCGTGTTCTGTAAGCAATATCTCATGGCGGCCATACACCAGCGGGCGCTGGGCTTATTGCGATGCGGGTTGGACGTGGATTACCGATGAACCGTTTGGCTGGGCCTGTTACCACTATGGCCGCTGGGCATGGATCAATAACTGCGGCTGGGTTTGGATTCCCGGGGATCAGTGGGCTCCGGCATGGGTGAGTTGGCGCCGCAGCAATGACTATGTCGGCTGGTGCCCTCTGCCCCCGGAGACCCTTTACGACCGAAACTGCACCTACGGCCCAACGATCGATATCGACTATGGCACTCACCCCCGCTGTTATGTGTTTGTGCCCTGCAACCAGTTTGACCGCCCGGTGCTGACGCACTGCCTCGCTCCGCAGACATGCGTAAATCTCGTTCGGCTCACGGTGAACTGCACCAACTTCGTGATCAGCGTGGGTGGCGTGCAATGCCACGGACCCCGGCATGACTGGCTGGTAACCTGCGTGGATCGCGATATCCCGCGCCTCCTCCTGGACTGCTATGGCGAGCGGCCTTCTGGCGGGTTTTCCGGGTTCCGTCATACCGTGGAGAATGACCGCATTCGCTGCTACGCTCCCGGCGTGCGGGCTCCATGGAACCGTGGCCTGCGCCCGAATCGCATGGAGGCGAAAATTGAAGAACCGGAAGTGCTGCGCACGGAGGAAGGCTTGTCTTCCAAAGCTGCCCGCCGTTTCGCCGCCGCCCGCGAGGAGCAGGAAAAAGCAGCTGAGAAGGCGCTCAAGTCAGAAGATGGCCGGAAAATTGTAGAGCGTCAAAGTCGTGTCTCCGGCATGACCGCCCGTCTGGAGGAATTGCGTGAAATCCGCGAGAAGCGCAATACTCCTGCTGAGCCCACAGGGGCAGGGAATACTCCGCCCCAGGAAAACCGGGCGTCTACCGGCAAGGGAGAGACCCGTCAGGCCGGGGAATCACGCCGGGAACTTCCTGCGGGTGGCAAGTCAAAGGGCAAGAAAGTGCCTGCTGCCCCTTCAGGCGGGGAAGCCGCTGGCGCTGCACTTCCTGCTCCCATGGAGCAGCAGGTGGCGAAAACCCCGGACGAAATGAATTCCCGCCAGTTCATGCTGGAACAGCTCCGCAAGCAACAGGCTGCACAGGAATCCCAAGCCGCCGGTGCCACCGGTAGCCGTAATACAGTTGAGGGTGTCAAAGCTCCGCCTGTCACAGTGGCAGACCGCATTTCTGCGTTGGAAGAGGAACGGGCCAAAGCTGAAGAAGCTGCGAAGCCAATCACAGAAAAGCCTGCGGACGCAGCCATGGAGAACGCCGGAAGGGGCAATGGCGAGCCCCGCACTAGCGAGGGCGTCACGATGCAGGAACGCATCGTTGCGGTGCGTGAAGAGCGGGCGAAACTGGAGAAACAGCGCAAGGCCGAAGAAGCCGCACAGATGGAGGCGAACCGGAAGACTGCGGAGGAGCGTGCCGAGTCGGACAAGGCCAGCAAAATGCGGGAGCGTATTGCCGCTGCCCAAGAAGAGCGCACAAAACTGGAGGAGCAGCGCAAAGCCGCAACGACAGCCGCACAGTCGGAAGCGGCCGCTCTGAAAGCGGCAGATTCCCGCCGCAATGAAGAAAATGCCAAAGCAAGCGACATGGCCGCGCGCATCGCCGCTGCAAAAGAAGAACGCCGTCAGATGGAAGGGCGGCGCCGTGCCGCAGAGGAACAGCAGGACCGCGCCTTAGAATCCGCTAAGGAAACCGCCCGGGCGCGGGCTGCGGCTTCGCGGCATGCGGACGCAACGCGTGCCCGCGAGGATGGGGTTGCCCGTCAGGAGCAGACTCAGCAGGAGGCTCGTCGCGAAATCATGGAACGGGCTCGTGCCGAGCAGGAAGCCCGCCCGCGCGAATCTCAGGAACGCGCCCGTCAGGAGGGCATGGAGCGCGCCCGCGCCGAACAGGAAACCCGCCAGCGTGGAGCCAAAGAGCGCGCCCGCTAAGCGCAGGAAGCAGAACCTTCAAAGAACGGGAAATATGCTTCGGCGGTAATGACGAGCCGCAAAACAGGTAGACCTAGATCAGAAGGACGAAGCCCGAAAGTCGGAAACCTGTTCAGGCATTTGGTGTTGGGCCTTGATGATTTCTTCGCCGCCTGCAGACACACATTGGTAATGCCAACACCGGCTGATCCACTCAAGTTCTCTAAGCCATAAATGACCTCCGCAGATGCTCTGAGCGGGCTCATTACGGGGGCGGCAAAAAGGTTTGGCGGGGCCTCGCGGCTTTTTGGGCTCTCGACTTTGTGCTTTGGGCTGGCTGCGCCACTTTCGCGCTGCTGCTCAGTCGCTCCCCCCCCGCGAGGTCGTTGCAAAAAGCCGATATCAAACCGGTAAGAAGAGCATTCACGAAAATACAAGTTACCGCGCAGCTGGGAGAGCCTGACGCGTATAACTGAGAGTCCCGAGTGACCTGCTGTGGGCTCGATAAAGTTTTCCGCCGCCAGTTGATCCTGCTGTTGAGGGTGATTCCTGTGGGAGCGCACAATGACAACCTCGGACTGGAAGTTTTGTTATTCCAGCACGATGCAAAAGAAGATGTTCTGCGTAAGAACCAGCGCAACGTGATCAGACCCTACTCAATTTACATAAATGTCCCCGGCCCTAAGTTTAAAACTAGCAGCCATCCGGTTGTGCCGGATTACTTCGATGCCATCATGCCTACGGAAGCGCTAGAATTGGCCAAAAGCCATGCAGGAAAGGTGCAACAAAATTAGGCGGAAGACAGTTCGTGCACAAAAAATAGCGCCGGACTGCGACGCTCGATTCGATCAGCACCACTCCAGTGCGGTGGTTTCGGGCAAGCCCGCCATTAGATTGAGAGACTGGACGGCCTGCGAGGATGCGCCTTTCCAAAGATTGTCCTCGGCGCTCATGAGCACCACGCGCCCGGTGCGCGTATCGCAGGCCCAGCCGATGTCGCAAAAATTGGTGCGCGTGACGTCCCGGGTGTCTGGACATTTATTTTCACCCCGCAGGCGGACAAAGGGAGTGGTAGCGTAAGCTTCCTCATAGATAGCTCCGATGTCGGCCGATTCCTGCCCCGGTGCCGGGGCGGCGTAAATGGTGGTCGCGATCCCGGCGGTCACCGGAATCAGGTGTGGCGTAAAGGTAATGCGGAGTGCCGTGCCGGCAGCTTTGCTGAGTTCCTGCTCGATCTCGCTCAGGTGCCGGTGTTTGGGTACGCTGTAGGCGCGCACACTTTCATTGCACTCGGCGAAGAGCAGGGGGATCGATTCCTTTCTTCCGGCCCCACTCACGCCGCTCATGCTGAACACGCAAATGCTCTGAGGCTGCAGTG
Source organism: Akkermansia muciniphila (assembly GCA_945861415.1). Lineage (GTDB taxonomy): Bacteria > Verrucomicrobiota > Verrucomicrobiia > Verrucomicrobiales > V1-33 > V1-33. The sequence continues at coordinate 27,302 of CAMAUV010000016.1, read as the reverse complement.
CGCCAGCTCTCAGCAAGGGAATAAGCGGCAGCAGCACGCTTGTGGGATAGCATCCGGGCGAGGCGACGAGACGCGCGCTCCGGATGGCCGCGGCGTTGAACTCCGGCAGCCCATAGACCGCCTCCTTCATGAGATAGGGAGCAGGGTGAGCGTGGTCATAGAATTCCTCATAGACTGCCGAGTCATCGAGCCGGAAGTCGGCGCTCAGGTCGATGACCCGGATGCCGTGCTCCAGCAGTCCGGGGGCGAATTCATGAGCCACGCCGTGGGGCAGGGCAAGTATGGCAAACTGCGCACCAGTGGCCGCGATGGCGGCAATGTTGGGCTCAATGAACTTCAGTTCCGCCGCCGGTCCGCAACCGGTGAATCGGGGAAACACTGACGCGATGCTCTTTCCGGCGCTTTGACGGGAAGTCACGCACACCAGTTCCACACCGGAATGGCGCAGAAGAATGCGAAGGAGTTCGATACCGGAATATCCACTAGCTCCGAGGACGGCGACTTTGACTTTGTTCATGTCTTGATGGAGCGCCCTGCACTCAACCCGGCAAGGGCAAGCTTTCGCAGCGGAATCTGCCGGGCGGCAGCAGTTTGCCGAGAATCAGTCCGCATAGCGGTCCGCCTATGCTTTGATTCCCCCAGTGCAAAAAATGTGCGTTGCCGGCAAGTCGAACCACACAAAATGAGCTCCCATGACATCAGCCAGACGACGCCCGCGGTGCCGCCCATCATCACGCGCCTCCTCAGTTTCATGCCGGAAAGATTTAGAGACATCATGCCGACGAGCAGAGCGATCAGGAAATCCCCGGAGAAATTCAGCACCACGCTCCTACCCATGGCCGCGGGTATGCCTTTACGCAGCCGCATACCCTTAAATTAAGGCATCTATACCGTGATCTTTTCACAGTCCTCCATGGTTCGCATGGTGCCCTCCGGATTTTTACTCCCCGTATGTGGACTATTACGCCTTCGGGAAGGTTCATCAACAGCACTTTGGCCGCTGCGGTTTCGTATTTCGCCCACGTGCAGTGCAACATGTGCCATCCAAGAACTGTGTGCGACAGAAGACCTCACACTAAGAGAGCAAATGCTGCGAGCAGGGCAGCGGGAATCAATTTTTTCACTAGAGGCAACGTTTTGATCGACTCCGGTGCAGTGAGCCTGTGAAGGGTATGGGAGTTGAGCATTGCTGTGTTAAGAAGGGCGGCGAAGCACAGGTAAAGTATTAAATTCTAATGGCGAGGGAGATGATTGGCGAAACAGCAAGGCCCTGCCCATGACCACGGAAAAAATGTTGCTTGTCATCTAGGACGTCTGGGAGGATTTTGAAAGATGCATACTCTATTTATCATGCTACTCACTGTTTGCGGCCTCATCGCTCAGGACGCTAAGCTGCCCGTGCTGATCATCGACGGCCAAAATAACCATAACTGGAAGGGCACGACTCCTGTGCTGAAGGACGCACTGGAAAAGTCCGGGCGCTTTACGGTCGAAGTCAGCACCACCCCGGCTAATGCTGATGAGTTTGCCAATTGGCGCCCAGACTTTTCCAAATACAAAGTTGTCCTCTCCAACTACAACGGCCAAAATTGGCCTATTGTAGTCAAAATTGCCTTCGAGGAATACGTTAAAACCGGCGGCGGATTCGTCTGCATCCACGCAGCAAACAATTCTTTTCCGGACTGGCCGGAATACAATAAAATGATCGGACTCGGCGGCTGGGGCAATCGCACCGAAAAGCACGGACCCTACGTTTATGTGAAAGACGGCGTGCTGGTGCGTGACGAGACACCGGGCCCCGGCGGCAGCCACGGCCCCCAAGTTGAATTCACGGTCGATCTCATGCCCGACGGCAAAGAGCACCCTGTGACCAAAGGCCTGCCAGACTCGTGGCTGCACGCAAAAGACGAACTCTACGACCGGCTCCGCGGCCCAGCGGAAAACATGAAAGTGCTCGCCACCTCCTTCAGTAATTCGACCAAGCGCCCCGAACCCATGATCATGGCGATCGACTACGGCAAAGGCCGCGTCTTCCACACCGCCATGGGTCACGCCGATCATTCGATGAAGTGCGTGGGCTTCTACACCGTCGTCCAGCGCGGCAGCGAGTGGGCTGCCACCGGTGGCGTGACCATCCCGGTGCCGAAAGAGTTTCCGACTAAGGACGCCGTCGTGCCAGTGAAATAGGTTCGTTGCCTGAGCCGCCAAAGGTCGCCGTCCGAGTGGCACTGCTAGTTGCTTACTTGCCGCTGGGCGAGAGTTTTAGTGGCTTTGTGTGGTGCGGCCTCCAGCGGTAGCAGGTGGACATTTCCGGATGTTATTGATTCTGTAACCCGGACGCAGCGCCGGTATGAGCGTCGCGTCTGTCGAGACGCTCAGATCGGCTGAAATGGCCTATACAGATTAATACAACGGAGATAGAATCTACATTACTTCCATGACGTTCCTTCGTCCCACCGTTTTCATTCTGCTCATGCTCTCCGCCTCGGCGGTGCGCGCAGAGGATGCAGGTGTCGTGAAAAAGGCGGCGGTGATGCAGCATGCGAAGATCATTCACGCAAGTTATGCCGACTCACTGGCCGCAGCGCAGAGAATGCGTTCGGTGGTTGGGGATTTTCTGTCCGCTCCTGACGCGGCGAAACTGGAGGCGGCGCGAGAGGCATGGACGCTAGCCAGACAGCCCTTTTTGCAGACAGAGGCCTATCGGTTCTATAGCGGACCAATCGATGACGCGGATGGGCCGGAGCAGTTGCTCAATGCGTGGCCGCTGGACGAGAATTTCATTGAGGCGGTGCCCGGCGGCGCTGAGCCGGGGATTGTGGGCAATACGCGCGATTTTCCTCAAATCACCCCGCAGGTGCTGGAGTTGGTGAATCAGCGGGATGGTGAAAAGTGCATCGCCTGCGGATGGCACGCCATCGAGTTTCTGCTTTGGGGGCAGGATAAGAGTGCCGCGGGGCCAGGCGCCCGTCCATTTACCGACTACACCAGCGCGCCATTTGCCGCGCGGCGGGGACAGTTGCTCAAGGCCTGTGTGGATCTGGTGATCCTGCAACTAAAGGCTCTGGCGGAGGACTGGAGGCCGGAGGACATCAACAAATACCGGGCCTATTTTGAGGAGGCGACGGACAGGTCTGTGGAAAACATGCTCAGCGCGCTCATTTTTTGAGCGAGAACGAGCTGGCCGGAGCTAGGCTGCAGGTGGCCTATGACACGAAGGACCAAGAGAACGAACATTCCTGCTTCAGCGATACCACATGGCAGGACAATGTCTACAATGCCATGGGGATTCAGAATGTTTGGCGCGGAACGTAGGTGCGCACGGATGGTTCAAGGGTGGAAGGTCTTGGGTTGCGTGACATTTTCCGCGCGCTGAAGCCCGAGATGGAGGCGAAGGTTACTGAGCTCATTGGTGCCTCGGTGGCAAAGGCGCGCGCCATTCCGCAGCCGTTTGATCAGGCCATTCTGGGCGGTGACGAGTCGCCGGGACGCTCTGCGGTCATGGCGCTTATAACGGCGCTGGAGGATCAGGCGGTGGCGCTGCGAACACTGGCGCAGGAACTCGGCATCAGTGTGCCGGATGTGCCGCCGGACGGTCTTGAGGGATGAAAAGGAGGGCCGTCATATGTTTCAGCTTCAGTCTGGGCATTGCGCAGGCGCTGCCTCCGGAAGCGATGTCCGCGGGTGAGGGCACCACGCAGCAGCAGGGGAAGGAGGCGTTTACTCAGCCGCTGCGGACGCTGAGCCGCGCAGACCGGAGGGAGTTTTCTGTGGGCAATGCTTTCTTCCGCGAGAACTGGGTTATCGCACCGGCCACGGCAGTGAACCGCGATGGACTGGGGCCGCTGTTCCATGCGCGTTCGTGCGACGCCTGCCATTTGAATGACGGTCGCGGTGCGCCTCCTGCGGGGGATGAAGTGATGACCGGTCTGCTGCTGCGTCTCAGCGTTCTCAATAAGGACGGTATACCTGCCCAGCATCCGGTTTACGGTGGCCAGCTGGCCGTGCGCGCCATCCCCGGAGTGAAACCGGAGGCTGAGGTGCAGGTGAAATGGATCGAGCGCGATGAGGTGCTGAGCGAGGGAGAAGTCGTGAAGCTGCGGCGGCCGGAGTTTGTGTTCAGGCAGTGGCATTATGGAGAGCCCGGTCCGGGTCTCATGGTGAGCCCGCGGCTGTCTCCCCCGGTCATCGGTGGTGGTTTGCTGGAATCGTTGCCCGAGACTACGCTGGCCTCTCTGGCAGACCCCAATGACAAGAACAGCGATGGCATTTCCGGCCGGCTCAACCAAGTGAGGAATGACCTCACCGGGAAACTGGCCGTCGGACGATTCGGCTGGAAGTCGAACCAGCCCAACCTTCGCCAGCAAGCCGCCGAGGCCCTCGCGGGAGACATAGGCATCACCTCCGAACTGCATCCTGAGGAGAGTTTTACCGCTGCCCAGACTGCCGCCTCCTCTCAGCAGGACGGCGGCCTGCCGGAGGCGGACAAACTGATGCTCGACCGCCTAGAGAGCTACCTGCGCGGTCTTAGTGTGCCCGCACGGCGCAATACCGGCGACCCCATGGCGCAGCAGGGCGCCGCCTTGTTCGAAAAACTTCGCTGCGCTGCCTGCCACGTTCCGGAACTCAAAACCGGCGACACCCACTCCATGCAGGAACTCCGCGGCCAAACTATCCGGCCTTTCACCGATCTCCTACTCCACGACATGGGCGCAGGCCTCGCAGACGGACGTCCCGATGGCGAGGCCACCGGCACCGAATGCCGCACCGCTCCCTTATGGGGAATTGGCCTCACCGGAGTGGTGAACCGTAATGTCTTCTACTTGCACGATGGCCGCGCCCGCACGCTCACGGAGGCCATTCTCTGGCATGGCGGTGAGGCGATTGCTGCCCGCGAGGCCTTCAAAATTCTCAAGCGGCAAGACCGGGACGCCGTTTTGAAGTTTTTGGAGTCCCTCTGACTGGGTAAGCAAGGCTTTGTGAGCAGCCGCCGCGACAAATCCCTTGCATTCACTCGTCCACTATTTAATGCGAAGGCTGTCACACCGCACCGAGGTGTCGTTAATGGGTAGGTACCGAAGTGGCCAACCGGGGCAGACTGTAAATCTGCTGACTTACGTCTTCATTGGTTCGAATCCAATCCTGCCCACCACCTTCTCCTTCAGGGAGTTAGGGAGGTGATTGTAGTCATGAAATACTAGCGAAAATGAGGCTTGGGACGGTCGTAGGACGGTAATGGGGCGGGCACTCGGGCCAATTTCGCCAATGGAGGCCGCCCTACTTGACTGCCGGCCCACAGCGGGTGACTCTGTTCCGTGGCCAAAATGAAGAACCAAAATCGGGAAGCCTTCGCGCAGGCCGTGGCGGAGAATGAATGCAGGGCGCAGAATTTCCTCTGGCCTGCGCTGCTGTGAACTGGCGGTCAGGTTCTGATTTCTCTTTCTAAGGGCAGTTCGTCCGCTTCCTCGTATCGCTTGGTTCGTCTGGCGTCCGCATTAACACTTTATGGTTGGGAGACCCTCCAAAAGCGCTTCGGTTCCGACCGTGCGTCGAAGGGGTAGGGTCGTGCGGTGACGGGAACCACTGGCCAGTTGGACTCTAGGGTGGTGCTACTGCGCAAAGTGCCCTGGTTCCAAATCAGTCGAAGGGTGTCGGCGACGCCATCTGGCTCCAACCATAGGTGGGGTTTGTCGGCTCGGTTAATCCAAACGGTGAGCCGCGAGTAGTAGAGGGCGGTTTGGCCCTCGAATCCCGAATCGGTCCCGAAGATCAACCAGAGCGAGCCGTCGCCCGCTGTGGTAACGGTGAACGGTTGCCCATGTTGGTGCCGCAGGAGGAGGACGTAATTCGCGTTTCCGTCATCAGGCTTGGCCACGTTGCCAATCACGGACATGTTGGTGCCGCCGATGGATTGGTTTCCCTTATTCAGATTCATCCGCCAATCCCCCTCACGCTGGTCGACCAAGGCCTGTGGCTCAAAAGGCACGGCACCGGCCTTCACATTGACGGCTTCGCCCGGTGGCCCACCAATGCCAAGCAGTCCTTCGGCATACATGGAAGCCAACTGGATTTCCATGGTCAGCATGACCGAGGTATTGGCAGGCAGTCCAATAAGCCGCTTCTTCCAATACATGAACAAGTCGTCGCTGTGATTTTTCCCGGATATGAAGAGAGCGGGAGCTCCCCCCAAATTCGCTGGTCTGGCCTGCCACGAGTTCGTAAGTTCATACAGGGAGGGCTCATAATTTTGAGGGTAGTCTGCGAAACCGGCAACAAAGCCGTGACCAGACTGCGCAAAATCAAATTCCAAGCGGACCGCATCCGCGGCGTGCAGTGCATTATATATTGGGACAATAAACAATATGAGCGAAAACGTCTTTTTCATTTTAGACCTAGCTTCCCTTTTTGGTGAATGGTAGATGCCGCTGAGCTGCACCCTAGAGTCGTTGCCCGCATCCGGTTTTTCTCCCTCGGGGGTTTCATAGTAGTTTCATGGCGGTCGATTATGATGAAGATCTGGCAGTTCATGCCCCTCCGATGTAAACTCTTGGTTCTGCTTAAACATTAGGGACGAAGGCGAGAATCCTGTCCTATGGGTAAATCCGTGGAGTCGCAATCCTCGAAAATCACGACTCTCGGTTTGTCGGGGCGCTCAGCCTCGCGACGCCTTGTGACGCCTTGTGACGCCTTGTGACGCCTTGTGACCTTGCATCTCTTAATGTAGATACTGAAGAACAACAGGTATTTAACGCGAACGAATCCAGTCTCCAGATTAGTGATCTACGGTTTGTTTGCTAACGTAAATCCGGAGGACTTATCTGTAACAAGCCAGATGGATTCTGCTGCGGATTAGTAGCGCCGGGAACCCGAGTTGTTTTTTCCCGGATTCAGACTGAACTTGGCTGATACGCCCGGACAGCCGATTTCGTTTAGCTTCGGGAAAACCCACTGGCCAAGCGTCCCGGCAAGGTTCAGTGACGATATATAGCCCATCTATGATCTGCAGCGCCCATTCATTTATCTCTCTCCCAATCTTAGCCGCTTTGGCCTTCTGTTCCTGTAGTGGGAAGAAGGAAAAGTATGGCGAAGCCAAGCAGGAGAAGACTGGTGAGCCTGCGCCCTTGGCTGAGGGCGCGCTTTCTCCCTCTGGGCCAGCGCGCATTAGCCGTGGGCCGTATCCTCAGGCCGCCCGCGCGGACGGTATGCATATCGTTTGGCGGGTCCGGATGGAAACACAGCCGGTGGTGCGTTACGGCCTGACCCCTGATGCGCTCACTCTTTCCACAAAGCCCGAAGATTTAAAAACCCGGCGCCCCGCCGCCGAGGGTCCTTCTACTCCCGGCGCTAATCCCCTCGCGGCGGCCCCGGCTGAGACCCGCCAGCATGAGGCGCAACTCTCCGGGCTGAAGCCGGACACCCGCTACTATTACGCCATTTACGACGGGGAGACGCGACTCACGCCCGAGGCCGAAGCCGGCACGTTTTATTTCCAAACCCTGCCGTCGCCCGGCACGGCCCGCCCTCTGTTGCTCTGGGTGGTTGGCGACAGCGGCACCGGCAATAAAGTTCAGGCCAAAGTGCACAATGCCTTCCGCGACTGGCTGGCCAAGGAAAACCGGACGCCCGATGCCTATCTGCACGTGGGGGACATGGCTTACAACTCGGGGTTGGATTCTGAATTTCAGGGCTACTTTTTCCAGACTTACGAAACTACCCTGCGGAATACGGTGTGCTGGCCGGCGTTTGGCAATCATGAAGGCCGTAACTCCAAGGGAACCACGGGCATTGGCCCCTATTTTGATGCCTACATTGCCCCCACGGCCGGAGAAAGTGGAGGGGTGCCCAGCGGTTCGGAGGGCTACTACTCTTTCGACATTGGCCGCGTACACTTTATCTCGCTGAATTCCTTCGACGTCAGCCGCTCGCCGGATGGTGCCATGGCCCAGTGGCTTAAGGCGGACCTCGAAAGGGCCAAGGGAGACTGGATCATCACCTTTTTTCACCACCCGCCCTACACCAAGGGCTCACACGACAGCGATGACCTGAAGAAGGACAAGGAACTCATCGAGATGCGTGAGAATATTCAGCCAATCCTCGAATCCGGCGGCGTGGATCTGGTGCTGTCGGGGCACTCGCATATTTATGAACGCTCCATGCTCATTGATGGCGCCTACGCCACGCCCACCGTTTCCGAAAATGTCGTCTTCCAGGACGGGGACGGTGATCCTAATGGCGGCGGGCCCTATAAGAAGAGTGCGGGCATCAAGCCCAACGAGGGCACCCTCGCTATCGTCGCCGGCCATGGCGGCGCCTCGCTAGGACATAAGAAAGTCCCCAGCCCGGTAATGCGCGTCAGTATTCTGGAGTTCGGCTCTCTGTTGCTCGATATTAAGGGTGACACTCTTAATGGCCAGATGCTCAACGAGGACGGATTAATGCGAGACCACTTCCAGCTCATCAAGCGAGGTGAGGTCGCGCAGCAGCGCATTGCCAAGCCTTGGATGCCCAGACCATTCAGCGGGCCTACCAAAATCGCGGTCCCCGGCCCCAGCCCTGACGGGAGCAGGGTGCCAGAACCAAAAAAGTCCTTTCCGCTACTCCCGCCGCAGTTCATCGAAGTGTTTCCGAAGAACGACACTTGGGAATACCTCGCCGGAGAGAAGCCGGATGCCAACTGGAGGTCCACCACCGGCACATGGAAAAAAGGGGCTGCCGGATTTGGGTATGGCGATGGCGACGACGTGACCAAACTGGATGACATGCGGGGCAACTATCAATACCTCTGCATCCGCCGTGAATTTGAAATCAAAGAAGGTACGGACATGTCCAAACTGGGGCTCGCGATTGCCTACGATGACGGCTTCGTCTGCTACCTCAACGGGCATGAAGCAGCGAGAGCCAACGTGAACGGCTCGCTCGACAAGACCAGCGGGGTGAAAAACCACGAAGCGGACCGCAAGTTTGAGCACTTCTCTTTGAAGGACGCAGCGCAGCACTTGAAGCCGGGCAGGAACATCATCGCGATCGAGATTCACAACGACGAATTGAAGAGCAGTGACCTGACGCTCAATCCCTTCCTAATCCTCTCCGGGGATGGTGGCGGAACGGCGAATAAACATAAGGACACCGAAGCCGCGAATGACTGAGATCGTCTGGCTGGATGGTCAGATGTTGCCAGTGCCGGCTGCTGCGGTAGATCTGCGATGCGTGCGTGCAGTGATTGCCGGGCAAGGTGTCTACGAAACGTTACGGCTGGAAAATGGGTGCGCGGCTAACATCGATGCCCACCTGCAGCGGTTGGCTGAGGGGGCTGGGCGGCTGGAACTGACCATGCCGGGGCGCGGGCAACTGCACACTGCGGTGAGCGAGGTGGCGGCGGCCAATCAGCTCAGTGCTGCTGCCCGCATACGGATTGATCTAGCGCGCGCGGTTAAGGGTGGAACGCTGGCGCTCGTTTCCGCCTCTGCTTTGCCTCTCCCCGCGGAGTCTCAATCGCTCTTCACCGTGCCATGGCGACGGAATGAGTACAGCCCACTAGCTGGTACCAAGTATTCCGCGTGCCCCGATAATGAAATCGCCCGGCAGGCGGCAATCACATCCGGGTGCGATGAAGCGCTCTTCCTAAATACTCGAGGCCATGTCTGCGAAGGGGCCTACAGCAACCTCTTCGCCGTGACCGGTAACACTGTCGTCACGCCGCCGCTGGATTCCGGCTGTCTGCCTGGCATCACGCGGGGCATCGTCATCCAGTTGTGCCGCGGCGTTGGGATTGTCTGCGAGGAACGCGAACTGCGCCCGGATAAACTTTTCACGGACGCAACTTCGGAAATGTTTCTAACCTCTAGCATCCGCGGTGTAATGCCCGTCAACCGCCTCGACGCCCGTAACTTCCCTGCGGAAAGACCAATTACGGCGGCACTCCGGACGCTTTACGCTTCGCGGCATTTCCAGCAGGCCGCGGTGCCCCCACGCTAAGCGGAGCGGCAAAATGAAACGTGGCACGAAGGGCGGAATCATCACGGCCAGTAATTTCAACTCCTTGGACTTCAACGATGGCATCCGCAGCAGCGGCTGTCAGCATTTTGAGCCCATCGAAATTCCGAACTCTATCGAATACTTCCATCCGCGGGATGCCACCGGCACCTAAAAGGGGCAAAAGGACGCCGGCTGGGGATTCGCTGTGGCAGTGACCCCATCCAGCATCCTTGGAAGCCTTTCCTCATTTGCTTCCACCAAGAATATGGCGTTGATAAGCCTCGCTATCGCCCCTATACGGACTCGTCCGTGGCGGAGTTCAACAAGCTCCAACTGCGACACGGCGGGCATATTTGCTGAGCGGTGTCTTTCGGCTCTGGGCCCCAGTCGCTCGCCGCTCACGCCACGTATCTCCGCGACCGCTTTCTCGGGCAGTGCTAACGGGACGTGGCCGACTCGCACATCGCGGGCGCTACGTTAATCTGTATCTCAACGGCCTCTATTGGAGCGCGCACAACGACTGGCTCGGCCCGGCATGCTGGTGCGCGCCGGGGGCGGCCCTTTCCGATGCGAGCCGCTTCTTCGACAAAAACTGGCAGAGTGGCCGCCGGTCCCGTTGTAGGTTCGCCAATGAAGGATTCCTCTGGCAGATATGGGATGCGGAAATCTCCATGGGCAGCAGCCTAACCGGCACGGCGCTCGTCAACACGCATCGCGTCACCAATTGCAACCACACCCTCATCGGCTCGCCAGACACGGATGTGGATTCCCAGCTCACCTGCGACGTTCCGGCATCCGCGGCGGAAATTTATAACGCCCTGCGCAAGCACAGCCCGTTCTTCCGCCGGCTTTTCGCCGACCGCCTCCAGAGCCACTTTTTCAATGGCAGAGTGCTGAGCCGGCCCCAGATGGAAGCCCGGATCGCCCGCCTGCGCGAACAGCTCAATATGCCTATGGGCGCAGAGAGTGCGCGCTGGGGTGGTGCAAATTCCGGCAATCCATGAGCATTCGCCTCGCATCGGCGCGAATTCTGCTTTATGGCCTATATTATGACCCGCCGACACTTCCTTCCGCTCATCGCTGCCAGCGCCGCTCTGCCCTCCTGCGGCGATTCCGAACCGCTCCTGTTCACGATCGGCATGGATATGACTTACCCGCCGTTTGAGTTCAAAAACGAAAAAGGCGAGCCCGATGGAGTTGATGTTAAGATCGCGGAAGCACTCGCGCGCAGCCTTGGTCACAACAATTTCAGACTGGAAGCTTATCCCTTCGAAGGGCTCATTCCCGCCCTGCAGGCCGGGAAAATTGACCTCGTCATCTCCGCAATGACCGCCACGGACGAGCGCCGAAAGTCCATCGACTTCTCCGATCCCTATGCCTTCACGGCCATCGCCATGCTGGTGCAGAAGGATTCAGCGATTCAGAAACCGGACGATCTCAAAGTCAAGCAGCAGGGGCTGCGCATTGTCGCCAAGATCGGCACCACTGGCGAGAGCTACACCCGCGAGGAACTCAAGGAAGCCAAACTCACAACCTTCGACGACGAAATCGCCTGCGTGCTCGAAGTCGCCCAAAAGCGCGCCGATGTGTTCATTTACGACCAACTCTCCATCTACGCCTACTGGAAGAAGAATCAGGAAACCACGCGCCCGGTTCTTCAGCCCATCCGCGAGGAGTCATGGGCCATCGGCATTAAGAAAGGCAAGGCCGCGCTGCTCGCTTCTGTGAATGCGTTCCTCAAAGACTTCCGCGCCGGCGGCAACCTTGCCAAGCTGGGTGACCAATATCTCGCCGAGGAGAAGAAGGCCCTCGAAGGGATGGGCATTCCGTTTATTCTCCGCTGAGCGGCGCAATGCGCGCCCGCACAAACTTGAGCAGCCGTGCGAGGGTCTGCTCCTTAGACTCCGCAAGGGTATCAAGCCGCAAATCGGGAGTGGCCGGCTCTTCGAATCCCGAGTCCCTCCCGGTGAATTGCTGTAGTTTACCGGCATCCGACTTCGCATAAAGTCCCTTCACATCCCGCTGGCGGCAGGTTTCGAAATCAGCGTGCACATAGATTTCGTAAAAATCATCCCCTCCCACGGTTTGCCGCGCCAGAGAGCGAAACGCCTTCGTCGGCGTAATGAACGAGCAGATCACCACGATCCCGCTCTGTAGAAACAAGCGGGCCACCTCCGCCGCGCGGCGAAGATTCTCCCGGCGGTCATCGTCAGAGAATCCGAGGCCTCGGTTCAGCCCCGTACGCAGCAGATCGCCGTCGAGAATCGCGGTTCCCCGGCCTTCCGCGTGCAGCGCCTTCTGAAGCGCCGCCGCAAGGGTGCTCTTTCCCGAACCGCTCAAACCGTAGAGCCAGAAGACTCCGGCTCGTTGTTGGAGAAGCTTTTCATGCTGGCTGCGGCCAAGGAACTTAACGTGGCCGGTGGAGAGATTGGAGGAATCGGTCATACTAATGTCACAGATCCACTACCCCTGACCTTTCTTCCGCATAGCGAAAATGTCCTGCACTGACGGACCGCAGCAGGCGGCGAACTGGCCCATCGTGGGAGGTAGCCGGGTATCCGTGCGCAGATCTCTGCAGTCCCGCATGGATTTTTCCTTGTCTTAGGAATGAATGGGCCGTGGAGGTGCGTAGAACCACCATCCGATGACTATGCTACGTCCGCTCACCGTCCTGCTCGCCGTCCTGCTCGCCGCCGGCTCTGCTTTTGCCGCAGATCCGGTGGAGTCCGACTATTATCACATCCAGCCGATCCCCAATCCGGATAAATTCGTGCTCGAAGTCGGAGCGTTGGAATATGCGCCAGACGATGTCATCTATGCGGCGACGCGCCGGGGCGAAGTCTATCGACTGACCGGGGCTTGCGGCCCAGATCTCTCGGCAACAAAAATCAGCCTCTTTGCCCAAGGTATGCACGAAACGCTGGGAGCCGCATGGCGGGATGGATCGCTCTACGTCCAGCAGCGGCCGGAAATCACGCGATTGAAAGACGAGGACGGCGATGGCTGCGCGGATGTCTTTGAAACTGTGAGCGACCAGTGGGCGCTAACGGGAGACTATCACGAATACGCTTTCTCCTCCCGTCCCGATAAAAATGGCGACATCTGGAGCGTGCTCTGCCTCACCGGTTCCGGCACCAGCTACGCGCTGTGGCGCGGATGGGCAGTGAAGACCAGCCCTGACGGAAAAACCATCCCTGTCTGCAGCGGCGTGCGGAGTCCAGGCGGCATTGGCTTCAACGCTGATGGCGATGTCTTCTACACGGACAATCAGGGGCCATGGAACGCTTCCAGCAGCCTGAAGTGGCTCAGGCCCGGCGGCTTTATGGGCCACGGGGACACGCTCAAGTGGCATGCCTATGCGCCGGACATGCTGAAGCCCGAGGCGCCGAAGGAAAATTCCCGCTCCGCGAGTGAACGCGAGCGTAATCCCCTCTACATTCCCCCCGCCATCATGCTGCCCCACGGGCGCATCGGCGCGAGTCCCACAGCCATCATCTGCGATACCACCGGGGGCAAGTTCGGGCCCTTCAAGAACCAGCTATTCATCGGCGAGCAGTGTTACAGCAACATCGCCCGCGTTTCCCTTGAGAAGGTTGACGGACTCTACCAAGGCGTCGTCTTCCCCTTCGTCAAAGGCTTCGCTAGCGGCCCTATCGGCATGGTGCTCACCCCTGAGGGGCAGATGTTCGTTGGCGGCAGTGACCGCGGATGGGGGCCCGCGGCGGTAAGCCTTTCCATTTGGACCGCCTCATCTGGACCGGTAAAGTCCCTTTCGAGATACTCGACATGAAAGCCCGGCCCGACGGCTTTCTCCTCACCTTCACTCAGCCCGTTGACAAAGCCGCTGCGGGCAATCCCGGCAGCTACCAAATGGAAGCATGGACATGGCCTTTCCAGTCTGGTTATGGCGGGCCGGAAGTCGATAAGTCAAAACCGGAGGTGCAAAGCGCTGAAGTCGGTGCTGACGGGCTCAGCGTCCGCCTCCGCATCGGCGGACTGGTAAAAGGCCACGTCCACCTTCTTAAAAGCGAAGGGGTTCGTTCTGCTGACGGACTGCCCCTGCTCCACAAGGACGCCTATTACACGCTGAACAACGTTCCCCGGGAGTAAGCCCGGTAACCTGACCCTCTTTATGCTGCGACACTGGCGCAGGGTTTTTGGTTCTTCCCTGGCAATTTTCGCGTATCCGCTTACATAGGTAAAGTCGTCCCAAATACCCATGAAATTCCTCACTGCCTGCACCGCCGGCTTGCTAAGCCTAGCCCTCTTCTCCGCCGCCAACAACTCCGCCGAAGCCGGGGCCGGGGCCGACAAAGTTGCACCCGACAAAGGCGCTGGCGAACTGGACCTCACCCAGTTCCCTGGGCAAATCGTGGACGAGGTTATTGTGCCTGTGCCCAGTGAGATTTTCGCCGCCCTCGACCGGTTGGGTGATCCCGATTGGAAGAAACAGCTCGGAATCGAAAGGCGCCCGGGCTTTACCGAAAGAACAGATGTCGCGTTACTACTCGGTGCGACGGTGGCCGATGGGTTCATCGCCGTGCAGGCGGAAGACAGGAAAACCGTGGAGAATGTTGGGCGTGATGTGCTGAGCCTCGCCGCCGCACTTGGGGTGCGCGATGACGTGCTCAAACATTGTGAGGGTATCGATGAAGCTGCCAAGACTTCGAAGTGGGACACCGTGCGCACCGAACTGGATGCCACTCAGGCTACGGTGAAAGCAAAAATGGAATTGTTGCGCGACGGAGCCCTCGCCGAGTGCATTTCCGTCGGCGGCTGGCTCCGCGGCACCGAAGTCATCACCAGCATTATTGCCGGCGGCTACTCAAGAGACCGCGCAGAACTCCTGTATCAGCCGGACCTTGCGGAATACTTCAACGACGTGATGGAAGACATGCTTACGCGCGCGAGAAATCCCGCCAAGCTCAAGGCCATTGCCGATGGCGTAGCCCGGCTGCGCGAGATCATGCAGAGCGGCGATGAGAACCTCACGGAAAAATCGGTGAAGGAAATGAATACAATCTGCACCGATCTCGTAAAATCTATCACTACAAAAGGCTAATCCCCATGCGCCTCAAACACCACATTTTCCTCAGCACCGCGCTTTGCGCGCTGGCTCTTGCCTTCACCACCCCGCGGGCATCCGCCGTCGTGGATGACGCCCACTCCGCCGCTCTCGAAGCCGCGATGGATGCCGTCAAAGAAGGATTCAAAATCCGCCAAGAATACTGGAACGGTAATTTGGTCTCCGGTGAACAAAAACTGGTGAAGCACCAGTTCTTCAAGGGCGGCACTGTCTGGTTTTGGCTGGGTAGCTCCACGGAGAAGGTCAAAATGGAGATCGAAATTTACGACTCCAATGGCGTTAAAGTCGCTTCGGAAAAGAAGAGCGGCAAAGACTTCACCTCCTTGAAGCTGACACCGACCAAAACCGGCACCTACCTCATTGTCTTCAAACTCACCGGCGTGACGAAGGAAGAAATCGATTGGGCGCTCGTCTACGGTTGGAAGTGATGCCGTTGCCGCGGCGCGACTGATGAGGCTGGTGCCGTAGTGGACTTTAGATTTTAGAGCCGAGCCTTTCCCGTAGCCCGCTCCAGCGGCTGCTGCTGCCGGAGTCGCCCACGGCTAAAGCGAGGGCTTTGGGGTCTCCGACCAGCACCACAAGTTTTCGTCCCCGGGTGATTCCGGTATAGAGTAGATTACGCCGCATCATGATGTGGTGTTGCGTGGTGACCGGAATGATCACGGCAGGAAATTCGCTGCCCTGACTCTTGTGAATAGTAATGGCGTAGGCGAGCTGGAGTTCGTCGAGGTCGCCGGTTTCATAGGCTGCATTGCGCCCGTCATCGAAGCGGACGTGAAGGCGCAGAGGATCAGTCTCTATCTCGCATACGCGTCCGGTGTCACCGTTGAAGGCATCCTTGTCGTAGTTGTTGCGGGTCTGGATGACCTTGTCTCCCGTGCGGAAAGTGAGCCCGAATCGCTCGACGTCGAAGTTCACTTCCGATGGCGGATTGAGCGCGTTCTGGAGTAGGGTGTTCAGGTTGTTCGTACCAAGCGATGTCCGGTTCATGGGGCTGAGGACTTGGATGTCGCGCGGTTCCAACCGGAAGGCTTCGGGGATGCGTTCCCGGGCGAGGTGGAGAATGGTTTCCTGAATGGCTTCCGGGCCGTCCCGCTCAATAAAATGGAAGTCACAGCCTTTGGGCGCGGGTTTCTGCAGGACGGGAACGAGGCCCGAATTGATTTCGTGTGCGGCCATGATGATACGGCTAGTGGCCGCCTGGCGGAAAACTTCCGTGAGCCTTGCGACGGGAACGAGGCCGCATTGAATCATGTCGGCGAGCACACTTCCGGGCCCGACACTGGGAAGCTGGTCGACATCTCCGGTGAGCAGTACATGGGCGTGGTCCGGAAGTGCATCCAGCCAGCGGTGCATAAGGGGCGCGTCCACCATGCTGGTTTCATCGAGCACGAAGAGCTGGCCTTTCAGCGGGCTTTTTCTGTTCCGCTGCCATCCCGTGCCGGGCTGGTAATCGAGAAGGCGGTGAATGGTTTTCGCTTCGTGCCCCGTGCTTTCGCTCATGCGGCGGGCGGCGCGTCCTGTGGGGGCGGCGAGTACGAACTCCACGCCTTTCGCACCAAGTATGCGCAGAATACTGTTGAGGATGGTGGTCTTGCCCACTCCGGGACCGCCGGTGATGACAAGGATTCTGCTCTGGAGGGCCTGCTCCACTGCGGCGCGCTGCCCTTTGGCAAGTTCCCGGCCGGTCTCCCGCTGAACCCAGTTGATCGCTCTTTCCGCGTCGATGGGCGGATACTTAACTGGCTGCGCTACCAGCAGGCGCAGTCTCTGCGCGATCTCGCGCTCCGCGTGAATCAGGTGCGGCGGGAAGATCAGTTCAGCGCCGTCGATGAGCTCGCGCACTACTTCCGCGCTTTCGAGCATGCGGAGTAGAGCCTCCTCCACTAGTTCCGGTGGGGTCTGGAGAAGTTCCACACCCTTAGTCAGCAGTTCACCCCTAGGCAGCGCGCAGTGGCCATCGTCTCCAGCCGCGAGCAGCAGGTGAGTGAGGGCTGCCCTCAGACGCTCCGGGGCATCCGCTGCCATGCCGAGTTGTTGCGCAATCCGATCGGCACTCTTGAATCCGATGCCGTTGATGTCTTTGGCCAGCTGCCATGGATTCCCCTGCACGATGCCGATGGCATTTTCGCCATAAGTTTGGAAAATCTTAACTGCTTTTCCAGTGCTGATGCCGTGCCGGTGCAGGAAGACCATGATTTGCCGGATGCTCTTGTGCTTTTCCCACGAAGCTTTGATTTCCTTGCGTCGCTTGCTGCCTACGCCGGGCACTTCCTCGAGCTTTGCGCTGTTCTGCTCAATGATATCGAAGATTCCCTCGCCAAAGCGCTCCACCAGTTTTTTCGCATAGACCGGGCCAATGCCCTCAATGAGCCCGCTGCCCAGATAGCGCTCAATGCCTTCCCGCGAAGATGGTGCAGCAGTCTCAATGACTTCCGACTTAAACTGCCGTCCGTAATCGGCCACGTTCACCCATTCACCCTGCGCCTTGATTTCCTCTCCGAGGGTGATGGAAGCCACGCGGCAGGTAACGGTGACGGGTTCACTGCGCGCGTAAACCTTCACTTTCAGAACAGAGTAACCAGTGTCCTCGGCGTGAAACGTGACGCGCTCGACGATGCCGTGCAGTGTTTCCATGATGCGAAGTGAAGCGGGGAGCGGAGGCTAGGGAAGCACGAATTAATGACGCGGAGTCTATGGAGTCCTGTGCTTGAATCCACGGTCAGGAAGTGTCCAGTTCGGCCATGTCCGACTTACAGTTCTCCACCTTCGAAGCGCCATCCGCAGCGGAATTCATCGATGTGCTCCGCCGCTCCACGCTCGGAGAGCGCAGGCCGTTGGAGGATATGACGTGCATGCAGCAAATGACCGCTCACGCCAATCTCTGGGTCACTTGCCGCGCGGACGGGATTCTGGTCGGGGTGGCCCGTTGTCTCACGGATTTTGGTTATGTCTGTTACCTCGCGGACCTTGCGGTGGATCAAAACTTCGCGCGCCGGGGCATAGGCCGGCGGCTCATTGAGGAAACCTGCGGACGGCTGGGGCCTGAAGCGAAGATAGTGCTTATCGCCGCCCCGAAGGCCGTGGATTATTACCCGCACATCGGTTTCACTCAGCATCCTTCGGCATGGACGCTGGAGGTGGCAGGAAAAAATCTTAGCTGTTCGCAAATGGATGCGGCACGCGGCTCCGCTCCATGGGCTGGGCGTCCTAAACTGTGACTGCAGAAACCTACACCAGCCGCTGGCGCGCATGGATCGCCAATAATTGGGGAGATCTTTCCCCTCTACGCGAGGCAGTGCCCGCGCTTTGAGGAGGACGCGCACGTTGTCGCGCAGCAGGCACTGATGGAATCCTCGCGGTGGTCTAACGTGGAAGTGCCGAATGCAGCGCTCGTCTTTACCACCAACCGCCTCGGGGCCATTGATCACGAGCTTGCTACGACGAGCCGCACACGCCTTAAGGGGCCTGTAGCGGAGGGCACGGAGCAGTGGGTTCAGCCTGATTTTTCGGAAAGCGATACCCATCTCACTGTCGCCGCGGGCATAGTGACAACGGGCCAGCGGTCACCGGATGCCTCCGCCGATGACAAAATAATGAACGAAGCGGGTCGTCTCCTGAAAGAAAGGCAGAACCGGAAGGGAGGAGAATCACGCCGCACGGCGGTCGTGGGGCCGGATGGCAAAACGACTGTCACTGAGAGCAGCAGCAGCGCCAGTTCCATCTCCGACGGTAGTTCCGGAGACGATGCCTTCGATGCGTTGTTGAATAATCCGAACGTTCCTGAAGAAATAAAGGAGCATCTGCGCAAGACGAAGGAGGAGTTCCGGAAGCTTCAGGAAGGCGTGAAACCCTGAAATCCCGGGCGCTTCCCGGAATCTGCCGCGGGCGTATTATACATTATATGGCAATTTACACTCTCCGCCGCACCGCGCGCCTGAGCGCTACACGCGCTCAAGCGTGGTCGTTTTTCTCCGACCCGCGTAATCTCTCCCGCATTACCCCACCGGGGCTCGGGTTCACTATTGTAAGCCAAGTGCCGTTAAAAGTACACGCTGGCCTGATGATTAAATATCGGGTCAAGCCCCTGATGGGACTTCCACTGACATGGCTTTCTGAGATCACCCATTTGAGTGAAGGCGAATACTTCGTGGATGAGCAGCGCCGGGGGCCTTACAGCATGTGGCACCACGAACATCACTTCCGTGACGCTCCCGGCGGGGGAGTGGAGATGGAGGACATCGTGACCTACATTCCGCCTTTCGGTCCGCTGGGAGCGTTACTGCATCCGTTCCTCATTGCACCGCAGTTGCGCAAAATTTTCGACCACCGGGAGCGAGTGATGTCTGAGGTGTTTTTTTCCCCTAGCTTTATAAAGTCCGTAGACAACGTATTTTGATGAGCCAAGGACTGGGCAGTGGACACTATCAAAGCATCACCCGCCGGAACTCTGCGTATCCTTTTTCTTGGCGACATTTTTGGAGAGCCGGGGCGTCGTGCAGTGACTGCAAAACTCCCGGAACTGAAGGAGCGACTCGGCATTGATTTCATCATCGTGAACGGCGAAAACGCTGCGGCGGGAAGGGGCATCACGCCGAAGATAGCCATTGGCCTGATGCGCGCTGGTGCCGCGGTGGTGACCACTGGGGATCACGTCTGGGATCAGAACGAGATCGTCGAGTATATGGCCGATGAACCCCGTCTGCTACGCCCGCTCAATTACCCCAACGGCACTCCGGGGCAGGGCAGCGTGGTGCTGGAGACGGAAAAGGGCAAGGTGGCCGTCCTGCAGGCTCAGGGACGCACGTTCACGAACCCTCCTCTCGAGAATCCCTTCCTCATGGTCGACCAAGAGGTGGAAAAGCTGCGCGCCGAGACGGCGGTAATTTTTGTGGATTTCCATGCGGAGGCTACGAGCGAAAAAATCGCCATGGGCTGGCACCTTGATGGAAGAGTAAGCGCTGTGGTCGGCACGCACACGCATGTGCAGACGGCGGATGAACGCATTCTGCCTGGCGGAACTGCTTTTCTCTGCGATGCCGGGATGTGCGGCCCCAGGGACAGCGTCATCGGCAGTCAGGTAGACCCCGTCCTTTATCGATTCAAAACGGGACGCCCGGTGCGTTACGGCGTGGCACAGGGTCCAGTGATGGTCTGCGGCGCATGGGTGGAGGTTGATTTGGCCACCGGTCGGGCGCTGCGGATTGAGCGCGTGGCCGAGGTTTGGCACTCCGAGGCCGTGTGACACCGGGTGCATGCCATTTTTTCTCCTTTTCAGACTATGATACTAACTCCTTCACTGCGCGATGCCGGTTGGCGCATGCCGGCGGAATGGGAACGCCACCAAGCCACATGGATGAGCTGGCCTTCGCGTAAAGACACCAGTTTTCCCGACGGAGATCATCACGACCGCGTGCTGCCGACGTTCATTCAAATGATTGAAGCCATCACTCAGGGTGAGCGGCTTTACCTGAACTGCACGGACCCAGAGGACCGGCGCTACGTCGAATCGAACGTCAACCGGGAGGCGCAGCAGAATCTGGTTATCACTGACATCCCGTCCGTCTATCCCTGGTGCCGGGACCACGGCGCGATCTTCGTCGTGAATGACGAAAGCGGCGGCGTGGCTGCCACCTCATGGAAGTACAATGCATGGGGCGGGAAATACCCCGAGGCTTTTCCGGACAACGACATCAGCACAGTGATGGCCAAATTACTGGGACTGCCGGAATACGACGCCGGTATCGTGCTGGAGGGCGGCAGCATCGACGTGAATGGCTGCGGCACCCTGCTGACGACGGAGAGCTGCCTGCTGAACAAAAACCGCAACCCTCACCTGACTAAGAAGGACATTGAGCGCTATCTCATCGAATACCTCGGACAGGAGAAAATTCTTTGGCTGCACGATGGCATCGTGGGCGACGACACAGACGGCCACATTGATGACATCACCCGCTTCATCAATACCGAGACTGTGGTGACGGTGATTGAAGAGGACGAGAGCGATGTGAATCACAAGCCGCTGATGGAAAACTACGAGCGCCTCAGCCGCATGACCACCGAGGACGGCAGCCCGCTGAATGTGATCACGCTCCCGATGCCAAAGGCCGTGATCACTGATGGGCAGCGACTCCCGGCGAGCTATGCGAATTTCTACATCTTCAACGACGCCGTATTGGTGCCGGTCTTCAATGACGACAACGATGAACTAGCCCTGCACAAACTACAGGAGTGTTTCGCTGACCGGAAAATCGTCGCCATCGACAGCCGCTCACTCGTCTGGGGGCTGGGCAGCTTCCACTGCCTCACCCAGCAGGTGCCAGCTGGCAGAAACTAGCTGCAGTAGAGTTCCCGCTGGCCTCAATCCATAGCGCGCAGCGTCGCGGACCGGCCGTGAGCGGCGAGTCCTTCCATTTCACTGAATTTCGCGATGATGGGCGCGCTCTTCACGAGGGCCGCACGGCTGAGTTTCACAATGCTCGTGCGGCGCTGGAATTGATCCACAGTTAGTCCCGGGAAGGATTTGCCCGCTCCGCCGGTGGGCAGCGTGTGCGAAGGCCCGGCGAGGAAATCTCCCACGGCTACCGGGCTATAATTCCCAAGGAAAATCGCGCCGCTGGTGCGGATGAGCGGCAGCAATCGTCGCTCGTCGGCTGGGGATACTACAAGGCTCAGGTGCTCCGGAGCCCATGAGTTGCAGATGTCCACCGCCTGCGCCAAATCCTTCGTGAGAATGAGCGTGCAGTTGGTGTCGAGCGACTGCCGGATGATCTCCGCGCGCGGCAGCGTCTCAATCTGATGTGCGAGTTGCGTCTGCACATCTGCGAACAGTTTATTGTCCGGCGTGGCGAAAAGGACCGCGCTGTCCTTGCCGTGCTCCGCCTGAGCCAGCAGGTCCGCGGCAATGAACGCGGGGTTCGCTGTGCGGTCAGCGATCACCATGATCTCGCTGGGCCCAGGCAGCAGGTCGATGGCCACGGCCCCGAACACTTGGCGCTTGGCCTCCACTACAAACTTATTCCCAGGCCCCATGATCTTATCCACCGCGCGGATGGTCTTCGTGCCGTAGGTCAACGCCGCCACAGCATGAGCGCCGCCCACTTTATAAACTTCCGTCGCTCCCGTGAGGCGGAGCGCGGCGAGCATGGCTGCATTCACCTCTCCCTCAGCATCGCAGGGCGTGCAGACAACGATTTCCGGCACGCCGGCCGCCTGCGCGAGCGTGACGGTCATCAGCACAGTGCTCACCAGCGGTGCGCTGCCCCCCGGCACGTAAATGCCCACGCGCTGAAACGGCTGATAGACCTCACCGGTCTCCGCGCCCTGTGCGTTTCGCATTTTCCAGTTCTTGCGCAGGCTCTTCTTTGCGAAAGTCATTACATTGCGGTGCGATGCCGTCAGTGCTCGCTTCACATCCGCCGGTACTGACTTCTCTGCTGCGGCGAATTCCTTCTCTGTCACTGCCAGCGTTTTCGCGGCAAGTTTCGCTCCATCAAATTTCGCGGCAAATTCCACTACCGCCGCATCCCCGCGCTTTTTCACCTCGGCGAGTATGCCCGTCACATACGACTGTAATTCCGCCGAAGGAACGTGGCGGCGGTCCAGTTTGCGGAGAGCGGAAGTGTAGGTGGAGGAGTTGTAGGTGAGGGCTTTCATGCAGTCAAAAGATAACGCGTAGAGAGCCCCACGCGTCCGCTATGTCGAGAGAGGAAATGCCCAGTTACTGTGGTAGCGCTGGTTCCGCAGTCGGCCGCTGCATGAGGAGTTCCCCAAGTTTGATTACACCCGGGGCATCCTTCTGGAGGCCGAAAAACTAAATCGCTGTCGGTAGTTTATTCGCATAAAATTCTCCCAGTTCCCTCGTTAGTTCCTTATCCCGCATGATTTTAATAGGTGCTACGGCCTCCTCCATGACCACCTCGGCCTTCTCCGCGGTGGGCGCGCCTTGAGTTTTGGGTCATGACACCTCCAATTCCAGTTCCTGTGGTCGATTGGGCAGTTTTTCGCTGTCCTCGCTCGCACCGCTTGGGGAATTTGAGCATGGGCTCAAGGCCAATCTGTCCCACCGCCGGGAATCCTCCCTTGTGCAGCATGGCGAACCGCTGTGCAGGCGTGCTCTTTGTATATGAAACATTCCGCAATCCTCGCATACTCCTTTCTGCTGGTTGCCTGCACCACCATGGGCACGTCCAAGAGAAAACTCGCTGGCACCGTCTGGACTGGCCCCTCTGCCGACGGTGCTACCATGCTCTGTGTATTCAAGAGCGGCGGCAGAATGTCCGTCAGCGCTGCCCCGGCCACGTGGCAGCAGGAAGGCTCGGTCGTCACTATGCAGATCAACAACGGCTACGCCACCTACACCGGCACTATCGACGGTTCTACCATGAGCGGCAGCGCTAGTAACGTCGCAGGAAACCAGTGGGAGTGGAGCATCACCCGTCATTAGCCGGAGTCAGCCTAGCCTATGGATATCACCGACGCATGGCTCATGGAAATGGGCGGTTGGCAGGAGATGAAGCGCGCCCGCGCCATGCATCGGGGTGGCGCGGTTACTGCGGCCGCCTTTGATGGCACGCGACTCACCGGCACTGTGCGTGATCAGGGCAAGGACCTCGCGTGCGGCCTTCTCATTCGCAGTCGCAGCGACATGGATAATCTCTGCACCTGCTTTCAATCGCTCAAAAGCGGCAGCCTCTGTGCACACTCGCTCGCAGTGGGCACGGCATGGGTGCACCGGCACGAGAAGAAGACAGTTTCCACCGGAACCAGCGCAGCGCCCGCCGCGCCGAAGCCGGCAGTGGTCCCGGCAAAGGTGTCGGGGCGGCTCAGCATCCTGCTGCCGCCGACATTCATGGAGGCCCTTCAACGCGGGAAACTCAGCGTCGCTATTGAGTCCGACCGCTCGGGTTCGTCCGATCCGTCAGACCTGCCACTCCTTACATGGCTCGGCAGCCTTCAGCAAAACACCGTACCGTCTCATCTCATGCTCACGGCGCCACCCCAGATCACCGGGGCGCTCGCCGCCCTCGTGGAGCATCCACGGGTCTTCATCAAAGAAAGCTCTCAGCGCTTGCCGCTCACCATCACCCGTAGCCCCGCGCGCTTGCGGTTGGTCATTACGGAGGCTGGACAAAACGTTTGCCTTTTCCTCTGCCTTCCGCCGCACAGCCACATCGCGCTCCCCGTCTCGCCCACAGACACCTGCTGGCTTATTTCAACCGTAGCCCGGGCTTCCAGCCCTGGCGATCCCCGTGGGCTGAATGCCTGGGCCACAGTTGCTGCGGAGCACTCCCTCTCGTCCCTCCATATCCCAGAAACCTTCCACGAGCTCCTCCGCACCATTCCGCCGCAGCGCCCGCTGGAAAAACCCCAACGTTGGCTTGCGGCTAACCTCGACGCCCTCCAATCCGTCTTTGCTCTCGATACCGAAGCCTCCTCGCCCGGCGTTCTCGCCCTCAAACTCCGTCCGGCCATTCCGGAGTTCGAACTCACCCTCGAAGGCTCGCTCGAAAAGCTCACGGCCAAACTCCGCTGCCGCTACGACGGCGGGCCCGTGCCCTTTCCTCCGCTCGTGGAACTTGTTCCCGGCTTCCCGCTCGTAGGCACTGATGTCGACACTTTCCTGACACGGAATCTCCTTGCAGAATCCGCCGCCGTGCGCCGTCTGGAGGCCTGCAGTTTCGATGCCGCCGCCGCGCCCGGCGAGTGGGTGCTGTCCCGCGAGACGCTGGTGCTCCAGTTCTTCGCTGGTGAACTCGACCGCCTTAAAGCCGACTGGCACGTCACGCTCGGCACGCGCTTCACCGCATCGACGGCGAATGTGGACCGCATCACGCCGGAGTGGCACCCGGTGGGCAACGGTAGTGACTGGCTCTCATTCGACCTCGCCTTCACCAGCGCGCGCGGCGGAACTATTAACCGGGCGGAAGTAGCCCGCCTGCTCTCCAGCGGAGGCAACCGCAAGCAGCCCAACGGACGCATCACCGTCGTCAATATGGCTGACGCTGCCGACATCAACGAAGTCCTCCGCGACG
Source organism: Akkermansia muciniphila (assembly GCA_945861415.1). Lineage (GTDB taxonomy): Bacteria > Verrucomicrobiota > Verrucomicrobiia > Verrucomicrobiales > V1-33 > V1-33. The sequence goes on along the minus strand of CAMAUV010000016.1, from coordinate 2,207 downwards.
TGCAGCCCGACCAGAACACCGGCTCGTTTCGCGTGAAGCGCACGCAACTCGGCTATTTGGAGCGAACCTTTGGCGCGCTTCCCGGCACGCAGCCCCCGCCTCCCTCATGGCCGCTCGACATTAGCGTGCCGCCCGATCTCCTGACAAAACTCCGCGATTACCAAAGGATTGGCGTAGAGTGGCTCCTTGATCACGCCGCGTCCGGTAACGGCGGCATTCTCGCCGACGAAATGGGTCTTGGAAAAACCCTGCAAAGCCTCGCGCTCATTGCCGCTGCGCGCCGTCAGTGGCCGGACAAAGCGGCGCTCGTCGTGTGCCCCAAGTCGCTGTTGGGTAACTGGCGCGCGGAAGCCACGAAGTTCACCCCCCACCTCCGCGTGCTCACGCTCGAAGGCGCGCGGCGGAAGAATCAGTTCGCCGCGGTCCAGGACGCACACCTCGTTATCACCAGCTACCAGCTTCTCGCTCGCGATATGGAAGAACACGCCTCCACAGAGTGGGGTGCCGTCATTCTCGACGAGGCCGGCTTCATCCGAAACCCCGAGACCCAGGCGGCGAAAGCCGCGCGCTCCCTCCGTGCCGTCGCCCGTTTCGCTCTCACCGGCACGCCGATTGAGAACGGCTTGCGCGATCTCTGGTCCATCACCGATTTCGTCGTGCCCGGCTACCTCGGCCCGCGCAAGGACTTCGCTGAGCGCTATGAGTCCCCGCTCGCCGCCGGCGGCAACGCCCCGCTCATGGGCCGCCTCCGCCGTCGCATGGCACCATACATCCTCCGTCGCCTGAAAATAGATGTCGCCAAAGACCTGCCATCGAAGATTGAAACCATCCATGCCTGCGACATGAGTCCCGCGCAACGCGAACTCTACGCCGCCCTCATGCGCGAAGGCTCTGCCAAAGTCATGGACGCCGAGAGCGCGAAGAACAAGTCCCAGGCGCGCCTGCACATGCTCACCGCCCTGCTACGTCTGCGCCAGATCTGTTGCGATCCGCGCCTGCTCCCCGGTGAACTCGCCAAGGCCCTAGGCCCCTCAGGCAAACTCGAGGCTCTTGCCGAACTCCTCGACGAAATCCGCGATGGGGGCCACAGCGTCATTATCTTCAGCGCCTTCGCCTCCATGCTCCACCTCCTTGAAGAAACCGTGCGCGCCGCCGGCCTCGACTATTGCCTCCTCGATGGCCAAACCCGTGATCGCCAAACCCTCGTGGATTCCTTCCAGAACGAGGAGTCCAAGCGCGTCTTCCTCATCAGCCTCAAAGCCGGCGGCTACGGCCTCAACCTCACCAAAGCCGACACCGTCATCCACTTCGACCCCTGGTGGAACCCCGCCGTTGAAGCTCAGGCCACCGACCGCGCCCACCGCATCGGCCAGACCCGCCCCGTCACCGTGTATAAACTCATCACCACCGGCACCGTTGAGGAAAAGATCGTCGCCCTGCAGCAAAAGAAACGCGGCCTCATGGACGCGACTCTTGATGACGAGGCACCGGTCATGGAAGGGTTGACCGATGAAGATTTGCACGAATTGCTGACGGCATAGCCCCTTCGCGTTTATGCCTACCCCAGCCGACGTTTCCCAATCTCATCACGGTAAATCGCTCCGCATTGCATGGTGGCTTGTAGTGCCATCGTCGGCCATTCTCGTAGCGGCCGTGTGTCTTATTCCCTGGATGCTCGACAAGCGGCGGCAGTTGCAAAGTGAGTATTGGGAGACGCAATTGATGCTGGCCATGATCGCGGCCGCCATCGGGGCGCTGAGTTTTCCTTCGCTGATGGTCATCCTGACTTCGCGCCGGCGTGGCGTTCGGATTAGGGCGTGGACGGTGTGTATTGCCAGCTACCTTGCCCTCGCATTTTATATGGCGCAGTCACACTTTGATCTCCCGGCTAAGGCCGTCTATCTTCTTCTGGCCATGGTGGTCGTCGTTCTGGGGTTCAAGGCTCGGAGAATTGAGGAAGTCGCGTCTTTAGAGGCTTCGCGGGGCCATGCACATTGAACGGGCGAGCAGCCCTGCTTGCGGGCATCGATGAACCGCATTGGGCCGGGCCTGCACCTTCCTAGTGTAGTGCGCGTAAAATAGTGTAACATATAGTTGACACTGGTGTGGCAGTGTGTCTGCATGAGGCACGCGATCGCTATCAAGTTGAGTTCGGACGAGAATACCCTGCTGGTGCAGGTGATTCGTTCGGGTAAAAGTCCGCAGCG